>CAMBIR010000005.1 GCA_945867665.1 uncultured Bacillota bacterium
CTCTTTTTCCTTAATTCATTTTTTTCTAACTTACACACTTTATTTTACACTCTCTGTTTGTATAAATCCTTTTTGTTATAAATATTTTCTAAATACTCTTTTAAAATCTTCAGCTTTATTTAATAACCATTCATATCCTTTTGACAAATCACTATTCTTTAAATCCAATCTAAAATCACTTCTTATATCAACACTGCTAGCTTTACTTCCTTCTTTATAATCCCACTTAACAGAATATCCTAATTCCGTTTCTATTTCATTTTTATGTTCAAAAAATTTATTGTATAGACTTTTATTATTTTCAATCCATAAGGAACAAGCGACTTCACCATTTTTATTAACAGTTAAATCTATGTGGCAATCGCTAGAACCAATAGCTAAACTATACCAATGTTGAGGTTGAGCTTTTCTAATAGAAAATGTAGTTCTGTTGTCAGATAAATACTCACTAAAACCTTGCCAAAAATTCAAATCAACAAGTTTCATTCCAGTTAATTCCGTATTGCTTTGATTACTTCTAATAGTTTTTGTCCAGTCATTTGGTTGACTTATTATTTCAAAATGAGGGGCTATCTCAGAATTTCCAATTTTAAACAATTCAATTTTTACCAAAAATAAATTTATATTTTCATCAGAATGCTCATTTAACCATTCGATTGCTTGCTTGTGTTCTTCATTATAATCTTTTACAATCCAAATAATTGTTTTGGCATCATATCCAGCTCCATATACAAGAACTTTTCCTAAATGGTCATGATTAGTTATTTCAAGTTGATTTTCAATAATAATATTTTCATTTGTGTCTTCGTTAACTGCTAGAATATCTAAAGAATATTTTCCGACAGAAGCTTCTGTCTTTAAAACTTTTATTGAAATCCCTAGTTCATCACTTAATAGTTTAATATTTTGTTCTTTAGCTAACCAAGGTGTAAAATCATATTCTTCATTTTTCCAAATACTTCTTAGATCTTTTATCTTTTCAAGTTTTCCTAATTTAATTTCATTCATTAAATTTCCTCCAATCCTAATTCTTTTAAATAAGCATTAAGTTCTTTATCTACTTCAGCTATTTGTTTGTCTATGTCTTTAAGATCTTGTTGAACAGCTTTAATATCTATTTCTTCTTCCTCTTCAAAAGTATCTACATATCTAGGAATATTTAAATTATATTCATTTTCTTTTATTTCAGACATTAGAGCAACATGGCAATATTTTTCAATCTCAACTCTATTTTTATAAGTTTCAATAATTTTATCAACATCTTCATCTCTTAATCTGTTTTGATTTTTTCCAGCTTCAAAATCTTTTGATGCATCAATAAACAAAATATTATCCTCATTTTCTCTACATTTTTTAAATACTAATATACAAGTTGGAATACTTGTTCCATAAAATATATTAGCTGGTAATCCAATTACTGCATCTAAATAGTTTTTCTCTTCAATTAAATATTTTCTAATTACTCCTTCGGAAGCTCCTCTAAATAAAACTCCATGAGGAAGAACTACTGCCATAGTTCCATTATCTGATAATTGGTATATCATATGTTGAATAAAAGCAAAGTCTGCCTTCGATTTTGGTGCTAATTTACCATAAGCACTAAATCTTTCATCTTCTATAAACTTTGGATCAGCGCTCCAGTTTGCAGAATATGGAGGATTAGCAACTATTGCATCAAATTTCATATCTAAATGTCTAGGTCTTTCTAATGTATCATCATTTTTAATATCAAAATGCTTAAATGAAACTCCATGTAATAACATGTTCATTCGAGCTAAGTTGTAAGTTGTAGAATTAAATTCTTGTCCATAGTATGAACTTACCTTACATTCTTTACCTACTCTTAAAAGTAATGATCCAGATCCACAAGTTGGATCATATACATTTTGAAGTTTTGATTTATTTAACGTAACTAATTTAGCAAGAATTCTTGATACTTGTTGTGGTGTATAGAATTCTCCTGCTTTCTTTCCAGCTGATGCTGCAAAATTTGAAATTAAGTATTCATATGCATCCCCTAAAACATCAATTTCAGCATCTTCATGATGAAAGTCTATGTCATCTATTTTTAACATAATAGTTGAAATTAGTTTAGTTCTTTCTGCCTCTCCTCTACCTAATTTAGAGTTGTTTAAATCCATATCTTCAAATAAATTTTCGAAATCATCTTCTGATTCATTACCTAAAGTAGATTCTGATATAACATTAACTGCTTTAGCAAGCATTGAAATATCAAATTTACCAGTTTTAATGTTATCAATTAATGTACTCCATAGATACTCTGGTTCAATACAATAACCTATATTTTCTTCCTCTATTAGATCAGACTTAAATTCTTGTGCTTGTTCTTTATCCTTAAACATATCAGCATATTTCATTTTATTTCTTAACATTACATTTTCAACATAATTAACTAAATTTTCAGATAAATATCTGTAGAATATTAATCCTAAGATATAATTTTTGAAATCATTAGCATCCATATTTCCCCTTAGGGAATTAGCAATACTCCAAAGTTGTTTTTGAAGTTCTGCTTGTTGTGATTGTTGTTTTTCTTCTCTTGACATAACATCCTCCTATAAAAATTTCTTAAATATATTTTTAATAAATTCTTTTACTTTATTTTTTACAGTTCTTCTTTCCCAATAATCATCTATATCAATAGCCTCGTTTATTTCTTTATCTGGGAAAATACTACTATATTCATACTCATTAATTATTTCATTTAACTTATACAAATTAATTTTATTATTTAATGCAAATTTTTCAATTTCTTTTTCTCTTTCTTTATTCATATGTTCATTGAAAGCATCATCTATTGAATCGTCTTCCTTTAGTGCAGGTAAAATAGATTTTAAGAAACTCTTAATTAAATCTGCTTTTAAGAATAATTCATCATCTGTAATATTTGTTAACTTACTTTCAATATCTGCAATATCACGTTTCTTCTGTTCTTCATCTGTTAAATCAACATTTCTAATTAAATTAAGTATATATGAAACATTAATTCTATCAGTTTGAATTAGTTCTAGTGAGAATGTAACATCATTTAGAATTGAACTTTTTTCCTTATCATTAGAAATTTTTCTGTATAACTCGTAATATTTACTTTTATAATCTTTAAACATTTGAGTATTAATAACAGTATCATCATTATCTAAATCAAATTGATTAAATGTTTTTAAACTAACAAGTATTTTAGCAACCTCTCTAAATGTTAAAACAAACTCTTTTATATCTTCTTCTCTTTCTAGTCCATCAACACTATCAACAGTTGGAGTAATTTCTAACAACTTATCTACAGCTTTATTAAACTTATCTAGGTAAGTATCATATGGTGCCATTATTACTGTGTCAATACTATCAGTTTGAGAGAATAATTTAACAGCTTCATCCACCCTAGCTTTAGTAGTTCTATAACAAACTATATTACCAAATGGCTTCGTGTCGGATTCAACTCTATTCGTTCTTGAAAATGCTTGAATTAAATCATGATATTTAAGTGTTTTATCAACATATAACGTATTTAATCTTTTAGCATCAAATCCAGTCAATAACATATTAACAACTATAACTATATCAATTTCTGTGTTTTTTATTCTTTTACATATATCTCTAAAATAACCATCAAAATTATGAGTAGAGAAATTTGTGTTGAACATTTTGTTATAGTCTTCCATATATCTATCTAATACTTCTCTTGAATGTTCTGGATTTTTATCTAAATCTTCATTTGCTCCGTAAGTAAATATTGCTCCAATTTTTAAATCATGATTTATCTTTTTAAAAGCATCATAATATTTTATTAATAACGGTATTGAAGATACAGTAAATAATGCATTATATTTTCTATCTCTTGTTTTAATATTATGATGATCAATAATATGTTGAGCAATTAAGCCTACTCTTTCATCTGCTAAGAATACTTCGTCAGTATCTATTCCTTCCACCATAACATCTTCTTCTAATGCACCTGTATTTACTTCCATAAATTTTATATAGTCTACGTTAAATCCTAATACATTTTCATCTTTAATAGCATCTTTTATTAGGTATGTATGTAAGCATTTTTCAAATATATCAGCAGTACTTCTACCATCTTGTGATGGATTTTCTTTAAATCTAGGTGTACCAGTAAATCCAAAGTATTGTGCTTTACTAAATGTCTTTGAAATCTGTTTATGCATATCACCAAATTGTGATCTATGGCATTCATCTATTATAAATACTGTTTTTAAATCTTTATATTTTTCCATAATATGTGCATATTTAGGATTAGTACAAGCATTGGCCATTTTTTGTATTGTAGTTATAATCAATGGTTTAGAACTGTCTTTAATTTGTTCTATTAATTTATCTGTTTGATTAGTCATATCAACACAGCCTGGATCGAATTTATTAAATTCATCTAAAGTTTGTTTATCCAAGTCTTTTCTATCTACTAAAAAGAATACTTGATTGATAGATGGTTCTAAAGATAAAATTTGACTTGTTTTAAATGAAGTAATAGTTTTTCCAGAACCAGTTGTATGCCATACATAACCATTATTACTTGTATCTAGTGCACGCGATACAATATTTTCAACTGCATATACTTGATAAGGTCTCATTACCATCAAGATTTTTTCTGTTTCATTAACAATCATATATCTTGCAATCATTTTTCCTATATGACATCTATCCAAGAAAAATACACAAAATTGTTCTAAGTTATTAATTCTATCATTATTTATATCAGTCCAATAAAAAGTAAATCCATAATTTAACTCTTGATCTCCATTTGCAAAATATTTAGTTTCTACCCCATTACTTATTACAAATAATTGAATAAATTTATATAAGCCTTGGTATGAATGCCTTTTATATCTCTTAATTTGATTAAAGGCTTCTTTCATATCAATACCTCTACGTTTTAATTCAACTTGAACCAAAGGTAATCCATTTATTAAAATAGT
Source organism: uncultured Bacillota bacterium (assembly GCA_945867665.1). Lineage (GTDB taxonomy): Bacteria > Bacillota_I > Bacilli_A > RF39 > UBA660 > RUG11198. The sequence continues at coordinate 4,956 of CAMBIR010000005.1, forward strand.
TACATCATATCTATTCGTATATTTTCCCTCAACAGTAGTTTGATGAGTTACTTGAAATATATTCTTACACCAATCTTTTGTATTGAATAATTCAATATAAACAATACTACCATCATCTCTTTGAATATCTTGCTTTTGTCTTAATTCTTTTGCTGATTGAAAGACACCTTTACCAGATATTTTAACCATTAATCTTTCAAATTCTTTATCACTTAAATTTTTACCTTTAAGTTCTATTTTATTATGAATATTAACTTGTTCTCTAAAATTTTGTTCTAATTCTTTAACATCATTTATTACAACTTTAGAATAACCTTGCTTTGCAAGCTGATCTATCATACGATTTTCTAATCTTGCTTCACTTTCATATATTCCCATCTTTCCACCTACCTATCAATACATACATATTAATTATATCACGAAAATTGTCATTTTTTGGCTTACGTCCACCAAAAAAGAAGAAATTAATATTAACTTCTAATCATTTTTCTATTAATTTCTTCAACTTATTTATCTGTCTATTTAATAAAATACATAGTTTATTAATTCTATTATCTGAGTATCCTGTTATATCTTGATACTCATGTAATAAATTATCAAACCATTCAGGAATATCTTCTAGTTTACTTATATCAATTCTTTTTATATCTTTTACTACTTTAATTATTTCATCAAATGGTTTAACTTCATAAAATAATTTACCATCACCAATAATATGCATTTCTTCTTCATCATAGTATTCAATATTTAAACTTTGACCATTATCAAATATTGGTGCTACATCTAACCATTTTAATGTATTAACATCTCTTATTATTCCAAAGTTATTAAGATGTCTATCTTCGTTCATAATTAGAAAATCTAAAATATACATATTTTCTATTTTTTCTCTTGCATCTTTAATTCCTTCAGATTCAAGTTTTTTTATGTATTCTTCATAATCTTCTACAGTATTATGTTTTTTCATATCATTTCTTATTTGATTACAAGTAATTAGTTCTGTATCTTTTGTTATGAAACAAGGACATTTTGATACAACCATATCTTTATAAGTATCTAGTGTATATTCTACATGATCAAATCCTAGTCTTTTACATATCTCACTTGCTAACACTTCGTTAAATGGTTGTAATGTTTCATTCTTATATCCACCTTTTAATAAATATCTTGTACCATCTTCAATAATCCATGCTTTTTTTAACATACCATCTGTAGTATTATTAGGCGTTTTTAATGATGTTGCATTATGAATCATCTTACTGTTCTTCGAAAGTGATGCTTCCATAAATTCAGCATAATCAAAGTCATTATCAAAGAAATTAATATCTTCATATTTAATATTAGAATCTACTGGTTTTAGCCAATACTGATCAGATAAAGATAATCCAAATGCTTTATCTAATAATTCACATGGAGCATTAATATTAAGTCTATGTAGTAATAAGTCTAGCTTATCTCTCCAAGATGGTATTCCTCTTCCCTTAAACCATTCACTTAAATTAGTTCTTAAAGAAGTATCATTAACATCTTCATTTTTATAAAAACTTTTTAAAATATATGGAGCATAATCAATATTATAAACATCATAAATACTAGTAAATACTCCTGTTGCAGAATCATATTCTGTTAACATTACTTCTTTATTTTTATTCATTAAAGTACATTTCATAGGAATTTTTCTCCTCTCTTATGTATTATTATATCACAAAACATATCACACCTTACTTCAAAAAATAGCATTTACCTCTTAAATAAATACTATTTTAAAGTCATTTATTACTTTTCTAGATAAATTATGCTATCTAACTTAATCGTTTAAATATAACCGTCTTAATACCCAATCAAATTATGTAATGGTAAGTAAACTCGCCACCACCTGCATTTAAGTGATTAGATATTACAATCACATTAGGATTATCTCCATAAGCTGACAGAATTCTATTAACCCTTTCAGTCGGTGTCAAGGTCACATCTGTATCTCTCGTTAAGGTCACTGGAACTCCCAGTTCTCTCAATCTATCATACATATATTTAGAAATCTTTAAAGTATAATCCTTTTCATATTGATTATTCCCAATAGCGCCGCTATCTTCACCACCATGACCAGGATCAATCACCACTCCTATTAATTCATTGTTATTCATAATTATCACCTAAAGTAGTCTATGACTATTTTTTACTTTGGCCATAAAATATGACGAAAATCTCTTACAAATTTTTATTTATCCCTTGATCCATTCCCATCTATCTTCCTTCTTCTAAGCCAATTTTTCTAAAAGTCATTTATCAATTCAAAATTTATTTTTATCCCCATTTTTTTATCTAACAACAAAAAAGTTCCCTACTATAAGGAACTCCTTTATCAAAATTTAAATTTATCCAATCTTTGACTAATACCCTAAATTAGAGAAATCCATTTCCTTTCCAAAATTTAATTCTACTTCTTCCATTGCTTTAGCGACTTATCTCTTGACTAGAATTGCCAATTATCTTTACAGCACCCGTCGTTTCCACTGTTTTTGAAGCAAGTTCCTTAATTTCAATATAGGCCTTATCCACCTTTTCTTGAAGCTTATTATTTTGTTCCGTTGCCTTCGTCAATTCCTCTTTTAACGATTCTATCTTATCATTTTGTCTATCAATTGTTGCTTGAAAATCTTTCTTCAAAAGTTCTGTTTCATATTTGTATTCTTTTTCTAATTCTGTCTTTATATCTTTAGCGCCCTTTTCGTATTCATTTTGTAGCAATTTAGGGAATTCTTCAACTTTCTTTTCTAACTCAAGGATATACTTTTCTTTTTCTTTGGCTTCCTTGTTGATTTTAGTTGCTTCTTCCTCTTTTTGTTTTAATTCTTGCTCTCTTTTACTTTTCTCATCTAGCCACTTATTATTGTTGATTTCTCTTTCTCTTTTGGTGTTATAGTTATATTCTTTCTCTTCTCTTTTTCTTTCAATTTTTATGTCATTTACTTGCTTGTTATAACTACTTTCTAACTCTGTTTTCTTTGTTTTATATTCTTCATCTAATTTTTTGATGGCTTCTTCTAATTCTTGTTTCTTTACTCGCTTTTCTTCTTCGATATTAGCAATACAATCTTTTCCCGCATTCATGATTACTGTAAGATTGTTTAATTCTTTTTCGACACCATATAAGTCTTTTAATTTATTTTCTAAAGTGCTTATTGCCAATTCTAATTCATTAAATTTATTGATTAGTTCTTGAGAAAAGATATTTTTTTCGACGTTTTCTTTAGAATTTTGAATTGCAATTTCTTCTTTTTTCTTTTTTTTCTTCCTTAACTGGGTCTGATTTAACTTTATTGATGTTTTTTTCTCTTTCTAGGGCATCATTTAATGCTTCTAATATTTCGGCTTTTGTATTTTTTAGGGTTATTCAATAATCTTTTAAAAGAACTAGGATATTTTTTTATTTGATTAAAATACTTATCTAGTACCTACCTCTATATCAGTATTTTTCTATATTTTAATCTTATTTACCACAACATTGCTTATATTTTTTATCACTGCCGCATGGACATTTATCATTTCTGCCTATCTTTTTTGAGGTTTTATTCTGACTTAATTCTACTGATTTGAAGCCATTATGCTCCCAAGTAGGCATTTCTTTTCTTTCGTTTTTTAATCTTTCTAATAGTTCTTTTATCAATTTAGAGGATAATTTAATGGGAAAACAATCTAATATCATACTTAATTCTTCTTTGGATAATTCTCTAATTAAGAATAGACTAAGGATAGTATCACATGCTTCTCCTTCTATTTGGTATTCCTTTAGAATTTCTTCTATTTTGTCATAGTGGTTATCAAATTCTTCTAAAGTTTTTTCGGCATCTTCAATTATTTTATAATTAGAGAAATTATTTTTTATCTTCATTAATTCTTTTATGGTATCAAGATCATTATCCATGATGTTTAGATAATTTTTAGTCACTTTAATATAGTCATCATCTTCTAGTAGAGTTAAAATATTTTCTTTGGTAATATCTAGGCCATGGTTGGTTTGTAAGATTTCTGTTAATTTATCTAGTTCCATTACGCCATTAATGGTAACGTATGTTAAGATATAGCGATAAATATCATTCATTATCTCCATAATATTCATATTTTTTCTTGTTTTACAATATTCTTCGATTTTTTCTTTTCTCTCTTCTTCGGCGTCAATTCCTTCTAAAATGGAAGATCCGCCATTAAGCCAAGTTGGTAAGATATCTGTTACTTCTTCTAAAACATCTAGAATTTTCTCTTTTTCATTTTTTTGTAGTTTGACTTCGCCTTTTGTTATTGATTCGATAATTTCCTCTTCATCCATAATACCTATCATTGCGACTTCTACCATAGTCATGCTAAGGAAGTTTCTTTTTGCTTCCTCTTTTACTTTTTTCTCTAAGATTTTATCAATTTTCTTTGGGAAGTATTCTTCTTTTAAATAGAGTAAGTTAGGAATTTCCTTTAGGTTGAATACTTTATAATTTCCTGATATTTTTTCAACTAAATGAATTGTTTGTTCTAATTCTAGAGCAACTTCATTATAGTAAATCATATTATTTTTGATGATGTCTTCATCTTTGATTAAAGATTTAATTTTTTCTTTGGTGGTGTTGATGCCACTTTCTTTGATTAATCTAACTAAATCGGTTATTTTTATTACGCCATTTGCCTTTAGATAGAATGAGACTGCTAGTAATAGACGTTCATTTAATAATTCTTTCGTTAGTAATTCTTTGATAATTAAATTAATTTCTTCTGGGAGAATATACTGATTATCTTCTTTATAAATGTATCCTTTTTGAAGTAATTCCTTAGATACTTCTTTTCTTTTATCTAATGATTTTAAAGTATTGATTTCTTCATCGGTTAAGATGAATATTTCTTCTGGTAAGGAAGAAATAATTTCAGAAATTAACTCTTCTAAAGTACTATTATTTTCTAATTTATAATTTTCTTTTAATCTTTTTTGGCCTTTTGGGCTTAATTTTTTTAAACATTGTTCTAATTTCATTTTTGGTACTCCTTTATTTCTTTTGTTATCTAAAGTTTGGGCTTAGATAATTATAAGTGTATCATAAATATGAAAATAAAGATAGTTGACGATTGGAAAAGATTGGAAAAATATGGATAAAGATCATTCTAATTTTAGCGTTTTTTCTTGAATTTATTCTTTTGTCTCTTGGAAGAGTTTGGTCATGGTTTCGTTTCCGGTGGTTAGCTTTTTGATGGTTAAGTCGTCGGCTTTATTGTTTGCGAGTCTTAAGTTATTTTCACTAGAAAGGAGAGCTTCCTTAGTTTTTTGAAGATGGTCGATGGTTTTGTCAATTTCGTCGATGGCTTTTTTAAATTTTTCACTAGCGAGGCGGTAATTTCTAGAGAATCCTTCTTTAAAAGTATTTAAGTTGTCTTCAAAATGAGAAATATCAATATTTTGATTTTGAATAAGTACAAGTTCTTTTTTATACTGTAAGGCATTCATAGCTAAGTTTCTAATTAAAGTAATTAAGGGAATAAAGAATTGAGGGCGAATGACGTACATTTTTTCATATTTATAACTAACATCAACAATTCCTTCATTGTAATAGTCATTATCCATTTCTAAAAGAGAAACTAAGACGGCATATTCACATTTTTTCTCTTTTCTATCCTTATCTAATTCTTTGAAAAAGTCTTCGTTTTTATGTTTAGTCGCCGTTTTGTCGGCTTCGTTTTTCATTTCAAACATAATAGAAGTAATCTCGGTTCCTTCGTCGTCATAATCTTTAAAGATAAAGTCTCCCTTAGAGCCAGTTTTAATATCATTGTCTTTTTCAAAATAAGCATTTTTAAATAAAGGACGAAGTTTGTTAAATTCGTTATGGCAGTGAACTTCTAGGGATTCGCCAATCATTTTTGTGGATTGTTTGGCTTTAAAGTCTCTGTAGTAAGAGATTTGTTCTTCTCTATCTTTGATTTTTTCTTCATAGGTTTCTTTTAAGTTTTTTTCTTTGATTAAATATTCATTTTCTTTTAGTTCTATTTTACTATTTAAAGTACTGATTTCTTTTTCTTTTTCAGAAATGGCATTTTTGATGGTAAGTTCAGTTTCCTTTTCCTTAAAATTTAGGGTATTGGTTAAGTTTTGAATTTCTTGGTCTTTTTTGAAAAGTACTTCTTGATAATTTTTCTCAAGAGTTGTTTTGGTAAGCTCGATTGCAGCTTCTTTTTCTTTTTGGTATTCATTCTCTCTTCTTTTGATTTCGCTTTCAAATTCTTTATCTCTTACTTGTTTTAAGACGTTTTGATAGTCGGATTCATCAATTTGAAATACTGTTCCACAGTTAGGGCATTTGATTTCATGCATGTTTTATCATCCTTTCTTTGTTTTAGTATAGCACTTAGAGAATCAAAGAGGGAAGAAGTTCACTAAAAAAATACTTATCTAGAATTTTATTTTTTTGCCTCGTACAATACAATGATAATGAAATGGGATGGCTCTTATTCTTGGTTTGGGTTTGGTATAAATGCGAAAGAAGATTTTTTCTTTGGGAAATTTTTTATGCGTGAAACTATCAAAGTTTTCATAGACTTTATTTAATAATTCTGTTATTGTTTTTCCTTGATAGATGCCTTTCATTTTTTCCCATGATGGTTCTATCCAATAGTAAGTATCTTCTTTTTTATAGACTAAGAAGGTATGGCAGTAGAGTTTATGATGAAGAAATACTCCGGCATAGATGGTTTGGTTGGGAATATTTCTTGCAGTAAATTCTTCTCTTTCTAATTCACAGATTTCCCAACAGATGGCGGAGGATGTTTTTTTGATTTCTTCATTGGTTTGAAAGTAAAAGTCTTTAAAGAAATTTCCTTCTTTTAAATGAGGATGAAAGGTTCCTTTTTTATCGTGCCAACCATATTTTATTTGGGATAGACGCATGAAGTATTTTTTTATTTCCTCATTATTCATTGTATCACCTCTTTTTTATTATAATGAAAACAGGGGAAAAATACTATAGTTGTTGGTTTAAAAAACTTTACTTTACACCATAATTATTATATAATTGGTTAACGGAAGTGAGTGATGGAAATGGAAAAAGTATATGTTTTTGGGCATCGTAATCCGGATACTGATAGTGTTACGGCGGCAATTGCTCTATCTCATTTAAAGAAAGCTCTTGGTGTTAATGCCACACCTGCTGTACTTAGTGGAATTAATTTGGAGACAAAGTATGCTCTTAAGTATTTTAAAGTAAAGGAGCCAATATTTTTAAATGATGTAAAGATTAAGGTAAAAGATTTAAATTATACGAAAAATTATAGTGTTACTGAACATGATTCAATTAATGATGCTTATCATAAGATGAGTGAGGCTGGGATTAGTAAGATTCCTATTGTTGATCAAGATAAAAAATTACTTGGTATTATTACGATGAAGGATATTGCTAAGGAGCAATTTAATGAGAACATCGATTTAGTTAATTCTACCTATGAAAATATTTTAGAAGCAATTAATGGAAAGGAACTTCTTCGGTTTGATGAAGAAATTACTGGGAAATTAACGGTTGCTAGTTATCGTAGTACAACGATTATTAGTTCTGTTCCTTTGGATGGGAATTCTATTTTAATGGTTGGAGATAGACATAGTGTTATTGAATATGCAATTGCTAGTGGGGTTAAATTACTTATCGTGACTGGTGGTCATCAGATTAAGGAAGAGCATTTGAAACTAGCAAAAGAAAAAAATGTGAATATTATTGTTACGCCTTATCCTACTTTAATTGCTGCTCGTCGAATTAATCTTGCTAATAGTGTATCTACGATTAATTATGTTAAAGATATTCTTTGTATTAGTGAATATGAAAATGTTAGTGATTTTATGGGAATTGCTAATAAAACTAGATATAGTTATTATCCTGTTATTGATGAGAATGAGAAATGTAAGGGAATTTTGAGAATGTCTGATGTCAGTTATGATAATCGTAAGAATGTTATTTTAGTCGATCATAATTCTTATGAGCAAAGTGCTATTGGGTTAGAAGAGACTAATATTGTGGAGATTGTTGATCATCATAATATTGGTAGTATTGGTACAAATATGCCAATTAATTTTAGAAATATGCCAGTTGGTAGTACTAATACAATCTTATATATTATGTATCATGAAAATAATATTAAGATTCCTAAAGAGATTGCTGGTCTTATGTTATCGGGAATTTTATCGGATACTTTAATTTTAAATTCTCCTACTACAACAGATATTGATAGAAAGGCTGTTCAAGAGCTTGCAGATATTGCTGGAGTTGATTATCAAGTATATGGTCTAGAGATGTTAAAGGCTGGTTCTTCATTAAAAGGAAAAACTAAAGAAGAAGTATTATATACAGATTATAAAAACTATCCTGTTGGAGAATATCATATTGGACTTGGACAAATTTCTACCACAAATCCAGATGAGCTTCTTGAGGAGAAAGAAGAATATGTTGATTTATTAAATCAAGTAGCAGATGGAGAAGATTATTACTTTGTTGCTTTATTTGTTACCGATATTATTAAGAAGGGTTCTTATGTTTTATATAGTAAGAGAGCAGAAGATATTTTAAGGAATGTTTATAAACGTGAAGATTTAACACAAGGAACTTTCTTAGAAGGTGTTGTTTCTAGGAAGAAGCAAATTTTACCTGGTATTATGTTAGAAATGGGAGAAAAATAAAATTATTAGAATATAAAAAGAAGAAGTTACATTGTTCTTAAATGTTTCTTCTTCTTTCCTTTTTGTAAGGAGCAAACAATGACAATAATACTTAAGAAAGCAATTACTCCTATTGCAATCATGGTGTATTCTTTTAATTGTTTTAACTCTTGTTTGTAAAGTTTTACTTCGGGATTGTAATATCTGCTTAGTGTTTCTTCTTCTGTATCATAGACATAATATCCTGTATTTCCTGTTTTGATGTTTGTTCCATAAATTAGACCTATTTTATTTTTTTTACTGATTTTATAGTAGTCAATGGTTTGATTTTGTATTTTAAGAGTATCTTTTAAGTATTTTTCTGGAGTTTTTGAGGGAAGAATTTGTAAGGTTATGTTTCCTACTTTGATATAATGATATTCTTCATATTTTTTTGTTTGTTCGTTATAAGTATAATATGCTAGTTTGTTCTCTTTATCTTTTAGGATAACTAGTAATACATTTGTTTTATTTGTTTTATTATTTTTATAAGCTATAACATCTTGATCATCTATTTTAATCGTTACTTCTTCATAGTTTTCTAATTTATCGATTAGATTATTATTTTTTTTCACTACTGTATAAGTATTTTTGCCAATCTTTACCAAAATAGGATGTTTATCTTCTACGGTAACAATAATTTTATATACTTTTTCATTTCCATTTTCAGCAGTTACTTTAACTTCAATGGTATTCTCTCCTTGGGATAATGTTTTTTCTCCTGTTCCCGATACGGATGCTTTACCACTTTCTGCTGATGCTTGAACATTTATTTTTTCAACAGATTGGTCAAGAGATAATTTATACTCAGTTGTATCTTTGTTAAATGCTGGTTCTATACTTTGACCATCGATGGTTAATGATTTTAAGTTATTGTTCGCATCATATTCTTTTTTATCTGCAGTTGTTCCTCCCTTATTTGAATTACTACTGCCACCACTTGAGGATGTACTTTTGTTTTTCACTACAATACTTACCGATTTGCTACCGGAAAATTTAGCATTTCTATCGTAATCCGCAACATCTAGCGATGATGCGGTAATAGTTGCTGTTCCAGCACTTTTTGCTGTAAAAGTATAAGTATAAGTATCATTGTCTAACCATTTCCCAGACTCTCCTCCTGCTAAAATTTCATTATTGGAAGAGGATACATTAAAAGTTCCAGCAAGATTGTTAGCATTTACAGAAACAGTAACCGTTTGTCCAACAGTTACTTCTTTTGCTCCCGACCAAATAGATAAAGAGCCTGCAAAAACATTTGTCTTAGCAATGAAAAAGGTAAACATTACGCATAATATATATTTTATTCTTTTTGTCATTGATTTCTCCTTTATTGATTAATATTACTTTTTCCCATAATACTATTTTTAATTTGAACATAATCTACCGCCGTAACCTGTCCATCTTTATTGACATCAGCAGCCTTTAAATAACTATCTGTTAGATTACTTCGATTCATAATATAATTTTTGACATTAACATAATCCACTGCAGTAATTTGACCATCGCCATTGATATCTCCAAAAATTACCACATCATAAGTTTTTGTACCATTGGTACCAGAAATTGTTACTTTATCCCCGGTTTTAAACACATCATTTGTCTTAAGCATTCCATTCTTTGATTTTACTGTTACACCTACTTTATGATTATAACTCGTAATATTTCCAATTATATTAGACACATTTGTTCCTACATTAATTCCAAAGATATTTTTATCATTATATTTAAATCCTGAATGATTCATTGCATCTTCAATAGTAGTAGATGGAGAATCGTCTTTTTCTCTAATAAAATTAATGGTATAAGTTCTTGTTTTTCCATTTTGTGAAGTTACATTAATTTGTTGTGTCTGATTATCAGACTTAATTTGAATGGTATCTGCTCCGCTTACTTTGGCATTTGCATTAATGGTATTTGCCCCAATTTTAACAGAAGTTGTATTACTACTTAAATAAACATTATAATTATAAGTATTATAACTAAAATTATTAATGGTATTATTATTAATCGTTAAATTTTTTAAATAATTGTTTGGATTTCCTAATCTAGGGGCTGTTACGGTATAATTTGGCATATTATTATATACAGGAATAACAAATTTAATGGCTGTATTTAAATAACTATTCATACTATTAACATAACCATTATATTTAATTCCTCCTTCTTGAATTGGAGCGGCTAGATTTTGCATATATTGGTGGGTAAAATTTCCATTTTTTGTTGAAGATACATCAAATTTTTCATAGTAAATGGTATCTTGATTTATAGAAATATATCCATTATACATAAATGATGCTCCACCATAAATTCCTTTATATGGAGTATTCCATCCTTGTTCATAAGCATATCCAGAATAAATAGAACTGCAATTTGTACATCTTGATTTTATATTAAAGAAATTATAATAACCTGAATAGCTTTTCCCACTATACCGGAAATTTCCACCTATTCTAGAATCGGTTGAAGATATTCCAGATATCTCTTGCTTAATACGACTAGCTACATGAACAGCACTAATTCCAATTTTTGAAGATGATGTTACAATATCATCATTAACATTTCCTGTACTATCTTTAATAGCACCACTTCTATTATAATACTGATAAATACTTGGCCAAAAACCTTGAGCGGATAAAATAGAAGAAATAACCCTTGAATTTTGGTTAGAACTATATCCTAATGTTTCGAAGGCAAAAATATACTTTTCATTCAAATAATTTCTTGGGTCAAGATAGTAAGCAATAGCTTCTTTTGAGGCATTATAATATCCAGGTTCACTCTCATATTCCTTAAAATTATCTGCTAAAATATTATAAGTATTGGTATCTAAAGATAAATATCCATCATCAAATGGAGCTTTTCTTTGAAGCAGACTTGCCCCATTACCACTTTCTCCTGTTACAACATCATCAAAATTAAGGTTAATTTTCTCCGCCTCAAAAGTCCAATTAGAATGTCTTGCATGTAATTCTAATAAATATGGAATATAACTATCTGGAAAACCTGCAGTTTTTAACTTTTGGGTATAACTTTCAATAGTATCTCCATTTTTTTTCTGATTGTAATAATTTTGTGCAGTTGATGTTAATTTTGTTGTATTTACGAAATATCCACATAAATAACCAGTGTTAGAACCTGCAGTTATTTTATACCAATATGGACATGTGGTATTAGGCTTGTCCACAGTTTCTAAAACATCTACATCTTCCCCACAATTAACTTTAGCACCTGTTCTACTCCCATTAGCACTACTTCTTAAACCAACGGAACCTGTATCTTCATAACACATGATTGTTCCATCTTTTTTTGTTGGATTATCATAATTTTTTTTAGCGTAACTATCATCTACTCCAGAAGTAGTTTGATTCTCTTCTTTTAATTTTATGAAATCACCACAAGAATAACCTGTATAGTTTCCATAACTTACTTTATACCAATTACCACCACATCCGTTACCTGTTCCAGAATTGGTATTTAAAATTGTTAATTCTGTAGCATTATAAAATCTTGTAATCACACTACTTGATGTTGTTGGTTGACTTCTTAAAGTTAAAGAATCATTGACATTTACGATACCTGTTAGGGCATATACACGAGGAGTAAGGCTACATACGATTCCAAGAGCAACACATTTTAAAATTAGATTTTTTCTTGAATTTTCTTGCATATTTTATACTCCTTTCCATTCTTACCCCCATTATAGCAAATATCGACAATTTTTGCTACTAAAAGATTGTTATTTACAAAAAATACTGATAAAAAATTAGCAAAAAAAGATAGATTAATCTAAGGATGATTTTTCTATCTTTTATAGAATATATGTTTATTTAAATTTAGTATTTTAAACTTTCTTATCATAAAATAGATATTATTAAAATTAAAAATATGAAAAGAAGGGTCTCTATCAGTATTTTTTAAATCTAAAAAATTAAATTACATATAAATAAATCATAAAGAAATGGAAGATACTACCTGCTAGAACAAAGAAGTGGAAGATAGAATGCATGTATTTTTTCTTGGCACCTAATCCATAGAGAATGGCACCAATGGTGTACATAACACCTCCTAAAATTAGATAGATAAGACCTACTGTAGGGCAAAGGTTTTTTAGAAGAGGATAGAAAAGAAGGATGCCCCACCCCATAGCTAAATGACATACTACGGACAGTCCTTGATATTTATCTACATCAATCGCGTTTGCTACAATAGCGATAATGCTAATTACCCAAATTATGATAAGAAGAGATAGTCCTAGTTTTCCTTTGATTAGGCAAGTGCAAATAGGAGTATAAGTTCCTGCTTCTAGAAGTAAAACGTTACAGTGATCAATTACTCTTAATACTTTTTTACCCGTTAGTTTAGGACTTAGGCTGTGATAGATACAAGAGATAGTGTATAAAACAATTAATGATACTCCATAAGTGATGGAAGATAAAATACTAATAACATTTTTGGAGTGAACAATTAATAAGACTAGAGCCGCTATACTTAAGCCTGCTCCTATTCCATGGCTAATTGCATTAATTAATTCTTCTGATAAACTATATTTGGGAATCTTTACCTTTCGCACTTTTGTATCTCCTCTCTTACTTTTTTGATTAAATTCTCTACTTCATTATAATCTTCATCAAAAAGTTCTATTCTAAAATTTTTAATTCCGTAAGAAATATAATTTGAAATATTAGGAATTTTGTTGGTTATATTCTTGTGTAAAATATGAGTAATACAGTTTTCTCTTAGCATGGGGTAACGATTTTTTTCTTTATCTTCTAAGTAGAATTTATCTTTACTATCTTTACAATTTTTACAGTAATTTAGACATTTTTTTAAAGGGCAATATTTCATGACCATGAGTTCTAATCTGCCATAGATAATTAATTCGGCTGGATAGTTTGTTTTCATGATATTTTTTATTTGATTATCTGTTAGTTCAACAGATAGTGTTACTTTTTTAACATTATTTTTGGTTAATAATTCGATTGAGTTATGATTGGTAATGTTCAGAGTATAGTCACTAATTAAATGATTATTCTTTTGATAATGATTTAGACCGCCAATTTCCGTGATAAGTAGATTCTCATTTTCTAAATTGGGATGAGTATTTATTATTCTTGGTAGGCGATAATAAATGTTGTTGTAATCTTTATAAGTATTGTATAGGTTATAGTCCGTGGTATAGATTGTGTCTATTTGATTTTCTAGGGCACATTTTAACTGGGTTTCATTTCTGGTTAAAATACTGATATTTATTTTATCTTGGGATGGATATTTATCTAGGGTTGTGGATTGTTTCTTAGTATAAGAAGGAGAAGAAATTTGATGGGGATGAATTCTTTTACTTGTTAATTCTTGGACTGCTTTTCTTCTTAATTCATTGATTGATTTAATATTGATAAAAAGATTGGTATCTATATTTACTTCTATGAATGATGCTTTATAAGGAGTATTGCCTAGTTTGTTTAATTGGTGTTCTACTTCTTCTTGAGTGGTACTTCTATTTATTGCTAGTTCTGGGATATTTCCTAGTACTTCTACTTTATTTTGATTATCTTTGATTGTAATAGACATTTGTTTATTTTTTCTTGCTTCAAAATAGATATCTATGGGTATTTTTTTCTCCGTTACTTGTTCTAGAGATTTGGTTAATTTAAAGTCTGTTGTTTTTAAGATTATATCTTCTCCATGAATATGTTTGGTATTCTCTACATAGGCAATATGAGGAGATGAGATACTGTTTTTTAAAAGACTTTTATCATCATAAAGACGATTAATGATCATTCCTGTGTTATTATTTTGAAATCTTATTCCATCTCCTTGATTTAGGGAATCATTGGTAACTTTAATTTTTATTTTATCTTTAGTAGTACAAAGAACTTTACCTACTGGAATTCCTTGATGATTAGGGGTTTTGATATTCATAATATCTGACTCATGAAAAAGATATCCTTTGGTAAATTCACGATTGTATAGTTTTTTTAAGTTGATTTGTTCTTCCTTAGTTAGGGTTAATGGTTCATTATTGTAATATTTATCAATTAGGGTTCGATATAATCTAGTGACATAGCCAACATAAGATGGAGATTTCATTCTTCCTTCTATTTTTAAACTGTCAATATTAGCGTCTAATAGTTCTTTTAAGTTAGGGAATGTATTTAGTTCTTTGGTACTTAAAAGGTACTGACCATCTGTTTTTACGACTTCATTATTCTTTATTAATTGGTAAGGCAAACGGCAACTTCCAACACATTCTCCCCGATTACCACTTCTACCTCCATTTAGGCTACTGAAAAGACAACAGCCAGAATAACATACACATAAGGCACCATAAACAAATACTTCTTTTTCGATAGGAATATCAATTTTCTGGATTTCTTCTAGGGACATCTCTCTTGCTAAAACGACTCTTTTTAATCCTAATTTTTGAAAGAAAGAAGCTGCTTCTTTGTTATTGGTATGACATTGGGTAGAGGCATGGAGTTCTAGATTAGGATAATATTCTCTTACTTTTTTGATTAAACCGATATCTTGGATGATAAGGGCATCTACTTGGTTTTGATATAAAAAACCAATATATTCTAAAATAGAATCTAATTCTTCTTCATAGGTTAAGGTATTTACGGTTACATAGACTTTTACTCCATAAGTATGCGCATAATTGATGGCATTCATTAATTCTTCATTGGTAAAGTTACTTGCAAATTTTCTAGCTCCATAATTTTTTCCTGATAAATATACGGCATCCGCTCCATTATGGATGGCATAATATAACATCTCTTTATTTCCTACTGGACTTAATAATTCAACTTTTTTCATGATATCACTTCCAAACTACTAATATCATAACACATATTTAATAAAAATACTGATAAAGATTAAAGGTCTATATCAGTATTTTACTTGTGATAAGTATTAGTATCTATATTAAATTTATCAGAAATTCCTGGTAACTCTATTTTATTTCCATATTCATCTATTTTTTCTCTTTTAGGGAATTGGATATGTTGTCGATGATTGTTTATCTCTATGGTTTCTTGTAATTTATTTTGGAATTCTTCTCCTTCTAAGTGATATAATTTTTGATAAACTTCACTTACTGCCGACATAATCGTTTGTCCTGATACTGGTTTATTGACTTTGGTTAAAAGATACTCTCCTATTTCATAAAGAATTTCTTTTTCATTAGGCCAATTCATAAAACTTTTTTCCATTTCAGGGTAATGTTTTTTTAAAGTTTCAATAAACTCAGGAGATAGTTTTTTTAAGTGTTCAACTAAATCTATTAAAATATCTTTTAAAGTACTCTTAGAATTTCTATCTAGATAAAAGTTTACTTTTTGGTAGAATTCTTCTAATGAGTTAATGTTTAATAATTCTAAGGAAGAATTATTAATGGAAGAATTAATAAAATTATATCTTCTACTATTTGTTTCTTCTTCTGCGGTTAATAATAGGTGATTGTATAAGTCATTTTTTAAATCATTATCCCAAGTAGGATCGGTTATATAAAAACCGTCTATTCCATATTTAGGATCTTTAATATATACATACTCCCTCGCATGGCTATCATGCTTTGATACTACTGTTTCGTTTTCATTAAACCTATCATAAGAAGTATCTACACCAACATTTCTATGGATATTTTTAATTCCTGATTTATTTAGTAAGTCTTCTAGCATATTGGCATATCCTACACATACCATATATTCATTTTCTAAAATAGCATATAGATTTCTGGATGCAAATTTATCGATTTGATTTTCTTTATATTGTTTATATTGCTTGACTACATTATAAGCAGAAATATATCTTTCAAATGGGGTTAAATTTTGAGTTTCTTCTATCATTTGATATAACATTTTTTCGAAGCGAAGATATTCTTTTACAGAAACAATACTTTGACCTAGTTGGATATCTATATTTTCATTTAAATAATGGTTATTGGATAAAATATTATTGGTTACAAATTCTTTATTTTTAACATTTATCATTACATGGTTTTCTTTCCCTAATTCATGTAGTCTTTCAGATATTAAAACGGCATCTTTCATATTTTCTTCTTCAATTACGATTTTAGTAGTACTATTAGGTAAGTATTTTAAATTTTCTAGGTCCTCTTTGGTGATTTTATTTCTTAAGGAGATGGATGAACTAGATAAAGCAGCATATGAATTACTCCCAACTAAATTACGGTCATAATTATAATAAATTAGGGAATCGAAATTATTTTTTAGTTCATCTGAAACACCAGAGGTTCTTACTTTTTTTAATTTCGATTGTTTTAAGATATTATAATCTTCTTTTGTTAAGATATATTTGGTTTCATCATACATTGCTAGCGTAATTTCTTCTAGATTCTTATTGTGAGTTATAGCTTCTATGATTTTTTTGGTGATTAAAGCTTGAGATTGAATGTCCAATTTCTTTTTTAAATTATTTTTAATTATTTCTGATAAAATTTTTTCTACTTCTTCTTGGTTCTTTAAATAATAGTCTGGGTTTATATATAAAGTCTTACCTGAGTTTAAAAAATCAGTACCAATTAGAAATGGTTTATCTATTGTTGTATAAATTTTTTTCTCTATGCTTGATGAGGGTAATTTTTCTATTTCTTCTTTCTTTAAACAGAGTGATGAAATATCAAGTTTATCTAAATTTGTTAATATTTCATTTGGGGATAGGGATTGATACTTATCTGTTTGTTCATATAAATTCTTTATGTATTCCATATAACGCCTCCTACTTCAATTTAATCATAACAAATATTTTATTTTAAATCTATAAAATAGGCTTACTTTGTTTTATTTTATTATTAATGTAAAATACTGATAAAGATTTTTCTTCTCTATCAGTATTTTTTCTAAAAATTATTCGTTTTTTCCTAAAGTAAGTTTAGTTTTTTGTTCTTTTCCATCTCTTATATAAGTTACTTCAACGGAATCATTTGGAGAATGTTTGTATAATTCGTATCTAAATTCTGCTAATGATTTGGTATCTTTTCCAGCTAATTTTGTTATGATGTCACCTTTCTTTATTCCCGCTTTATCTGCTGGGGAATTACTTTCTACTTTAACAACGGCAACACCATTATTAACATTTTCGGGAACCATAATTCCTGATTGCCATAAGTAATAACTGTTACTTAAATCTAACATCGATATTCCAATGTATGGTCTTGATACTTTTCCATCTTTTTCTAGGACTTCTGCTACTTTTAAGGCATCTTCAATTGGAATTGCAAATCCCATTCCTTCAACAGTGTCATCAACTAATTTCATATTAGTAATACCAATGACTTCTCCATTTGTATTGCATATAGGGCCGCCACTGTTTCCTGGATTAATAGCAGCATCTGTTTGTAAAACTTGCATGTAATAATCTGAAGTTTGTGAATTACTTAGAGCAACTTCGACTAGTCTATCTTTTGCACTTAATATTCCTTTTGTAACTGTTCCAGCATAATCTGATCCTTCTGGAGAACCTACAGTAAAGACAGTATCTCCTACTGTGGATTTATCAGATGCTCCTGTTGTTGCAGCGACAATTTTATCAGAGTCTTTTACACTTAAAACGGCAATATCTGAATAAGTATCACTTCCTACGGTTGTTGCTTCTAATTCATCACCATTTTGGAATAATACTTTTACTGTTTTTCCTCCTGATATAACATGGTTATTAGTCATTAAGTAAGCTTTCCCATTTGCTTTTTTGTAAACAAAGCCTGTTCCAGTGGACGCTAGTTGATTATTATTATATACTTCAACAACTACTACTGCATCATAGACTTTAGATACGGCATCCGCAATACTATTAGTTTCGGTTAATTTTGCGGTTGATGTAGTTATTCCGTTAGTTGTCGTTGTAGTATTTTGTCTTGTCGATATCATTAAATAAGCACCTAATCCTCCACTAATTAGGGATAAAACAATACATAAGATAATGACAACAGGTATACTTACTTGATTATTATTTTTTATATTTTGATGATTTTCTCTAGAATAAGATGAATAAGTATTTTCTTGTACATTATTACTCTTATTTGTTTCATTTGGTGTTACATCAATAATGATTTCTCTTTCATTTCGTAATTTTCTTGGTTTTATTCGCATAAACTCTCCTTCTTTCATTTAAAATTATATGGAGTAATTGTGATTAAAATATCTAAGAATTATGTGATATTAAGGGAAAACTTTATATTTATTTAATAGTTTTGTTGTAATAAGTAAATAGATTATTGAGATAGAATATCCGGTTAAGACATCACTTAGGTAGTGAACTCCTAGATAAATTCGGCTTACTCCTATTAATATAATTATAGCAATATTTAGGGTAATTAACAAGATTTTTAAGTACTTATTTTTGACTAATCTTTTGGTAATATAGATAAGTAGACCATAAAAGGCAAGAGATGCCATTGCATGTCCGCTAGGAAAACTATACCCAGACATTTCGATTAGGCTATATCCAGTTGGTCTTTCTCTTCTAAAGATAAATTTAAGGATTTGGTTAATTAAAGTTATTCCTGCTAAATTTAGGATAATTCCTAGAGATAATTTTTTATTTTTTATTAATTTTATACAAAAGAAGATAGAAATAATTGCGATTACGATCATGACTTCTGGATTACTTAATTTGGTTGCTAATTTCATGAATGTGGTTAATTTATCATTTCTTAATTTTTCTATGAATAAGTGATAAGCTAATTTATCTATATATAATTCTTTTCCCACAATTACTTTACTTGTAATTAATAGTATTATTAATAATAATGGAATCGATATATAGAGAATATATTTATTATTTTTTATTTTTGTTATAATTCTTTCTTTCATCTTACACCTTACTTCCTATTTTAACATTATAGCACAACTTCCTCGTTTGAGAGTAGATTTTTCTTTTTAAAAAGGTTAAGATTTTTTTCTTAACCTAAAGCAACATCTAATACCATCATTAGAACAAAGCCTGAAATAAGTCCTAATGTAGATAAGTTTTTATTTTCAGAAATAGATTCTGGTAATAGTTCACGAGCTGCAACTGTTATCATTGCTCCTGCTGCAAAAGATAGGAGAATGGGTAAGATACTTCTTACTGCTAAAACAAGTATAACACCAATTACTGCAGATATGGGTTCTACTAGAGCTGAAGCCTGACCGATAAAGAAACTTTTCTTTCTCGAAAATCCTTCTTTTCTAAGAGGAAGTGAGACTGCTGCTCCTTCGGGAAAATTTTGAATACCGATACCAATTGCTAGCATGATAGCCCCAATTAAAGTCATTCCTGATACACCACTAGAGATTCCTCCAAAGGCAACCCCAATGGACATTCCTTCTGGAATATTATGAAGAGTAATAGCAGATACTAATAAAATACTTCTTTTTAATGAATCTTTTTTTATACTATTTTTATCACTTAAAGTCTTGTCTAAGAATTTATCAGATAAGAGAACAAATAATCCTCCAAGTATAAATCCTAATGCTGGTAGTCCCCACGCTATATATCCTAATTCTTCTGATAATTCTAT
The DNA here is from genome assembly GCA_945867665.1 of uncultured Bacillota bacterium. Classification (GTDB taxonomy): domain Bacteria; phylum Bacillota_I; class Bacilli_A; order RF39; family UBA660; genus RUG11198. The sequence goes on from CAMBIR010000005.1 coordinate 25,190, forward strand.
TGAAGGAAGCAATAAAGACCAGAAAGAGGCTGCTATCATTACCCCAGCACTAAAACCTAGTATGGTATTTAAGGCTTTTTTGTTTACTTCTTTGAAGAAACATACCATTAATGCTCCTAAAAGTGTTATTCCCCAAGTAAAAGTTGATGCAATTAATGCTTGTAAAATGGGATTTAAATCTCCAAACCAATTCAATTTTATTCACCTCTATAGATATAGTATGAAAAAACTAAAAAGAAGTGCTTTTCTTGTGTTATAATGATATTAATAAGAGGATGGAGGAGAAATGAAAAAAAGAAGAAAAAATGGTTTTAGAAATTATCGTTTTATTTTCTTAGGAATTCTGCTTTTAAGTGTTGGTTTTTCTGCTTTTCAAAATAATTTATCGATTAATGATGCAAATGCTACAGTAAGAGTGGATAAAGATATTAGAATAATGGGGATTAGTATAGATAGTGTAAATGATGCGACTAGTAGTTATGAGGAATATAATGTTCTAATGTTACTTCTAAAATTAATTTAGATAATAATAATTCTTATGTGATATTTTTAGTAGATATTTATAATTTAGGAAATGTTTTAATGGGAATTAAAGATATTAGTATTAATTATGATAATTTAAAGGTAGAAATTCTTAACTATGATTTAAAATCTAGGTTATGTGATGAAAGTAATCAATGTACTTTAGGGATGGAAAAGAAGTTAGAGGTTAAAGTTTCTTACCAAGATGGTGGCTATCAATCTTCTGATACTTCTTATGATATTCGACTAGATTTTCTTTTTGGAAGAATTTATTCTATTAGTTATTATGATATTGATGCTACTAATCTACCTCATGAAATAATGGAAGGAGAAGAAATAAATATTACAATTCCTAATCATATTGATTATTTTTTAAATGTATTTATGAATAATAAGCGATTATCTAACGAAAGCGATTATCAATATAAAAATGATATTTTAATACTTCCTAATGTTAATGGAGATATTCGTCTTTATTTTAAGATGCCAATATGTCAAAGGGCAACTATCCTTCATACTGAAGAATGTAAGGGTAACTATTGCTCTGGTATGGGTTATAAAGTTGATGGTAGTATGGGAACTAAAACAATAACTTATGGTTCTTTGGGAACTGCAGGAAATTTGATATCAGGAGATGCTTTTGATTGTGATGTGAATGGTGACGGAAATTATGATGCAGAAACAGAAAGATTTTATTATGTTACTGATATGGAAAATAATAGTAATATAGCCGTTTTAATTTATTATAATAATGTTAGTGGGGGAATGCCAAATAATGAGAAGTATTATCCATACGATAGTTCAAAAGAAAATTGGCATGGACCTAGAACTGCTATGGAACAACTTCCTACTACTAGTCAATGGAGTAATGTTAGTTTATTTAATACAGAAAGAAAATTAATTAATGAATATGGTACTACTAGTACAAAAGATGGTCATACCTTTCCTGAAGTACTTAGTTATTCTAAATATGCTGCACGTCTTTTGACTATTGCTGAAGTGAGAAAACTTGTTAATTTTTATATTCCAACTTGGAAAAATGGAGAATTAGATAATCAGCTTTATCTTGTTGAAAATACTAATTTTTCAAAGAAAGATAATTCTAAATTTGATGGATACTGGTTAGAGACACCTAGAAATACGATGTCAAATTATAGTTGGATAATTTTTGCTACAACAAGACGTGTTCATAGTGTAGAAGTACAAAGAACTGATACTTTTGTTGGCGTTCGTCCAGTAATAGAAGTATATAAAAGTGATATTGATTATTAAAATGAAAAAAATACTTATTTAGAAGTACTCTTAATTTAAGGATATTTCTTTTTAAGTATTTTATTTTTGAAATTGTGAATTATAAATATCTGCATAGAAACCATTTTTCTTGATTAGTTCGTTATGTTTTCCTTGCTCAACGATATTTCCGTCTTTCATGACTAGAATAAGGTCGGCGTTTTTGATGGTTGATAGACGATGAGCAATAATAAATGATGTTTTTCCTTCGGTTAGTTTATCCATAGCTTTTTGGACTAACTCTTCTGTTCTTGTATCAACATTGGAAGTAGCTTCGTCTAAAATTAGGAATGGCGAATCGCTTAACATTCCACGAGCAATGGTAATTAATTGTCTTTGTCCTGCTGATACGGAATCGTTATCTCTAATTACTGTGTCATATCCATCTGATAGGGTATTAATAAAGTGACTAATTCCTACGGTATCACATACTTCTTCTACACGACCCATATTGACGTTTTCACGATTATAAATAATATTTTCTTTAATGGTTCCATTGAATAGCCAAGTATCTTGTAGCACCATAGTAAATAAGGAATGGACATTTTCTCTGGTTAAATCATTGATAGATACACCATCGATTTTGATATCTCCTCCATTGATTTCATAGAATTTCATCAATAGATTAACCATTGTAGTTTTTCCTGCTCCGGTAGGTCCTACGATTGCTACTTTTTGTCCTGGTTTTGCTACAGCACTAAAGTTATGAATAGTTGGTTTATCATTTCCATCATATTGGAAGACCACCTGATTGAATTCTATCTTTCCTTTTACTTTTTTTCTATCTAAAACTTTTGTTTTATTTTCTTCACTAGGCATTTCTTCTTCATCTAGGAATTCAAATACTCTTTCACTTGCAGCTGCTGTTGATTGTAGTGAGGTCATTGCTTGAGCAATTTGTGATAATGGAGAAGTGAATAGTCTTACATAAGCAATAAATGCTACGATTACTCCAAATGTTGTTAAATCATTCATGGTTAATAAGGCACCTACAATACATACAGCTACATAACCAAAGTTTCCAATAAAGTTCATCATTTGAGGCATTAGTCCGGATAAGAATTGACTCTTTCTATTACATTCATATACTTTCTTATTTAATTCATCAAATTTTTGATTGGATTCTTTTTTTCCATTATAGGCTTTTACGACATTTAATCCAGAATAGATTTCTTCAATATGGCTATTTAGGTTTCCTAATTCTACTTGTCTTGCGGTAAAGTATTTTTGAGATTTTCCTAAGATTAAGAACATAAAGACAAAGCCTAATAAACTAGAAACAATAGCCGTAATTGCCATAATCCAATTGGTTACAAACATCATAATAATGGCACCTATAAATAGAGTTATTGCACTAACTAAAGTAGATAGGGATTGGTTCATTGACTGAGCTATGGTATCTACATCGTTAGTTACTCTAGATAAGATATCTCCTGATTGATGGGCATCAAAGAATTTTAATGGTAATTTATTAATTTTCGTAGAGATATTGCTTCTTAGTTTTTTAGCAAATTTATTGGCTACAATAGTCATAGAGATAGATTCTATATAACTAAATAATGCACTTAGTAAATAAACTATTACTAAGAATAAAGCAATTCCTTTAATTTTATTCATATTCATTACTGGTTCAATTACTTTTTTGATATTCTTTGGTAATTTATCTAGTTTTGTATATAATTCTTTAGTGTTAGTTTTATCTCCTACTCCACTCATTATCGTTAAAAATTTTGCTTGGTCGCTGGAAGTTATGGTAGTACTCTTGATTTTAAAATCTTGGAAAAGTACTTTTTGAATGCTTTCTGGGATTTCAAGAGATGTACTTGTTCTATTTTCTTTATCCATCATTTGGGTAACACTTTTTAAGAAAGTGACTTTTTCAGGGGAGGTAATTTCTATTCCTTGATAAGTAGAAGTTTTCAAGATACAAGTTAAAACATCTTCTGGTAAGTTAGATAATTCCTTCATAATATCTTGTTGGTTCGTCATAGTACTAATTTTTGCCATGCTATTTTGAAAAGCTATTTTAGATTCATCTTTTATTGATGGAGAAGTTAAGATTTCTCTTGATGTTTCTTCGGATAAATTCATTTGTAAGATTTGTGGTAGGGTTGTTTTTAATTTATCTTCTGAGACAGATGCTGTTACTTTTGTGGTTATTTCTTTCATAACATTAGTTTTAATGACTAATCCTTTGGAGATTTCATCAGTTAAGTCTGATAATTTGTTTGGAGAAATAATAGAAAGAACGGAACTTAAAGCTGCTAAGATTAGGGCAACTAAGATTAGAATATGAAAACTTTTTAGTTCTTTAAATAATCTAGAAATAGCGCTTTTAAAGTTCTTGGCTTTTTCTGCAGGTGCTGGGCCCATACCTGGTCCGTGTTGTCTTCTTTTGGGTTGATTATTTTCACTAGGCATTTTCTAATTCCTCCTTTGATAATTGTGATAAAGCAATTTGTTTATATACTTTACATGATTTTAATAATTCTTTATGTGTTCCCATTCCTACACATTTTCCGTTGTCTAGAACGATAATTTTATCGGCATTCATAATGGTACCTATTCTTTGAGCAACAATTAGACTGGTTGATGTTTTGGTATGTTCTTTTAAGGCTTTTCTTAGCGTTGCATCAGTTTTATAGTCTAGTGCAGAAAAACTATCATCAAAGATATAAATTTCTGGATCTCTAGCGATTGCTCTAGCGATTGCTAATCTTTGTTTTTGTCCCCCAGATACATTGGTTCCTCCACTGGCAATATGGGTATCGTATTTATTATCCATTTTTTCAACAAAATCTTTTCCTTGGGCAACTTCAATAGCTTTTTTGATTTGTTTCTCCGTTACTTCTGGTTTTCCATTTTCTCCATAAGCAATATTTGTATTTACTGTTCCATCAAACATAACGGCTTTTTGAGGAACATAACCAATTTTGTTGTGTAAGAATTCTTGAGTGTATTCTTTAACATTAATTCCATCTACCAAAACTTCTCCTTCAGTAGCATCATAAAATCTTGGTACTAGATTAATTAAAGTTGATTTTCCACTTCCTGTTGAACCAATGAAAGCAATTGTCTGGCCTTCTTCTGCTTTAAAAGAGATATTTCTTAATAAGTATTCTTTGGCATCAGGATATTTGAAGGAAACATTTTTGAATTCAACAGTACCTTTTTCTTTTGTCGTCTCCTTGTCAATACTGCCATCTTTGATGCTCTCTTCTGTATCTAGTACTTCATTAATACGATTTGCAGAAACGCTAGCACGGGGTACCATCATGAAAATCATAGCCAACATAAGGAAGGACATGATGATTTGCATAGCATAAGTACTGAACACGATCATATCTCCAAACATTGTTAATTTGTTGGATAAAACTGTTTCTTTGATTAAAGAAGCTCCAACGAAATAAATACTTAGAGTTAAAAAGTACATTACTAAGTACATAATAGGGGATAAAATTGCAAATGTTTTTTGATTAAATAATTGTTGATTAGTTAGTTTGGTGTTGACATTTTCAAATTTATTTTCTTGATATTCTTCAGCATTAAAGGCTCTAACAACACGAATTCCTGTTAAGTTTTCTCTTGTTACATTATTTAGATTATCGGTTAATTTTTGAACAATCTTAAATTTTGGTAGGACAATTATCATAATGATTCCTATTGTTGTTAGTAAAACTGCTACAGCGATAGCAGTAATAATACTCCACTCTGTACTTTTATTTAAGATTTTGCTAATTGCCCAAATTGCTGTTATTGGTGCTTTAATTAATAGTTGTAATCCCATAGAAATTAGCATTTGAACTTGAGTAATATCATTCGTTGTTCTCGTAATTAAACTACTTGTAGAAAATTGCTTTACCTCGTGCATAGATAAATTTTCTACCTTATTAAATAATTTTTTTCTTACTTTCATCGAGAAGGTTGCTGAGATATTAGAAACTAAATATCCTACAATAATTGCTGATAAAAGACTTCCTAAGGCGCAAGCTAACATGTAGCCACCATTTATTAGAATATCTTTCATGTTGCTGCCTTCACTTTGGACTAAGACGGTAATTTCTGACATATAGTCAGGCATTTTTAGTTCTAGCCATACTTGACCTATGATTAGGACAAAACTAATCATAATAAAGAACCATTGTTTTTTATTAATATTTTTTAATAATTTAAACATACTCTTTTCCTTTCTAAAATATTTTTTCTTGTAATATAAGACTCACATATTCATTATATTACTCTTTATTTTTTCAGTTACCTTAAAAAAAATTTCTAGCTCTTCGTTTGAAATATTTTCTTTTAATTTTTCTTCGAATATTTGACGTTCTTTTAACATTTTGTTGTAATATCCTTTACAAGATGATGTTAATACGATTTGTTTTTTTCTGGCATCCTTTTTACTATCTACTCTTTTTATTAGATTGTTTTTTTCCATTGTGTTTAAAATACCAGATGTTGTTGACCGACGTGATTCAATTAGTTTTTCAATATCATTTTGATAAATAATTTTTTCTTTATTTTTAAAGAGATAGTGTAAAATTCTAAATTGAACTGGTGTCAATGTAAATGTCATTTTTGAGTTTTTTGCTTTATTTATAATATACCTGTTAATCATATTGTCCATACATTTTATTTCTAATGCAATATTTTGTTTTGAATTCATTTCCCACCTCTTTTTGTAAGGTAACTAACATTAATGATTATACAAAAATCTAATATTTTTTGTCAATAGAAATACTTAAATATGGGAAAATATGGTAGAAAAAAAATAACCTTACCAAAAGTTATTTTTAACTTACTGCTTTTTCTTGAATTAATGTCCTAGTTTTATTTTTTCCTTTTTTGGTTGTAATATTATTTACTGGTGAGTTTTCTCCGCCTAAGAAATAACTATTACATTTAATATTTTTTTCTTCTTCTTTAAAGATACTTTCTTGTTCCATAAATAATGGATTCATATTGAGTTGTCTCACCATTTCTTGATATTCAATTGCACTAAAATGTTCTATACCAACGATTTCAAACATTTTAAAAAATTCTTGCATGATTAATTGTAATGAAATTAATGTGCTATTAAATTTTTGATTAGTCATGTTATATATTTCTTCTAAACCAATTACTCCACTTTTGGTAATAATATTCTTAAAAGAATTTACTAAATCATTCGTCCCATGATTTTTTAAAAATATTTGACCATAAGTATCTAACTTTGCATTGTAAAGTTCATTAAAGAAATCTCTAATTGCAAATTCATTAATATCTTCTCTCATTTTAATCGTTAAACTTGTATAATCTCCGTTGGTAGAATCGATAAAGCTTAGTATTTTTGGACATTTTCCAGCTATACATAAAATAGTTTCTGGCATATTCTTCCTCCTCGTGTTTTGATATTTTACTACAAATTTATTTTTTGTCAACTATAACATTCTATGCCTATCATTTATAAATATGTGAAGAGCACCGAATTGTTTTATATTTTAGCCCAATATTTATGTTTTTTTCTGTATTAGTATTTTAAATTGATAAAAATGTTTGAGAACGGTATTTTGTTAATAGTAAGTTATCAAAAAAAAGAATACTAGTTAGTACTCTTGAGGTAAAATTCACCATTTTCTTCAATGAATATGTTAGGTGATAGGGTTCTTAATTTATCTAATATTCTTGTTTTTTCAATCCCTGACTTTATGGAAGTGTGTTCCTCTTTTTGTTGACAAGGGATAATTTTGTATTTAAAATTTTTCTCATTATCAATAGTTAATTGAAAGATGGCAGTATCTTTTGTTTCATTATTGAAGATAAAATCCCCTAAGTTATAAATGATAGCCTTCTCTTTATAAAAATCAATTCCTTGTAAAGTATGTGCGTGAGTTCCAACAATAAGGTCACTCCCTGCATCAATATATTGTTTAGCTGTTTCAATTTGAACCTCTTCTAAATTACTAGAATCTTCTTTTCCCCAATGAAGTAATGTGATGAGGACATCACTGCCTTGTTTTATTTTTTTAATCTGTTCAATTAATAAATTGGGATTATAACAACGAAATACACCTCCTGATGTTTCCGTTGCTTCGGGAGTTAAAATTAGTTTTTCTGCTCTTGTTGCATTTAGAAAGGCAATTTTGTATCCATTTACAATAAAATAGTAAGGGCGCATAGCTTCAGTAAGATTTCTTCCAGCACCTATATAAGGAATTTGGTATTCATTTAGTGATTCGATGGTATCTTGAAAAGCATCTGCTCCAAAGTCGTAAACATGATTGTTGGCAAGGGTTACTAAATCAACACCCATTTCTTCATAAATCTTTAGTCTCTCTGGGGATGCTCTAAAGGTATAATACTTACCAGGCATTTTCTCTCCACGATTGCTTATGGTAAATTCATTATTTGCAATTGTAATATTACTATTCTTTAAGGTATCAACGACATCTTCTGATAATATTCCATATATATTTTTTTCTCTTTCTTCATATTTAGGAATAATGTACCAATTGTCTGCTAAAGAAACATCTCCTATAAAACTTAATTCTGTAGTATTGGTTATTTTCTCTATTTTTTTTACATTATTCATGTTGCTGTATGTATTATTAAATGTATCTAGTAATACATTTAGTGAATTATTATATATTTGGTGCCAATCAACCTTTTCTTTGTTATTTAACTCTTCCTTTAATTCTGTTAATTTTTTCTTACCATATTCTTTTTCTAACCACATTAAAAATAATTTTGTTATTTTTTCTTCTTGATTATCTTTTAAAATTTCTTCTATTATGTTTTCTTCCTTGATTGGATTGTATTTTTTACTTAGATGTTTTGGTGTTAAAAAGTAAATGAGTACTAAACATAATAAAATACTAATTAAAATTATAAGTAATATTTTGGTAATTTTATTTTTTTTCATTTTTTTTAATGGAAGGATTTTCCTCTAATTGAAGTTGTTCTCCTACTTTTAGGTCTATAAAAGAATTTAATGGTAATAAAAAGGTTGTTGTTGCTTCTAAATTTTCTAGGAAAGTATTTTCATGCATTTCTCTTTTGATGGATAATACTTTTAAATTATCATCTGTCATGATAACATCAATTCTTTGTTTGTGAGCAATGGTGCTATAACGATTACAGTTTTTAATCATAATTGCATAATATAGTTTTTGAAAGTGATATTTTAATAATTTTGAATTCGTGGTCATAGTAAGCATAATTTTTTCTTCTTTATACTTTAACTTCATTTTTTAGAAAAAAACAATTATTTTAATAACTGTTTAAATTCCTTTCCATTGCCAATTTTGAACTTCTGGCATATCTTTTCCATATTCATAAATATATTGCTTATGAATGACTAATTTATCTTTACATAATTGATTCAACAAGGCACTTCGATTTCCTAATTGAGGCAATCTTTTTAAGGCGGCTAAAACAAGATGATACCTATCAATTTCATTTTGAACACACATATCAAATCTAGTTGTAATTGTTCCTTCTTCCTTGTATCCATGAACGTGTAAATCTTTGTTATGTCTTCGATAAGTTAACTGATGAATTAAATTTGGGTATCCGTGGAAAGCAAAAATAATTGGTTTATCTTTGGTGAATAATGAATCATAGTCTTCGTCAGTTAATCCATGTGGATGTTCAGTGTTAGATTGTAGTCTCATTAAATCAACAACGTTAATTACTCTGATTTTTAATTCTGGGAAAAATTCTCTTAAAATAGAGGTAGCAGCTAAGGTTTCTAGAGTTGGCGTATCTCCACAACAAGCCATAATGATATCTGGTTCTTGATTTTGGTCATTGCTTGCCCATTTCCAAATACCAATTCCTTGTGTACAGTGAATAACTGCCTCTTCCATACTTAGCCATTGTGGTCTTGGATGTTTCGAAGCAATAATGACATTAATATAGTCTTTGCTTTTCATACAATGTTCAAAACAAGATAATAGACAGTTAGTATCTGGTGGCAGATAAATTCTTACAATATCTGCTTTTTTTGTTACTAAATGATTTAAGAATCCTGGATCTTGATGTGTATACCCATTATGATCTTGTTGCCATACATGTGACGTCAAAATGTAATTTAATGACGATATTTTTTGACGCCATGGCAATTGTTTGCATACTTTTAGCCATTTGGCATGTTGGCTTGCCATGGAATCAACAATTCTAATGAAGGCTTCATAGCTTGTAAAGAAACCGTGACGTCCTGTTAATAAATAACCTTCTAGCATTCCTTGGCAAACATGTTCGGATAAAATGGAGTCAATCACTACACCATTACTATCCAAAAATTCATCAGTTTCTTTTTTGATGGCATTCCATTTTCGATTGGTTTGTTCAAAAACATAGTTTAAGCGATTGGATAATGTTTCATCTGGGGCAAATATTCTAAAATTATGTTTGTCTTGATTTAATTTGATAACATCTTTTACATATTTTCCAAGTTCAATCATGTCTTGTGCTTGAATATTTCCATGTTCTGTTATTTTTACCCCATATTCTCTAAAATCTGGTAGATTTAATTCTTTTAATAATTTTCCTCCATTCGCATTAGGATTGGCTCCCATTCTTTGATTGCCAACTGGGACTAACTCTTGCAAATCTTTGATTAGCGTTCCATTTTTATCAAATAATTCTTCTGGTTTATAACTTCTTAGCCATTCTTCTAATATTTGTAAATTTTCTTTATGATTTTCATCGACAACGATAGGTACTTGATGAGCGCGAAATGAACCTTCTATTTGTTTTCCATCGACTTCTTTTGGCCCAGTCCAACCCTTTGGTGTTCTTAAAATAATCATTGGCCAAATTGGTCTTTTGGTTGTTTTTCGATATTTAATATCTTTTATTTTTTCAATTACTTCATCTAAAACTTCAGCCATTCTTCGGTGCATTGTCATTGGATTATCTCCTTCAACATAATAAGGAAGATAGCCACTGCCTCTGAAATAGTCGTCTAATTCCATATCGCTAATTCTAGAAAATATTGTTGGATTGGCAATTTTATATCCATTTAAATGGAGAATTGGTAATACTACTCCATCTGTTTTAGGATTCATTATTTTATTAATTTGTAGTGAGGCTTGAAGGGGACCTGTTTCTAATTCACCATCTCCTATTACGCAAGCCGCTATTAGCGTTGGATTGTCTAGTACTGCTCCATAGGCGTGTGACAAACTATACCCTAATTCACCACCTTCATTAATTGAACCTGGTGTTTCAGGAGCAGCGTGGGAAGATACTCCACCTGGAAAAGAGAATTGCTTAAATAGTTTTTTTAATCCCTCTTCATCTTGAGTAATACTAGGATATATCTCTGTGTAGCTTCCTTCTAGATAAGTATTTGAAATCATTGCCTGTCCACCATGCCCAGGGCCAGAGATGTATATCATGTTTAAGTCATATTTTTTAATCACTCTATTTAAGTGGGTATAAATAAAATTTTGTCCTGGCGCTGTCCCCCAATGACCAACCACGTTTGGCTTGATATCTCTTAGAGTAAGTTTTCTTTTTAATAAGGGATTATCTAATAAATATAATTGACATGCTGATAAATAATTGGCAGCTCTAAAATAGGCATCTATTTTTTTTAATTCTTTTGTTTCCATAACATTCTCCTTTTATCTCAGTTATTATATAAAAAAAGTTCACTTCTGAACTTTTATGTGATTAAAATTACTGATTAATACTTCCTAATTTTTTATCCAAATCATCTATAATAGTTTGAAGTCTATCATAATTTATTTTTAAATTTTCTTTTTCTTTCTCGATTTTGCTTTCTTCATTCATTTTATAATCAAAGAATTTTTGCTTTTCTTGGGATAATTTTTCTTTGTCTTTTTCTAATTTATCACTAGACTTATCAATTGTTATTCTTATTTCCTTTAATTCATCTATATAACTATTTATTTCTGTTACTCTTGATTGTAGGGCATCAAATAATTTATCAAAATCAGATAATTGTTTATCTATATTTGTCGTTTTATTCGTAATAGGAGATAATTTTTCATTATTAATTAGGCGATATTCTGTCCAAAATTGTTTTAGTGAGGATACTTTTGGTTTTACAACTATTCCTTTTTCTTGATAATTATTAAAATAAAGTACATTATCAATTTCATTATCAATTGGAGTAATGTCTTTAATATTTTCATACATTTTATCTATTCTGTTACGATATTCTTTATGTTTAGAAAAATTAGTTAATTTAGCAGAATTATCTTTTAAGTAGTTTTCTTTCGTTTCACTTGTTTTTTCTTCTGAAATTAATTTCTTTTTTTGAGCAATGTTTTTACTTTTTATTTCTCCTAAATTGGAAAATAAGTTTTCTGGTAATTCAATATTTCTTACTCTACTACTATACATAATTTTCACCTTCTAAACTGTATTTTGACATTAATTTCATGATACTTTTTAATTTTTCCCATTCATGCCCTGACTCAATGTTTTCTATATATTGATTATTTTCTATTTTTCTTATTTTTCCAGAATAAATAATGGTATTTCCATCGCGGTCATGCTCATTTTTCGTATAGATAATGTACTTTCCTGATAATTCTTCTACTTCAAAAGCACATATTAACTCTACTTCTCCTACTTCCCTATATCCATCGATTAAAGATATTTTTCTACTGTTTCCCATTTTATTCTCCTCCTATTTTAAACACATTATATCATAGTTTTCTTTTAATCACAAGTAAATTTTAAGGAAAACTTGAAAGTTCGATTTGAGATTGTAAACGTAATGATTAGTTATATTATAGTTAATTTTTATACTTTTTGTTTGAAAGTATTGCAGATGAATTGATTTTTTTTTTACTTTTACTTCTTTTTTGTATAATGGAATTGTAGGTGATAATATGAAGAAAAAATTCATTCAAACCTCTATAAATATCCTTAAAAATAGTGGAAAATATAGTAGTGATGATATTGAAATTATTATATATGGTCTTGAAGGAATTTATCTTACTATAACTAAAATGATTATCATTTTCTTAATATCATTCATATTAGGAATAACAAAAGAAGTATTTCTTCTTCTCATTACCTATAATATTATCAGATCCCAAGCTTTTGGAATACATGCAAGTAAAAGTATTTATTGTTTAGTTTCTTCTCTTACTTTCTTTGTAGGTGGCGCTATGATATGTAAATATATAATGTTACCTTTATGGTTAATGATAGTAATTGCTATTTTATGTGATATATGTTTGTTGCTTTATGCTCCAGCTGATACCCATAAGCATCCTATTATTAATTTAAAAAAGAGAAAAAAATTTAAGTTCTTAAGTTTTACTTTTGGTCTGATATATACCTTTTTAATTATTTATTATTATGGGCAGGATATTACAAATTATTTACTATTTGGAATGTTAGAGGCAGTATTAATGATTTTACCTGTTACTTATAGTACCTTTAAAATGCCTTATGATAATTATAAAACTTATTATAATGATGTTGAATTAATTAGCAATAATTAATTTTACATAAAAAAGAATAAAAAGAAGGAGGAAAAAAATTATGAGTTTTATTGCAGACTTATTAGCAAGAATTGGAGGTAGTGCCGCTAGCACTGGTACTAAGGCATGTGCTGTTTGGTTTTTGGATGAACCAAAAATGCCTAAAAAGTTAATTGAGAAATAGATAAAAATAAATAAAACACTCGTTCTTGAGTGCTTTATTTTTGACGATTTTTTACAATGATAGTTTGACTATAAATATTGTTTTTTATTTCTCTTTTGGTATCAAAGATATTGTTTTTTTGAACCAATTGATTAACTAATAGAAGTCCATGTCCACGATTTTTTCCTTTTGTTGTAAAGTTTTCTTTTCCAATTTTTTCTTCATCAATTTCGTTATTGTAAGTATTTGAAATAATCATTCTAAATTCATTATCCAAATTAGAGTATGCTTCAATTCCAAGTTCTTTATCTTTAGATTCAGCACTTGCTTCTATAGCATTATCAATAAATACGCCTAAAATTTTAGCAAAATCTCTTTGTTCTTTTGTGTTTAAGTTATATATTGTTGAACTTTGAATTTTTTTAGAAATATTAATTGAGACACTAATTCCTTGTTCTTCAGCTTTTTGTGTTTTAAAATAACACAAACCTTTTACTCCATTAGCAGGTAAATAACCAAATTTAGCGTATTTTTCATTTTTTACCGAATAGGTATCTCCAAGAATTTCGTCAATATAGTCAATTATTGTTTTTTCCTTTTCTTTATCACATATTTTGGAACGAATTGCTAAAAACTCATTTTTTGTTTCATGACGTAGAGTTCTTTGATTTTCTATTTCTTCTTCATAAGTTTTCATAAATTCAAGTAATTTATCATAGTCATCTGTTATTTTATTATTAATCATGGTTTGTTTTATTAAACTGAATAACACAATAAATAAAACTATAATAGCAAATAAATATAAAAATACATTATTATTAAAACTTAACTCTTTTATCAATGTATAAAATAATAAACCTGTACATATAAAAATCAAAATAGAAAAGATAATTATTTTTTTATTATCCTCCACTTCATTTTCTAAAATTTTTTTTATTTTATCTCTTAATAAAAAGATAGAAAAAGAAAAAAAAGATAATACTATAATATTTGAAAATATTGTATTTGCATATACGTTATAACAATATTCTTTGTTAACATTTAAAATATAAATTATAAATAATAATTGGAGCAAATCTACAATCATTAAAATAACAATATATAAAAATGACAAAAAAATAGATTTTTTTGTATTTATTTTAAATTGTACTTTATAATATAAAATATCAATAGCAAACATTAGACTTGTTTTCATAACTGATGTAAAATTAATTTTTACTATTGTTTGTGGTATAGCAAATAATAATATTAAAAATGCATCTTTCAAAATACTTGAATTATTCTTCTTCTCTAACACAATTTTTCCAAATAAATAAACACCAATCATAACAATAATAAGTATGATATATTCATTAATAATTTTCCACATATGTTTTCAACTCCTTCTTTTTTCTATTTGAAAGTAAATAGACTGTTTTGTTATTCAAGAATGTAATGGTGTTTTCTGAATAATTTATTCTTTTAATTTTCTCTACATTTACGATACATGATTTGTGGCATTGAAAGAAACTTCTTCCTAATCTTTCTGATAATTCTTGGATTGAGAGATTGGTTTCAAATTTTTCTCCACTTTCAGTTACGATTACACATTTTGATACTTCTTGTAATTTTTCGATATATAAAATATTATCAAATGGAATTCTATAAGAATTACGATTGAAGTTATAAATCAGTACTTTTTTCTTATTGATTGTCTTTATGATGTAACGAATTGTTTCTTCTAATCTATCCGGCCATATTTTATCTTTTGGAATGAAATCAATTGCTAATAATCTAGAGTAGAATATGTCATTTTTACATTCGCCGTGATTTGTTACAAATAAAATGACACTATCTAAATCTTCTTCTCTTATTTCAGATGCAATTTCTAAGCCTGATACTTCACCAAGTTCAATATCCAGGATATAGACTTTTTCTTCTCCTTCTTTCTTGATTAGTTCATGAACTTCCTTATTATATTCAGTAAATTCATTAATTTTATACTCGAAGTTATAAGGCATCATGACTTTTGTTAAAATATTATGAATTCTTGTTAAGAACTCTTTATTGTCTTCGCATATAATAAATCTTACCATAATTTTACTCCTTCCCAGCGAATAGGTTCATTATATCATTAAATCGACAAAATATTTGTTTTTGCGTGGTAAAATGCAAATTTCAAGCCCTAAAAGACAACATATTATATAATTTGTTACTTTTATAAAAAAACTTTAAATATCTTTTTAGATAAATAAAGTTTTATTTTATTTTTTTGCACAATAATTCTGTTGCGGTTTGAAGTTGTTTATCTTGTTCTGAGGTTACCTCATATTCAATGGCGTTAGTTGGGGTTACTCCTTTTTCGTTAATCCAATTTCCATTTGGAGTGAGCCATTTTTGGATTGTATATTTAATCATACTTCCATCTGATAATTTTTTTGTTTTTTGAACAGTTCCTTTTCCATAGGTTTGTGTTCCTACTACTAATCCACCGTAGCTTTCTTTGATAGCAGAGGCTAAGATTTCAGAAGCGGAAGCGCTAGCTGCATTGACTAGTACGGCTACTGGATAACTTCTACTTTCTTTGGTTTTATCTTTGACCACTTCTTTCTTTTTATCATCTTGTAATTGATAAATTGTTTTTCCTTTTTTTAAGAAGAGACTACTAATATCTGTTACTGCAGTTAAATATCCTCCTGAGTCATTTCTAACGTCTATTATCAAAGCTTGGATTCCTTTTTTTTCTAATTTTTCTAGTTGATTTTTAAACTGTTCGTAGGTAACTCCTGAAAATACTGTGATGTCTATATACCCAACCTTTTTCCCATCTTGTTCAATAATTTTGCTTTCTACACTTGGAACTTCTACTTTTTTTCTATTAATCGTTATTTCTTTTTCTTTTTCTTCTCTTTTAATCGTTAATTTTACTGTTTTATTCTTGCTATTTTTAACATAGTTAGACATATCTTCACTAGTTTTTCCTTTATAATCTTTACCGTCTATTTTTAAAATGATATCTTTTTCTTTCATACCAGCTTTTTTAGCGGGACCATTTTCAAACACACTAACAACAATAATATTTCCTTCTTGATCCATAGATACCATACAACCGATTCCTTCATAAGTTCCATCGACAGTTTCCAAAAAACTATTTGTTTCCTTTTGAGTGGTATAAGTTGTATAGTTATCTTTTGTTTGAGATAACATGGAGTCGATTGCTTTATCAATCATTTTATTTTTATCTAAATCACCGTAATAATTGGAAGTAACGGTATCATAAACATTAATTAGTTTTTGTAAATCATAATATAATTTAATGAAATTTTTTCCACCACTTAAGAAAAATAATACAAGTAGGCAGATTAAAAATCCTAGTAGTTCGTAGCCAAGGCTTGAGAATATTTTATTTTTTAGTGTCATATTTTCATTATTAGATACTTTTCGTAAAAATATTTTATTTATTATTTTTCCTGGAGTTGATTGATTAAATTTTTGTCTTTTTTCTTCTTTTAATTTTTTCTTTTCTTCTTTAATTTTTTGTTTTTCTTTTTTGATAATTTCTTTTGATTTTTTTATTTTATCATTTATATTTTTTTGGAATATTCTCATTTTCATCACCATAATATCAGTTTAGCACAAAGATTTTTTAAATACAATCCATTCAAATTAACTTTACAAATTGTCGTAACTGTTCTACATAAATTAAGAGAAGAATGATTAATTTTTCTTCTCTGGTTTGGTTTCTTTAATAGATTTTTGTGATTTTTTTGGCTCTTTTTTTTCTTCTTTATTATTTGGAGATTGGGCTAGAAAGGTAACTTTTTCTGCAACAATTTCTGTTTTTTTCTTTTTGCTTCCATCATCGCTTGTAATTACTCTTGTTTGAATTCTTCCTTTAACGCCTACCATATCGCCTGACTGACAGTATTCCGTAGTATTTTCAGCAACATTAGTCCATAAGGTGCAATCTAAAAAATCGGTTTCATATTCTCCGTTCATATTTTTGTAATTTCTTGGAACGGCTAAAGTTACTGTTGCAGTTTTTTTGCCAGTTTCAGTAGTTCTTAATTCTGGTGTCTTGACGATTCTTCCAACTAATACAACTTGATTCAACATATTATCCCTCCTTTCAGTAAAGACTATAGCATTCTATTAGATAAGATACAATTTTTTGAAATTGCTGTTTCCTTTATTAATAGTTAAGGAAAAGAAAAATACTTCTACGGAACTAAGTGATATTTTAAGATTGAAACTCATATTAATATTTTTGTTCATTTAATTTGGGTTTTATTTATTTAAAAATAAAAAGTGAGGTTTATTTATTTTACATTAATTTGACATAAAAAAAGAAGAAATCCCAACTTTGAGATAACTTCTTTTAAGATTCAATATTGATTTTTAATAATCGATTTAATTCTACTGCATACTCCATTGGTAATTCTTCTCTAAATTCATTGATAAATCCTAGAATGATTAATTCTTTGGCAGATTCTTCAGGAAGGCCTCTACTCATGAGATAAAATAGTTTGTCATCACTAATTTTACTAACTGTTGCTTCGTGTTCTAATAAAGATGTTGAATTCGCTACAATATTATTGGGAATGGTATCACTTTTAGAAAGTTTATCTAAAATGATTGTATCACATTTGACACTTGCTATGGAGTCATGTGCTTCTTTGGTTATCTTTACTGTGCCACGATAAGTGGCGTTACCTCCATTTGAAGCGATGGATTTTGAGACAATATTACTTTTCGTATATGGAGCTAAATGAATCATCTTGGCTCCTGTATCTTGGATTTGATTTTTTCCAGCGCCAGCTACTGTTATACAAGTTCCTCTAGCATGAGGGCCATTTAGGATACATGCAGGGTATTTCATATTGGTTTTTGCCCCAACATTTCCATCAATCCATTCCATTAAACCATTTTCTTCAACAATAGCTCTTTTGGTTACTAAATTATAAACATCACTAGACCAGTTTTGAATTGTTGTATATCTGCATTTTGCATTCTTTTCTACAAATATTTCTACGACAGCAGCGTGGAGAGCATCTTCTGTATAAGTTGGTGCTGTGCATCCTTCAATGTAGTGAAGTTCGCTACCTTCATCAACAATAATTAGTGTTCGTTCAAATTGTCCCATATTTTTACTATTAATTCGAAAATAACTTTGCAAAGGGCGATCTAATTTGGTGTGGGGAGGAATATAGATAAATGTTCCGCCACTCCAAACGGCACCATTTAATGCTGTAAATTTATTTTCATCATATTTTACTAATTGATTAAAATATTTTTTGAAGATTTCTGGATGTTGTTTTAGTGCACTATCGGTATCTAGAAAGATAACATTTTTTTCTTCTAACTCTTTTATCATATTATGATAAATTACTTCACTATCGTATTGCGCGCCAATTCCATCTAAGTATTTTTTTTCGGCATCAATAACGCCTAGTTTATCAAATTCATCACGAATGGAACATGATATGTTATTCCAATCGTTCGTTAATTTTTCCTCCCTTTTTTTATAATAATTAATACTGTCATAATCAATATTTAGACTTGGACCAAAAGATGGGTCTTTACTATTTTTGAAGGCTTCAAAGGCTTTTAGACGAAAGTCTAGCATCCAACTTGGTTCTTCTTTGATACTTGAGATATTTTTGATGTCGTCACTTGTTAATTTCATTGTAATCACCTTTTTTCCATGTTTATTATATCAAAAATAGGTAAAAATAAAAAGTTATTTTGATTTTCAAAGAAGATTTTTGAAAAGAAAACAACTTCTATTTTATACAATATAATAAATAACCAATGCAAACAGAGAATGCTGCAATGATAACTAGACCAATTATCATTTGAATAATATTGACATAACCAGCATTTTTGTTATTTGTGACCATACTTTGTTCTTTGTTTAATCTTTCGAAATAATTTAAGTTGGTAATCATGTTATTTAGCATCATATTATAATTTCCTAAATCAAGATTATATTTTAAAATAATATCAATATTTTGAAGATATCTATCTTTTTTAGAGAGTATTTTTTCTACTCTATCTTTGATTTTATCATAGTAGTTATAGAATAGACATTCAATTAGTTCGTAGCGATTGCATGTGATTCCATTAATAATTATGATATCATTATTCTTTAAAATGGAAGGAAAAACATTATCAAATAGTGGAGCAAAAGAATATCTTTTTGTTTCTTTGTCGCAAAGGATACCATAGTCTTTAAAATTTCTTTCACTTTGGTTAATTATACTGTCAAAAAGTAGCATGTCAAAATATTTTTTCTCAATGGTTTGATAATCTTCTTCCAACATACTAGGAAGGCTTTTTAAAACATTTAGACCATATTCGATAATAGTTTTATAGTCTTCTTTGGTATTAGCGACTTTTAATTGTTCTGCCGTATCTACCCATTTTTCTTTTTTTAATTTTCCATTGGTGATTAATTTTAAAAATCTTTTCTTTAAATTTTCGACGTCGTAAAACTCATCATCATCAACGATATCTCTAATGATTATAGAGTCTTTTTGCTTCATTGCGTTGTAAATTCTGTATTCTTCTACGATATCAAAATTTAAAAGGCGACCAACTTGACAGATAGCAATTTCAATGTCATCTACTCCTGTATGTTTTTGATATCCTTTAAAAGTATTTTCTACTAGTACTTCAGAGGATTCTGGATTTATTACGGTAACAGAAACTGGTTGTAAGAAAATATTGCTGTTACTATCAAAAGCAGTTACATAATAGTTTTTTCCAGGATTTAAACTTGGGGTATTTTGAATGGTTGCGGATAATTTATTTTGATGCATATAATAATTTGCAATATTTTCCACTTCCCTTTTTATCATGTCTATATTTCTCGTATCTTGCTGATATTTACGGACTAATTCACTTGTTTGTTCCTGGGTTAGGCTATAATTTGTACTAATACTGTTGACTAAATTTATGATATTATTTCCATTCATATTCTCACTATCCTACTTTTCTATTTTATGATTTTAGTATATCATTAAATGACATAAAAAAAAAGAAATATTTGACTATTTTTTAAAAAATATTTCTTTTTTGAAGAAAATACTTAGGAAAACATGAATTTATGTTAGATATTTTGTTGTTTGAAGAAGAATTTTTTAGAAGTATTTTATGGGTATGTTTAACCTACCTTGGTAATACTTCGATGATTTTTAATAAATTTTTTGATGCCGATTGGATGTGGGAAAGCAACTGTAATAATTTTCTTATCAACTGCGGTTACAACGCCTTCTCCATAATCTTCGTGTCGGATGTTATCTCCAATGTTATAGTCGACATTGGTGTTTCGATACATTTTTTCTTTATTTATTTTGGCAACTTTGGTAAAGATAGAGGTTGTTTGTTTTTCTCTTTCTAAGTATTTATCCTCAATTTCATCAATGAAACGACTAGGAGCGTTAACTTGCGTTTGGCCATAAAGCATTCTTTTTTTTGTATTAATTATCCATAATTTTTTCTTTGCTCTAGTAATGGCAACATAACACAGTCTTCTTTCTTCTTCAATAGCGTCATTGGTGCCTTCCATAATAGAATTATAATGTGGAAATATTCCTTCTTCCATTCCAATAATGAATACATCGTCATATTCTAATCCTTTAACGGAATGAACAGTCATTAGACTGACTTTATTGTTTCCTTCATCGTGTTCGGTTACATCAGAGACAAGAGATATTTCATTTAAAAAGTCATCAAGAGAGACTTCTCCATATTCATTTTCATAGTTTTTAGTAATGGATTTGAATTCTTCAAGGTTTTCTAAACGGATTTCACTTTCTAGTGTTTTTTCTTCTACTAGTTCTTGTTTTAGTCCACTTTTTTCTAGGACAAGTTCAACAATTTCTGTTAGAGTTTTATTTTCAGATATCTTTGTTAATTCTTCAATTAGTTGTTTAAAAGCTAGTTCTTTTCCTGAGGTTATGGCCTCAAACATGGAAGTATTATTTTCTTCTGCTCTGGCAGTTATGTTTGCTATTGTAACATTGCCAATTCCTCTTTTGGGAACGTTAATTACTCTAGATAGGCTAACATCATCTTTGGGATTATTGATTAATCTTAAATAACATAATAAATCTTTAATTTCTTTTCTGTTATAGAAATAGAAACTACCAATAATGCGATAAGGAATATTTGCTTTTAGCATGGCTTCTTCCATTGCTCTTGACTGAGCATTGGTTCTATATAAAATAGCAATGTCATCATAACTTGTCCCTGCTTCTTTTAGTTTTTTGATTTCTTTTACAACATAGTCTCCTTCTGCTTTTTCATCATCCGTTTTTATATATTTTATTTTATCTCCTTCTTCATTATTGCTCCACAAATTTTTATCTTTTCTTAGTTTATTATGTTTAATGACACTATTTGCGGCATTTAGAATCGTTTTTGTGGAACGATAGTTTTCTTCTAGGAGAATGGTCTTGCAATCAGGATAGTCTTTTTCAAAATTTAGAATATTTTTATAGTTTGCTCCTCTAAAAGCATAAATCGCCTGGTCGTTATCACCTACAACAAAGATATTGCGATATTTTTTACTAAGCATTTTACTAAATACATACTGTGCCTCATTCGTATCTTGATATTCATCAATTAGAATGTATTGATATCTTTCTTGATAACTATTTAAGATACTTGGACTTATTTCAAATAATTTAATGGGTAAAATTAATAAATCATCAAAATCTACGGAATTTCCTGCTTTTAATTTTTCACAATATTTCTTATATAAAGTTACTACCTTTTCATCAAATTCCTGTTTTTTAAATTTTTCAGGGGTAATTAATTCATTTTTAGCAGAACTAATTTTACTTCTTAGTTCTCTAGCGTTATAATATTTGGGATTCATATTTAAGTCTTTCATTAATTTTTTGACAACGGTTAGGGTATCATCGCTATCCAGGATGATAAAATTTTTTTCATATCCTAAAAACTCATAATTTTCTTTTAGAATTTTTAAGCCAAAGGAGTGAAAGGTAGAAATTTGAATATATCTAGCGTCTGGTCCAATTAATTTTGTTACTCTTTCCTTCATTTCTCTAGCGGCTTTATTGGTAAAAGTAATGGCTAAGATGTTCGCTGGTGAAATTCCTTGTTCTATTAAGTAGGCAATCCGGTTGGTTAAGACACTTGTTTTCCCAGAGCCAGCTCCCGCTAAGACTAGCATTGGTCCTTTTTCGTGTACAACAGCTTGTTGTTGATTTTGATTTAAAAAACTAATATCCATGAAAATTCCTCCTTCTTTTAAAATACTTCATTTATATTTTTCCTTTAAAAAAAGATATTTTATCGTAAATATCTTTAGATTGTTTGTTCTGTTAAATTATCAATAAATGGAATTTTTTCATTTAGATATAATCCTATTTTTTTGTTTTCTAAATTTTTTATTAATTCTTCCTTAGGAATCTCAACAAAACTGTTTCTAGTATAGTTGAAACTGTAATGTTTTTGGGAAAAATTAATTAATAAGAAATGTTCTTTTTTGTTGTTATTATTAATGTATAGGTTATTCATTGTTATTTTTTCATTTGAACAATACTTATTAAAGACTTCTTCAAAGATTATTTTTAATTCAATTGGTTTTAAATTACTTGCTCCGATAGTATCTGCAGTATCATTTAAAATAAGGGAAAAAATATTTTCTTTACTATAATCTAAGTTTGATAGTATTTTCTCTAACTTATTATCACTATAATCATCCAGGATGTAGGCTATTTTTTTATCTAATATTAAATTATCATTATAGCCTGTAAAATTTTTCGTTTTGAAGTTAGCTTGAATGAAAGGAATATCTTGAGTAATATCTGTTATTAGCTCTCTATTTTTGATGGTTAAGATATTTTTTTGATATCCTAATTGTCCAGTTGTCGTAATTTTACAATTAATCTTCATTATTCGACATAAAAATAAATAAAGTTTACTCAAAGAATGATTTGTTCCTTTTCCATAATATAAGCTTCCCCATAAATTGTTGATTGTACTTATATTTTGAAGATTAAAGGTTTCGTTTTTATCTGGTAAAATATTAATGTCATAGCTAATATTTTTACCAATTGTAATGTATAAAAATCTAGCAATTTCTAATTCAGATAAAGATGTAGGAATGCTATTGATAATATCTAAAATAAAGTTTTGTGCCTGTTTAAAAATATCATAAGAGACATAAATATAGCCCTGAATGTCCTCTGAAAGGTCAGAATAGGAATAATTTTCTCCATGTTCTAATAGATAGTAGATTACTTCTAGACAGGGGGACATGATGTCTAAGTTAATATATTTAATGGAAGGTGTATTTTTTAATTTATTAATATCTTCCATTGTTTTGATGTTCATTCTTATTTGGGAGCTATCTTTCATACTATCACCATTTTAATTATAGTATAGGTTAGTTAAAAAAGGAACATAATTATACTTTTGGTTTACAAATTTTTACTTTTGTTTACTTTAAGTAAAATACTGATAAGGGTTTTAGCTCTCATCAGTATTATTTTTATTAAAACAATCATCAATTTTTTCTTTAATGATTTCTTTGGTGAACGGTTTTGTTACACAATCTGTGAATCCTAAGAGTTGATATTTTTCTCTGGCTCCATTTATAGCATCAGCAGTTAGGGCAAGAACTGGCGTGTTAAAATTTTTTATTTTCTTTAACTCTTTCATTGCGGTTACGCCACTCATCACAGGCATCATGATATCCATTAGAATAATATCATAATGTTTTTCTTTTACTTTTCTTAAAGCTTCTTCGCCATTGTAACATTCTTCTACTTCTTTAAAATTTAACCCACTTATTGCCCTTCTTGCTACTTTTATATTTAATTTATTATCATCAACAATTAAGATACTTTTATCTTGGTAAGAAATCTGATTTTCGAGTGATTCTTGATTTTTGGCTTGATTTTTTAACTTTGGTGGAGAGGAAATTTTTTGAGGAAGGGTTACCATAAACATCGAGCCTTTTCCGAATGTTGATTCAACATTTATTTTTCCCCCTAATAATTCGACTAATTTTTTCGTAATTGCAAGGCCTAATCCTGTTCCTTCAGTTGTCGTATTTTTTTCAATATCTAGACGTTCAAATTTATGAAATAGTTTGTCAATATACTCTTTTTTTATTCCTCTTCCGGTATCACTAACGGTAATTAATAAAACAGTTGTTACTTTTTTATTGATACATTTGATATTTAATTCTATTGTTCCTTTATCGGTATATTTTATTGCATTGGATAGTAAATTATTTAGAATTTGTTTTACGTGGATTTTGTCGCCTTTTAAGTATTCTGGAATATCAGGAGCCATATTTAGTTGATAATCAATTGGCTTGGCACCTATTCTTGTTCCATTAATTTTAAATAAAGTTTCAACTTCTTCTTTGAAGTTATAGACAACTTCTGTTATTTCTAGCTTGTCACTTTCAATTTTATTGATGTCCATAATATTTCCTACAATTTCTAGAAGGGTATGGGATGCTGAAATAACATCATCGACATCTTCTTTCATACTAGTTGGTAATTCTTTATTATCTGCCATATCTTCGCATAGTCCTACTATTGCATTTAGAGGTGTTCTTATCTCGTGAGACATTGAAGATAAGAAGTCACTTTTCGCAGTATTGGCTTTTTCGGCTTGTTCTCTTGCAATATTTAATTCTTCTATCATTTTAATGTCAGGATTTTCAATAGTAAAATACATTAGATTAGTTACGATAGCAAATGATGATGAGATGATTAGAAATCCTGGATTTAAGGCTCTTATCCCTAATGCCAATGTCATAACTAAAATGAATGCCAGTACAGGAATATATTTGTTTTTCTTTTCTTTATTTATTCTATTAATGTAGCATATTATCCAACTAACAAGATAAAATAAAACAATTATGTACAATAAATTTGCACTCATTCCATAAGAATATACAATGTTATTTCTATGATAATAATTTAGTGGTAAAAATAATAATAAACTTACTATAATAAACCATAGAATAACAAATGCAATTCCTTTTTTTTGATGGAAATTTAATTTTTCTTCCTTTCTTTTAAAAGATATGGAGTAAATATATAATGTAAATAATGATTGCCAAAGAAAGATTGTAATAAGAAACAAACGATTAATTAACTCTGTTAAAAAAGGAATTTTTTCTAGGTTGGATACTGTTATGCAGCAGAGAATTTCCATAATTAAATTTATTATATTTACAATAATAATATTTCCATATAAATCGGTTTCTAGATTATGAATTCTTTTTTTATTAAAATAAATTATTCCAATAAAAACACTATAAATTAAGTTGCAAGTAATTGTTGCAAGACCTAAATACATAAAAAACACCTCCATATGTTCTTTAAGATAAGTATAACATATGAAAGTTTTTTTTAAAATAAATTTATTTTTCTTTTTTGGTTAAAGACTTTATTTTTCCTTTTTTTGAATTTTCTATCATCTTTAGAGCTTGTGTATCTATTTTTCCAATAGCAGTTACGGGGAATTTATCAATTACTTGGTAAGAATATGGTAAGGAATATTCAGCTAAATTTTTTTGGCATAATTCTTCTATTTCTTTTAATATTTGTGCTTGATCTTTGGTAGGATCCTTTAAAATAATATATGCTTTAGGTAATTCTCCTTGAATTTCACTATAATCTCTGCATCCTACTACTTTACATTCTGATACTTCTTTATGTGATAAAATAATTTCTTCAATTGAGGAAGGATAAACTTTAAATCCATCTGGTCTAATAATCATTTCTTTATATCTTCCTTCGACAAATAAGATACCATCTTGATCAAAATACCCTAAATCTCCAGAATAAATTATAGGTATTTCTAATTCATTATGAAGAATTTTTTTCTCTTCTTTTAAATTATTATAATATCCTAACATCACATTTGGGCCAGAAATTCTAACTTCTCCTTTATAATTATAAGGTAATTCCTGATTGGTTTTTGGATCATATATTCCTAGATTACATTTATGAAGGGGAATACCTACACTTTTTAGTTTATTTACTTCATTATTTATGCACACTGAAACTGCTGCATCTACTTCACTCATTCCATAACCTTTTATAATTTTGGTTTGGCAATGATGTGATTTTAAAAATTCATTTACTTGCCTTTCCAGCGTATAGTCCATTTTATCTCCGCCTACAATTGGTGTCTTGATAAAAGATAAATCTTCATTTTGTAATTTTTTACTGGATAATAGGTAACCATAATGTGAAGGTACTCCCGCCATATAATTTGGCTTATGTTTAAGTAAAATTTCGTCATATTTAGATGGATCAAATTTTGGCATTAAAATAACTTTCATGTTCATTGATAGAGGTAAGTGTAAGCCGTTTCCCACACCATAAACGATAAATGGAGGCATGATATCTAGCCATGTTCCATGATCTTTAAAATCAAGTCCACTAATTTCACATTGGTAAGCACAGCAATTGATATTATCATTAGATAAAATTACTCCCTTTGCTTTTCCTGTTGTTCCTCCCGTATGAACGATGGTTACAGGCATGTTTTCTTCATATTTTACTTCTTTTACTTCTGGATTTCTTTTCTTTAAAAAAGTCTTCCAGTCTATAACTTCTTTTGTATCCATAAATCTTTTTTCTTTACTAGCAATTTTATCTTTTAACTTCAGTATTTTTTGAATTGGTGCTTTAAAACTTTCGTAAGGCGTAATAATAACAACTTCTTCAACAGAAGTATTTTTCTTTAAATTTTTATATTTTTCGTTTGTTGCATCTATTCCAAAGAAAATTTTTGAATGAACTTCATCAGCATATTCTTCTAGTTCAGTAGCACTTTTTCGTGGATCAATCATATTTGAGATTGCTCCAATTTTCGAAAGAGCATAGAACAGAAAAACCATTTCTGGAGTTGTTGGCATAGAAATTGTTACAATATCTCCTTTTTTGACATTCATTGCTACTAGAGATTCTGCTGTTTGATCAATCTTTTCAATCAATTGTTTATAAGTTAATTGATTTCCAAAATATTCGATTGCTATTCTATTTAGATTATCTTTATTTTTTTCTTTTAAATATCCATAGATGGTATTTTTAGGCATGTCACTTTTGATTACTTCCTCGCTATAATATTTTAACCAAGGTTTGTCAATACTAGCATAGCCTGTTGGTGGGCCTTGAATTTTCCCTAAAGATAAGTCTCTTAGATATAAATCTCTTAATTTTTCTTCATTTAAATTTAAATTTTTAATCATGGTTACTCCTCACTTCTAAA
Source organism: uncultured Bacillota bacterium (assembly GCA_945867665.1). Taxonomy (GTDB): domain Bacteria; phylum Bacillota_I; class Bacilli_A; order RF39; family UBA660; genus RUG11198. The sequence goes on from CAMBIR010000005.1 coordinate 52,868, forward strand.
AAATTTGAACTTTATTTTATTTGTAAGTTTACTAGTTGGCTTCATTTCTAATTAAATATAGCATTTTTTCTTTTTAAAAGATATTTATTTTTCTTATAGTTAACAAAAAATGCTTTTCTAGAGTTTTAGTATTAATTATTTTTTGTATAAGTAGATGATACTTTGATGAAAGACTTGATAAAATCTTTAGAACGGGCTAGAATTTCCCGTATTTCCCTTGTCTCTTGATTGGTGTACTCCCTTTGATTAGCAGGATATCCATACGCATTAATATCTAGAGATGAGGCAATATAAAGTGCTCTATATAGATGGTATTTTTGTGTAACGATTAAAATATTCTTAGCGTGGTAAATATATTTTGCACGGTAAAGGCTATCATAGGTTGATATTCCAAAATTATCCATTATGATATCTTCTTCTGGAATATTATTTTCTAATAAGTATTTTTTCATTACATTTACTTCATCATAATCGTCCCTAATATGATCACCGCTTACTAAAATTTTAGTGGCTGTTTTGTTTTGATAGAGTAAAATACTTAATTTTAATCTATCTTCTAACATGGGACTTGGTCTTTTATTTTTAATTCCAGCTCCTAAGACTAAGATAAAATCAATATTTTTTAAAGTGTTTTGTTCTTTATTTGTTAGTATTTTATCTTTAGTAGATATTATCATATAAAAATTGGTTATTAGGAAAAAAGATATGACTAAGATAGCAATTATCTTTAAGTATTTTAATTGTTTAGAAAACATTTTACAACCACCCTTCTTATAGTAAAAAATAAATTTATTTATGTGGAAATTATATCATGAATAAAAAAAATCTCAACTTATAGTTAGTGAGACATTTTTATTATAAATTAGGTTTTAATATATATCTTATCTTTTTATCGACTGGGGATAAAACGTCTTGAAAGATAGCTACTTTTTTTCCTCTTAATTCTATATCTTCATTATCTTTTAATAAAGTATGTACGCGAATTGGCAAACTAATCTACCCCCACATATTGATTACAAGTTTCTACATTTTTTGCTTGATAACCTTTAGAGGTATTAATTAAGTTAAAAGTGACTTCTTGTCCTTGAGATAATGTTTTATAACCATCCGCTTTTATGGCGGAGTAATGTACGAATATGTCTTCTCCTTCATTGTATTCTATAAAACCAAACCCCTTGGCATCATTGAACCACTTTACTCTACTTTTCATTCTTTGTTCCTCCTTCGTACTACTCTTTCATTATCCCATATCTTATCTAGAAAAAACTGTAAATTTTATGTATTATTTTTTAGAAAAAACTGTAACATTTCTGTAATAATAACTATAAATAATTTTACTTATTTTTTAATAAATCTTTCTTGTTTTTGCATCTTTTGGGTAGTATATTACTATTAATTTGGGTGGCATCATATAATTTTTTCAAAGTGGCGATTTCTTTATTTACTTGGTCAACGCTTAAGTTTAATTCTTGTGCTTGTTTGACAATGCTATAGCCTTTGGCTCTGGTTCGCATGATGTATTCTTGTCTTTTATTTAAGTTTCCTTCTTTAATGAAGGTTTCTAATACTGATTTTGTCCACAATATTTGTCTTGTCATCATCTATCTCCTTTTTTAGAAACATTTTTTATCATTTTACTATAGGAAAATGTTGTATGACATAGAAAAAAATATACAATTTTGTCTATTTTCTGTAAACGATTATTTTTTTACCATTGGTTAATATTGGCTTTTTTCATAAAAAGTTAGAAAAGTAGTTGAAAATTTATCTTTTTTATGATAAATTATAGTTATCTTGTTTTTAGGAGTGTAGTTCAGTTGGTAGAACGTCGGTCTCCAAAACCGAATGTCGTGAGTTCAAGTCTTGCCACTCCTGCCATTTTTAAAATTGAATTCCCAAATGGGAATTTTTTTATTTCCCCAATATGATAATTATCATTATAGAAATAAATTTTAAAGGAAACAGTATTTTGCTGAATACTGTTTCCTTTTTTGTTTAATTCTTTGGTGGAATAACACTATTTACTATATTCGTAATTACTTCCCATTCTTCTTTTGTTGTTGGTTCTCCTAAATATGGACTTGGTAAGTTAGTGTCATAGATGGCTGCATAAAATCTTAATCTGTTATTACTATCTAAGGTGTTATCTGTATAAATAACGTAGTCTTTGTTATTATTTGGATTTTTAAAGGTTAAAATAATATCATATTCTACTTTTGTGCCATTAGATAAAATTGTGGATATTTTCTTTCTATCTGACATGACTTTCACCTTCTTTAGTTAATTTTTTAATTAATCCTTGACGCTCTGTATTAATTTTTGATAATTCTTCTGTTGTAGTTGTTTCTTTTTGAATGAATTCTTGAATATCCATATTTCTTTTTTCTACTAGTTGATAGACTTGGTTATTTAGTTCTAGTAATCTGGTATAATCCTCATTGGAGATAGTGATTGTTGCTTTAGATTTTGGAGTGGTGCTCATGTTACTTTGAATTAAATCTTGTAATTGAAGATTTTTGGTATTCAAAATTGTGGATAAATCTAAGTTAGTATTATTATTTAAATAAAATGTATAAATACTTCCTCTTAAAATGATGGGATTTTCTGGAATGTAGTATGTTGTTATTTGTGTGTTCATTGATATCCTCCTTTTCTACTAATATGGCTTATTTCTTTGATAATTATTTATTTTTTTGGTGGTTTGTGCTAAAATCATGATAGGAGGAGTTTAGAGAATGAAGAAATTTTTAATTTTATTTTTTTGTATATGCTTGTTAAGTGGTTGTGGTAGTGAAAAAAATACTAAACAAGATAGTTACTCTGTTAACTATATGGAGGCTAAGGAAAAAATTATTAATGATGGTGCTATCCTTTTAGATGTTAGGTCAGAAGAGGAATATAATGTTAAACATATTGATGGTGCTAGTTTGCTTCCTTTAGACAAGATTGATAGTGATAGTATTGCCGCAATTGTTAATGATAAGAATAGTCCTATTATTGTTTATTGTAAGAGTGGCAATCGAAGTCATCAAGCTTTATTAAAATTACAAGAGTTAGGTTATAGTAAAGTTTATGATTTAGGGGCAATGAGTAATTGGGAAGAATAGAGTTATCCACAGGTAACTGTGGATAACTCTTTTTAAAGTAAAAACAATATAAGTATTTTTTACCTATATTGTTTATTTTTTCGTATTTTTTTGTATGAAGGTACTTATCTTGTAGCCTAACCTTTTTTCTTTTTATTTTTCAAAAGCAGTGAATGATAACATTAATCCACCAGTAGTATTGGCTTGGTCATCATCTGTGTAACCATATTCACCGAATGTGAATGCTACTAGGAATGGAACATCTCCAGCTTCTTTTTTTAATTGTTCGTAAACTTCGTTCATTCTGTCTCCAATTCCTAAACGGCGTCCTCCACAGTGAACTAATAAATATCCGGCAGCATTTGGACATTTTTTCTTTAATTCTTTTAATGTCTTACCTGTTGAGTTAATTAATTCATCAACCGTTGCTTCCATTCTAATTACGGTTGTTCCAACAGCTAAATTTGCACCAATATTCATTGATTTATCATCATTTCCGTTCATTGGGTGACGAATTGCTGTTAAGTTACCTAATCTATCTTTTACGCCTAATGGACTTGTAATTGTTGTAACTAGTAAATTTCCACCAGTTACGGCTTCATCATCTAAGCCTCTCCAATTTTTATATTTATCTAATGCTGGTTCTCCATCAATTTCTGCTAATACTCTTGTATCATTTAATTTGGTAATGATACCCATATCTTTTGTTTCATTATATGCTCCTGTATAAACGGTAGCAATATCATTCGCAGTATAGAAGAAGGCAGCAACTACTCCATCATTAAAGATAGTGTCATTATAGAAAATTGACCATTTCCCTTCAACGGTATTATCAGCAGCACTTCCTCCAAAACATGGTACACGACCAATCACATCTTGGATACCTTTGATATATTCTTCTTCTTCAGCAGGGGATGCACTCATAAAGAAATAATCTGGTGCATAATCAAGTCCAGCTTTTTCTAGAGCCTTCTTCGCAACTTCGCGACCAGTTTCTCTGGCACTTTTTCCTTTTGCCATTCCATAGCATGCAACAGTTAAATCATCTCCGCCTAGAGTTAACATTCCAGCAGTTCCAGACTCATCAATCATATACCCGTCTGGTGTAATAATACCTGCTGATGAAGTACAACCAATGACATCAACATCTGTTGCTACAGATTTGATTCCTTCCATTAGTTTTTTTTGGTTATATCCTACAGAATTAAATAATAGAGCTATTTTGGCATTCATTCCTTCTGTAGAAGTTTTTGCGGTTTCTACTCCGGCTTCGTAGGCATCAACATTTTTACTATAACCAACTTTTGCTTTTAACATAATTTTTCCTCCTTTATCGAATTTTTTATGTTTTTAATACCCCTATGGTATTATAGTTAAATTATAGCATAATAAAATTTCTTTTGTAAATAAAATTTTAATGGTTTACAAAAATATCAAAATAAATAGTAAAAAAAATACTAGATTGTCTAGTATTTGAGAGATGTTTGGATAGCGATTTATTTTTTTAAATTTAATACTAATTTTTTACTTTTCTCTTCTGAAAATTCAGTAAATTTTACTTCACATTTATTTAACATTATCTTAGAGGCTTTTGTTCCATCAGTATTAGCATATTTGTCCGATAAATAAATAATTTCTTTGATGCCATTTTGAATAATTAGTTTTGTGCATTCATTACAGGGAAATAAAGTTACATATAATTTTGCTCCTTCTAAATCTTTTTTATTTCCTCTAAAATTAGAAATTGCATTTAATTCAGCATGGCAGACAAATGGGTATTTGGTTGCTAGAAAATCTCCTTCTCTATCCCATGGAAAATATTTATCTTCAAACCCATTAGGAGCACCATTGTAACCTATGGATAAAATTCTATTGTCTGCACTAACAATGCAAGCGCCCACTTGTGTAGATGGGTCTTTACTTCTCATTGCAGATAATTCTGCTACTCCCATAAAATATTCATCCCAATCTAAATAATCCATTCTTTGTTTATTTACTTCTTCCATTTTTTACTTCCTTTCTTAATTTTTAGTTTATCATAAAAAAGATTATAAACGCATATTATTTACTGGTGATTAATAATGTTTACTTTAAGAGATGCTGTTTTTGTCGCAAATGAATTGGGAGTTACTTTTGATCATTTTTCTGTCCAAGACTTGATTACAGGGTTAAATATTGAACTTGAGCACGGATATCAAAATCCTATTACCAATATTACGAACAATGATTTATTGCTTACGGCGAAAATTGTACTTGCACATTTGAAGGAGTTTCCTAATTATTATAATGAAGAGTATGGTCTTCCCGCAATGGAGAGAGAATTAAAGAGACATTTAATGGAAGAATATAGTTAAAATACTTATCTTTATTTTTCCTTAATCTTTGTTTTGAAATAGTTTAGAGATATTTTTCTTAGGAACTAGTATTTTTACATTTTTTTGAATTTTGATATGATAGGTATCTTGTTTATTTCTTTCTAATTTTTCCCCATCTATACACCAAGTTTTATTTTCAGCATTATTGATGGTTAATTTGATTTCATTCGTTTTGTAAAAATAGATTCCTGGGACTTTACTTGGGTCATATGTGGTTAAGAAGTAAAGACTTTTTAAGATATCTTTCTTTTTACTTATTGTACAAAGAACAATTTCGAATTTATCATCGTCTAGTAAGACATCTTTATAAACATTCTTTACCCCAGCGATATGGTTGGCATTGGATATGATGATAAAAGAAAATAGGCCTCGATACTTTTCACCGTTTACTTCATAACTTACATCATATAATTTTGTCTTTTGAAAAAAAGTCTGAAATGCTCCTTTTAAATAGGCTAAATGGCCTATTTTCTTTTTGAGTGGTCTTGGAGTATCATAGGAAATATTGGTATATTTTCCGAATCCTGCAACATAAACGAATGGGTGTTTATTAATTAAGCCAATATCAAAATCTTTTACTTTTCCATTTAAAGAAAGGGAAATATTAGATAAAATATCTTTCGTATATCCTAGCATAGCGCCTATGTCATTGGTTGTACCAACAGGAATGTGGGTTAATAATAGAGGAGTTTTTCTTTTTAAGTTTCCGGTTACAATTTCGTTAAATGTTCCATCTCCTCCAAAAGACATGACTAAGTCGACAGGTGGTAATTTTTCTATAATTTTTATCGCATGTCCTTTATATTTGGTAGAAATAAATTCTACTTCATCATACTTAGATTGAATGATTTTTTCTATCTCTGGAATATATTTTTCTACTTCTTTTCTTCCTGAATTTGGATTATAAATAATTGTACATTTTGTCATTAGATACTCCTTTCTTCTTTATTGTAACATATTTTAACTGAAACCAACCTTAAAAATAGAGAAAAAAGGGGCTGTCATGAAATGAAATAATTTCATACAGCTTTTTTCTTTTGAATTTTTTGCTTTGGAAATGGTAATTTTTCTGTTTTTAGATTGTTTGGCTTTTCCCAATAGTTGCTTTTGATTTTATCATTGTTAAGTAGAACAAAAAATTTTCTTATATTTCTTCCTAAACACATAAGCATTATTTCACAAGATACTTTTTCTAATCCACGTCTTCTTATTCGCTCATAATTCATATTTTGTTTAAGTTGTCCAAAAGTACCTTCTACTTGAATACTTCTATTTATCCTTATTTCTATACCTTTAGGACTAAGTAAATTTTTTCTTGCCTGTTCTTTTAATAATTCGTAATCAGTATTTAGTTCATATAATCTATAATCTAAATCTTTATTCTTCAAATTTTTCTTACAAATATAAGCATAATTGCAAGCATTGCAACCTATAAATTTATATAACTTGCCTTTCTTATTTCTTTGATGATGACTATAGTTAAAAGGAACTTCTTCTCCAATACAAGTATTTAAACACATAACTCCATCATCAAAAGTATAAAAAAGTTGAGGTCTTTTACCATCTGCTTCGCCACTCCATGTTTGAAATTTAACATAGTTTCCAATATTGTGCTCTCGCATATATTTATAATTCACATAAATTCCATATCCTGAATCAGCACATTCGTTTTCAGGGTACTCATTATAATATTTAAAATATAAATCATTCATTGAAATAAAAGTATAATAATCACTTCTATCTTGGAATACTCCGTACAAAGTTATTAATTCACTTGATACCATTACCTGAATATTATAGCCAGCGTGAAAATCATGACTTAATTTTGAATAATAATCTTCCTTTAATACCATTGCTGTTGCATCTTTATCTGTCTTAAAATAAGAGTTTCTATTTTCGCCACAAATTCTTTCTTTTTCTTCATATTCTAGTAGTTTTATTAGATATTGGTATGCCAATTTATAATTTTTTTGCTCTTTAGTCAAACGCTTACCTTTCCCAGTTGGAATAGAATTTATATCAATATTTTTCCTAATAACATATTCTTTGATTTTTTCATTTAACTCATTACTTTTGATTAAATTTTTATCATTTATTTCCATATCCATTGATAGTAATAATTCTTTGATTTTAATATCAAGTTTTTTATGAAAGGTGGTTGGCTTCCAAACAAATTTATATTTGTTAGCATTAGCTTCTATTTTAGTTCCATCCAAATATTGATTAGTTATATCTAAATTAAACTCTTCTATAATTGTCTTTGTTACCATAGTAAATATTTCATATTGATAAGGAAGAATGTACTTATTAATACACTCACAAATAGCATTATAACTAGGTTGCTCTTGTTCCATTATATACATTACTCTTAAATCAAAAACACAAAGTTGTTCTATTTCTCTTAAACTACTTTTAAATTGGGAAAAGCAATAAATTATAGCAGCTACCAAATTATATGGATTATAACCGTTTCTACCATTTTTCTTTTGTACTTTTTCAATTAGAGTTCCTATATTACTTTTATTTAAAATTGATATAAATTTGTCTATTTTATCAAATTCCTCATAACACTCTTTTGAGGACACTATGAAAATAGACCTTTTTATGGTAAAATAATTCATGTGATACATCTTCTTTCAGCAATTTGATTGTATCACATATAGCGTTAGAAATTAGTTTTTCTAGCGTTTTTTATATTTTAATTAACAAAAAAAGAACTGTATGAAATTATTTCATTTCATGACAGCCCCTTCTTATTTACAAAATGGAATAAATCCCATGAATCTTGCTAATTTTACTTGTTTTGCTACTTCTCTTTGGTGTTTAGCACATGTACCAGTAAATCTTCTTGGTAAGATTTTTCCGCTATCGCTTATGTATTTGCTAATAATTGGAACATCTTTATAATCTACTGATTTTCCAGCACACATATGACATATTTTTTTTCTTTTTTTACGAAATTCTGCCATTATTATTTTCCTCCTTTTTAAAAAGGTAAATCGTTATCACTAATTTCTACTTCTTCGCCAAATGCTGCAAATGGATCTTTTTCTTCTTCAATGTTCATTGATGTATTTTGTGGTTGTCCACTAGTAGTTGTATTTGGAGTTTCTCCAGCAAAATCATATGGTGTTCTTTCTACTGGTGGCTCTGGCATTGAATTAAAATTATTGCCATTAGATGCAGCATTTCTTGACTCTAAGAATTGAACATTAGTTGCTACAACTTCTGTAACGTAAACTTTTCTACCTTCGTTATTATCATAATTTCTTGTTTGAATTCTTCCTTCAACAGCAATTAATCTTCCTTTTGACATATATTTTCCAACATTTTCAGCAGTCTTATCCCATACTACGACATTGATAAAGTCTGCTTCCCTTTGACCGGATGCTTGATTGGTAAAAGGTCTATCAATTGCAACGGTAAATTGACATACAGCACGATTTGAACTTGTATATCTTAATTCTGGATCTCTGGTTAATCTTCCGATTAATATTGCTTTATTCATCAAAATCCTCCTAATCCTCAATTTTTAATACTAAATGTCTAACAACATTTTCATCGATTCTAGCAACACGATCAAATTCTTTTGTTGCTTCATTTGAAGATGTTTCAATATTGTATAGATAGTAGTAACCAGATTTCATTTTCTTAATTTCATAGGCAAATTCTTTTTGACCTAATTCTTTTGATAATGTGATGGTAGCTTTATTTTCTGTTAATGTTTTTTCTAATGCTGTAACGGTTGCTTTTCTTGTTTCTTCATCTACGTCTGGTCTTACGATAAACATAATTTCATATTTATTCATTTTTCCACCTCCTTATGGTCTATTCGGCTTAATTTAAAATTAAGCAAGGAACTTTCGTTCGATTGATATTATATCATAATTTAATTACATAAGTAAACTGTTATTTTACTCTTTTTCTAAAAAAATACTTCATTAAATTTTTCTAAAGAAAAAGATACTTCTATAGAAAGAATAACTAATTAATTTTTTAAAAATTAGCTTTTTTTTAAGTAATTTCTTTAACGTCTTCTCTTAGATACTTCTGAGTCATCTTGTAAATTATACAACTCACTATAATTTATAGCGTTACTAGAAGGTGAGATAAGATTGGTAACTATACTAGTTTCACTCTTCTCTCTATAGTCTTTTAAAGGTTTACTCCTGACTGGAAGACGTAATTTTCTGATTGCTTTTAATTCTATTTGTCTAACTCGATTTTCTGTCATATTCAATATTTTTCCCACTTGGTTTTCAGATAAGGGATGAGCGTTAGATAAACCTAGTAATAAATCTAGAACAGTTCTTTCTCTATCAGTTAAACTGTCTAATAAATTATTTAAGTTTTCTGTTAATTCTTTTTTTATCACTATATTTTCTGGATTTTTAGATTGAATAATATTATCCACATTTCTTATTTCTTCTTTTGCGTTCCAATTTTCATCTTCTAAGTATTCATCTAAGCTAACCATTGATTCCATTAGAATTTTTCTAATTTGATTATATGTCTCTCTATACTTTTTAAAATCTTCTGGTATTGGTTGAGCAGTTGATAAATTTATCATTTTAATATATTGGGGATGAGTTTGCTTTCTGGCTTGCTCTATTCTTATCATTTCATCAAGGATTAATCTTGCCAATTTTTCATTTTCTAGAATGGTTTCATTTTCTCTTTTTTCCACATTATTTTTTGCTTTTAAATATAGCGAGTACCAATTTCGATTGCTTGTTTTATTTTGAGGATTATACAGCTTGGTTTTATTTTTTTGAATCCAATAATTAATTTGATTTACTAGATAATTTGCAAATGTTCCACGACTTTTATCATAATTATCAATATTATTTATCGCTTCTACAAGTGCTTCGTAGCCATAGCTTTCTATTTCACTGATATCTTTATCATAAAAAAGGGAATATTTCCAACAAACATAAGGGACTAAACGCATATTTCCCAATATTAATTCATCTCTTAAGGTATTATCTTTTTTCTTTTGATAAAGTTCTGCTTTGATTTGGGACTCTTCTGAAGTTAAAGCCTTGGGCAATTCTTGATTTTTATAAGTCCGTAAATTTTCATAATTTTCAAATTGTTCATCTAGAATAGTGTCTTTTCCCCTTACTAGAATATTTTTTTCTTCTAAATATTTCATAATATTATTTGTTTCGGTTTCGTTTAGATTAAGAGAAATAATATCTTTTAACTTGATAGCAGGAATTCTGGTACTGCTATATTTTTTCATTTTGCCATTTTTTGTTTCTATGTAGCCTACAAATTCTCTATCTTGATCAAATTCTTTTCTTTTTTTGACAAAATAAATATGCCCTGGTATAAATTCTTTTTCAACAAAATCTTCTAATTGTTCCTTTGTTTCAAAATGAAGATTTTCTGGTTGTTTCCTTTCTAGTTCCGACATTTTATTCACCTCTTTTGTTTTATTTTATCATAAATATTTTTATTATTTATTAATTTTTGTTATTCTTAACTAATTTTACATTTTTATTAATAGACTATATATAATTATTTTGTCTTTAGAATTTAATTTATCACTTTTTTAAATATAGAAAATACTTATCAAATATTAGAGACTCGATAAGTATTTTTTTATTATTCATCTGTTAATTTTTTAAATTCTTCGATAGTTTCGTTAAACATATTTAAAGCACTTTCGACAACTTCTTTTTTGGTTAAGTCAACGCCTGCTAGTTTAAGGGAATCAATTGGATTCTTTTTACTACCGCATTTTAAGAATGATTTATAATTTTCTACAGCATTTTCTTTTCCTGATAAAATATCATTGGCAATATGGCAAGCGGCGGATAAGCCAGTTGCGTATTGATAAACATAGAAGTTGTAATAAAAGTGAGGAATTCTTGCCCATTCATACTGAATTTCTTCATCGACAATGACACCACTTCCGAAGTATTTTTTGTTTAAATTATAATATTTTTCCGACAAATGATCGGCGGTTAGTGGGATATCTTTTTCGGCATCTTCGTAAATTTTTTGTTCAAATTCGGCGAACATGGTTTGGCGATAGATTGTTGCTTTAAATAAGTTCATTAATTTATCTAGGATAAATCGTTTTTCTTCTTTGTTATCGCTAGTTTTTAAAAGATATTTTGCTAGCAAGATTTCGTTTGTGGTAGAGGCTACTTCAGCAACAAAGATAGAATAGTTTCCATATTGATAAGGGTTGCTTATTCTAGTGTAGTAGCTGTGCATTGAGTGTCCTGCTTCGTGGGCTAGGGTTGACATGTCATCGTATTTTTCTTGATAATTTAGAAGGATATAAGGTTCTGTATCGTAAGATCCTCCTGAATAGCCACCGGTTCTTTTTGATGAAGTTGGATAGACATCTACCCAATTACTGTTTAATCCTTTTTCTAGAGTACTGATATAGTCTTCTCCTAGAATAGATAGGGCTTTTAAGACCGTTTCTTTTGCTTCTTCATAAGGGTATTTTTTATCGAATTCTTTTACGATTGGGGTATAAATATCATATAAATGTAATTCGTCTAACTTTAGTATTTCTTTTTTTAGGGCATAATACTTATAGAGAATATTCATGTTGTTAGAGACTGTTTCAATTAAATTGTTATAAATTGATTCATCTAATTCATCATCGTATAGACACCACTGAATCGTTGAGGCATATTTTCTTATTTTAGCAATTGTAGCGTTTTCATTAATGTTTCCTGATAAGGTTGATGCAAAGGTATTAATAAATTGTTTATAAGTTTTATAAAGAGTTTGGAAAGCATCTTTTCTTACTCTTCTATTTTTTGATTCAATATAGATAGAATAATTGCTACAAGTTAGCTCAACTTCTTTTTCTTCTTCATCTAAGATGGAGCCAAAAGATAAATCAGAGTCTTTTAATAACTCGTAAGTTTGGTAGTTATTATTTAGTATTTTGGTAAGGCTTGATAATAATTTTTCTTCTCTATCAGATAGGGTGTGTTCTTTATATCGAAATTCTTTTTTTAAAATGATTTCATAGTCTTTTAATTTTGGTTCTTCTAAATAATACTTTTCAATTTCTTGGTATTCTTTTTTTAAGATGGTAGGCGTTACAAAGAAACTTGCTTTACTCCATTTATCTAGTAAATTAGATACTTTTATTTTTAGGGCTTGATTGTCGTTATTTGCTGTATTGGTATCTGATAATAGGCTGGTATAGACGTATAGTTTGTCTAAAATTCTAGCGATTTCATAGTAGGTATTGATTGTTTCATAAAAACCTTTAGCATTTTCTTTCATGATGTTTTCATATTTTTTGAAGTCTTCGATTAAATCTTCTGCTTTTTTATAACTTTCTTCAAAATCTTTTGGTGACCTAAAAATTTGGGTTAAGTCCCATTTGTACTTCGTATCAATTTGATTTCTATCCATTTTCTTCCCTCTTTCTTTTTAAACATTAAATCTAAAGTGACAGATATCGCCATCTTGCATTAAGTAATCTTTCCCTTCTAAGCGCATTTTTCCAGCTTCTTTTACTTTTAGTTCATTGCCACAGTCGATTAAGTCTTGATAACTCATCACTTCGGCACGAATAAAGCCTTTTTCAAAATCTGTATGAATTAGTCCAGCACATGATGGGGCTTTCATTCCTTTTCTAAAAGTCCAAGCTCTTACTTCATCTGGGCCAACGGTAAAGTAAGTGGCTAGTCCTAAAAGAGAGTAAGTACTTTTAATTAAACTAGAAAGTCCACTTTCTTCAATACCTAGTTCTTTTAAAAAGGCTGTTTTTTCTTCTAGTTCTAATTCGGCTAATTCACTTTCGATTTTGGCGCAAATCATAACTACTTCTGTATTTTCTTTCTTTGCATATTCTCTTACTTCTTTTACGTATTCATTTTCTCCCGCTATAATGGTATCTTCATCAACATTTGCTACATAAATAATGGGCTTTGCGGTGATGAGGCGAAAACTTGATAAGATCTTTAATTCTTCTTCATCGAAATCTAATTTTCTTACGGGAATATTTTTTTCTAAGTTTTCTTTGATTCGAAGAAGTAAGTTATATTCTATTAAATCATCTTTATTCTTCGAAGTTTGTGCTTTTTTGGCGATTTTATTAATTCTGTTGTCAATAATTTCTAAATCAGAGAAAACAAGTTCTAGATTGATGACTTCAATATCCCGAATGGGATCAACGTTTCCATCAACGTGAATAATATTTTTATCATCAAAACAACGGACAACTTCAACAATGGCGTCAACTTCTCTGATGTGCGATAAAAATTTATTACCTAATCCTTCTCCTGTTGATGCTCCTTTTACTAATCCTGCAATATCTGTAAATTCAAAAGTTGTGGGAATCGTTTTATTTGGCATATACATTTCTTCTAATACTTCTACTCTTTTATCTGGAACAATTACAGTACCTACGTTGGGTTCAATAGTGGCAAATGGATAATTGGCCGCTAAAATTTCTTGTTTGGTAATTGCATTAAAAAGGGTTGATTTTCCTACATTTGGTAGGCCTACAATTCCTGCGGTTAAACTCATGTTATTCCTTCTTTCTGTATTAATAGTATAGCATAAAATTCTATGATACTGAAATTTTTATCTTAAAAATACTTATTTTAATAGAAAAAAGAAAGATAATTTGGGTTAGTATCTTTCTTATCTTACAAGTAATCCTGGTGAGGGAATTCTTGTTAAAGTTGGACTATCAAATGATATTGCTGGTCTTGTTTTTTCCTTGTTTTGATTTTCTTTCCAAAAAGATGATTCTTTTTTTCGAATTTTTTTATTGCAATCTGTTCTTTAGAAATATCTTGTTTGGCCATTTCTCTTATATGAAGTAAATTAATATTTAATTCTTTTACTGCATTTTTGAATAAAATACCAAAGGCAATTTCTTTATTTCGATTTAAGCCTTTTTTAGAAATAAAGATGGGCGTTTCTTCTAGAGATTTTTGGATATTCATTGTAAGGCTATTTAAAATAGAAGCATACTTTACTTGTACTTTTCTTGGTACTTTACTCCATTGGCCAAACTGAGTAGTTGGAAATAACTTTTTTATACATTTTGAATAAATTTGAGCATTATTTAATTGATACTTTTCTTTTTCTTGATTGAACATATTGAAATTCATCTTATCTCCTACTTTCTATTCTTTATGTAAATATTATAGCACGTATTTTAATTTTTAGGAGGATAAATTTGGAAGATGTGAATTCTATTTTATATTAAAGCGTTACTTTAAGGAAAAATACTGATCAGTATTTTTCGTAAAAAAAAGAAACAAATCTTGGAATAAGAAATGTTTCTTATAATGTTACTTTCGTTGCAATTCCTATTGGAATACCTAGAGTATAGAAAACAATTACAATAGCGAGCCATAAAACAGTAAATGCTACGGTATATGGAGTCATTAAGGATATGGCTCTAGAAATGGTTACGGGGTCATTTTTCTTCTTATTGTAAATTTGAAGAAAGCCAATTAAAATGACAAAGTAAGTAAATAATGGTGTGATTCCTTTTACAGAACTGTCTGCCGCTCTAAATACGACTTGAGCAAATTCTGGGGTTAAGGAACTTTGCATAAACATTGGTACAATAATCGGCGCTAAAATTGCCCATTTTGTTGAAGCAACGGGTACAAGAAAGGTAGATACTAATGTTAGGAAGAATGTGATTAGAACAAGGACAATTCCCGTTAATTGAAGATTTCCTACCCAGTTTGTAAGACTAGCGACAACGAAGACGCCAAGGTTAGTTTGTTTGAAAATTAAACAAAATTGAGCAGCAAAGAAGATTAAGACAAGGAGTGATGATAAATCTTTTAAATAATAATTCATTCCATCTACAAAATCACGATTGTTTTTAAACGTTTTCACTCTTAGGCCATAAACTAAACCGGCTAACATCAAAAGAAAACTAAAGATAAAAACAGAACCTTTATAAAAGTATGAATTTGCTCCAAATAATTGATTAACATAGCCTGAATCTTTTAGGTAAAGAAGTAAGCCAGAGAAAGGTAGTCCTGGTGTGATGCAATAGATAATCGGTAGTAAAATTGCTACTACTGAGAGAATCGCAATGATTAGACCTTTCATTTCTGTTTTGGTTGGTTCTTGTTTTCTATTTTCTATTTCTTCTTCCTCAAAGTTATATTTTCCTAATTTAGGAATGATTACTCTTTCTGTAATGAGCGTACCAATGTAAGCAACTAATAAGGTACTTACCATCATAAAAATAAGATTTCCATTGGTTTTTACTTTATAAGTAGCATCAAGAATTGTCGTTGCTGATTTGGTATAAGGAAGTAGACTACTATCTAGCGAATTTGCGACAATATTTGCACCTGAGCCAAAAGTAATTCCAGCGAAGGCAGCGCAGATTCCAGCGGATGGATGTCTACCTAAATCTCTAAATAAAATAGCCGCCATAGGAATTAAAATAACATACCCCACATCATAGAACATCGAAAAAATTACTCCTAGTAATACAATTAAGAAGGTTAACATTTTTCTAGGAAATATTTTGGCAATCACTTTATTTAAGGTATTTAAAAATCCTGATTTATAAGCAACTCCTATTCCCATTAGTCCTAAAATGAAAGTTCCTAGGGGTGCAAAATTCATAAAATTGGAAAGTAAATTACTGATTAAGTATTGAATTCCTGTTCGATTGAAGAGATTGTTAATATTTACTACTTGGGACTCTAAGTCACCAGTTACGGTATTTACTGTATAATAGTTCGTTTCTAGATTTAAAATTCCACCAATACTACTAATCACCATAACCGTTAGGGTTAAAACGAGAAAAACTAGGGCTGGATGGAATTTTGTTCTTTTGATTTTATTTTTCATTGATTATCACCTTTTTTAACTTTTTGTTAAATTCTACTCTTGGTAGCATGATGGTTCTTCCACATTCCATACATTTTATTTTGATGTCCGCTCCTACTCTGATAATTTCCCATTTATTGGTTCCACATGGATGTTGTTTTTTCATCATCACAATACTACCTAAGCTATAATTAAGAGCCATTTTATCCACCTCTTTTTCAAGAGTATTATAACATTTTTGAAATTTGATGTAAATAGAGGGACTTTTTAAAAAGAAAAAGATTAGTCTTCGAGTAACCAATCTTCTCCTTTATGAGGTTCTGTTCTTTTTAAAGAGGGATAATCTTGTTGTCTTAATACTTCATAAGTTGCCACGGCAACACAGTTTGATAAATTTAGGGCTCTAACATTCTCTGTTGTTGGAATTCTTATGCATCTATCTAGGTGATTTTTTAAGATTTCTTTGGGAATTCCTGTTGACTCTTTGCCAAAGATTAAATAAATCTCTTTTTCTTTATCTTTAAAATCAAATTCGGTATGAGGCTTTTTGCCATATCTTGTAAAAAAATAGTACTCCCCTTCATTCTTTTTTGCAAAAGAAGCAAAATCTTCATAGACTTGATAGTCTAATTTGTCAATATAATTGACACCACTTCTTTTGATTGTTTTATCATTTAAGATAAATCCAAGTGGCTCGATTAGGTGAAGTTTTGCTCCTGTTGCAACACAAGTACGCATAATATTTCCTGTATTTTGGGGAATTTCTGGTTCATATAGTACAATGTTAATCAATTTCGTCTGCTCCAATTCTATTTAAGTATTTTATTGTTTTTTTACTGCTATAGTTGTTTTTCTTAATGCTATAGGTATCGGTTACTTTCCCGTTTGTATATACAACTAAATAAGGGAAATTTTCGTCTATTCCCAATTTGGCAATAGCGCTTTGTTTATTTTCATCTGTTACATTTAAATATAAAACATTGTTTCTTAAATTGGTATCTATTAAATTGTTTTTAAACTGCTCTTCAAATCTATTAATTTCTTTGTCTCCTAATATAGATACATAAAGAATGGCATTTTTATTTTCTACAATATAATCGTCTAATTCATTATAATTAATCACGGTTAAATATTGATTCATAATGCTTGTATAGAGTTTGTTTTCATTGTAAGTTTCATACCAAGTATAGACATAAGTTAAAAGTAAAATACTTCCCAATAAAATAAGGAATAAATAAATGTAATTTTTAGGAGCTACTTCTCTTAATTTTTCTTTTTTTATGCTACTCATTTTACCATCTCCGTTAACTTTATTTTAACAGTTAATTTTACATTTGTAAATATTTTATACTAAATATTATGAAAAAGAACATGAGTTTATGTTATAATAATTAACAGTGAACTTATTTTAATTTCTTAATAAAAAAGGGGGTGTTTTTAGGTTCCGCTACTGTTACCTAAAATATTATATGGAGAATAAAAATTTTGATAAATTATTAGAAGATTTAATTTTAGAAAATGCATCCAAACAATTGGTACCTACTTTGCTTTTGCATAGTTGTTGTGCACCGTGCTCTAGTTATGTTCTAGATTATCTTTCCAAATATTTTAAGATTACGGTGCTTTATTACAATCCTAATATTTCTCCTGAGAGTGAATATTTGAAGAGAAAGGATGAACAAATTAGACTAATTAAAGAGATGAATACAACCTACCCTGTTTCTATTCTAGATTGTGATTATGATAATGCTTTGTATGAAGAGGCTATTAAAGGATTAGAGAATGAGAAAGAAAGAGGGAGCCGTTGTACTATTTGCTTTAGAATGCGTCTAGAAAAAACAGTAAGGATGGCAATGACAAAAAAGTTTGATTATTTTGGAACCACTTTAACTGTTAGTCCTTATAAAAATGCTAAATTAATTAATGAAATTGGAGAGGATTTAGAAAATATTTATGGGGTGAATTTTCTCTTTAGTGATTTTAAGAAAAGAGAAGGATACAAAAAATCGATTTTGTTATCTAAAAAATATCATTTATATCGTCAAGATTATTGTGGATGCAAATATTCTAAATTGGAAAGGGAGGGGTTATTATCGAAACAGATGAATTAAAACTATTTTATCAGTTGGATGAGAAGAAGTATCTCGTTGAAAAAAACTTAGAATTGAAAAAATATTTTTATTGTTTATATGATGAGTATCAATTAGAAAATGTGCAAGAGATGATTAATCAACTTATTGCTTGGTATAGTATTAAGTATGAAGACCAATATTTGGCTAAGGTAATTGATGATGTATCATCAAAAGAAGAATTTGATATTTCCAGAAAATTAGTGGAATTTTATAAAAAGAATAAAGAGATTTATACCGTTATGAATTTTGACGCTTTAATTAATCATTATTCTACTTTCGAACTTGATTTATTCTATGGAAAGAATTGTAATAGTGATGAGATGAAAGCATTTCAAAAAGAAATTCTTATCGCAGTTGGATGGGGACTTATTTATCATAAACATACTTCTTTGGAATATGGATTTTGTCGTGCTAGAATCATGATGGAAGAATTTAATCAACAATATCATTTAGAATTAAATCCTGATATTTATAAATCCGTTATTTTTAGAAAATATACTTTAGAAGATGAAGAAATCCGGAAAAAAATAGAACAGATAAATAGTCAGAAAAAGACTGATGAAATAGGCATTAAAAAAAGAAAGTTAACTAGAATTCGTTCTTTCTTTCAAGGATAGTTTATTTTTACTAATTAATGAAACAAGATGATAAAGGTCATTTTGTTTTTTTGTCCAATTTTTTTCAATTTCATTTAGTAAGTATTCTTTGATTTGTTCTAAATTATTATTTTCCCTGTGGAAATATTCATAGTATAAATATTTTAGAAGAATTTTATCTTGATTTTCTTTAATATAATGAATTAATGTTTCTTTTTTTTCAATTTCTATTCTTAATTTATTTTCTTCATTTATAGGGATTATTTCTTGATAAGTAATTTTAGTAAGTGGAAGATGCATGGCAATATCGTTTGCTTCGTCTTCTTCTTCATAAATTAAACTACTTTTTTTTAAGACATTTCCTTCTAAATCAAAAAGAAGGCCTATAGTAATTATAGAATTTGATACTAACAAAATAATTTTTCCGCGTTTATTATTTTCTTCTTTAAACTTTTGGATAGTACTTATATCTACTTTTACTTTGTTATTTTTAAAATTGAGGATATCTTCATCTGTTACGTGATAGATTGGTAATTTGGATAGATTTTTTATTTTATCATGTTTATTCCACTCAAAAAATTGATAATAGTTATCTTGAAAATTTAAAGCAATATCATAAATGTAGGTCATTTTTTTATCTCCTTTTGTAGGTTATGGCTAATGATACCATTACAAAGCCTAGAAGCGTGTAATAGCATTCAATTCTTCTAGTTATAAAATGAACATAAAAAGAGAAATTATACCCTATTGTTAGTAGATTTAAGTAAAGAATAATAAAAGATAGGCCTAGTGTCATAAACGCAAATCCTAAGATAAAGAAAAAAATGCGTGTCATAATTCCTCCTAATTAATAGTATTTTTATGACACTTATTTTAGAATAACTATTCAATGTAATCTTTGTTTTTTATTTCTACACTGCTGATTGAATCAAAACGTTTGGTAATTTTATCTGTGGTAATATTAATATTTT
>CAMBIR010000006.1 GCA_945867665.1 uncultured Bacillota bacterium
AGGTTTATTCTGACTATAATTTTTCACCCCTAACAAACTAGGACACAGCGTAAATTTATATTGTTTTATATACAATTGTCGTAAAAATAGATTAGAAAAAGTTGAAGAATTTCTTAAATTAGCATTAAATAAAAATGTTTCTTTAAAATATAGAGATTTGTTTGATACAAAAGAATAAGCCACCTATGCAAATAATGATTTATATTTTTAGTTGACAAATGGTTAATTTTGGTGATATGATAGGAAATCAAAAGGGGAAGATGTTATGAAAAGTCAATTGATTTTGGATAGTAGCCTAGATAGTCGTATTAAAAATATTTTGACGAGATATGACATTTTTACGTTAGATGATTTGATTCATTATGATTATCAAAAGTTAGGAAAGATAAGGGGCCTTGGAGAAGGTAGTTTAATAGAAATAAAAAAATATGTTCATGAATTTGGAAATTCCATCCTTAATGAAAATGGTCCTTTTTCTTCAAAGGAAGATGAATTACATTCTTTGGGAAGAAAAGTACTTTCTGATTATTCGTTGGATAAGAATGTTTGTCAATTTTTGTATCAAAATAATATTTTTACGTTGAGTGATTTAATTCAAACAGGAACTTTAGTTTATCAGTTAG
Organism: uncultured Bacillota bacterium; assembly: GCA_945867665.1. Taxonomy (GTDB): domain Bacteria; phylum Bacillota_I; class Bacilli_A; order RF39; family UBA660; genus RUG11198. Next base: position 624 of record CAMBIR010000006.1, read on the forward strand.
ATGGTTTTACGAAGGGGAGTCAATTAAAATTACGTGCTTTTTTGGAAGAATTAAATGTTACTTTAACTTACCAAAATAATTATAGTAAAATGCTTTTGATTCAGTTAAGGGACAATCATATTTTGGAAGAAGAAAAGGAGAGGGCATTAGAGAATGTTCAAATTAGGGAGTTATATGAGTTAGAGTATCGAATAAGAAGAATTCTTGATTTACATGATATTAAAACTTTAAAAGACTTACTTATGGTAGATAAAAAGGAAATCAAAAATTATCGAAATATGGGAGATGTTTCTTATCAACGCTTAGCAGAGTATTTTTTGGCGTTTCATATTTTTCTTAGAGATGATGAGAATCATTTAGAAAATGATTCTAATAAAAATCGTCAAATAAGGCTTTTAAAGTTGAAAAAAGAACTTATAATGAAATATCAATTAGAAGAGATAAGAAATTGGGATAATAGAGAGATTTTAAAGGATGGTAAACAAAGAGTCCGGATAAAGTAAAATGGGGAATTGACTTCTAAAGTACTTTATACTATAATACTAATTGAGTGGAAAAAACAGTGATAAGGAAAGTAGTAGTTTCTTTAAGGGAAGTGTTTAGAGAACTTGTGTTAGGTGAAAGACAGGTCACTTCTTGGAGATGAATTCACTCCTTTAGTTTTGTCGGGTTACTCCGTTATTGGTAATTTAAGTGTATAGAATCTATAAAGAAAGGTGGTACCGCGGATTTTTTAATTCGTCCTTTAAACCAAGCCTTTCTTTTTTTAGTTAATAGGAGGTTAGATGAAAAAAGAGACAGAGTATTTGCTTAAGTATATTCATAATGATACATATAAAATGTTATTGGATAAGCAAAAATATCGGCTAGAAGAGATTGGTAATCATAGACGAGATATGGAATTAAATATTCGTTATTTGTTAAATTTTGGTGTTAAGCATATTGATTATGTTGTATTAGAAAGACTTGATGATTTGTTGCTTTCTCATCATGATTTTATTAAAAAAATGCAAGAATATGAGGCTAATTTTAGTCGTGATGAAGTGATGAATCTACTTGAAAATAGTTAATTTAGTTATTTTCTCTTGATATTATGAATATTTATCAAAGTAATGATATAGTAGATTTAGAATTTTTAAGTATTTTAAATAAATAAAAAGAAAGATGGTGTAATTGATGAGGCAGGTAGAAGATGTAAGAAGTAAAATGTTATATGATTATGAGACGGTTATTCGTCTTGATGAGTTAAATGAGTTAAAAGTAAAATACTTAGGGAAAAAAGGACTTATTACAGAGTTGAATAGTCAGATAAAGAATTTGGATAAGGAAGAAAAAAAAGCGTTTGGTCAAGCGGTGAATGAACTTCGGGGATTATTTTTAGAAAAATATGAGAAGTTAAAGAAAAGATTAGAGGAAGATAAGATAAGAGAACAACTTGAGGGTGAAAAAATTGATGTGACTTTGCCCGCGACTAAGATAAGACGAGGAAGCAAGCATCCGATGAGTTTGGCTATTGAGGAGATTGAGGATTTGTTTGTATCTATGGGCTATGATGTGGTATCAGGGCCAGAATTAGAAAGTGATGAGTATTGTTTTGAACGATTAAATTTACCTAAGGGTCATCCGGCTAGGGATATGCAAGATAGTTTTTATATTACGCCCGATTATTTGCTTCGAACTCAAACTTCTTCGGTTCAAGCAAGATATATGATGGAGCGTCAAGGAAAGACGCCAATTCGAATTATTGTTCCTGGAAAAACTTATCGAAGAGAAGATGATGCAACCCATGCTCCTCAGTTTTCTCAAATTGAAGGATTAGTTGTTGATAAAAAAGAAAATCATGTGTCATTAGCTGATTTGAAGGGGACTTTAGAAGTTTTTGCAAGACATATGTTAGGAAGTAATTTAGATTTAAGGTTTAGACCTAGTTATTTTCCTTTCACGGAGCCTTCTTATGAGGTAGATGTGACTTGTTTTAAGTGTCATGGAAAGGGATGCAATTTGTGTAAAGATACTGGATGGATAGAAGTTTTTGCAGCGGGAATGGTGCATCCTAATGTTTTAAGAATGAATGGATATGACCCTGAGGTTTGGGGTGGCTTTGCTTTTGGTCCTGGTTGGGATCGGATTACGATGTTTCGCTATGGAATTCCAGATATTCGTCTAATGTATCAAAATGATATTCGCTTTTTACAAGAGTTTGATAGAAAGGATGGGGAGTAGAATGATATTATCAAGAAATTTTGTTCGTGATTATCTTCCTCTTGATGATGATTTAAGTATTTCTGATATTGCTCTAGATATGGTAAAAGTTGGCAATGAGTATGATTCTTGTGGCCCTTTAATTCATGCAACAAATTTGGTTGTTGGTCAAGTTTTAGAAGTTAAAATGCATCCAGATAGTGACCATTTGCATTTATGTCGGGTAGATGTTGGAACTGAAGTTTTAGATATTGTTTGTGGTGCTCCTAATGTTAGAGAAGGATTAAAAGTAATCGTTGCTTTAGTTGATGCAAAACTACCAGGTGGTGTGATTAAAAGTGGTAAAATTCGTGGCTGTGTTTCTAATGGAATGTTATGTTCTATTCAAGAATTAGGGCTTGATCATAAATTCTTGAAGAAAGAAGATATTGAAGGCATTGCTGAGCTTGGGGATGATGCAGTCATTGGTAGTGATGCAATTAAGTATCTAGGATTAGATGATGAAGTAATTGATTTTGAACTTACGGCTAATCGTGGAGATGAACTTAGCATTTTAGGCCTTGCTTATGAACTTGGTGCTATCTATAATAAAAAAGTTGGTCCTATTGATTTAAGTTATACGGTAGAAAAAAATTGTCATGATAAGTTAAAAGTAGAAGTAGAGACTAAAAAGTGTAGTTTATATCTTGCTAAGAGAGTAAATCATTTAAAGATAGGACCTAGTCCAAAGTTTATTCGAAATAGGCTTATTGCTTGTGGAATAAGGCCAATTAATAATGTTGTTGATATTTCTAATTATGTTATGTTAGAAACAGGGCAACCTCTACATTTTTATGATGCGACTCATCTAGGAGATACGATTGTTGTTCGAGATGCTAGAGAAGGAGAAGAACTTGTTACTTTGGATGGTGTTGCACGTACGTTGGACTCTGATGATATTGTTATTGCCTCTTCAAAAGAAGCTATTGGTCTTGCTGGAGTAATGGGTGGCGCTACAACCGAGGTTATGGAAGATACAACTTCAATTATTATTGAATCTGCTATTTTTGATGCCGTTAGCGTTCGAAAGACGAGTAAAAAAGTACTTCGTAGTGAGGCCTCTAATCGTTTTGAAAAAGGACTTGATCCAAAGAGAACTTATATGGCTATGGATAGAGCCTGTCATTTATTAGAAAAGTATGCTTCAGCTTTGGTTAGTGATCTTTGTTTTACATACGATAAGACTTGTGTTCAAGATAAAGTTATTGAAATTACCGCTTCGGATATTAACTTAGTCCTTGGAACCAAGATTAGTGAAGATGAGATTCAAAATATTTTTAGTCGTTTAGGATTTAATACTTCTACTTTGGATGGAAAAATGATGGTAAGTGTTCCTTCTAGGAGATTAGATATTTCTATTAAGGAAGATTTAATCGAGGAAGTTGGTAGAATATATGGAATTAATAATATTAAAGGGAAATTACCTTTATTAGGGATTCGAAGTGGTAGTTATGATAAAACAACAAGATTTATTCGGAATAAATTAGTAGATTTAGGTCTTAATGAAGTTCTTACTCAGATATTTTTACCAGAAGAGATGGTTCATGAATATACGTTAGATGATTTTGAAACTGTTCGTTTGATGGATCCATTATCGGTGGAGAAGAATGCTCTTCGCTATTCATTGATTCCTAGTTTGATGAAGGTTTATCAATATAATAGAGCCAGAAACTTATCAGATATTTGTATTTTTGAGATGGCTAAGGGATTTTATAAAAAAGAAAATACTTATTCTGAGGAGTACAAATTATGTATCGTGATGTCTGGAGAATATTATTTTTCTCTTGGAAGTAAGAAAATGGTAGACTTTTATATTTTAAAAGGTGTGATTGAAGAGTTACTTCATGCACTAGGGTATGAAAATCGCTATCGTTTTGTTACGGGAGAATATCCTCTTGAATTTCATCCTTATCAAAGTGCTTATATTGAAGTTGCTGGCAAAAGAATTGGTATTTTAGGAAAACTTCATCCCCAAAAAGTAAAAGATGATGTTTATGTTGCTGAGATTAGTTTGGATAAACTTTTTGTTAATAAAGTGGGAAAAAATAAATATTCGGAATTAAATAAATATCCTAGTATCAAGAAAGATTTTGCCGTCATCTTAGATAAGGACATTCCAGCTGATTCTATTATTTCTGTCATTAAAAAAGCAGGGGGCAAAAAACTTACAGGTGTTTCTGTTTTTGATGTTTATAGTGGAAAGAATATCGATGAAGATAAAAAATCAATTGCTTTTTCGTTAACATTTGAAGATTATAGTAAGACACTTACGGATGAGGAGGTAAATGTTTTATTTGAAAAAGTTATTGCTGCTGTTTTAGAGCAGTATCAAGCTGTTTTAAGGGATCATGATTAGTTTTAAAAAATAGTAAAGATTGAGATAGTGTAAAATTTTATTGACTGGATTGATATTAGCAAGCTAATCCTCTTAAGGCTAGTCTTGTAAAGTTATCTTCAGAATATAACATTGGTACATTGGAAGAAGAGAAGTTAAATATATCGAAATTTAATTTTTCTTTTTTCATTGTTACTTTTTCATGATTTTTGTAAGATTTCAAATATAATCCTAATATATTTATTCCATTTGATTTATACTCTTGCAGTTTAATTAGTTTTTGAATTTTCCTTTTAGAATAAGCCTTTGGTTCGTATGAAAAATATTTTGCTACATTATGTGAGATATGTGATTCCATAGAAGAGCGTACTTTACTATTCAGCATATTTTTGAAGGCATTCCAATATTTTATAAGATAATTTTTGGAAATTATTTGTTAATAAAGTTTATGAAATGGCTGACGATGATAAGAGTATTATTATATTAGACACTATGTACGGCGTACAAGGCATGATAGAATTATTTAATATTTTGGGTAATAAAGTAAATTTATTGTATTTAGATGCTCCATTTAATGATAGAGTAATACGGGAATACAATAGATTAAGAAGTGATTCAATTAATAGCACTAGAAAAGCAGATTTAACTATTACAATTGAAGATATTATAGAAAGAACAATAAAAAAAGATAGAAAGAAAAACAAAAAAGGTGCAGATAAACTACCTTTGTTAAGATATAATGTTGATGGTTCATCGATTGAGATAGCTGGAATAGGAGAACAATTTACTACGATTATTAATAATGATGACACAATCGATAACTTTCATATTATGCTTGATAATTATATAAATTCAAAATTAGTAAAATCAAAAGAATATGTTAAGGAACTAAAAAAATAATGGAAGTAACATTTTTAAGGCATGCTAAAACTGATTTAAACGGTAAAGGTTATATAGCCACAAAAAAAGATTATTTTTTGAATGAAATAGGTAGAGAAGAATGTTTGAGAAATGTTTTTTCACCAAATAGTTTTAATAATGTTTATTGTTCTCCATATAAGCGAACTATTGAAACAGCAAAGATAGTTTATCCATATTTAGAACCTGTGATTCTTTCTAATTTAGTACAACGAGATTTAGGCGTGTTAAATGAAAAAATGAAGAAGGATTATAGTATCGAATATTTAAAATCAGTTAGAGAATATCTCGTAAATCCCGAAAATGCAGAAACATTAGAAGATATAATGGAAAGATTAAATGATTTTTTTGAATATATAAAATTACAACATGATGATAATTCTAGAATTTTAGTTGTTACGCATAATGGAATTATGAGAATTATAAAAAAATTTTATTTGAATGAAGTTAATAATATAGATAGTAAAAATTTAGGTAAATTTAAAATGATATTAAAAAAATAATATGAAGGAGTACATTATGAGAGAAAGTATAAAAATGAAGACAAATGATTATAATTTTAAATTTAGAGTTTCTGGATTAATTATAAAAAACAACAAGTTGCTTTTAGTAGATATGGATGATAGTGGTTTTTTGTGTTTGCCTGGCGGATATGTTGAATTAGGTGAAACAACGGAAGAAGCTGTGAAACGAGAACTTAATGAAGAAATTAGACAAGAAGTTAGAATTGAAAAGTATTTAGGTGTTGTTGAAAATTACTTCATTAATAAATATAACAAAAAAATGCATGAAATATCTTTTTATTATTTGATGAGTTTTATTAATAATGATATAGTTGATGAAGAATTTACATTAATTGAAAATGATAAAGGTCATAGAATAAAACTTGATTTCAAATGGGTGGATATTAATGATTTAGGTGATTTTGATGTCAGACCTGCTTTTTTAAAAAAAATAATTAGCAATAAATTAGAATTTAATCATTTAATTTTTAATGAATTAGAAAAATAAATATTAGAGATTGCTTATATAAATTAAAATAAAACTTTCATATTTGACATGAAAGTTTTATAACAATAATTTATCTATTGAATAATTGAATTTTTTTGCTAATTTATATATGAATATAGTAGGTATTAATATATTTCCAAATTCATATAATGTGTATGTAGAAGTTGCTATTTTTAAAAAATTAGCAACTTCTTTTTGACTTAAATTTTGATTTTTTCTTAATATACGTAAATTATTTCCAACCACTTTAAGTTTAATATTATTGTTTAAATATTTAAAATCGTTTGTTTTTGATACCCCAGTTATATAATCAATACTGTATTTATAATAAATACTTAATAAATATAATTTTCTTAATGGAATTGTATTAGTTCCTAACTCCCATCCGGCATAGGTTGATCTTTTAACATTTAATTCTTTGGCAATTTCTTCTTGATTTAAATTGTTTTTTAATCTTAATTCTTTAATTCGATTAAATTTCATTTGTATTTTACTTTCTGTATTTTTCTTCTGAACGACCTAATATCAAGTCGGCTGAGTAATTACCAAATTTACATACTTCAATAAGAAATGCACAAAGAATTAATACTTTTCCTGTTTCATAAGCGCTCCATGTAGTAGAGTTTGAGGTATTAAGACTTTTTGAAAATTCAACTAATGTTTCGTTAAAATCTTTTTTTATTTCACAAATTCGTTTTGAAACAAGTTCTATATTTATTTTATCTGATGAACTTAATCTTTTTTATAATTTGATAATTCCAAAAGATAATCTATATTAATTTTACGCGTTGTGCTAGTTAAAATTTAAAACGCTTGATATTGCAGTAGTACCACTAATATAAGTTAATATATTGAAACACAAAAACTTTATTTCTAAACTTGTTAAAAGAGCAATTATTGAATTAACTCTTACCCGTTTAATATCAAAATGTTCAATAAGTTGTCCAAAAGTAGATTTTATTCTACGCCTTAATTTTGAAATCAAATTTCTAAATGGTTTTGGCAGAGGTTCTTTACTATTACTTCTTTTTAATGCATATAGATTAATTCCTTTTTCATTCTTTAATTCTTCACTAATTTTTCCAACATATCCTTTATCACCAATTAAATTTTGAATATTTGTTATGTCTGATAATTCATGTAATGCCTCTCTGTTGTCGATGTTTGCTTTTGTTAATAAGTATTCTATTGGATTTCCATATAAATCTGTAATTACATGAACTTTCATTCCATAGAATTTTTCTTTTTTACTAGCACAGTAGCCGTAGCTGGAATATTCTCTTAATCTTTTTCCAAAACAAGCTCTTCCAAATTTATTTACCACGAGAGGAAAACTATCTACTATTTTGAATTCTGAATTTTCATTTTTAGGAATATTTTTACGTATTTCTTTTATGACGGTAAATAATGAAGTAACTAATCTATTAAATCTAGAACGTTCAACATAATTAGCAAGATTGTGATGATTTGCACATAAGTATAAATATCCGGCGTTTTGCGTTTTTCCTAAACATTCAATTAGTAATTGCATAGAAATAATTTCAGTATCTTTCATTTTTGATTTCTCCTTATTTTTCCTATTTTTTACAGATTGGGGAATAATTTTCTCATATATTTCCGTAATTATTTTTAGAATTCTATAATAAAGTTCTTCTATATTTTTAGGATTTGTGTTATTTTTTAATAAATCATTCATTTTGGCACCTCTATCTTAATCAAATATAAGGTACCATATTTTGAATGATTTTTCTATATCATAAATAAAATTTTACACTATCAAAGATTGAAGTAGGCTTTACTATTTTTTTTATTTTGGTATAATTAATTTATGAATAGGAGAGTGGATGAGGGATGGAGAGGTTTTTATTTCAGTTATATCCGCAAATTTATGAGAGTGTTTCTTATGAAGAATTTTTTGATCCTGTAGGAAAAAAGTATGTGATAGATAGAATTAATGCCATTTTTTTAATGGACAAAGAAGCGGTAAAAAGTGATTATTCTTCTGAAGTATTTTTCTATGATATTTATACAGATTATGAACATCCTTATGTTTTAAAGAATGTGGATGATATTGTTTATCAGTTAATGATTTGTCCAGAATATTTTAAAAAGAATTCGAAAGAAGTGAAAAATTTGGTTGGGTATATTTTAAAAAACACTTTATTTTCTCAAATTAATTTGGATGCTTCTATTGTTTGCGAAGAGGTTTTAAAAAGTGCAGTAGAAAACTTTAAAATTAAAATTCTTTCTTTGGGAGAGAACAGTGCTACTAATTTTTTTAAAAGAGATCATACGAATGAATATTCTTTAACAAAGAAGGATTATGATATTCTTGCTAATACACATATTGAAAAAGTTTATACAGCGCTAGTGGATGAAGAGATTAAGGATGTGATTAACCCTATTATTGCTCATAATGTTACGAATAAATTTTTGAATCATTCTAATTATGGTCATGATATTATTTCTTTGGGTAAAAAAATTACGGATAGTCAGTTAGAAGATTTAAGGTATTTGAATGATGGTGATGAGATTTTTGTTCAGTTATCTAATATTTTGGATTTAATTAGGATATCTGGTCGTTTGATAGAATTAAAGAAGAAGAGTAAGGTAATTTTAAATGTTAAAGAAGTAGAAAATAAAGAAAAAGTGTTTCAAGTTGTTTCTAAGAATACAAATTATTTACAGGATAATATTTTTGTTTATCTGTATGATAAAGTTATTCCAATGTATGACTTTGTATCTGGAGAGCGAATTTTATATGATATGACTTTAGGTGTGGAAGGACTTAGTCCATTTTTAAGGTATATGTATGTTTATAATTTAACCAAGCATTATAAGAAATATTTGGAAAATGAAGAGGACCATTCTGAGGCAAGAGATTTATATAAAATTTTAAATAATCAATATATTGTTTGTCTTGGATATACGAATTTATTAGAAGATTTATCTTTTAAAGTAGGGATTAGGACAGCAAGTTATACTGTAGGGGTTGAACCTTCTAGGAAGGAATTAAAGAATCCAGATGCAATTACTTCGAATGATATGTCTCTTCATGCTAGAACAATTGTTCATCTTCAAGATTCTTCTTATGGAATTGATGGATTTTTTGTAAGTGACCCTACTTGGGATAGTTCTAAATGGGGAGATTATTATAATCATTTTTTATTAACACCTCTAGAAGAGACTTATAGTTGTCAATATAATCAATTATTTTCTAATCATATTGAAGAGTTACTTAATATTACTTCTATGGATGAATTTTTTCGAAAGATTAAGTTTATGTTAGGGAAAAAAGATTCTTCTTTTACGGGAATGAATTCGGTTATTTTAAAGTTAGTCTGTTTAATTCATTCTTTGGATCCATCTTTTTATTTTTATTTGCAAAAAAAATATCCTGATTTGGAGGAGGATAATTTTTCTTCACAAGAGGATATTCTTTATGAAATAGGGGAATACTTACTTTCAAAGGTAAATCATCCTGTTTCTGGGGAGACTATTGTTAAAGGGGCTGTTTCTTTGTATCAGGGGGTATATCATTATTCTCCCGTTCGATTACGCCTTAGTGTCTCTAAAATGATTTATGATAATCAAAGAAGACAGAAATGTTATTTTCCAAAACGGTATAAAATGGATTTGAATGGGGATTTTGTTTTGGATGAGGATATTTCTGAGAAATTTTCAATTCTTCCTGATACTAAGAGAAAAAGATAAAAGACATTGGGTACATTTCAGAAACGCAATGTCTTTTATCTCTATTCAACGGTAACAGATTTGGCTAGATTTCTTGGCTTATCAATATCAACTCCTTTTAAAAGAGCGGTATAGTAAGCAATTAGTTGAAGAGGAATAATACTTATTATTGGCATAGTATAATCGTCTGATGGTGGTAGGGTGATGATTTCATCATAGATGGTTTTGTCTAGGGTAGGTACTATTCCTTCTTTTATAATTAATATAACATAGGCACCTCTTGCTTTTACTTCTTTGATATTACTTATTGTTTTTAAGGCGGTAGTTTTATCTGTAATTAAGCTAATGACAGGTGTTTTTTCTTCGATTAGAGAAATGGGGCCGTGTTTTAATTCTCCGGCAGGAAAGGCTTCGCTGTGAATGTAGGTAATTTCTTTTAGTTTTAAGGAACCTTCTAACATGCTGATATAGTCAATTCTTCTTCCTAAGAAGAAGACGTCTTTTTTTGTAATGAGTTGTCTTCCTATTTTTGTGTAATCTTTTTCTATTAATTTTTCGACTTTTTGGGGAAGAGTAGTATAAGTATTTTTATCTATTTTTTGTTGGCTAAATTCTTGAGCAAGGAGAGATAAGATATAGATTTGGGAAGTGTATGCTTTTGTTGAGGCAACGGATACTTCTATTCCAGCATTGGTGTAGATTACTTCGTCACAAATTCTTGCAATAGAACTATTATAGACATTGATGATACCTAATGTTTTGGCGTTATTTTTTTTGGCTAGTTTGACACAAGAGAGGGTATCGGCTGTTTCTCCAGATTGAGAGATGGCAATGACTAGGCTTTCTTTATTTAGGTGTACTTTTTGATATCGATATTCTGAGGCAACATAAACATTTACTTCAAAATCAGTATTTTTTTCGATTAAATATTTTCCAATTAATCCAGCGTGATAGGCCGTACCGCAAGCGATGATATCGATTCGTTTATACTTTGTTATATCTGGTAATTCTTTTCCTTTCTCTAAATAGATTTTATTCCATTTGGAAATTAAGACGCTTTGCTCTTTAATTTCTTTTAGCATATAGTGCTTATTATTATTTAATGAAGGTGATGAAATATTATCTTCTAAAATATTTGTTTTGTAAGGAATTTCCTTTCCTTCACGGTAAAGATGAAGTGCATTATTTTCAATTTGGCAAATATCATTATCTTCTAAAATGAAATATTCTTTTGTCTCTTCTAAGTAAGCCTGAAAGTCAGAGGCAACATAGAATTCTTTATTGCCAATGCCAATTACTAAGGGACTTTCTCTTTTTAGAACAAATAATTGATTATCAATTCCTTTTACTAGGATGACGAAGGCAAAACTACCAATAAAAGTGTTTGCCGCTTGCTTTAATATTTCTGTAAATGGCATTTTTTTGTTTTTTTCTAGGAGATAATCAAGGTAAGCACAAGCTACTTCTGTGTCGGTTTCACTTTTGAAGGAATAGCCTTTTTCTTGAAGTTCTTTTTTTAGAGGGAGGTAATTTTCGATGATTCCATTATGAACTAGGGTAATGTTTCCTACTTGATGGGGATGAGAATTTTCTTCTACTACTTTACCATGGGTTGCCCATCTAGTATGTCCAATGCCGATAAAACTTTCGTCTTGTAAGTTTATTTTTTCTTCTAGGTTAGCAATTCTGCCGACGCTTTTTTTTAAGATTATTTCTTTGTTTTTGAAGTAGGCGATTCCGGCAGAGTCGTAGCCCCGATATTCTAGACGTTTTAGGCCTTTTATTAATTTAGGTAAGGCGTTATTTTTTCCAATGTATCCAACGATACCACACATTAAAATCATTCCTTTCTTTTTTGATACATTCTTTGTTACAATTTTGATTTTGCTTTTTAAAATATATCACTTTGTAGCATCCGCCGAAATTTCGATAAACTACATCCTCGTCACCTTTTTATAGGTCTGGCGCTAAATGAATCTTAAAAATTACCTTTCTATTTAGATTTCACCTAATTTTATTATATAAAATTTTTTTTCTTTTTGACAATACGTTATTATTGATTTTATATCTTTTCTTTAATGAGAAAGTGAATACGCCGAAGTATTTTTCTAATAGATACTATAAATTTTAGTAAAATTTTGTTATAATGTTATGGAAAGAGGTGTTGTATGAAGAGAGTATTAACGGGAGATAGACCAACGGGAAATTTACATATTGGTCATTATTTTGGCTCATTGAAAAAGAGAGTTGAAATTCAAAATAGTGGGGAATATGAACAATATATTTTAATTGCGGATGTTCAAGCATTAACGGATAATTTTAATCATCCTGAGAAGGTTAGAAAGAATGTTAGAGAGGTTGCTATTGATTATTTGTCAGTAGGAATTGACCCTAAAAAAACAACGATTTATATTCAATCCATGATTCCTGAGGTTGCTGAACTTACAGTATTTTATTCTAATTTGGTTACGATTGCTAGGTTAGAAAGAAATCCAACGGTTAAGACAGAAATTTTACAAAAAAAGGATATTTTTGGAGAAAGTGTTACTTATGGCTTTTTGGGATATCCTGTTAGTCAGGCAGCGGATATTACGGCTTTTGAAGGAGAAATTATTCCGGTTGGAGAAGATCAGCTTCCTTTAATTGAACAATGTCGAGAAATTGTTCGGAAATTTAATAGTATATATGGAAATGTTTTAACAGAACCAAAGGCTCTTTTATCGGAGAAAAAAAGAATAAAAGGGTTAGATGGTAATGATAAGATGGGGAAATCTTTAGGAAATGCTATTTATTTGCGGGATTCTGAAGAGGCTATTTTAAAGAAGGTAATGAGTGCAGTAACGGATCCTAATCGAATTAGAAAAGATGATTTAGGAAATCCAGATGTTTGTATGGTTTATTATTATCATCAATTATTTGATACGAGGGAAGAATATCAGAATGTTTGTTCGGAGTGTAGACTAGGAAAAAGAGGATGTGTTGCTTGTAAGAAGGAACTTGCGCAACATATTAATAGAGAATTAGCCCCTATTCGAGAGAGAAGAAAATATTATGAAGAGCATCCAGAAGAAGTGGATAAAATTTTAATTGAGGGAACTTCTCGGGCTAGAGAAGTGGCTCGAGAGACTATGGTGAAGGTGAAAAAAGCGATGCAATTAGATTATTTTGGGAAAGAGTAGAGGGGGAAATAGGCATGGTATATTTAGATTATGCAGCAACAACTCCGGTTGACCGGGAGGTATTAAATACGTTTAATAAGGTTTGTTTAGAATATCCAGGAAATAGTAATTCTCTTCATAAATTAGGGGTAGAGGCTAAAGAATTAGAAGATTATGCGACAGGAAAAATTAAAGAACTTTTACAATTAGATAATCATGAGGTAATTTATACGAGTGGCGCTAGTGAGGCAAATAATCATGTGATTAAAGGAATTTGCTCTAAATATAAGACAAGAGGGAAACACATTATCACTACCTTTTTAGAACATTCTTCGGTTTTATCGACGATTAATTATTTGACTAATCAAGGGTTTGTTGTGGATTATGTAAAATTACTAGATGATGGTCGGGTAGATTTGGAACATTTGAAGCGACTTATTGGTAATGATACCATCTTGGTTAGTATTTGTGCTGTTGATAGTGAACTAGGAATTGTGCAACCGATTTCTTTGATTAGTCAGATTGTGCGGGAATATCCAAAATGCTTTTTTCATGTTGATTGTACACAAGCGTTAGGAAAAATTCCTCTTGATTTTCATCTTATGGACTTTGCTACGGCGTCGGCGCATAAAATTTATGGATTAAAGGGAATTGGACTTTTAATTAAGAAAAAGAATATTATGTTTGATAATTTAATTCACGGAGGGAAGTCTAGTACGATTTATCGAAGTGGGACGCCGCCTTTGGCTTTAATTGTTTCCTTGATGAAATCTCTTGATTTGATTATTCCTTATATCCATGAACATGAGGTTTATCTTAGAATGCTTAATCAGAAAATTGTTTCTAAATTAAAAGAATATGATGGTGTTTATTTTAATAGTACTTCGGCATCTTTTCCTTCGACGATTAATATTAGCCTTCCTTTGATTAAGCCAGAAACTTTTATTCATGCAATGGATGAGTATGACATTTATATTTCGACAAAGAGTGCTTGTTCCGCAGCAAATACGATGTCTGATTCTGTATATGCAGTTACTAAGGATAGAGAAAGGGCAATGCATAGTATTCGAATTAGTTTGTCTTTTAAAACAACTAAGGAAGAAGTGGATGAGTTCTTAGAAGCTTTTGATGCTTGTTATCAGGCACTTAATTTTAAGAGGTAGAAGAATGAAGAAGTACTTATTTATTTTCTTGATTTTGTTTCTTCCTTTTTCTGTTAGGGCATCAGAGAAGAATACAGTTAATATTTATTTTTTTCATTCTAATACTTGCTCTCACTGTAAGGCTGAAGAAAAGTTTTTAAAAAAATTAGAGAAAAATTATGATTATGTTAAAGTGTATCGATACGAAGTGCATGCACAAGAGAGTCAGGAGTATATTTCTCTTTTAGAAGAAGAATATCAAATTTCTCTTACTAGTGTTCCTGTTACGGTAGTGGGAAATGAAATGATTTTTGGTTATCAAGAAGAGAGAACTGATAGAGAGATTATGCGAGATATTTCTTATTTTTCTTCTTATTATTATCAAGATAAATTAGGAGAAAGGTTTAAGATAAAGACCTTGCCAACTTATCGTTTTAAAAAAAATAATCCTACTATAGAGGAGTATTTCTTAAAAATTGATGATAAAATATTAGGATTTATTTCTACTAAAAATTTAGATTATTATACACTTGCTTCTATACTTGGATTTCTTGGAGGCATTAATCTTTATTATTTATTTTCTCTTTTGATTCTTTTCCTTATTGCTAGAAAATATTTAGAGGCTTCTTTTCGGGGAGGTGCTGTTTTATTTTATTTCTTTTCGTTATTTGTTTTTGAGTTTTATCTTTTTTCTAAAAATTTTCTTTATCTTTTGGTCTCTTTTCTTGTTCTTTTTGTTTTATCTTTATTCATTTTTAAAAGAAAGAGGAAAAAATTAGAAAAATATTTTATTTATCCTATAATACTGGCGATGTCTTTTTTTGTGATTTTACTTAAGAGTGGAAATAAAAATTTAAAGATATTTCAAAATATTGATTCTATTTATCAGTTAGTTGGGGGAGAGAGAGTTCTTTATTATGGTGGATATTTATTTTCTTTGTTTTTGGTTTATTGTTTTTCTTGTTGCTTGTTCTTTATTCTTTTCGAGAAGAAAGATTAGGCAGTTGGAATTTTGAATTTTGGGTTAAAGGAGAAAAATTATGGGTTACTTAAAAGTTAATTCGGGGGGGGGCAAGAAATAATTATTTAAAAAGAATACTTATTTTTCTTGTTGCTTTGATTATTTATTTTTTACTGGTTACAGGAAGTACATATGCCTACCTCTATTTAGAAAATAAAAATAGTAATATTACTGGTAGGGGAGGTTGTTTTGTTGTTGATTACCAGGCTACTTCTATTAATGCTAGTAATTTAGTTAGTACAGTGAATTATCAAGATGGTGCTAGTAGTGTGATTACAATTTCTAAGAATAGTTCTTGTAATATTTATGATTATGCTAATATTTATCTGCACACAAATGAAAATATTACAGCACCAATTACCAATATTCAGGCATTAAGGTATAAAGTTACAACGGATAGTGGAAATTATTGGGAGAGAAATGGAGTAATTACGACAAAAGGAGATACTTTACTAGCAACTGTGCCAATTACTTCAGAAAAAACAATTTATCATATTTATTTATGGATTGATTCTAGTGTGTCTTTAGGACATTATGATAATACTAGTTATTCAGGATATCTTTATGCGACTAGTATTCAGAGTTCTTCAGTTAATGATGATAGTGTTCCTCCTATTTTGTTTTTGAAGAAAAGTACTTATGTAGAAGGTTTTCGTAATTGGACGTTAAGTAATGCTACTGTATCCGAAGATAATATTTTAACTTTAGCACCTACTGGGACTAGTGGATATGCTGATTCTTTTTATGATGTGGATGGAGAATATTGGTATGTTACTTTTGATGGATATACAACAAGCGTTTCTACTAGTAATTCTCCATATGGTGGATTTATGATTGACGTTGTATATTTTGATATTAATTATAATAAGACTGTGGCACCAAATGGTTATGATTCTAATGGTTACTCCGATGCTTTAAAATTGAATACTTGGAAAAATGGTTTTAAGTGGGATGGTTATTCTGGGTATGGAAAAGATGTTAAGTACTTAAAATTAAAGTTTAGTACTGGAGATAATTATAGCCAACCTATTACTAAAATTAGAAATTTTAAAATATATGGTCAATTAAAAAATAATTTTTATGATATTGAAGTTCATGCTCTTGATAATGTGGGAGTTAATTTAATTAAATATGCTAAGGGAGAATTTGGAAAAGAATATTTTGATAATCAGGGAACTGTTGTAACAGATGGTAAGGTTAGGGTAGTGGAGAATGGATATTATACTTTTTATGTAAGCGATAAAAAGGGAAATGTAAGTATTAGTACGATTTTAATTAAAAATATAGAGAAGTAAGGTGAAAAATATGAAATTAGTTGGAAATCATTGGGATAATGTTTTAGATTGTGAATATCATAAGGACTATTTTAAAAGAATTGTTGCTTTTATTAATAAGGAATATCAGGAAAGGGAAATTTTTCCTCCAAAGTCAAGAATTTTAAGGGCACTTACTTTAACTGATTATGATGATGTTCGGGTTGTTATATTGGGGCAAGATCCTTATCATGGTGTGGGGGAAGCCAATGGATTAGCGTTTGCGGTTTCTGATGGAGTGAAACTTCCCCCATCTTTAAGAAATATTTATAAAGAACTTTATAGTGATTTAGGCATTCCACCTGCTGGTGTTGGGAATTTAGAGTGTTGGGCTAAGGAAGGTGTACTTCTTTTGAATGCTGTTTTGACGGTAGAAAAAGATAAACCAGCATCTCATAAATCTTTGGGGTGGGAAAATTTTACGGATGCAATTATTCGCAGTTTAAATGATAAAGATAGTCCGGTTGTGTTTATTTTATGGGGAAATTTTGCTAAAGGTAAGAAGAGTTTGATTACGAATCCAAAACATTATGTCATAGAGTCAACGCACCCTTCTCCTTTTTCGGCTAATTATGGTTTTTTTGGCAGTAAGCCATTTTCTAAAACAAACGAATTTTTGAGAAAAAACCATTTAAAAGAGATTGATTGGCATGTGTATTAAAAAAGATAGTTTAATCTTTTAAAGATTTTGCTATCTTTTCTACTTCTCCAAGAGAAATTCCTGCTGATGCGCTAATAGTTTTTAATGAAACATTTTGTTTCAATAAATTTTTTATCATTTCTTGTTGTTTTTTACTCTCACCCTGTTTAATACCTTGTTCAATTCCTCTTTTTAGAGCATCTTGCTCTAATAGTTCAAATCGGTAATCAATGCTTTCTTCAAATGGTAAAGCCTTGTTTAAAGTGATTATAATAAATATTAAAAGAGTAAGCCATATTTCTCTCCATTAATCCAGGATAGAAGGTTCTATTAATTTCAATTGATAAATCTGTATATTTATCGATATTGATGATAAAGTCACAAATATACTGCTTGTCCTTATAATGGTTTAAAATTAAATCATTATTTTTTAACGCTAAGGTTTTATTTTCTAGGTTTAAATGAATATCATTTTCTTCTAATACTAATTCAACTAGTCTTTTTAAGACATTAGGATTTTTTCTAAATACAGACTTAAACATGGCATTATACATTAAATAAGGTACTTTTATATCTTCTTTCATTTCTTTTTTCCTCCTTTCTAGAGAGATTATCCCTCTACTTATATTATTCACGTTTACTTCTCTAAAATCCTTTTTAAGAGGAGAAAAAATGATAAAAATAATTGATATTTCTTCATTGACAAGTTGGTATTATTCAAGTTAAAATGATATTGACTTAAACTTTAGGAAGTAGGGATAGGATGGAAGAGTTAAAGATTTTAGATAATACAATTTTGATTGTGATGGATGAAGATAAAGAAAAGGTTATTCAATATTTTAGTGAAAAGAAGAGAAGGCATGCGAAAATATTTACCCTATCTGAATTTATGAATCAGTATTATTTTTCTTATGATGAGCGCGCAATTTATTATTTAAAGTGTCATTATCAATTTCAGTATGATGTTAGTTTGATGTATTTATCTTTGTTGTATGATGTTATCGATACTAATATTTTGGATGAAAAGGTTAGGATGCTGCAAGAGATAAAACGTGAGTTAGAAGAGCATCATCTTCTTTTCTTTCATCCTTATTTTCGTGAGTATTTAGAGGATAAAGAGATTTTATTTTTTGATGTTTTTTTTGATTCTAGGGCACAGAAGTTATATTCTGATTTAGAGAAAAATTTTAAGGTAAGTAAATTTTATCTAGAAAGGGAGAATTATAATCAGGAAGTAATGTATGAGTTTTCTGATATTGAGACTGAGGTTGTTTACGTGGCAAGTTCTATTTTAGAAAAAATTAAAGGAGGAATTCTACCTTCCCAGATTAAATTATGTGGCGTTACGGGAGAATATTTACCGGTTGTAAAACGTGTTTTTTCTTGGTTTTCTTTACCTCTTAATTTATCTGATAATTATTTATATGGGACAGTGATGGGACAAGACTTTTTGGCACTTTTAGAGAGTGATATTTTTCTAACAATGGATTCTTTTTCTAAAAAATATGCACTTAAACAAAAAGAAGAGGTAGAAATATTTGAGATGATTTGCGATATTGTGAATCGTTATTCATGGGTAGATGATTATTTGGAAGTACGGGACTTTTTGATTCATGATTTTAAGCATACTAAAATAAAGGGAAATGTAGATAGTAATGCAATTGAAGTTCTTTCTCATTTGAGAAATGTAGGGGATGATAGTATTGTCTTTTTGCTTGGTTTTAATCAGGGACTTATTCCTAAGTTAAAACGAGACGAGGGCTATTTTAATGATACTTTGAAGAAAAAGTTAGGTTTATTTACGACAGGGGATGAGAATAAGCTTGAGAAGGAAAGATGGCTTCAAGAGATAAGTCATGTTAAAAATTTGGTGATTACTTCGAAGAAAAAGAGTCCTTTGGGAGATTTTTATCTATCTAGTTTGAATGATGATTTAAAAATGAGAGTAGAGGAGGGGAAAATTACTTATTTATACTCGGATCTTTATAATCAGTTAATGTTAGGAGAAAAGTTGGATACTTTAGTGAAATATAATGAGCGGGAGGATGATTTAGATTATCTTTATCAAGGATATCGGGATATTCCTTATTTAACTTATGATTCTTCTTTTACAGGAATTAATAAGGAGAAGTTAAGAGAGTATTTGAAAGGTAAGTTTACGTTATCTTATAGTGCAATGAATAGTTATTACCAATGTGGGTTTCGCTACTACTTAAGTAATATTTTAAAATTGAATTTATCTCCTCATACTTTTTATACGATTTTGGGAAATATTTTTCATGAGGTTTTGTCTTGTTATAAGAGGAGTGATTTTGATTTTGACTTGATTTATGATAGAGTAGTAGAAAAATATGGAGAAGTTTACTCTTATGATGCTAGAGAACGTTTTTTCTTGAAAAATTTAAAGGGAGAATTAAAGTTTATTCTTGATACCATTTTAGAACAGGAAGAGTTTAATCAATTGGAGGATGTTTATGTTGAAGAGCGGGTAGTTAAAAATTATCAGAAAGATTCTTATGAAGTTTGGTTTAAGGGCTTTGTTGATAAGATGTTAGTAAGTTCGGATAAAAAATTCATCTCTATTATTGATTATAAAACAGGAAATCCTAATTTGAATTTGAATGACACGATTTATGGGCTGGATTTGCAGTTACCAATTTATCTTTTCTTGGCGAAGAATAAGTTTCCAGAGGCTAGAATTATTGGGTTTTATTTGCAAAAAATTTTGAATAATGAAATTAAACGGGATAATCAACACTCTTATCTTGAATTAAAGAAGGAAAATTTGAAGTTACAGGGATATAGTAATTCCGATACGACAATTTTGTCTTTATTTGATAATGGTTATTTTGATAGCAAAGTGATTAAGGGAATGAAAATGACTTCTAAGGGGCTTGGGAGTAAAAAAGTATTAGATGATTTTCAAATGGAGAATTTGAGCGCTTTAGCAGAAGTGAAGATAAAGGAGGCAATTCAGGGAATAATAGATGCTAATTTTTCTATTAATCCTAAGCGAATTGGGAATGATAATGTAGGTTGTAAGTATTGTTTGTACCGAGATATTTGTTTTATGAGTGAAAAAGATATTGTTGATTTAAAAGAATATAAGAATTTAGAATTTTTGGGAGGTGAAAATACTTAAGAAGATTTATCTGTTAAGATATAGATAGTTGAATAAAAATTTTAATGATGTAATATTTTTTATTCAATGAAGAAATGAATTTGATAAGGAAGTGATTTTTATGATACCAGTAAAGCCAGAAGGGGTAACTTGGACAGATGAACAGTGGGAAGCTATTTATGAAGATGGGAAAAATATTATTGTTTCGGCGGGTGCTGGTTCGGGGAAGACTGCTGTTTTGACGGAGAGAGTAATTCGTAAATTGAAGGATGGGGTTGATGTTAATCGGTTGCTTATCTTAACTTTTACGAAGGCTGCCGCGGGAGAGATGGCAGATAGAATTCGCAAGAAGATAAAAAAAATACCGGAATTAAGGGAACAACTGGATTTACTTGATTCTGCTTATATTACGACTTTTGATAGTTTTGCTTTATCTATCGTAAAAAAGTATCATTATCTTCTTAATGTGGATTCTAATATAGGAATTATTGATTCTAGTGTTATTACTTTGGAAA
Organism: uncultured Bacillota bacterium; assembly: GCA_945867665.1. GTDB lineage: Bacteria > Bacillota_I > Bacilli_A > RF39 > UBA660 > RUG11198. The sequence continues at coordinate 21,732 of CAMBIR010000006.1, forward strand.
AATTACGGATTATGGATGAGATTTTTCTTGCTTATTATGAGGAAGAAAATCCAAAGTTTTTGAAGATGATTCGTACATTTTGTACAAAGGATGATGAGGATATTAAGAGTTCTATTTTAAGAATTAGTAATCAATTGGATTTATTATCGGATAAGACTTTATATTTAAATGAATATATGGATAAGTATTATCATGAAGAGAGATTAAAAGGGTGTGTTTTAGAATATTTTTCGTTAATTCAAGAAAAAATTGATTTTATTTTCAAGACGGTTGATGATATTTCTTTGCTTGATTCTGAGTTTGCGATTAAACTGGAGGAGTCTTTAGAGATTCTTCGGGGGATTACTTGCTATAACGATATTCTGAGTCATTTAAATGTTAAATTGCCGTCCGCTCCAAGAGGAAGTGAGGATGAGCTAAAGAAGTTAAAGGCTAAAATTAGTGATACGATTAAGGAAATTAAGACTTTAGCCAATTACTCGGATGAAGAAGAAATTATTGATACTCTTAAAAGTACTTCTGATACGGTTTCAATGATGATTGAGATTATTCTAAAGTTTACGGAGAAAATGGGGCAATATAAAAGAGAAAAAGGGGCTTATGAATTTAATGATATTGCGATTATGGCCATTGATGTTGTTAAAAATAATGATTGGGTAAGGACGGAACTTACCAATTATTTTCAAGAGATTATGATTGATGAATATCAGGATACGAATGATTTGCAAGAAGAATTTATTTCTTTGATTAGTCAACATAATGTTTATATGGTAGGGGATATTAAACAATCTATTTATCGCTTTCGGAATGCAAATCCTTATATTTTTAAGAATAAATATGATTTATATCAGGAGAGTAATGTTGATAAGAAAATTGATTTGAATAAGAATTTTCGTTCCAGAAGGGAAGTTTTAGAGAATATTAATACGATATTTACTTTGATTATGAATGATACTTTAGGAGGGGCTAACTATTTAGAGAGTCATCAGATGATTTTTGGTAATGAGGCTTATATAAAGGAAGATACTTTAACTTCTCATGAGATGGAGATTGTTCGCTACGATTATTTAAAAGAGGATGGCTTTAGCAAAGATGAGATTGAAGCTTTTATTATTGCTCGTGATATTTTAGATAAAGTAGGATCTGGGTATTTGGTTTTTGATAAAGAAGATGGTGTTTTAAGGAAGGCTACTTATTGTGATTTTGCTATTATTATGGATAGGGCTACTACTTTTGATTTGTATAAAAAAATTTTTGGCTTTTTAGGTATTCCTCTTACGATTTTAAAAAATGAGAAGATGAATGATGAAAATGATATTTTGGTTATTTGTAATTTGATTAAACTGATTTTAAAACTGTATAAGCAAGAGATAGATACTGAATTTAAGTATTTGTATATTAGTATTGCTAGAAGTTTTTTATATGCGATGTCGGATGAGGAGATTTTTTCTAGTTTTATTTCTAATGATTATTTAAAAAGTGATCTTGTTTCTAAGTGTTTGCTATTATCTAGGCGACTATCTTATACGACACCTCATCAGTTAATTGATGATATTATTTCTACTTTTTCTTTTTATGAGAAGTATATTACGGTAGGAGATGTTCGTGGGGGAATTGTGAAGTTATCTAAAGTTCGGGAGATGGCGGTTAATTTAGAGGCTTTGGGATATTCAATTGAAGAATTTTCTTCTCATTTATCTTCTCTTTTAGATAAGGGAATTGAAATGCAATATGAAGTTAATGATAATGGGTCTGATTCGGTTAAGTTAATGACAATTCATAAATCAAAGGGACTAGAGTATCCAGTTTGCTATTTTAGTGGGTTATATAAAAAGTTTAATATTAGTGATTTAAAAGAGCGGTTTTTATATGATAAAACTTATGGCATTATTGCTCCTTATTTTAATGAGGGAATTGGAGAAGTGATTTGGAAAGATTTGGTGCGTGATAAGTATTTAAAAGAAGAAATATCTGAAAAGATTCGTTTGTTTTATGTTGCCTTAACGAGGGCAAGGGAGAAGATGATTATGGTACTTCCTGGTTGTGATAAGGAAGATAGGTTATCTTCGGCAACGGTTTTGAGCGATACCATTAAAAAGAATTTTCGGACACTTGGGGATATGATTGATTTTATTTCTTTTCGTCTTTCTGCTTATGAAAAGAAGGTATCACTTGCGGATGTTCATTTGACACATGATTATGCCTATTTAAAAAAGAGTAATTATCAAGATTCTCTTTGTCAAGTTGATAAGAAGATAGAAGTATTTTCTTATCATCACAAGCCTTCTTTAGGGAGGGGTGAGGTTCAGAATTTTTCTCTGAAAAGTCATGAAATTATGAGTAAGAGTCAGTATGAGGTCATGAGGCTAGGGACGATGGTTCATGAATATTTGGAGTATTTTTCTTTTCACAGTCCTAATTATGAAAAAATTTTAGATGATCGAGTGAGGAAAATGATAAAAACTTTAATGAATTCTCCCTTGCTTGATAGGATAGATGAGGCTAAGATTTATCAAGAATATGAATTTATTTTTGAGGAAGATGGAGAGAAGTTTCATGGAATTATTGATTTAATGTTAGAATATGAAGAGGAGATTTTGATTATTGATTATAAGTTATCTAATATTTTGGATAGTGCATATGATTTGCAATTGAAGGGATACTATCATTATGTTTCTAAAAATACAAATAAAAAAATAAGACTTTATTTATACTCTTTAATGAGTGGAGAGTTTAGAGAAGTAGAAGTATAGGAAGAATTAGAAATAGAGAGAAGAGATAAAGTGGCTAGAAAGTGTATTGTTGTTAAAACTTATTGTGATAGAGAAGATGTTATGAATAGAATTATTGATTGCTTGCTTAAAAAAAGATTAGTGGCGGGAAGTCAAGTAGTAGAGGTGAATTCGAAATATTGGTGGAATCATACTTTATGTTAAAAGGGTGAGTATCAATTGTCTTTTCGAAGTACTTATGATTTATTTCCTCTAATTAAGAAAGAAATTTTAGAGAGTCATAATTATGAGGTGTTAGAGATTTCTTGTACAGAGATTTTAGATGCTTCCTTGGAATTTTTGGATTGGATACGTAGAGAAGTTAGAGAAGAGGAGTCGATAAACTTTGATGAGGATAAAAAATATTATTTTTGATATTGGTAATGTGATTCTTCATTTTGATTTAGAGAAAGTTCTTCCTCATTTTGCCAAGACAGAGGTGGAGCGAAATTTTCTGATTCAAGAGGTTGTTCATTCTCCTGAGTGGCTTTTATACTCTTTAGTGGATACTGGTTTTCTTTCTAGGCAACAGGCTATTGCTATTGATGGAGGATAGAACTAATCATAAGAATGATAAATTGATAGAAGATTTTTGGTATCACTATAATGAATATAGTTTTATTGATGAAAAAGTCCTTAATTAGCTTAAAATTTTAAAAGAGAAGGGGTATTCTATTTATTTGCTTTCTAATATTAATGAACATACGTTTATTTCAATTCAAGATAGTGAGTTATTTAAGATAGTAGATGGGTATGTATTTTCCTATCTTGAGCATCAAGTAAAGCCATATGAATCGATTTATTTGACATTATTAGAGAGATTTAAATTGAAAAAAGAGGAATGTTTGTTTATTGATGATAATCTTAATAATGTATCTACTGCTAAGAAATTAGGAATGCAGGCTGAAGTGGTTATTCCCGATTGTTATCATAGTATTGTTGAGGTGCTAGAGAAAAATAAAATTTGAGAAATTCACTTTTTTAGTTAAAAGAAAAAAAGATAGTTTAATCTTTTAAAGATTTTGCTATCTTTTCTACTTCTTTAAGAGGAATATTTGCAATTTCTGAAATGACTTTTATATCCATATTTTTCTTTAGCATTTTTTCTATCATTTCGTCTCTATTTTGTTTAATTCCTTGTTCAATTCCTCTTTCTAAAGCATCTTGCTCTAATCATTCAAACCGGTAATCAATGCTTTCTTCAAATGGTAAAGCTTTTGTTACGTCTTCATCTTGACTGGATGAAGCAATATCATTTAAAAATTTTTCTTTTTCTTTCATCTCTAAAATATCACTCCCTAAAATAGAAGAGATTTCAGATAGGGATGTTGATGCAAGGCAAGCAACTAACTTTTCCATCTTTGAATTCTCATCTAAGTTAGTTTTATTATAGACAAGTTTATAACATTTGTAAACGTCTATGTGAATAATTAGTAAGTTTTTAGATAAGATATTAAGAGGATATATTAATCAATCAGATAGAAAGCATTCATGATTTTATCATCAGAAAGAGAAAACTTATTAAAGTTAATTTGAATTAGGCCGTATTTTTCAAATTCATTATAATTGTTTCCTTGTTTAAAGTGATTATAATAAATATTAAAAGAGTAAGCCATATTTCTTTCCATTAATCCAGGATAGAAGGTTCTATTAATTTCAATTGATAAATCTGTATATTTATCGATATTGATGATAAAGTCACAAATATACTGCTTGTCCTTATAATGGTTTAAAATTAAATCATTATTTTTTAACGCTAAGGTTTTATTTTCTAGGTTTAAATGAATATCATTTTCTTCTAATACTAATTCAACTAGTCTTTTTAAGACATTAGGATTTTTTCTAAATACAGACTTAAACATGGCATTATACATTAAATAAGGTACTTTTATATCTTCTTTCATTTCTTTTTTCCTCCTTTCTAGAGAGATATCTCTCTAATTATATTATTCGCGGTTGTTTATCCAAAATCCTTCTTTGATGTTGAAAAAAATACTTTATTTTCTTTTTTGTTTAGATATTTTTAAAATCCTTGCAAAAAGGTCTATCCTAAAATTTATTTTTATATTATAATGAACTTGGATAGTTAGATAATGCAAAAGGGATGTGCATTATGTTAGTATTAGAATGTAGAAATGTTTTTAAAAAAATTGGACACCATGTGATTGTGTCAGATTTATCTTTTTCTTTAAATGAAGGAGATATTTTAGGCTTTATTGGACCGAATGGGGCTGGTAAGACCACTTCTATTAAAATGATGGTAGGATTACAGAGTTTAAGTGGGGGAAGTATTAAAATTTTTGGCTATGATATTAGAAAAGATTTTACGAAGGCGATTCGGCAAGTTGGAGCTATCGTGGAAAATCCAGATATGTATATGTATTTAACGGGTTATGAGAACTTAAAGATAGCGGCTTCTTTTTATCAAATTGATGCTTCTAGAATTGATGAAGTTGTGAGAATGGTTGGGTTAGAGGGGCGAATTCATGAGAAAGTTAAGAATTATTCTCTTGGCATGCGGCAACGACTTGGAATAGCAGCGTCGATTTTGCATCATCCAAAGTTATTAATTTTAGATGAACCCTTAAATGGATTAGATCCTGAAGGAATTAGGGAGTTAAAAGATATTTTACTTCGTTTAGCGCATGAGGATAAAATGGCTATTATTGTTTCTAGTCATATTTTGTCGGAGTTAGAGTCATTTTGTAATAGAGTTTGTATTTTCTCTAGGGGTCATGTTTTGAAAAATGCTACTATAGAGGAAATAAAAAAAATTACGGAAAAAGAAGTGTATCAATTGGAGGTAAGTAGTACAAAGTTAGATTCTATTTTATCTTCTTATTTGGTTATTGATGAGGCGCACATTGAACTTTCTTCAACGAAAGAGAATATTGTTAATATTTTAAAGGCTTTACTGTTAAATGATGTTTTGGTTTATGAAGTGAAAAAGAAGGTTTTGGGACTAGAAGATGTTTTCTTGAAAGTTATGGAGGCATCTCATGATTTTTAGATTGATGAAAATAGAAGTAAAAAAAGTCTTTAAAAGAAAGAGTATTTATGTGATTTGGGGGTTAATGCTGTTATTTTGTTTTGTGAATAGTTTTTTGTACTTTCGAGATTATGATGATGAGGGAAGATATTTGTATTCAAAAGAGGAAGATATCAATGAAGAGATAAAGGCTTTGGAAGAAGAAAAAGAGAAAGTTCAAAATACAAATGCTACTACTATTATCAAAACGAAGATAGAACTTTTAAAATTAAAGAAAAAATTTTCTAAAGATTCGTGGCAGTATGCTAAAATAAATGATTATTTATATGATGCGGTATATGAAAAAAATATTCGTTCTGAAGATAATGCGGCTTTGGAGCGTTACCAAAAGCTTTTGGTAAAGTTTAAAAATAATGATTATCTTTATTTTTTGAAACAAGATAGAGATAACATTACAAACCAAATTAAAGAAATAAAGAAAGAGATATTAGCAAGTGATGAGGACTTATTTTTAGAGCGGGAATTAAAACAAAAAGAGGAGACTTTAAAAGTATTAAACTTTCGAATTAAAAATCATATTCGAGAAGATACTGGTTATTTGAATCAAGCACTTGTTTGTTATGTTCAGGCAAGGGAGGAGATGCAGGAGGGTAAAAAAAATACTTATCAAGAACGTATCCATTATCAGGAATTGAAAAAAGAAAAGAAAATAAATGAATTTATTTTAAAAAGTCGGGTGAATTATCAAAAGGAGAATACGGTTAATGCGCTGATTTTTGGAATTATGAATGATTATGAATTTTTCTTTGTGGTTATTCTTTTAATGGTTAGTGCAATGATGATTTGTGATGAGTATCAAACGGGAACGTTTAAGTTTCTCTTGATAAAACCTGTAAGTCGATTTATAATAATATTAAGTAAATATTTTACTTCGTTACTTATTTTAGGGTTTAGTGTTCTTCTTGTTTTTTGTTTTCAATTTATTTTAGGGGGGATATTCTTTGGGCTTGACTCCCTAAATTTAGGAGTAATTGTTTATGATTATGGCCTAGATAAGGTCTTGGTACTTCATGTATTTTTAGCATTCTTCTATTCTTTCTTGGCAAAGTTACCTTTTTATCTGATGATTGGTTTAATTTGCTTACTTCTTGGCGTTTTAACTACCTCAACTGTAACGTCGATGATGATTCCTTTGATGCTAGCGATTTTTTCGCCGTTTATGCTTGATGTGGCAGTTTCCCATCAACTTTATTGGATGAAGTATTTGCCTAATTTTACTTGGAGATTTTCAGACTATTTATTTGCATCTTCTTCAAAATTAGAGGGACTTGGGTTTCAATTTTCTTGTATTTGGTATAGTATTTATTTTGTGATTTTGTTTTTCTTTTTGGTAAAATTATTTCAACGAAGAGATATTCAAAATGTGTAAGGAGGGAATTTATGGCTTCTACTTTAAGAGGAATGATTACGAGTTATTTTCCTGATGTTTGGCCGGTAATTATTATCATTACGGTAATTTGTTGCTCTCTTAGAATTTCTTATTTAATTTTACATAAAGAGAAGTTTTGTTTTTATAAAGAGTTATTTATGCTATTTTTTATTCTTTATGTGATGTGTTTGTTTGAGGTGGTAACGATTCAAGATGATAATTATGGTTTATCTAATTTTATTCCTTTTCGGGAAATATTTCGCTATCAAGTGGGGAGTCGGTTATTTATTAAAAATATTATTGGAAATATTTTACTCTTTTTACCTTACGGATATTTTGCTAGTGATTATTTAAAGGTGAAAAAGCCATTTTGGATCTTTTTCCTTACTATGATTGTTTCTTTTACGATTGAGGTTGTTCAACTTTATATTGGGAGAACTTTTGATGTGGATGATATTATTTTAAATACAATAGGTGGAGGAGTCGGTTTTTTTATCTATTATGTTCTAGAGAGAGGAAAAGAGAGGTTACCTTCCTTTTGTCGGAGTGATGGATTTATTAATTTAGTGGTTATTGTAGTGTTGATTATTGGAATTATTTATTTGTTTGATTTGCATGTAATGGAGTTTATTTCCTAAATTAAGTTAAGCATTTTTTGGTTTAAAATATGAGATGGAGGGATGATAATGTTTGATATTATCAATAATAGTAATGAAAAAGTGGAGGAGTTAGATACTCTAGAGGCATATATGAATTATGTTGTAGAAAGGTTGAAGTTAGAAAAAGCAATATTTAATTTTATTTTAGTAGATGAAGAGGAGATTCACAGGTTAAATAAAGATTACCGAGGTGTAGATCGGCCTACTGATGTGATTACGTTTGCTCTAGAAGATGGAGATGATTTTCAAAATCCAGAGTTTCGGACGCTAGGGGATGTTTATATTTGTATCCCTGTTGCTTATAGACAGGCTTTGATGTATGGTCATTCTAGAATTAGAGAGATTTGTTTCTTAGCGACACATGGTGTTTTGCATTTACTTGGGTATGACCATATGGATGAAGAAGAAGAAAAGGTAATGTTTTCTTTACAAGAGGAGTTGTTAAAAGGGTATGAGATTAATCGGTAGAATGAAAGTTAGAAAATTGTTAAGAAGTCAAGGGCATGCGAAGTTTTTAGAAAGTGTTTCTCATGCGTTAGATGGGATTGCCTATACAGCAAGCCATGAGAGAAATTTTAGAATAGAAATTATGGCGGCTTGTTTGGTTACTGTATTTAGTTATTTTCTTCACGTTAGTGTGATAGAGTGGTGTATTTTACTTCTTACTATTTCTCTTGTTTTAGTATTAGAAATGGTGAATACGGCAATTGAGAGAACTGTTGATTTGGTGACTAAGGATTATTATGAACTGGCTAAAAATGCAAAGGATGTTGCAGCTGGTGCAGTACTTGTTGCAAGTATGTTTTCTGTTGTTCTTGGGGTATTAATTTTTTTACCTAAAATTATTCTTTTATTAAAGTAAAATACTGATTTAGTATTTTTCTTTTCGAATTAGGGTTTTAATGGTTTGAGGAGATGTGAGATGAAAAAGTTAAGTGGAAGAGTAGTTGAAGTTTTTATTCCAGATAATATGAATCAAGAAGTAGGTTTTAGAGTAGAAACTAATGAAGGAATAAAAGAAATTATAGAAGAACAAGATGAATATAATGCTAAAATATTAAGAGAAGATAATGTAATTGTTACAGAACAAATTATTGATGGGAAATATTTTATTGATATAGAATTAGGGGGAAAGTATGAATAATTCACTAAATTTGTATCCTCATAATTTAGAAGGATATGATGAAGTCAAAAAAGCTTATCAAGAAGGAAAACAAATTGTCAGTGAAGTTCGGGCAACAGGAACTGGGAAAAGTTATATTAACCTACAATTTGCTTTAGATAATCAAGATAAAAAAGGGATTTATGTTGTTCCTAGTTTATCTATTATTGAACATTTAAAAGAAATTGTTAACGAAAATTCAAATGTTAGTTTAAGTGATTTTTCTCATGTTGATTTTAGAACTTATCAAAGTTTTGTTAATATGAGTTATGATGAGATAAAAAATTTAGCGTGTGATTTTTTGATTGTTGATGAATTACATCATTTGAATGGTCCAGTATGGGAGAATAGAATTTCAAAATTGATTGAAACACATCCTGATATTAAGGTACTTGGGACAACGGCTTATACCGTAGTTTCAAGAGGAACTTCTTATGAGAGGGATATGGCTTTGGCTGGTGGAAATGAAATATTTTCTGATTCAATAGTTAATCGCTATGATTTATGTGATGCGATAATTGATGGTGTTTTACCAAAACCAATTTATAAAAGTGCTTATATTCATTTGTCTAGTGAATTATCTGATATTGAAAGGAATTTAGAAAGTAGTCATTTAACTACAAAGGAATATCAAGAGTATCAACTTATTTTAGATGATTTAAAGAGAAGAATTCATGAAGCACCAACTATTGCGGATGTTTTAAAGAAAAATTTAAAAAAAGATGGAAAGTATTATTATTTTTGTCCTGTTAAATCAGAAGAAGGAATAAATGATATTGAAACAATAAAAAAACAAATGTTAGAAAATCTAGCGAGAAAATATGAGAAAGAAGATATTGTTTTTTATACTACAACATCAGAAATGGGTGAATTAGGAAAGAAAAATCGAGATGCCTTTTACCATGATAAAACATTAGATGGACAAGATTGCTCAAATAAACTTCGTATTATGTTTGCAATTAATCAATATAATGAAGGGGTACATGCTCCTGGTGTTGATGGTGTAATTGAGGGTAGAATGACAAATTCTGATATTGTTTATTTTGAACATATTGGTAGATCTTTAGCTGTAAGAGGAGATAATCAGAAAAGAGAAGAAGAATTAGAAAAATATTCTTCTGAGGAATTATTACAAATGTGTCATGATAGAGATATTTTTGTTAAAGAAAATATTTCTAAAGAAGAGATGATAGAAAAATTACTTTCTCCTCTTATTATTGATTTAACTTGTAATTATGAATGGATTAAAGAGTTAGAAGATCATTTAAAGAATAGATTAAAAGAAAATACAGGAAGAAAAAATAATACTTATCAAAGAAGAAAACTCATTGATGCATCGTTTGATATAGAAGTAGAAAATATTGATCTTTTTGATACTTTGATGAATTTGAAGAAAAAGTTAAGTCATTCATGGGAAGATATGTATAGGTATGCTTGTATTTATTATGAACATTATGGTAATTTAAGGGTGCCGATTAAATTTAAAACTAATGATGGATATACTTATGATGAGATGGGGGAGATTAATTTAGGAAAATGGCTTGCTTATCAAAGAAATAGAGAAAATTTTGAAACAGAACGAGGAAAGTTATTATTAAAAATTGGAATAGATTTTAATAATCATCAGCGAAGTTGGGAAGAAATGTATAAATATGCCTGTACTTATTATCAATATCATGGAAATTTAGAAGTTCTTACAAAGTTCCGTACGAATGATGGATATACTTATGATGAAATGGGAAAAATTCCTTTAGGGGAATGGATAAAGTTACAAAGAAAGACTGTTCTTCCTGATAGTGAACGAGGAAAATTGTTAACAGAAATCAAATTTCGGTTTGAAAATAAAAAGAGTACTTTAAGTTGGGAAGAAATGTATGCATATGCTTGTTCTTATTATGAACATTATGGAAATTTAGAGGTTCCACTTCGATTTAATACGAATAATGGATATACTTATGATAAAGATGGAAAAATTCATTTGGGTTTGTGGGTTCAGCGCCAGAAGAGAAATGATAAATTAAGTCAAGAAAAACATGATTTGCTAAAAAAAATAAAAATGAATTTTGAGATGAAAAGTCCTTTAGGTTTTGAAAAAATGTATGGATATGCTTGTATTTATTATGAACATCATGGTAATTTAAATATTTCTGATAAATTTCGGACAAATGATGGATATACTTATGATAAAGATGGTCGAATTCAGTTGGGAGCATGGCTTACGAATCAAAAACAATTTTTTCAAAAAAAAGAAATGTCTGAGGAACAAATTATTTTGTTAGAGAATATTGGAATACAGTGGATGAGTGAAAAGGTAGATACTAAATTACAAAAAGAAGAAATAACTGAAGTGAATACTAGAAAAAAACAAATAGAATTGTTAAATAGAACCAAGAGTTTGTTAAATCATATTGGTAATCAAGATTTTGGAAGTAGGGAAGATGTAGATAGGGTAAATCAGAAGTTTGTAGATGAGTTAAATCGTAAATCTAGATAAGGCTTTAATTATGGAGAAATACTTATCAGTATTTTTAGTGTATAGAAAGAAGGAATAAATAATGAAAGAAAAGTTACAAAGTTTATTAAAAAATTCATATAGTAAATATTATCATTATCCAGTAGCATCGGTTATTGTGATGAAGGATGGCAGGGAGTTTAGTGGGGTTAATGTTGAGACCTCATCTCCAGCTAGTGGAATTTGTGCGGAGAGGAATGCTTTATATCATGCAATTACGTGTGGTTATACTAAGGGAGATGTTAAGGAAATTCATGTGATGAGTACAACAGAAAATGATTGTTTTCCATGCTTTATTTGTAGACATGCTCTTAGTGATTTATGTGATAAAGAGGTTAAAGTATTTTCTCATACTTTTAGTGATAGTAGAGTTGTTATGCACACGATTGAAGAATTATGTCCTTATCCTTTTTCAGACGATAGTATGATGGAGGCGGATGTATGAAGAGTGGATTTGTAAGTATTGTAGGAAGGCCAAATGTTGGAAAGAGTACCCTTCTTAATGCAATTATTGGCAAGAAGATTGCTATTACTTCAAATACTGCTCAAACTACTAGAAATATGATTCAAGGTATTTATCATGGAGATGATGTACAAATTATTTTTGTTGATACGCCTGGTATTCATAAGCCCCATAATAAGTTAGGACAAGTTTTAAATAAACAAGCTTACTATAATTTGAGTGATGTGGATGTGATTTTATTTTTGGTAGACGTTACAGAAAAACTAGGGAATGGAGATAAGTTTATTTTAGAAAAGTTAAAAGAAAATGATGTTCCTGTTATTTTAGTTTTAAATAAGATGGATAAAATTACTTATTTAGAACTTTTACCTAAGATAGAGGAATACAAAGATTTATATCCATTTCAGGCAATTATTCCTGTATCTGCTTATAAAAAGAAAAATTTAGATGATTTAATTCAAACTGTTAGTAAATATTTGAAAGATGATATTAAATATTATGATGAAGAAACTATTACTAATGTGAGTGAGAAATTTTCTGTATCTGAGTTGATTCGGGAGAAGGTTTTATATCATACTAAGGAAGAAGTACCTCATTCTGTTACTTGTATTACGGAAGAAATTAGTGAAGATAAGAGTAGTATTCGGGTAATTGCTAGTTTGATTGTTGATCGTGAAAATTTGAAAAAAATTTTGATTGGTAAAAATGGGACAATGATTAAGAAAATTGGTACTGAAGCAAGACATGATATTGAAAAGTTATTGGAGAAAAAAGTTTATTTAGATTTGCGTGTTCGGGTTGTTCCTAATTGGAGAGATAAGGAAAGTTTTTTGCGAGAACTTGGCTATGAAGATATTTCTCTTGATTAGTGTATAAATTTTATCTATTTTACGCAATATGATAATGGTGATAATTGATGAATAGAGAAGATTTATGGAATTTATTTAAGATGACGGGAAAGATTGAGTATTATTTGAAATATAGAGAATATAACGAAGGAAGTTGTAATCATGATAAAGAAAATAACCGGAATTGTCGTTAGTGGTGTTTGCTATAAAGAAAGTAGTAAAATTATTAATATTTTAACCGAGAATGAGGGAATCATTGGTGTTTTAGCTAAAGGATGTCGAAGTTATAAAAGTAAAATTAGGGTAGGAAGTGATGTTCTTATTTTGGGTTGTTTTTATTTAAGACAATATGGTTCTAGTATGCCTCTTGTTACGGAAGTGGATATTATTGATTCATTTCCTAATCTTCGAGCTAATATTATGAGACAGAGTTATGCTTTGCTTTTACTAGAGCTTACTCGTCAAATTGTTATGCATGAAAAAAGAGAAAATGTTTATTCTTTGTTGATTAGCGGGTTGAAGAAGATTGATGAGGGATACGATGCGGAGGTTATTACGGATATTTTAGAACTTAAATTTTTAAATGAATTAGGAATAAAACCGGAATTTGATTGTTGTGTTAGTTGTGGAAGAAAAGATGATATTGTAACGATTTCTAGTTATAAGGGGGGGTATCTTTGTCGCAATTGTGCTAAGGGGGAAGTTATTTATTCTCTGAAGATGGTAAAATTAATTCGCCTGTTATATCTAGTGGATGTTGATAAAATCTCTAAAGTTTCTATAGGTGAAGAAGTTAAGGATGAAATTCGTTCTTTTATTGATGATTATTATGATCGATATAGTGGGATTTATTTAAAGAGTAGGGAAATTTTAAAGCAATTTTCTTGTTTTGAGGGATAGGAGTTTAAAAATACTGATAAAGAAGTTATCTTTGTTGGTATTTTTTTTCTTTGGGCAATTTTTTGCCACTTTTACCACTTTTTTTCAATGAATATATTTTTGATTTTGGTGATTATTTTATTTTCTTTTTAAAATACCGATAGAGAAGAGAGGGATTTATTCATATTTTGGGGTAAAAATCTTAAAAAATATTTTTGTAAAGTACTTGTTAAGTAGGTTGTCAAGTAATCTTAGATGTGCTACACTTTAAATAGAGGTGTAGTATGGAATATTCAAGACTATTTATGATGGTATTTATTGTATTTTTATTTGTGGTTATTTTTATCCCTATTGTGAAAAGAATTGCGATTCATATTGGGGCGTTAGATATTCCTAATGCGAGGAAGGTACATAAGGTACCTATTCCAAGATTAGGTGGTTTAGGAATTTATGCTGGTTTTTTGTTAGGATATATGTTATTTGGTAGAGAATCTATTCAGATGAATGCTGTTTTGATTGGTAGTTTTATTATTATTTTAACAGGAATGATTGATGATATTAAGCCAGTTCCTGCTCGTTATAAAATTCTTGGACAGATTGCATCGGCTATGGTTATTCCTTTTTATGGGGGAATTGTTTTGCAAGATATGAGTGCTTTTGGTTTATATTTTAATTTTGGCGGATTTGCTTCTATTGTTACGGTTGTTTTTATTGTAGCAATTATGAATTGTATTAATATTATTGATGGATTAGATGGGCTTGCAGGAGGAATTGCTGCTATTTATTTTTTGATGATAGGAATTATTGCAGTGATGTTTAAATCATCTGGACTAGATGTGATATTAACTTTTGTTATGTTAGGAGCAACCTTAGGGTTTTTGGTTCATAATTTTCATCCGGCTAGTATTTTTATGGGGGATTCGGGAAGTTTGTTTTTGGGATATATTATTTCTGTAATCTCTTTGCTTGGGTATAAGAATGTTACTTTTACTTCTTTGATTGTTCCTATCTTTTTACTTGCTATTCCTATTTTGGATACTTTGTTTGCTATTATTAGAAGGATGTTAAAACATGAATCTATTGCTATGCCAGATAAGTGTCATTTGCATCATCAGTTATTAAAGTTAAATTTTTCAGTAACAAAAGCTGTTTTAATTATTTATTTTTTTGATGTTTTATTTGCTATTGCTTCTATCATTTATGTTATGGATGATAGTAATGCAGGGGTTATTATTTATAGTTTATTATTTATTGTGGTTATTACTTTGGTAATAAGAACAGATATTATTAGTGATAAAAGAATAGAAGGGAAACTTCCATTTTTACATAAAAATAAGGAAAAGTTAAGGAGGAGAGTAAGAAAATGAAAGGAATTATTTTAGCAGGGGGATCTGGTACTAGACTTTATCCAATTACGATGGGGACTTCTAAACAATTATTAAATGTTTATGATAAGCCGATGATTTATTATCCTTTATCGACTTTAATGCAAGCTGGGATAAAAGATATTTTATTGATTACAACAAGGGAAGATCAAGCATCTTTTAAAAGATTATTAGGAGATGGAAAACATTTGGGAGTAAATATTACTTATACTATTCAACCTTCTCCAGATGGACTTGCACAAGCCTTTTTATTAGGTCGTGAGTTTATTGGGGATGATGCATGTGCAATGGTTTTAGGTGATAATATTTTCTACGGTAGTGGTTTTGAAGAAGTATTGATGAATGCTTCTCAAAATGCAATAGAAGGATACGCGACTATCTTTGGGGTGCATGTTAAAGATCCAGAGAGATTTGGAATTATGGAGATTGATTCTTCCAAAAATGTTTTAAGTGTTGAAGAAAAACCACTTCAACCTAAGAGTGATTTGGCAATTACGGGACTTTATTTTTATCCTAAGGGAGTAAGTGATAAAGCTTCTCTTGTTAAACCTTCAAAAAGAGGAGAATTAGAAATTACTACTTTAAATGACATGTATTTACAAGAAGGAATTTTAAAAGCTTGTCTTTTAGATGAAGGATATACTTGGTTTGATACTGGTACAGAAGAGTCGATGGCTGATGCTACAGCGATGATTCGTTCGATTCAAAATAATAAGGATATGGTAATTTGTTGTCCTGAGGCAATTGCTTATTATAAAGGATGGTTATCAGAGGAAGAATTAGAAAAGAGTGCTGATTTGATGAAAAAGAATAGGTATGGTAAATATTTAAAGAAAGTTTTAGAAAAAGGGAAATAAAATATAAAAATTTTGTTATGTTTGGTTGATAAGACTTTTCAGTATTTTTAGAATAAAAGGAGATAATAAATGAAGTTTTTTATTACAGGTGTGAATGGACAATTAGGTTATGATGTAAAACGTGAATTGTTAGAAAGAGGCTATACAGATATTTTAGCACCAACAAGAGTAGATTTGGATATTACGAATGAGGATGCTGTTAAGAAGATGATAAGGGAATATCGGCCTTCAGTTATCTTTCATTGTGCAGCGTATACGGCAGTGGATAAGGCAGAAGAAGAGCAAGAAAAATGCTATCAGGTTAATGTTCTTGGAACAAAGTATTTGACTGAAGCTGCAAAAGAAATGGACGCAAAAATTATTTATATTAGTACTGATTATGTTTTTGATGGTACGAAAGAGGGACTTTATCAAATAGAAGATAAGGTTAATCCTGTGAATTATTATGGAAAGACAAAATACTTAGGAGAGAATTTTATTCGTGAGTATGATAATCATATTATTGTTCGAATTTCTTGGGTATTTGGGGTTAATGGAAAGAATTTTATTCGGACAATGTTAAATTTAGCAGAGTCACATAAAGAGTTAAATGTTGTTTGTGATCAAATTGGTAGTCCAACTTATACAAAAGATTTAGCAGGTCTTTTAGTAAATATGTTTTTAAGTAATGTGAAAGGTTTATATCATGTGACAAATGAAGGCTATTGTAGTTGGTATGAGTTTGCAGAATTTATTTTTAAAGAGAGCCGTAAGAAAGTTAAGGTTCATCCTATATTAACAAAAGATTATAAAACAATTGCTAAAAGACCATTAAATTCTAAACTTAGTAAAGAGAGTCTAGATGATATAGGGATGAAAAGATTACCAGAGTGGCAAGATGCCGTAAAAAGATATATTCGTGAGTTAAAGAAAGAGGGAGTAAAATGAAATTTTTAGTAACTGGTGGGGCTGGTTTTATTGGTAGTAATTTTATGCATTATGAAGTAAAGAAATATCAGAGTGATATGTTTGTTTGTTTAGATGCATTAACTTATGCTGGAAATTATAATAATATTAAAGATTTAGAAGGAAAAGAGAACTTTAAATTTGTTCATGGGGATATTACGGATAGGGAATTTATTGATAAGTTATTTTTAGAAGAAAAATTTGATGTTGTCATTAATTTTGCTGCTGAGAGTCATGTAGATAATTCGATTAAGAATCCTAGTATCTTTTTAACCACTAATATTATTGGGACAAGTGTTTTGATGGATGCTTGTAGAAAGTATGGGATTAAGAGATACCATCAAGTTTCTACAGATGAAGTATATGGGGATTTACCTTTAGATAGACCAGATTTATTGTTTACGGAAAGTACGCCTCTTCATACTTCTAGTCCTTATTCTAGTTCAAAGGCTAGTGCTGATTTACTTGTTATGGCATATCATAGAACTTATGGACTTCCTGTTACGATTAGTAGATGTAGTAATAATTATGGTCCTTATCAGTTTCCTGAAAAATTAATTCCTTTAGTGATTTCTAAGGCATTAAAAGATGAAAAGATTCCAGTTTATGGAACAGGAGAGAATGTAAGGGATTGGATTCATGTTATCGATCATAATATTGGGGTAGATAAGATTGTTCGTGAAGGTGTTGACGGAGAAGTTTATAATTTAGGTGGACACTCTGAGAGAAGTAATTTAGAAGTTGTGAAAACAATATTGAAACAGATGGGTAAGAGTGAAGATTTAATTACTTTTGTTGCTGATCGAAAGGGTCATGATTTAAGATATGCAATTGATTCATCAAAGGTAGAAAGTAAGTTAGGTTGGAATAGAACTTATACTTTTGATGAGGGGATTAAAGAAACGGTTGATTGGTATTTAAATCATGAGGATTGGATAGAAAATATTTTAAGTGGTGAATATAAGAATGCTTTTAAGGAGGATAAATAATGAAGAAGATTGCTACTGAATTAAAAGATTGTTATATATTAGAACCTAGTGTTTTTGGAGATGAGAGAGGATATTTTAGTCCTTTCTTTATTCAAAAAGAAATGGATAAAGAAGGAATTAAATTTTATGGTGTTGTACAGTGTAATCGTAGTAAAAGTGCTAAAGGTGTAGTAAGAGGACTTCATTTTCAAAAGAATCCTAAATGTCAAACTAAGTTAGTTGAAGTAATACAGGGCAGTGCTATTGATGTTGTTGTAGATATTCGAGAAGGTTCTCCTACTTATGGAAAACATACGGCAGTATTATTAAAACCATATGATGCTAACGATAAGGAAAGTGGAAGGCAATTATATGTTCCAAGAGGGTTTGCTCATGGATTTATTAGTTTAGAAGATGATACAATTTTTCAATATTTGATCGATAATGATTATGCTCCTGACTATGAAGGGGGAATTTATTGGAATGATCCTGAACTTGGTATTGATTGGGAAGGTATGTTTAAGAAGTATGGAATCGATAAACCAATTACTAGTGAAAAAGATGCTAAACATCTTGTTTTAACAAAGAGTCCGAAGTATTTTCAGTATGGAGAGTAATAAAAAAATTAAGGAGGGTGTAATATGTTTAACTTAAAAAAAATAAGTTTATTTTTTTTAATGATAATACTTACTTTTTCTTTTCCAAAGTATATTTTTGCTGAAAGTATAATTAAATATTCAACTCATGTACAAAGTTATGGTTGGATGGAAGATGTTGCTGATGGGAAAATATCAGGAACTGTAGGCGAAGGAAAAAGGTTAGAAGCTTATAAAATAGAAAAAATATCTTCTACTCTTACGGGTGATATTTACTATAAGACTTATGTGGAAGGAATAGGATGGCAGGATTATGTTTCTAGTGGTGATACTTCTGGGACAGTAGGTCAATCCAAAAGGATTGAAATAGTACAAATGAAATTAACTGATGAGTTAAGTGAACAGTATGATCTTTATTATCGTGTACATATTGCTCATATCGGTTGGATGGATTGGGCGAGTAACAATCAGGTAACAGGAACTTTAGGATATGATTATCAAATTGAAGCAATTCAGATTCAATTAGTCAAAAAAGGCGAAGAAACACCAAATTCAACAAAAGATATTTATCGTGAAAAACCATTGCAACTTTGGTACTCTTCTCATTCAGAAAGTCATGGTTGGATGGAAGATGTTGCTGATGGGAAAATATCAGGAACTGTAGGAGAGGGAAAAAGGTTAGAGGCTTATAAAATAGAAAAAGTGATTTCGTCTCTTACGGGTGATATTTACTATAAGACTTATGTGGAAGGAATAGGATGGCAGGATTATGTTTCTAGTGGTGATACTTCTGGGACAGTAGGTCAATCCAAAAGGATTGAAATAGTACAAATGAAATTAACTGATGAGTTAAGTGAACAGTATGATCTTTATTATCGTGTACATATTGCTCATATCGGTTGGATGGATTGGGCGAGTAACAATCAGGTAACAGGAACTTTAGGATATGATTATCAAATTGAAGCAATTCAGATTCAATTAGTCAAAAAAGGAGAAGAAACACCAAGTCCGACAAAAGATATTTATCGCGAAAAACCATTGCAACTTTGGTACTCTTCTCATTCAGAAAGTCATGGTTGGATGAACAGCATATCAAATGGTGGAATTTCTGGAACAGTAGGAGAGGGAAAAAGGTTAGAGGCTTATAAAATAGAAAAAGTGATTTCGTCTCTTACGGGTGATATTTACTATAAGACTTATGTGGAAGGAATAGGATGGCAGGATTATGTTTCTAGTGGTGATACTTCTGGGACAGTAGGTCAATCCAAAAGGATTGAAATAGTACAAATGAAATTAACTGATGAGTTAAGTGAACAGTATGATCTTTATTATCGTGTACATATTGCTCATATCGGTTGGATGGATTGGGCGAGTAACAATCAGGTAACAGGAACTTTAGGATATGATTATCAAATTGAAGCAATTCAGATTCAATTAGTCAAAAAAGGAGAAGAAACACCAAGTCCGACAAAAGATATTTATCGTTTAAATGATTTAAATGTAAAATATCAAAGTTTTGTAAATGGAAGTTGGCAAAAAGAAGTTGGCTCCGGAGAAATATCTGGAACTGTAGGAAAAAGTTTACCTATTAGAGCTTTTAAAATTCAATTAGAAAATCAAAATTTAAATCGTTTAATTACTTACCGAAGCTATAATTATTCTTTAGGATGGAATAATTATACAACTGGAGGAAATATTTCTGGTGATATAATGAGTGATAAAAAAATTGAAATGATCCAAATAAAATTAGATGATTCTGTCAGTGATTATTATAATGTTTATTATCGCGTGCATGTTGCCCATATTGGTTGGCTTGATTGGGCAAGTAACAATCAAATAACAGGAACTTTAGGCTATAATTATCAAATTGAAGCAATTGAAGTGAAAATTACAAAAAAGGAAGATAATTTTGATGAAAATATGGAAAAAATTTATCTTCAAAACGATAATTATTTGACATATTCAACTCATATGGAAAGTTATGGTTGGATGAATTCAGTATATTTTAATGAGACTTCTGGTGTACCAGCTTCTGGAAAAAGAATGGAAGCTATAAATATTCAAATTAATAGCAAGAGTATTAATGGTGGAATTAAGTATTCTACTCATGTTGAAAATTATGGTTGGATGGACTGGGTTGAAGAAGGAAAAATAGCCGGAACAGTAGGAGAAGGAAAAAGATTAGAAGCTATAAAAATAGAACTGACAGGAGAATTTTCTAATTTGTATGATATCTATTATCGCGCTTATGTTGAAGATTTTGGTTGGCTTGATTGGGCTAAAAATGGAGCTATTGCTGGTTCACTGACAATTAGTAAAAGACTAGAAGGAATTCAAATTATTTTAGTTGAAAAAAATGGTGCCGCACCAGGAACAACCGAGCAAAGCTATGTAGATTCAATTTTTCGAATAATTGATGGAAAAAAGTATTACTATTCTAATGGTGTCGCTGTGACTGGATTCCGTACTATTCAAGGAATTAAGTATTTTTTTAATTCCAATGGGGTTTTAATTGCGGATAATGTTAGAAAAGTTATAGATGTTTCTAGTCATCAAGGAAAAGTTAATTGGTCAAGTGTTAAAAGTGATGGTGTTGATGGCGTAATTCTTCGATTAGGGTATGGAACAAGCTATGTTACAGATGCTTGTGTGGAAGATAGCTATTTTTCTACTAATTATAATGCAGTTAAAAATTTAAGTATGTTATCCGGAATTTATTTATATAGTTATGCAATAGATGAGGTGTCTGCAACAAAAGAAGCAGAATTTGTCCTAAGTAAATTGAAGTATTATAATGTTAGTAAAGATGTTCCATTTTATTATGATTTAGAAAGTAATAATTGGACAAGAAATTTAAGTATAGATGATTATGATAAAATTGTTAATATTTTTGCTAATTTATTGGAACAAAATGGTTATAAGGTTAAAATTTATACTTATAAAAATTTAGCAGAAAATAAGTTTAGTTCATTAGTAAAAAATAAGTTAGATTGGATTGCTCAATATAGTGATTACTGTACTTACAATGGCCACTATAGTGGATGGCAATATACCGATAATGAGACAATTGCTGGTATTTCCGGAAAGGTTGATGTTAGTGTATGGTTGAATAGAAATAATTAAGAAAGTAATTGTTTTCTTAATTATGTCATTTTTGTTATTAAAAATTATACAATTTTGTTAATTTGGATAGTAAGATAAAAATTATAATTTTAGAGGATATATATTTTTTTATAAAAATTTATATTTATTTAAAATTGTTATTGATAATTTAGACAAATTTTAAGTAAATACTGCTTTAAATCTTGTGGTTGATAAACTGAAATATTGTAGTATCTGTAAATCAAACTTAAACAACAATGTATATTGCGAAATGAACAAAAAAATAGATTAAATTAAAAAAATATAATAGCAAATTTATAAGAGAATATTGTGGTTAATGAATTTATATTGAAGTAAAAAGGATATGTAACTTTCCAATGTCAATTGACGAATTGTAGATTTGCTATTAGTAATTAAATTAGACATAGATTTATAAAAAAAGGTTTCTAATTAAAAACATTTTTAAAAAGTAGCTTTTTTGCAAATCTTATGATAAACTAAATATAGTTTTAGGTGATGAGTGTAAAAATATACTGAAAAATTTAAATAGTAATTTGGCATTGAATTTTTATTTTTTTAAATAGTATGAATTAAAATTTTGTAAGTCGTTATCTAATTTAATAGTATTGTTGTAAAAATAGTTTAAATTGTTTATTTTTTTAGTGAAAAGAGGGATATGTAAGTGGGAAAAAAAATTTATGCAATCAAGGTTGAAAACATGAGTAAAAATTTTGTTATTTATGGTGATAAGGCAAATACATTGAAGGAAAAGATTATACGATTGGGAAAATCTAAAAAAGAAGTAAAAGAAGTACTTAAAAACATTAATTTGACAATTAACAAAGGAGAAAGTGTTGCTTTAATTGGTGTAAATGGGAGTGGAAAAAGTACTCTACTTAAATTGATGACAAAAATAATCTATCCTACGAGTGGAAAGGTTTCTATAAATGGAAAATTGACTTCTTTGTTAGAACTTGGTGCCGGATTTCATCAAGATTTTAGTGGTAGAGAAAATATTTACTTTAATGCATCTATTTTTGGGTTGTCTAGGGATGAAATTGATAAAAGAGTTGATGAGATAATTAAATTTTCAGAATTAGAAGAATATATTGATAACCCAATCAGAACTTATTCTTCAGGAATGTATATGAGACTTGCTTTTTCTGTTGCAATTAATGTTGATGCTGATATATTATTGATAGATGAAATTTTAGCAGTAGGTGATCAACACTTTCAAGATAAATGTTTAAATAAAATGTTGGAATTAAAGAAGCAAGGAAAAACAATGGTTTTTGTTTCTCATTCTGTTAGTTCTGTTAAATTTTTGTGTGATAGAGCAGTTTGGCTTAATAATGGTAAAATTCAAATGGATGGTAAGACAGATGATGTTTTAAAAGAATATGAGAAAGTATGTGGTTAATATGCAAATATTTAGTGAATTATATAGGTATAGAGAGTTTTTAAAAACTTCAATAAAAAAAGAATTTCGTGGTAAATACAAAAAATCGTTTTTAGGTGTATTTTGGAGTTTCTTAAATCCGTTGTTTCAGTTATTAATTTATGCCTTAGTATTTCCTTTTATACTAAAAAATAATGTTGATAATTATGTTATATTTCTAATAGTAGCATTAATGCCTTGGAATTTTTTTAACATGACTATTTTACAAAGTGCAGCATCAATAGTAACTAATGGTGGGATTATAAAAAAAGTATACTTTCCTAGAGAAATATTGCCTATTAGTACCACTACTAGTAACTTATTAAATTTTTTAATAACTGGTATAATTGTATTTGTTGCTTTATTAATTAGTGGTATAGGTATAGGAATTTCAATATTCGTATTACCAATAATTATAATTATACAATATGTATTGCAATTAGGGCTTGCTTTTATTTTTTCAGCAATAACAGTTTATGTAAGAGATGTTGAATATTTACTTAATGTATTTATGATGTTAATGTTTTATTTGTGTCCTATAGTATATTCCGCTGATATGATACCTGCTAATTTTTTACCATTATTTAAACTTAATCCTATGTTTCATATTATTAATTATTATAGGGTGATATTATATGATAAGCAAATTCCTAATATGGGTAATGTATTTATATTATTTATGATATGTTTGTTAATATTAATATTAGGATATTTAATATTTCAAAAATGTAAGAAAAGATTTGCAGAGGAGTTGTAGTATATGAGAAAATGTGATGTAATAATACCTATATACAATGCTTATGATGCATTAAAAGAATGTATAGAAACAGTTATTTGTAATACTAATTTAAAGGAAGACAGATTGATTTTAATAAATGACAAGAGTACAGATGAAAGAATTTCTTCTTTACTTAATAAGGTTAAAGATGAGAATAAAGAAAAAGATATAGTTATTTTGACAAATGAAAATAATTTAGGTTTTGTTGGTAGCGTGAATAGAGGAATGAAATATTCTGACAATGATGTATTATTATTAAATAGTGATACTGAAGTTCCTAAAAATTGGTTGGAAAATATGAAAAAATGTGCCTATAGTGGGAAAAAAGTTGCAACTGTCACAGCTTTGTCCAACAATGCAACTTTAGCTTCAGTTCCAAGAGGACTTGAAAGAAATGAAATTCCTCAAAATATAAGCTTTGAAGAGTATGCCAATATAGTGGAGAAATGTTCATATTGTGATTATCCTGAATTACCAACTGCACACGGTTTTTGTATGTATATAAAAAGAGAAGTTTTAGATATAGTTGGATTTTTTGATGAAGATAGTTTTGGTAAAGGTTATGGAGAAGAAAACGATTTTTCATTTAGGTGTTTAAATTACGGTTATAGAAATCTTTTATGTGACAATGTAATAGTATATCATAAAGAAAGTCAATCTTTTAGTGAAAAAAGGGAAAAACTATGCAAAGAACATGAAAAAATTTTAAATCAAAGATATCCAGAATATGAGATAAAATTAAAAGATTGGTGTTCCAAGTATCCAATAAAGTATATTGGAAATAATATTTTGTATTCAACTAATTTAGCTAATAAAAAAAATATTTTAATTTTAATTCATGATTGGGAAACTTCAACAGGTGGAACAACATTACATGTTAAAGATATATTGTCTGGATTAAAAGAAAAATTTAATTTTCATATTTTATCATATAAAGATGGTATTTATAAATTATATTCATATTTTAATGATGATGAATGTATCATTAAATTAAAAAGTATAAGGAAATTAAATGTTATACCACGATATAATAATGAATATAAAGAAATGCTTTCTAATATAGTAGAAGCACTAGGAATTACCACCATTCACATACACCATATGATAAATCATTATTTTGATGTAATTGATGTAATTAATAAATATAAACTATCATCAACAATTACTTTGCATGATTTTTATTGTATATGTCCTACAATAAATATGTTGTATGAAGGGACAACGTTTTGTGAAAATCTTGAAAAAAAGGATTGCGAAAGATGCTTATCATTAACAATGAAAATAAATAATAATATTTTAGATGATTGGCACAATGATTGGAATAGATTATTTTCTTGCGTGGATAATATTATAGTACCATCAGAAGATACTAAAAGAAGAATTAATAAAGTGTATCCAAAAATTGATATCAAAGTTGTAGAACATGGAATTAATATTAAAAAATTGAATAATGACATTAAGTTAAATTCTAAAAATTTTAATGTTGCTTATGTAGGAGTTTTGAGCAATCATAAAGGTTTGAGAACATTTGAAAAAATAATAAAAGAAACAAATAATAGCAATATTAAATATCATTTATTTGGAATAAGTGAAGATAAAAAGTTAAATAAAAGTAAAAAAAATTATATATATCATGGTAAATATAATAGAGATAATATTGCTAATTTATTGAAAGAAAATAACATAAATTTAGTTTGTTTCTTCCAAGTCTGGCCTGAAACATTCTCGTATACAGTAAGTGAAGTCGTTTCAGCTGGTGTTCCAATATTAACTTATGATATAGGAGCAGGTGCAGATAGAGTAAAAAAATATAATTTTGGATGGACTATTGAATTAAAAAATAATGCTACTGATATAATAAAGAAAATCAATGAAATTAAAAATAATCCTATTGAATATAATGAAAAACTAAAATCTATAAAAAAATATAAAATTAAGAGTTTGGAAGAAATGAATCTTGAATATAAGAAAATATATTTAATTGGTAAAGAAAGTGAAAACTTTTCTTGTACTAAGATTAAAAAAATTTTAAAAGAAAGTGATTCTTGTACTGATAATTCTTCTTATGAACAATTAGAAGCAATTCTTAACTCTACAAAGTGGAAATTAGTTAACAAAATTAATTTCTCACCACAATTAACGAAGGCTATAAGAAAAATACTAAGAAAAATTAGGAAGGCGTGATATTATGAAATTTGCAGGTGTAGTGGTAGCCTTTAATCCAAGTGATACAGTTGTGAATAATATTAAAACATACATAAATAATATAGATAAGCTATATGTTGTAGATAATTCTGAAAATACAAATAATTCAAAAATGTTTTTATTTAATAAAAAAATAGAATATATTTATAATAAAAAAAATTTAGGGATTGCTAAAGCGTTAAATATTGGTGCTGAAAGAGCAATAAAAGATGGGTTTGATTGGTTACTAACAATGGATCAAGATAGTAATTTTGATAATGGAGCATTAAAAAAAATGGAGGAATTCATTATTAAGTTAAAAGATATCAAGGAGATAGATAATATATTAGAAGTTGAGTATAAAAAGGTAGCTTTAATTGCACCTACATATAAGTTGGATTCAACATTTGAAAGTACTTTGGGGATTAACTTTCCATTAATGGTAATGACATCAGGAAACTTAATTAATCTTGAAATATATAAAAGAATAAATGGCTTTAAAGATTGGCTCTTTATCGATTGTGTGGATTTTGATTATTGTCTTAATTTAAAACAACATGGTTATGAGATAATTCAATTGAATAATGCAATTTTAAATCATCATTTAGGAAGTGGTAAAGTATATAGATTTTTGTGGATGAAAAAATCTAGTTCTAATCACTCTGCTATTAGAAGATATTATATGGTAAGGAATAGACATTATATTTATGATATGTATCATGATAATTTTCCATATTATTGTGATTTAGAAATAGGAAGAACAAAAAGAGAAGCACTTAAGGTGTTATTATTTGAAAAAAATAAGATTAAAAAAATTAGGTATATGATAAGAGGATATAAGGATTATAAAAATGGCAAAAAAAATGAATGTACATATAAAAAATAAAAAGAAACTAAAAATAATATTATCAGGAATAATAATTATCTTTTTGTTTTTGTTTGAAATTAATTATAATACATATAAAGAAATTAACATAAAAGAAATATTTAATATTATGCTGTTTGATAATAATAATTATTCTTCAGAGATTATTGATAATAGTACAATTAAAAATACTGAAATAGTTGATATAGGTAAAGAAAATTCAATTGGTATTTCTGTAAATAATTATTATCTTGATTTAAAAAATAAAAAATATGATTATATTTCTACAATATCAGTTGAGGTAAATGAAAAATCAAAAAGTGATAATTACTCGATTACTATATATTCTGACAATAATATAATACAATATAGTAGTGATGATTTTATTTGTTCAGGTAATGATGAAAGAATTTATGTAATAAATGAAGCTAATATAGATAGAATTACAATAAGTAGCTCTACTGAAGAATTTGACAATGAAGAAAAAAATGGGGAAACAATTGATATTGAACAAATAAATATTAATTCTTCTGAGGATATTCATCAAGTAAAAATGACGATATTAGCTAAATCAATTATTTTATTTTTAACAATTATTCTTTTAGTTATAGTTTATCATATATTAATAAAATCTAAATTAAAAGATAAGGTTCCAAACAATAAATTATCTAATATATTTTTTTGTATTTCAATTATAATTGGTACTATATTTTCTATTTTATTTCCTTTATATCAAATACCAGATGAATTGACCCATATAAATATGATGTATTCAGAAATGAATATGAAAGTAAATTTTTATAATGAAACAAAAGGTTTTGGTGATACTACTAGAATTATGCATAATTATAATGAAAAAGTAAATGTAAATAAATATTTTAAATTTGATAATAAGTTAAACATTAAAGAAAATTATAAATTACCTAGTATATCTTTAGTACGACATTTTCCACAAATGGTTGGTATGTTTGTTGGAGAAATATTAAAATTACCAATAATTGTTAGTATTACTTTGGCAGAATTTTTAGCAGTATTGTTTTATTCTTTTGTCTGTAGTAAGGCTTTAAAAAGAATACCAATAAAAAAAGAATTAATGATGGCAATAATGCTACTTCCAATATGTTTACAACAAATGGGTTCATTTTCATATGATGCTGTTTTGTTACCAATGTGTTTTTATTTTATTTCATATATATTCTATTTAAAGTTTGATAAAAAAAATATTACATTAAAGGATTACATTATATTATTAATATTATTAATAATAATTGCTCTAATTAAAATACCATATATTTTATTGGGAATGTTAATATTTTTATTACCAATTAAGAAAATTAATATTAACTTTCATATTTTCAAGATAGATTATGATTATATTAAAGACAATTATAAAAAAATAATTTTGATATTAATACCCATAATTGTTTTAGTTATAATTTCGATAGTAAAAATATTATGTAAAATAAATTATGGTAGGATATTAATTGCAGCAATTTTAGAACTAAAATCTTCTGTAAAAATAATATTAAACACTCTTTGGATGTATAAATTTGGATATATTAAAGAATTAACTGGTAATTTTGGATGGTTTGACACTCCAACATCAAATATATACACTATTTTTATAGTGATATGTGTATTAATTATTAGTTTTATTAATTTTAAAAAGGATAAGAATAATAAACAAGTAGTATTTAATAATCCCTTTTCTAAAAAAGAAATTGTATTTATGTATACTTTAGGAATTATTATGATATTATTAATTGTTTTGTCAATGTTTTCATGGACTGTTTATGTAACTGGATATAGTATAGATAATTATAGTATTCAAGAATTAAAAAGTTTGTTTAAAGTTTTTCATACTATTGGAGGTGTACAAGGAAGATACTTTTTACCTATAATACCCATATTATTAATTCCAATATATAATGAAAAAGTAACAAAATTTTTATCAAAGTTTAATATCTCTTTATTTTTAATAATATATTATTTAGTTGTATTTATATACATGATGATTGTAGTATTGTTTAGATATTGGATATAATAAACTACTCTTTATTGAGTCCTAAAAGATTCATAAAAATATATCATTATTAAATAATATTGTTATTTTATTGTTTGGTTGTGACACTAAGTATAAAAAAATGGCTTTGCAATTAATTTTAGCCATTTTTTATTATAATTTATATTGAATAAAGAGATGATTTAAATATTTTTAGTGTGAGTATAAACAAATTCATAATAATTTGTTAGTAATTAATGACTTTTCAGCATAAATTTGATACAATTAAGTTGTAATCGTAGTTGGGAGTTGTTTTATGAATAATAAAAGAGTTTTATTAATTGTTCCTTCATATAATGAAGAAGATAATGTACTTAGTAATTATAAAAAAATTATTGATTATAATAAAAAGCATAATACTAATTATGATGCTATTATAATCAATGATGGATCTAAGGATAGAACTGAAGAAATATGTTTAAAAAATAATATTCCTCATATTTCTTTAGTTCATAATTTAGGAATTGGTGGTGCAGTACAAACAGGTTATAAGTATGCATATGAAAATAATTATGATATTGCTGTTCAGTTTGATGGTGATGGTCAGCATGATGTTCGATATGTAAAAGATATCATTAAACCAATCAAAGATAGTAAGGCAGATATGGTAATTGGTTCTAGATTTATTGATAAGAGTTCTAGTGATTTTAAATCAAGTAAGGTCAGAAGAATAGGGATAAAATTAATATCTTTTTTTATCAAATTAATAACTAGTAAAAAAATTTATGATACTACCAGTGGATTTAGGGCAGTAGATAAAGAACTGATTAAAAAATTTTCTTTCAATTATCCTGTTGAATATCCAGAACCTGTTTCTACAACAGAAGTATTAAGGTTAGGATATAAAGTTGAAGAAGTTCCTGTTAGTATGAACGAAAGAGAAAATGGAGTATCTAGCATAAAATCTTGGAAAAATATTTATTATATGATTAATGTTATTTTATCTATTATCATTATAGGATTAGGAGTGAAAAAAAAGTGAGTATAAATTTAATTTTATTTGCGGTTTTATTTAGTTTATTTATTATAATGTTTATTTTGCAATTAGTTGCTAAAGAGAGGGTAAATATAAAATATGCAATAGTTTGGTTATTGATGTTTATTATTATTATTATTTTTACATTGATACCAGGGTGCCTAGCATTTTTTACAAATTTATTAGGATTTCAAACTCCATCTAATATGATTTTAACTATTATGATTGCTGTATTAGTTATCATTAATATAACTAATACAGTGATAAATTCTGATCAAGACAAAAAAATAAGACTTTTAGTGCAAGAAGTTTCAACTTTAAAAAATAAGATTAAATGATAGGTGGTTAATTATGAAAAAAAATAAGGTAAATATCGTTATATTTTCAGCTTATTTACTTCCTCATTTAGGAGGAATAGAGAGATATGTTGATAATTTATCTAAGCAATTTGTTAAGTTAGGAATTTTTCCTATTTTGGTTACTGCTAATTATAATAATTTAAAGGATATTGAAGAAATTAATGGGGTTTTAATTATTAGATTGCCAATATATTCTGTTTTTAAAAATAGATATCCAATTGTAAAACATAATAAAAAATATAAGGAATTAATGAAAGAATTAGATGATTATAGCATAGATGCAGTTATTGTGAATACAAGATTTCATTTAACTTCTCATGTTGGTGTTAGTTATGCTAGCAAAAGAAAAATACCTGTTTATTTGATTGAACATGGTTCTGATTATGTTACTTTGGATAATAAATTTATTGATTTTTTTGCTAATCGCTATGAAGATTTTTTAACTTGGAAGTTAAAGAAAAAAATAAATGGTTTTTATGGAGTCTCTAAAGCTTGTGGAGAGTGGCTTCAACATTTTAAAATTCAGTATAATGGTGTTTGGTATAATTCTATTGATTGTGAACAAAATGTTCCTAAAAGACAAAAACATTCAAAGGTTAATTTTTTATATGCTGGTAGATTAATTCAACAGAAGGGTGTAGAGAATATTTTAGAAGCATTTAGTCAACTTTTAAAGGAAAATAAAAATATTCATTTAACTATTGCTGGAGATGGACCATTATTGGAACAGTATAAAAGAAAATATCAGCATAGAGAAATTCAATTTGTTGGTAAACTTGACTTCCAAGAGTTATTAAAATTTTATGCTTCAACCGATGTTTTCTTATATCCTCCTTTGTGGCCTGAAGGATTGCCTACTTCTATTTTGGAGGCCGGTTTGATGAAATGTGCTGTTATTGGAACATCTCAAGGTGGAATTAAAGAAATTATTAATAATGAAGAAAATGGGTTAATTGTAAATACAACAGTTAATGATTTAAAAAGGGGAATCGAAGAATTAATTGAAAATGAAAAGAAAAGAAAGATGTTAGCAAATAATTTGTATAATACGATTATTCAACAATTTTCTTGGAATGTTACGGCTAAAACAATACTTCATGATATTGATATAACAAATAGAAAAGAAAAAGTATTACATTTATTACCTAGTAATAGTTTCTCTGGAGCTGAAAATGTTGCGTGCACAATTATTGAAAATAATACTAAGTATGATATGTATTATTGTTGTCCTAGGGGACCAATTGAAAAAATATTAAAGGATAGAAAAATAAATTATATTCCCATTTCTAAGTTGAGCCCACATAATGTTAGAAAAATTTGTTCCGAAAATCATATAGATATTATACATGCTCATGATTATAAAGCATCGTTTTGTGCAGCACTAAGTGGTTTTAAAGGTAAAATTATATCTCAACTTCATGTTAATTGGGAATTTAGCAAAAAGTGGAATTTATATACTATTTTATATAGTTTAGTAATGAATAGATTTGATAAAATAATAGCTGTATCTCATGAAATAGTGAATGATGCTATTTTTGCAAAAAATAGCATGTCAAAATTTGTTGTTATTACTAATGTTGTTGATAAAAAACGAGTTATTGAAAAAAGTAGGGAATTTAAGGTGGATTCTTCATATGATTTAATTTTTGTTGCTAGAATTGAACCTGTTAAAAATCCACTTACTGTTATTGAAATTACTAATAGATTACATCAAAAGTATAAAAAGATTAAGACTTGTATGATAGGTGCTGGTTCATTAGAAAATGATTGTAAAGATTTAATTCAAAAGTATGGATTAGAAAATAATATTGATTTTTTAGGATTTCAAACTAATCCCTTCCCATATATTAAAAATTCGAAAATATCTTTGCTGCCATCTACTCATGAAGGATTGCCAATGTCTGTCATAGAATGTATGATTTTAAATGTTCCTGTTTTAAATAGTGGAGTTGATGGGTTAGCTACTTTATTTGAAAAAAATCCAGATTATATTTGCAAAAATATTGATGAATATTGTGAAAAAATTTCTTTGATATTAGATAAAAAATTAGATTTAGAGAAAAAATGTCAAAGTATTATTTGTGAAGCTGTTGACATGAAAAAATATATTGATAAGGTAAATGGTGTATATGAGTAAAGAAAAACGATTGATTACTATTTTAACTCCTACTTATAATAGAGGATACATTCTTTCAAAAGCATATAAAAGTTTGTTAGAGCAGACTAATAAAAATTTTGAATGGTTAATCATTGATGATGGATCTACGGATAATACTAAAGATTTAATTAATGTATTTATTCAAGAACAAAAAATTAACATCCGTTATTATTTAAAGAAAAATGGTGGAAAACATACTGCTGTTAATGAAGGATTAAAAAAAGCAAAAGGGGAATATATTCTTATATTAGATAGTGATGATTCATTAACTGAAGATGCAATCGAAAATATTAATTACTATTGGGGAAAGTACAGTAGTAATAATAAAATAGCTTGTTTATCTTTTTTGAAAATCTATTCAGATAAAAAAGTGGTTTCAAAACCTTATAGTGGCGTGGAAATAATTTCCAATGATATAGATTTCAAATATAACAAAGGAATTTCTGGTGATATGTCTGAAACGTATCGAACAAGTATTTTAAAAAAATATCCTTTTCCAATTTTCAATGATGAGCGATTTTTAAGTGAAGCAATTGTTTGGAATAAAATTGCTTTTAAATATGATACCGTTTTTATTAATAAAGAAATTTATGTTTGTGAGTATTTAGAAGATGGTTTATCTTTTAGTTGTTTAAAATTAAGATATAATAATCCAATAGGAGCGCTTGAGAATGCTAAGTTATTTATGAATCAAAGGTTTAAATTGATAATTCGTTTGAAAAATGCAATTTTATATGATGGTTTTTCTTTGATTGCTAAAAGAAAATTTGGATATATTGTTCAAGATAGTAATCATAAATTTCTTAGCATTTTATTTTATCCAGCAGGTATTTTATTTAAATTTTGGTGTACTTATGAAGTAAAAAGAAAAAAATAATTTTGTATTTAAAATAATTTAATAATTAAAAAAAAGTGAAACCACATCTACGAATTAGATGTGGTTTTGAATTATAATAAATAGTTTTTTAGACTCTAAAATAATACTTTTTAATAAAGGTTTAATATTATTTTTTAGATACTAAGTTAATAATTTTATCTATATAGGCATCATAAGTAAATTCTGTGACGCTTTTATGAGCGTTATTGGCTATTATTTGATATTTTGATTGAGGTAGAGATATTATTTTCTCAAGACATTTTTGAATTTCTTTGTTTTTATTATTACTATAATATCCAAAATTAATATTTTCACCAAAAGTTTTTATAAATTCATCATAGCGTGAAGTGATGATTGGTCTATAGTAATACATACACTCTATTAATGAAGAAATTCCAGCCCATTTTTCTGATGTATTTACAATAACTAAAGTTGTTTTTATTATTTGATAATATTTTTCTTTTTCTTTTTCCTTTCCTTTATCTAAATATCCATGAAAGAATATATTTTTATTATGAATTTCTTTAAAATCTTTTTGAGTCATTCCAATAATATGTAATTCTAATTTTTTATTGTTAATGACTTCTTTATCTAACATTAAAAAGGCATTGATTAGTTCTTTGGCGGCAGGATAGTAAGATTTTTTGCCAATAAAAGTAATTTTGTTTCTATTATTGATTTTTTCAAATCCTTTAATTGGGTAAAAATTGTTAATGACATTGCCTAAATAATTTGTTTTTCCCTGATAATGTTCATTCATGTAGCTAGCAACATCTTGCATTAATGAAACTCGATAATCTGCTTGTTCAATAACTTCTTTATTTTTTGCAATGTATCTTTTTTCCATGAAATCTTGTTTGCGATTGAATCTTCTTTCTAAAGCGTAATCCATAGGCCAATCAGAAAATAATAAGACTTTCTTTTTAGTAAATTTAGATGGAGAATAATCGAAGCTAATGCTAATGTATAAATCAGTATTATTGTCATATTTTTGCACTGCACTTTGAATCTTTTTTTCTACTATTTTTCTGTTAAGGTTACTTCTTACGAAGTAATATGTAGTTTTTGGACGAATAATTTTACAAATTAGACTATAGCCGTAAGTCAGTATATTTTGTTTTGTAGATATATCTACTTTAACGACGTGATATCCTTTCTTTTCTAGAGTGCTAGTTAATAAATAAGGAACATTTGACCATGTAGATGGATTATTTGCATCTCCATAAGTAAATACAACGATATTTTTCATATTTTCCTCCTTTTAAAAATATTTTTGGTGTAAGGTACGACATGTTCAGTAATAAATTGATCTTTGCTTACTATTAAAAAAATGATGTATATAATTATTCCAATTAGAATTTGAAGTAAGCTTCCAAGGATATTTTGTGGTAAAAATTTTCCAATTTGATAAGTAATTAAAAACATAAATATTCCAAAAAAAAGATATTTTTTTGAGTATTTTATAATTTTTAAATTGGGTAGTTCTTTTTTTACAAAGTATAATTCAATTAATAGAATAAATAATTCTGCTCCAACAGAAGAAATTGCTGCACCAAGGGCACTAAATTTTCTAATTAAAATGAAATTAAAAATAAAATTAAAGATAGCCCCACTTACAACAGCTAAAACATATGTATTTTGTTTTTTGGTAGGAATTAAGTATTGAATGCCAATTACATTGTTTAGTCCAATAATAATGATTAGTGGACATAAAACATATACGAGTGGAATAACTTTTAGATATTTTATTCCGTAATACCAAGGAACAAAGTTATTAATAATTGCTGCAATTCCAAAAGATAGTGCACAGCCAATTAGCCATACAAAGTGAATAATTTCTTCTAAATATTCTAGAATTTTTTTATTTTGGTTTTTAGAAAAAGCATAAGATACTTTGGAAATCATTACACTTCCCATTGTAGTAATAATTACTAGTGTAGTTTTAACGATATATGATGCTTGTTCATAATAGGATACATTTTTGATATCTGGATCAAGTAATCCAATCATTGCAGAATCTAAGACACTATAGATTAAAGAGGCTATTTGTGGAACAAAGAAGGTAATTACATACTTTAAATGTCTTTTAGGTTTAATGTTTATCTTTTTAGGCCATTCTATTAACTTGTTAATTTTAAACCAAAAGCTTAAATTGGTAATTAAAGTTGATAATGAAAATAGTAATATGTATATCCATAAATCTTTTTTTGTTTTTATGAATAAGAATATGCTAATAAAATAAAGAAATTTGATAATGATATTTTTAATAGCAATGGATTTAAAGTTTTCTATTCCTTGATAAAACCAAGTAATATCAAATAAGTTAGCAATTATATAAATAGAAAATATTTGATAGTAAATAGAGTATCTTGGAGTAATTAGGGAAAAAAGAATTAAAAGTAATAGTGAAAAAACAGTAGAGAGGGTTCGAATTATCATTAATTCAATAAAGATAATACTTCTCTTTTTTTTATTGTCTTGATGATAGGCAATTTCTCTTTGTCCATAAGTGTTTATTCCCATTGCTGCTATTAAGAAAAAAATGGTTACGATTGAATAAGTATAACTATATATGCCTAATTTTTCTGCACCTAGTACTCTTGTTAAGTAAGGAGTAGTAAATAGAGGAATAATAATTAAGAATAATTGATAGATAAGATTATAAATATAATTTTTAGTAATAGAATTTTTTTTCATTTAAACTTCCTTTCATTTTCTATAAAATTATATCATAGTTATTTGGTAAATGTATAGGGGGAAAAACTTTAATTTTTTTATTTATTTCACTCTGTACTAGATGATAAGGAATAAAAAACAAATAACTGCTAATAAGGGATTGTTCAAAAATAAATGTTAATTTTTTATGGAGTTATAACTAAACTCC
>CAMBIR010000007.1 GCA_945867665.1 uncultured Bacillota bacterium
ATAATTTTCCTAAATTTGTAAATACTTTACCCCTTATAATCTAGGACACAGCGTATATTTATTAAATATTATAGAACCATTAAGACTGAAAAGTCTTTTTCTTTTTGTGTTATTTGAATGTTGATACTGATGAGTAAATTGTATGTAAAATAAAATATAAAAATTCAAATTTGGTAGTAAAGTCGCTTCGAATTTGGTAATAAAAATTCTTCAAATTTGGTAATTGTAATTTCTTTTTTTATTTTTTTGTGGTAGAATTGAAATTAAGGATGGTGATTTTATGGAGAATTATATTCCTAGATTGATTGATAAAAAAATTAAAAGAAAAATGAATTTATATGGGGCGGTTGTTGTTGTAGGACCGAAATGGTGTGGTAAGTCTACTACTTGTTTACAGCTTGCTAAGTCTTCTATTTCTTTTCAGGATCCTGATGAGTATGTAAATAATAAAATGATTGCAGAAACAAAACCTTCATTATTTTTAAATAATGAAAAACCTTTATTGATAGATGAATGGCAGGTTTTTCCTACAATATGGGATAGTATAAGGTATGATGTTGATAAAACTGGTAAAAAAGGAGAATATCTTTTGACTGGTTCAGCTACAGTAACAAAAGAAAAGCCGATGCATTCTGGAACAGGAAGAATTGTTAGTTTGGTTATGAGACCAATGAGTTTATATGAATCAGGAGAATCAAATGGTTGTGTTTCGTTAAAACAACTTTTTGATGGAAAAAATGATGTTAGTGGAATGAGCCAGTTAGAAATAGAAGATTATGCTTTTTTACTTACGAGAGGGGGATGGCCAGAATCTATTAAAGTTTCAAAAGATTTATGTTTTGATTATGCAAAAGATTATATACAATCAATTTCTCATACTGATGTTATAACAGTGGATGGAGTAGAGAGAAATCCTTCTAAAGTTAAGTCATTATTAAAAAGTTTGGCTAGAAATATTTCTTCTACAGTAAGTATCAATACAATTTGTAATGACATTAATATAAAAGGTGATGAAATATCAGAAAAAACGGTTAGAGATTATTTAAATACTCTTGAAAAAATATTTGTTATTGATGATATTAATGCTTGGAGTCCAAAACTTCGGAGTAAGGCTACAATTCGTTCAAGTAAAAAAAGAGAGTTTGTTGATCCTTCTTTGGCGATGGCGTCATTGGGGGCTACGGATAAAGACTTATTGAAAGATTTTAATACTTTTGGTTTTATGTTTGAGTCTCTTTGTATGAGAGATTTAAAAATATATGCTGAAAGTATTGATGGGGAAGTCTATTACTATAGAGATAACAATGATTTAGAATGTGATGCTATTATTCATTTGGATAATGGGAAATGGGGAGCTATAGAAGTTAAATTAGGGGGGAATGAAGCCCAAGATGAGGCAGCTAGAAATTTATTAAAAATTAAAAATATTGTTGATGAAAAAGCGATGGGTAGTCCGTCTTTCTTGATGATTTTAACAGGAACAAAATATGCTTTTAAAAGGGAAGATGGTGTTTTAGTTGTTCCCTTAGGATGTTTAAAAGATTAGTTTTTATGGAGGTATTAGATATGGAATTAATTATTGGTAGTCATGTATCTTATAAGAGTGATACACAGTTGCTTGGTAGTGTTAAAGAAGCTTTAAAGTATGGAGAAAATACTTTTATGTTTTATACTGGGGCTCCTCAAAATACTAGAAGAGGTGTTATTGATGATGGACTTACTTATCAAGCTTATCAGTTAATGAAAGAAAATGGAATGAAATTAGAAAATATTATTGTTCATGCTCCTTATATTGTTAATTTATGTAATGATGAAAAATTTGATTTTAGTGTTAATTTTTTAAAAAATGAGATGGAAAGATGTGAAGAATTGGGGATGACTAAATTAGTTTTACATCCTGGTTCTAGTGTTGGGTTAGAAAGAAATCATGCGATTAGTAATATTATTAAAGGACTTAATATTATTCTTTCTAATCAATATCAAGTAACGATTTGTTTAGAGACAATGGCTGGTAAAGGTACAGAGGTTGGTAGGAATTTTGAAGAATTGAAATTTATTATTGATCATGTTGAATATAAAGATAGAATAGGTGTATGTTTAGATACTTGTCATATTCATGATGCTGGCTATGATTTAAATGATTTTGATCATGTATTAGAAGAATTTGATCGAGTTATTGGTCTTAATTATTTAAAAGTTATTCATGTAAATGATAGTAAGAATATAAGGGGAAGTCATAAAGATAGGCATGAGAATATTGGTTTTGGAGAGATTGGTTTTGATAACTTAATGAAAGTAATTTATCATGATAAGTTAGATGGTATTCCTAAGATATTAGAAACGCCTTATATTGATAAAGAATATCCTCCTTATAAGGAAGAAATAGAAATGATAAAAAGTAAGAAATTTAATGAAAAATTAGTAGATGAAATAAGGAGAAAATATCAATAAATGATAGTTTACAACTTATGAATTATTACAAAATAAGTAAGACAATATTTGACTGTAAGAGGTTGAATATTTTTTTATATTATGGTAGAATTTTAGTGTAGGAATATAGGATATGAGGTGATGGCTAGTGAAATATAAGAAATTATTATTTGTGATAATCATTATTATAGGCGTTATGTTTAGTTTAATGCTTGCTACTAGTTATGCTTGGTATTCTTTTAGTGCAGGTTCTACTACTTTTAATGCAGTTACTAGTGATAAGGATGTAGATGTTCGTTTTATAAAGGGAGAGTATATTAATAATACATTAGCTGTTCCTATTTCTAATAATGAAATAGATCAATATTCAGATAAGCATCAATTTATTGTTAGAACGAAAAATAATAAAGAAAATAATCAAATATTATTAAAAATATCTTTAGTTGATATTGAGATAGATACTAATTTAAGAGATAAATCTCTTTATGTTGAATTATATTATCAAGGAGAAAAAGTTAGTACAGTTACTGGAGATCAACTATCAATAAGTGGGGCAAAAACTAAATTACTTAAAACAGTTGAGTTAGAAGATAATGTCGATAATAACTTTGAAGTTAGAGTATATTTGTTGGATAGTGGTGATCAATCAAAACTTATGGGATTGCATTTAAGTGCTAAAATACAAACAGAAGTTGTATCTCGATTAAAGACAAATATTAGTGATTATAGTGATGCTGATATTAGAATATCTTCTATAACAATTGATGGTGCAAGTAGTGATTCCTTGCCAGTAGATGGTTATTATACAATGAGTTCTACTTGTAGTAAGGGAAGTACTTTAAGTTGGAATAAATATAGTAAGACAATTACTTATAGTAAGGGAAGTAAAGTTGGGGATAGTTGTAGTTTAGTGTTTACTAAGGATACTAGTACGAAATTATTAAATACAGTAAGTGTTGGTAGTTATGTAAAATATATGGGAAATAATGGCTGCGATGGTAATCATTGTGCTGGGGATAATGCAAATTATGTTAGTGATGACGATATGGGATATTGTAATGGTACTTCTTATGGGTTTATTGTAAATGGTTGGCGTGTTGCTTATATTAAAGATAATAGTGCTTATTTGGTTAGTGCTGGTGCACCTGAGTGTGTAGCCACTTATGTAGAAAATATTTCTGCTAGTACTAGTAATCAGTCACTTAGTTCCAACTATTATTATGGAAGTGGATATGTATTTGATGAAGTAAAAGGGAAATATCGTTTGACAGGGGTTACTTCTAGTACTTTATCTTGGAGTAGTAATTATAATAGTATTATAGAAAATACTCCTTATACTTGTAAAAGTACTTCTTCAACAGAAACTTGTGCGACAATGTATAAAGTTATAGCATATTCTTCTTCTACGCAAGGAACCGCTATTACTTATAAAAATTATGAAGGAGCAGGAGTAGTTAATCATATTGCTCATTTGAATAAGGCAGCTTTAAAATATTGTAATCCAAACTATGCTTATAATGGAGTGTGTGACGTGACTAGTAGTTGGAGTATTAATGATAGTGATTATCAAATTATTACCACAAATATGGGAACAAAAAAAACACTTAGTAATTGTAATGGTGATTATGGAAGTAGGGCATGCGGATTTAATAATGACTTAATTGATAATGGAGGGTATTATTGGTTTGCTACACCTTATAGCGCTTCCTCGGAGTATACGTTCCACTGGGGTCCGCTTAGCCGGTACGTGTACAATCGCCGCCTCTCGAATGTTGCGAACGGCGTGCGCCCAGTCCTACGTCTTCGGTCATCGGTCAGCGTGATGAGTGGAAGTGGAACATATAAGGATCCATATGTGATTCAATAGAATAATAAAATGTTTAATGGAGGTAGATTGTTTTGAGTGTATTTCATGTTTTAGAAATAGGAAGGCAACTTCATCGAAATACGGTATTTATTATTGATTGTTATGATAGGTA
The DNA here is from genome assembly GCA_945867665.1 of uncultured Bacillota bacterium. Taxonomy (GTDB): domain Bacteria; phylum Bacillota_I; class Bacilli_A; order RF39; family UBA660; genus RUG11198. Next base: position 4,410 of record CAMBIR010000007.1, read on the forward strand.
TTATATTTATGATAAAGATTGTTATGTTATTTATCAAATTTTTCATTTTGATATTCATGGGGAGAAAAATATTTTTATTACCAATAAAATTGAGTACCTTCCTTATTTGATAAAGAAGTTAGAAGAAGAGAGAATAGATTATAAAGTTTTAGGTAAAAGACATGGATATAATATTATTTCTGAAAATACCTTTTTAGATAATCGGTATTGTAAAACTTTAAAAAAAGGAAAGTTAGTCTATCAAAGAACAAAAAAACTTAATCAAATTTATCATCAGTTAAATTATTTATTAAAAGATAATCCTAAAAGGTTAACGCAAATTTTAAATCAAATTGAAGAATTTGTTTATGTATAGTGATTATTTAACTTGGAAGGAAAAATATCCAAATAGTGTTGTTCTGATAAAAAGTGGTTCTTTTTACCGTACTTATGATAATGATGCAATTATTCTTTCTTATTTATGTTGCTATTATGTGATTAAAAATGTTTTAGGGTTTCCAATTCGTTCTTTATCTAAAATTTTAAAGAAATTAAAGAGGGAAGAAGTTAATTTTGTTGTAGATAATGATGTTCATTTTTCTTTTGAAAATGATGATAATTATTTAACTTTATTGAATCAATCATTTGAAGTATATAAGTTAAGTGTTAGAATTGAAAAGATTTATGATTATTTGAATGAGAATATTGAAAGAAAATTTATAAAGAAAGTAATTGATGAGATAGAGGAGATAATAAATGAGAGATAAATTAAAGATTATTATGTTATATAAAAAAGTTGTTTCTAAATATCTTGGCTTTGAATTGGTTTTTTCTAAGAAACATTATTATTTAAAAGATTTAGTAGAAAAAGAATTATTTTCTTTGTTAAAAGAAATTTATATTGTTAATGAATTATCTCAAAATCGTGATACTTTAGAGAAAAAGAGGAGTTTAGTTGGTAGAGTTAAATATTTGAATTTTTTATTTGAGATGTTAGTTGATTTTAAAATTATGAGTGAGAAGCAATATAAAGTTTTGCATATTGAGTTGGAAAATATTTATTATTCTTTAGTAGGATGGATAAAGTATGAGGGAAGAAGTTGTTAATTATTTAAGATTTTTAGATAATGAAGTTTTAGAAAAGATTCCTAATATTGAAAGAGAAACTTATCATGAATTAGTTAGTTTAAGTTATGGATTATTAAATTCTAAAAATATTTTAGAAGATATTAAAAGAATTAATTTTTTAGCAAATCTTCTTGTTCAAAAGAGAATGATTAGTTATAATTTATATATAGAATTTGGAGAGAGGATAAATAATATTATTATGTCTTTGAAGAGTTCTATGAAGGTGTAGAATTGTTAAGCGCTTCCTCGACGAATACGTTCAACTGGAATCCGAATAACCGGAACGTGAACAACAACAACTCGAATAATGCGAACGGCGTGCGCCCATTCCTAAATGATTTGGGGATATGATTAAGGTTATATTTGAATATTATTTAGGACAGATTTTATTCCTTGTAATTTTTACAAAAATTAAATAAGTTCAAATTAGTGCTAGTAATAGAAAAAAGTGAAAAGGCTAAGGAGGAAAAAGACTTATTTAGAGAAAAATATATTGAGTTGTATTTTTCTCTAAGTAAATCTTTATAAGAAATGAAAAGAGTTGGTAATATTTATCAGAGAGTAGTTCATATTCAAAATATTGAGTGTGCTTTTAATGAAGTAATGAAAACTACTAGAAATAAAAATAAGGTTATCTTATTTGATGATTATAAAATGGTATATATTTACCGGATTTATAAAGATATGCTTAATTTTACTTATCTTCCATCTTTGGTGAATGAATTTATTATTTATGAGCCAAAGAAGAGATTAATTGTTAGCCAAAATATTTATGATAAAGTTATTAATCATTTGGTTAGTAGGGAGTTGCTGATTCCTTATTTAACTCCTTGTCTAATTGATAGTAATGTTGCTAGTAGAAAGGGAAGAGGAACTTCTTATGGAAGAAAACTTTATTTTCAATATCGTAATATTATGAATCAAAAATATTCTAAATATTATTTATTGAAAATAGATATTCATGGTTATTTTAGGCACATTAAACATGATATTTTGAAAGAGAAGATAAGAGGGAAAATAAAGGATAGAAGAGCTATTGATTTGATTTTTAAGATTATTGATAGTTATCAAAATGGTTGTCCAATTGGATTTATGACTAGTCAAATATTTGCTATTTTTTATTTAAATGATATTGATCATTTTATTAAAGAAGAGTTAAAAATTAAATATTATATTCGTTATCAAGATGATTTTTTGCTGATTCATGAAGATAAACAATATTTAAAGAAATGTTTGGATAAAATAAAGATAAAGTTAGCAGAGATTGGACTAGAAGTAAATGATAAGACTAGAATTTATAAAAATAATGAAAATATGAATTTTATTGGTGTTAGGAAGAATAAGAAGTTTAGTAATAGACATCGTACAATAAAAAAAGTTAATCAAAGAATTAAATTGTATAAAGAGAATAAAGTTACTTTTTCTTCGATTATTTCTAGTGTTTCTTATTTGGAAAGAGGTGAGTTTCAGTGATGAAAAAAAGAGTATTTATAATAGGTATTATTATTTTAAGTTTTTTCTTTATCTGTCTTTTTAGAGAGAATAATACTAAATCTCTTTTATCTTTAAAAGAAGTTAAGTATAATGGGAATAATTTACAGATAAGTATAGATGGAAATAGTAGTGATACTTTACCTACTAGTGGAAATTATTATTTAGTTCGTTATGATTGTAAAAGTAGTGATACTACTGTTTATTGGAATAAAACAACTTATACTTTAGATGTTAGTAATAGTAATAAAAAAGGGGGAGTATCTTGTTACTTGGATTTTCAAACTCATCCTAAGTTAAGTGATATGCCTGCGGGTAGTTATGTTTCATATACTGGTAATAATGGATGTGAAGGAAATCATTGTAAGGGAGAGAACGCTAATTATGTTGATGATGCGACGAATATGGGATATTGCTCTAACTCTTCCTATCGTTTTTCAGTTAATGGTTGGCGAATAGGGTATTCAAAGGATGATAGTGCTTATTTAATTAGTGCAGGAGCTCCTGAATGTTTATGTACTGATTCATCTGGTAATGCGGGAACTAGTTGTAGCAATTATGAAACTACAAGTGGAGTGCCTAAGCATTTGGCGAATTTAAATCAGGCATCTTTAAAATATTGTAATCAAGATTATGCTTATAACGGAGTGTGTGATGGGACGAGTAGTTGGAATGTTAATGGGAATGATTATCAGGAATTGACTTTAAATTTAAGCACTAAAAAACCATTAAATTCAAGTAGTAGTACTTATCGAAAAAAATCATATGGAGTAGGTTATGATTTAATTGATAATGGAAGTTATTATTGGTTTGCAACTCCTATTAACGCTTCCTCGCCGAATTCGTTCTACTGGACTCCGTCTTACCGGTACGTGAGCATCGACTACTCGGATATTGCGTACGGCGTGCGCCCAGTCCTACGTCTTCAGTCTTCGGTCATCGTTTTAGGAGGAAGTGGTATTTATGAAGATCCTTATACGATAGGAAATAATAGTTTTAGTATTAATAATGGAAATAAATATGTTAATGCTAGCGAGGCTTCTCAGGTAAAGTTAACTTTAGTTGGGCTATCTGGTGTTAGTCAGATGTGTATTAATACAGATAGTACAGGATGTAGTAATTATGTTGATTTTGCCTCTAGTTATACGTTGAATTGGAGTGGGCTAGCTGATGGGAAAAAGACTGTTTATGTTTACTATAAAGATAGTAGTGATAATATTGTTGCTTCAATGAATCGTAGTATTATTTTAGATAAAACGGCTCCTACTAATAATAGTGTTAGTATAGGGGATGGTAAAGGGCTTACTCGAACTTTGACAATTTCTAGTACTGGTGCTAGCCAGATGTGTTTTTCTAATACCAGTAGTAGTGCTAGCAATTGTACGAATTGGGTAGATTATGCTACTAGTTATACTTGGAGACTTAGTGATGGAACTGGTAGTAAGACAGTATATGCTTTCTTTAAGGATGAAGCTGGTAATATTAGTAGTAAAACAGCTACTACAACAGTTACTTCTATTGTAGAATTTGTTGTTAATGAAGATTTTAGTGATACTACTTATGATAGTAATATTACTGTTGCTGGTAGTGGAAGTTATCCTTGGGTCGTTTCTAATGGACAGTTTCAAAGTAATAATAAAGGTGTAAATAGTTCTACTAGTACTTCTACTATTCAGTTTACACCAACAGTTGGATCAACTTTATCTTTTGATTATGGAGTATCTTCTGAAGCTAATTATGATAAATTAACGATTACTTTAGCAGGAAATAATACAACAACAACATTAGTTAATGCAATTAGTGGTACTAAAACAGGTACAGTATCAGGTATTGCTTTATCGGAAGGGGTTACTTATACTTTAACACTATCTTATTCAAAGGATGGTAGTAGTGCTAGTGGTTCTGATATTGGTTATATTCGTAGTTTGAGAATTCAATCATAATAGGAGGAAGTTATGAAGAGGAAGAATATTGTTAGAATTATAATTGCGGGGATTATTTCTTTTATTATTTTGATTATTGTTTTGTTATTGCTTTCTAGGACTAAGGATGGGCGTTTATTAGATTTGTATAAGACTAGTTGGGGTAATGAGGCAAAGGATGAGATGGTTGGATTTTTATATGATAGGTATCAAGTAGAAGATGGATATAAGTTTTTTCTTGTTGGTAGTGATATGAATCATGATGTTGAAGATACTTATGGGTTATATTATAGGGAGAAGAAAACTATTTTTGAAGAATTTTCTTCTATTTATAAGAGTTATATTCTACTAGATTTGATGAATTATGATACCCATGGATATGATGATAAGAGAAGTTGTTATTTTTATCCTTTAGATGAATTTAAGGATGCTTATTTAAAGTATTATGGTGTGATAGATGATTTTAAGATTGATACTGATGAAAAATATTCTCCTAGGTTTTATTTAGATAATGATAAGATTTGTATTACTAAAGATGTGGAAGGAAAACAATATAGTAAGGCGATTGATACTTATTTTGTAAATGGTATTTATAAGGATAATGAGATTATTATTTATGAGAGAGTTGCTTTTGTTAAGATAGGGGATAATTTTATTGATTTTTATGGGGATTATTCGATGAAAGATAAGGTATATTCTTTAGATAAAAGTAAGACTGATTTATCTTTTATTCATAATTCTAAGATTGTATCTAATGTACTTATGCAGTATAGAGATAAGTTTCCTATTTATGAATATCATTATAAAAAGGGTGAGTCAACTTATTATTTGGAGAGTATTTCAAGATGAAGAAGGTAATGACCAGGTTAGGGATAATGTTAGTTAGTATTCTAATTTGTTATTTAATCTTCTTCTTTTTTTATTCTAGAAAGATAGAAGTAAAGTTATCTAGATGTATTGATGGAGATACTGTAGAAGTATTTTTAGATGGAGAAAAGAGGAAAATTAGGTTGTTAGGAATTGATACTCCAGAGATATCTTTTCATAAAAATGAAGAATATGGAACTGAGGCTTTAGAATATACTTGTTCTTTATTGAAAAGTTCTCGCCATATTTATTTAGAGTACGATAGAAATAGTAATCGATATGATAAGTATGGAAGAACATTAGGATGGCTATTTGTTGATGAGGGGAATTTAAGTGAATTGTTGGTGAAGAATGGTTATGCGAAGGTTAGATATATTTATGGAGATTATCAATATTTAGATAATTTATGTTCTTTACAAAGAGAGGCTTATTCAAAAAAATTAAGAGTATGGTCTATTATGGATGATTATTCTAGTAATTATTGTATGAAAAATGGGTTAACAAACAGTTAGATAGGTGTTATAATACTTAGAAATTGATTTGGAGGTACTTATATGTTTGGTGGTAGACTGAGTAAATTTCAAGAAAGACTTAGGAATATTCGATTGACAAAGAGTAAAAAAAATAAATTTCAAGTAGAAAATGAAAAATTTGTTTGTGAAAAAGTAGAAGAGATTAAGAAAAAAGTTAGGGAAGATGGTACGGTTTATCGCAAAAGAATTTCAAGAGGAACAGGGAAAAAAGAAGACAAGTTTAAAAAAAATATTTCTTTTCCTATAGACGCTAAGGATGAAGTAAAAGAAGATGTTAAAGTTGATTTCATGCTTAAAGGTGGGGTGTTTGTTAATCAAGAGAAGGAGTCCTTTCAAGAAGATGAAAAAAGTACTTATGGGGAAGATGAGGTACAAAGTAAAGTTAGAAAGATAGAAGAGAGAGGGCCTAAAATTCCTAAGAAGAGGGTAATTTATTCTTGGGGTGATGAAGAAAATCATCATCAAGATGTTGGTGAGAAAAGTAAGGATAGTCAGTTAAAAGAACTAGGTAGCGATATTATTGATAAGATTAAGAATCAATTTGAATGTTACTTGGATGAGGTTGATGTTTTAGCAGGAGAGATTTATTTTGTTGGGGAACTTCTAGAAAATGAAATTGAGCTTTCAAAAGTTAATTCTTTAAGAAAAAGAATTAATGAATTAATTGATAAAGTGAATGCCATTATTCAACAATATCATTTATATAAGAAAAATTTATATCTTGATGAAGTAATTGAGATAGAAGATTCTTCGATTGTTGATGATATGATAGCTTATCGTGATTTATTAGATTCTTCGATGGACAAGAAGAAATTTGTAAAAGAATATCAAGCGTTAGAAGAGTTTTGGTTATTATATCGTCATTTGAGTGAGGTAAAAGAAGAGACTTTATCCTTAATGGATAGGCATCAAGAGAAAGAAAATACTTATTTAGATCGAGATAAAAAATATTTAGAGATACAGAAAAATTTATCTATAGAAAGTGATGCTTTGTTAAAATGTAATGAAGATATTATGAAACAAGATGCATATTTTCAGGAACTTAATTCTAAAATAGGTTTAATTCAAAAAGAAGAATATTTGACTTATCAGCTAAGAGGAATGGATGATTTGCTTGGTCATGGTCTTAAATATATGGGCTTAATGCTATTATCTCCTTTTAGTGGTTTACTTCCTTCTATTGGTTATCAGGCACTTTTGACAAGAAGAATGGTACAAAGTGCATATCATGGTCTTCATTTTGAAAAAAAGAGACATATTCATTATTACGCTAATGATTATGAGAGTGAAATCTTAGCTAAGTTATCTGATATTGATTATACTTCTTATTTGTTAAGTGATACACTAGATAATGTTCTACGGTTAAAAGAAGACTTTTTAAGGCAGTATCAATCAAATATTCCTTTATATGAAGATTTTTTAAAAAAGATAAATATTATGGAAGAAAAAATAATTCATCAGCAGAATCGAGTTAATATTATTTCTAAAAAATTAAAAAAGAGTCAAGAAAGAAATCAACATAAGATGATGAAGGTGCGTGATTTAAATCAAAATGATTAAAGCTGTATCGTAATAAATTGATAAAAATTCAAGAAAATTACGACATGGCGTAATAAATTGGCAAAAGATGGATATTATATTATAATAGTTACTGAAAAGAGGGAGATTGCTATGGTGATTCGTGAACGATATTTAATAACTTATTGCTAAGATAATTAGAAAAGAAAATATTTATAAAAATATTACAATCTTGATAGATGATAAAAGATATAATATGCTTTTTGATTTTCTTCATGATTGTATTTTTCTTTTGGAAAATTTTTTATGTATCTAGTTTATTTTTTTAAATTGTGGTAACATTATCATTAGATAGATAGGTGGTGTTTTATGATAGAAGTAATTGATAAAGATACGATGGTTAAGATGATGGCTTTAATTTTATGTGGTATTCGTTATGAAAAAAATACTTATGTGGTTTTTGCTATTCGTAGAGATAAGATTGGTGCTAATTTGTTTGTTAGTAAGGTTACTAAAAATAGTAGTGGTCTTACGATGGATGATTGTTTTTCTAATGGAGAAAAAGAGGTAGTTGATGGTATTGTTCAAAAATTTTTAAATCATGTACCAAGGGAAGAATTAGAGAATAGTGGTTTTGTTATTATTGATGATATTCTTTTAAGTGGAATACAATATTATGATATTAATAAATGTTATGTTAGTACAGTTCCTTTAATTAAAGTAAAAGAGATGATGAAGTATTATTCTTTTATAAGAAAGACTATTTTTGAGCAACCAATTTTAGATGTTCAGGAGGATAGGAGAATTTTTAATGAAGGGTATATTGGTAATTTATTTTTAATTTTATTAGGAATTGGTGTTATTGTATTTTGTGTTTTTGTTGTTATGATGACTTTTTTTAAATGAGAGGATGGGTGAGATAATGATTTGTGTTGATGATGTTTCTAAAAAATTTGAGAAGAAAATTTCTAAGAAGGAAACTATTTCTTTTTATGCAGATAGGAATTTATCTTTTTGTTTAAAGGAGGGGCAAATTTTAGGAATATTAGGACCAAATGGTGCTGGTAAGACTACTTTGCTGAGAATGCTTTCTGGTTTGATGATGCCAAGTGAAGGAAAAATTTTGATTGATGGAATGAGTTATTTGGATAAGAGTAGGGAGATAAAAAAAGAAATTGCTTTTTTATCGGGAAGTACTAAACTTTATAAGGATATTTCTCCTCTTGAGTTATTAGAGATGTGTGGAGAATATTATGGGGTAGAAAAAGACGAACTTGAAGGGAGAATTCATGATATTGTAAAAAGATTTCAGATGGAAGACTTTTTATATCAGAGAATAGAGAATTTATCAACAGGGCAATATCAAAGAGTAAGTATTGCTAGATGTTTGGTACATAATCCTAAGTATTATATTTTTGATGAGGCTACTAGCGGATTAGATGTTATTTCTAGTCAAATTATTATTGATTTTATTAAGGAAGAAAAAAAGAGGGGAAAAGGAATTATTTATTCTACCCACTATATGGAAGAAGCTAGTAGTATTTGTGATGATATTTTGATGATTCATCATGGAGAAATTATGATTTTGGATAAGGCTAAAAATATTTTGAAAAAGACAAGTACAGATAATTTGCGTGATGCTTTTTTTGCACTTGTTTCTATGGAGGAGAAATGAGAGAGATAATCATTACAATTAAGAAAGAATTAAGGTCAATACTTAGGGATAAGAAAACTTTTGTTACTTTACTTTTATTTCCTCTTTTAATTCCAGTGATGATTTTTCTATATGCTTATATGTATGATAGTGAGATGGAGAATGATACTTATTTGATTGGAATTGATTATTCTTTGAATCAGACAGAAAGGGAAATTTTAAGTGAAGTAAATCTTAAGGTTAAAAATTATGCTTCTAAAAATAAGATGATAAAAGCGTATGATAAGGGAGATATTTTTGGATATATTCATTTAAAAGAGGATGGGAAATATGTTATTTATGTGAATGAAAATTCTTCGGATGGAATGAAAGTTAAGGGCTATATGTTATCTTATTTGGAAGGATATAATACTTATTTATCTAAACTTTATTTGATTGGGGAAGATATTGATGTAGAGAAAGCAACTAAGCAAATTGAATATGATGTTGTTAATTTAGAGGGAGATAATTTTCTTCTTAATTTGATGTTTACCATAGCTTTTACTTATATTGTGATGTCTATTGTTATTGCTACTACAAATATGGCGACTAACGCTACTGCTGTTGAAAGAGAAAATGGAACTTTGGAGACGATTTTAACTTTTCCTGTTTCTTCGAAAAATTTAATTTTGGGAAAATATATTGCTACTGTAATTATGGGCTTTTTGTCTGCTTTTATTGGCTTAGTTTTAACGATAATTAGTTTATTTGTTGTTGTTCAAAACTTTTCTTTCTTTAAAGATTTGGCATACAAACTTGAAGTGGGGAGTATTTTTGTTTCTTTTGTTGTTATTTTTATTTCTTCTTTGTTTATAGCGGGACTTTCCATTATGCTTACTATTTTTACGAAAAGTTATAAAGAGGCTCAGTCTGTTAGTTCTGTTTTGAATATTTTGACGATTATTCCTATGATGATTTCTTTAATTGGGATATCTATTCAGAAGTGGTTTTATTTGATTCCTATTTTTAATTATACCCAAATGCTTATGGATGTATTCTCTGGAAATATTAATGGGGAAGCAATTTTGATGATGGTTTTATCTTCTGTTTTTTATGTATTTTTCATTTTAAATTTTATTATTAAAAAATATCATTCAGAAGAAGTTTTATTTGGAAAATAGGTGGATATGTTTGAAAAAATATTTTGTTATAGTTTTTGTTGCTTTTCTTGTTTTATTTTTTGGAATTTCTAAGAATAGAATGAATGATTATTATGAAGAGGTAAATAAAGAAGTATTTCGGAGTAATCATATTAAGAAAGGGAGTAGTAACTGGAGTTATTTTAAGGACGCTACAGATGTTGCTCGTCATAATAGTATTTTATTATTTGATGATGTTTTAGAAGGGGATAGTGATTTTTCAAGGAAGGCAGAGGGTGTTTATCATAATATGCTCAATCAAGAACAAAGAGATAAGGATGGTTTGGCAGAGCTTATGGATACCATTAATTTAATTTATCAATCTCAGAATATGAAAGAGTTAGAGCGTGTTATTGATTTGGTAGAAAATGAGCTTGGGATAAATATTTTAATGGATATTAAAGTTTATGCTGATTATGAGGATACGAGTCGTAGTTTAATTTACTTATCTCCTGTTTCATTTGCTTTTGGCTCTAGTGCTGACTATTTTGCTAATGATGATTATATGGCTTATAAGGCTTATCTTAAGAGAGCAATCATAAAGTTACTTCAGGCATATGGCTATGAAAGGGAAGAGGCAAAGAAGATTTCTTTGGAATTGGTTTCTTTTTATGAAGATATTGCTTCTTCTAGTATGTTAAGTTCTGATTTGGGGGATGTGAATCAGATTTATCATAAGGTAGGAATTGATACTGTTTGGAGTATTTATTCTAATGTAGATATTTTAAAGTATTTTAAGGATAAAGATATTCAGGTAGATACTTTTAATTTAATTGATGCTGGAGAATATAAAAAGATTAATGCCTATTTTTGTGATGATAATCTTGAGTTATGGCAGCATCATTTACTTGTAATGATTTTATCTCATTATGCCCCATATTTGTCTTCGGACTATAAAGAAGTAGTGGATGAGTTAAGTGAGAGTTTAGGGGGAGAGGGTGATGGTAGTGAAGAAGAGAAGATAAAAGAGCAGGTGATGAATTTATTTTCTGAAAATTTTTCTTCTCTTTACGCTAAGAAGTATAAAAGTGTTTCCCATGAAAAATATTTACAAGAGTTATTTTTAAAAATAAAAAATACTTATCGAGAATTAATTTTAGATAGTGATTATATTAGTGATGAAGCGAGGAAAAAGGCGATTGATAAATTAGAAGAAATGCAGTTAGTTCTTGGAGAGGACAATGACGGTAGTTTTTCTTTTGAGGGGGTAAATCTATCTGGTAATTTGGTTCAAAATATTAAAGAAATTCAGAAGATTAAGAGAAAAGAGATGTTAATGGATTTGTTTTCTGATTATCATTTTTCTGTTGATAACCGCGTTGTGAATGCGTATTATCATGTTAATTCTAATGCAATTTATGTGCCTGCTTCGATTTATTCACTGATTGACTTAAAAAGGGATGAATTTTTTAATTTGGGAGCAGTGGGAATGATTCTTGCTCATGAGGTAAGTCATGCTTTTGATTTTAATGGTAGTAATTATGACGCAAAAGGAAATTTCTCCAAATGGTGGACGGATGATGATTACAAGTATTATCAGAATTTAAAAAAGAAAATAGCCCTTTATTATTCTTCTTATGAGGTTTTACCGGGAAGGTATATTGATGGAGAGAAGACAATTAATGAGAATATTGCTGATATGGCTTCTTTGGAGTGTCTTGGTCGTATTTTAGCAGATAGTGGGGCAACAAAAGTAGAGAGAGAAAAGATGTATCAGGGATTTGCTTCTATTTTTGCTAGCCAAGAGACGAAGGAATACAAAAAAATGCTTCTTCTTATTGATACTCATGCTCCAAATAAGTATCGGGTTAATGCCGTTTTATCTTCTAATGATATGTTTTATTCTACTTATCGTTTATCTATTTTTGATGGAATGTATATTCCTTTAAAAAGAAGAATTAGAGTATGGTAATTTAGAAAAGTTATTTTATTAAAGTACTTATCTTGTTTAGACTTTTATTAAGGTTTAAATAAGGTAAGTATTTTTTTGTAAAAATTTGGAAAAAGAAGAAGGATTTTAACAAAAATAAGCGAATAATATAAGTAGAGGAGGTAATATAATGAAAAAAATAAAATCATTGAATTTAAGAAAAAGACAACATTATTTTTATCAATTTTTCTTTATTATTGTTATCTTTCTTCTTTGCTTTAAAGGAATTTTTGTTAAAGCAGGGATGATGGACTCAAAGTTAGAGAAAAATCGATTAGAGGGGATTTATGCGATTGCTAAATATAATGGAGAAGAACATTTATATTATTTAAATATGTATACACTTAATGGAGTTGTTTCCTATTGTATTGAACTTGGGCGTGATATTACAACGGATTATTATCATTCAACAGAGGATTTTGGGCTTTCTTATTTATCTAAAGAAAGTAAGGAGTATGTTCAATCAATTGCTTATTTTGGTTATTTATATCCTGGACACGAGAGTTATTTTTATTATATGGCGGCTCAAGAGTTAATTTGGGAATATTTGAGTAGGGGCGAGATTTCTTGGACGAATGTTTTAGATATTCATGGAGAGGAAATTGATATTGAATCTTATAAGAGGGAGATATTAAATTTGCGGAATTGGTATTATCAAGGATTGAGTTTAAGATTTAATAATGATACTACTTTTGCTATTGGGGATGTTTTTGATGTTTATGTAGGTAGTGGAGATTTATCATTATATGAGGTTTCTTCTCAATCATATTCTGAGGTTTCAAAGGAAAATGATCATCTTAGAGTAAGAGTTCCTGTAGATTATGTGGGAAGGGATGAGATTATTTTAAAAAGAAAACAGGCTTATTCTTACGCTAGTAAGTTTTATTATTATGATAATTCTCAGCAATTAATTTCCGTTGGAAATTTTTTAGAGGATACAAAAGAAATTCGTTTTCAAATACAAGGTAAGGATATGACGTTTCAGGTGATTGATGGTGAGACTAAAGAAAGTACTCCTTTTGGACAAGCTTCTTTTGAAGGTGCCACTTATCAGTTATATGATGATACTAATCAATTTCTTGAAGAGTTTTCTGTAAATGAATATGGTAAAGGATATGTTAGTAATTTAGGATATGGAAATTATATTATCCGGCAAGTTAGGGAAAGTTTAGGGTATCAGATTAATGAAAGTGAAGTTTTTGTTTCTTTTGGACAAGATGAGATGCCTGTTTTGTTGGAGGAATATCCTTACTATGAAACGGTAGAGATTCACAAAAGATATAATTTTGAAAATAATGGTCAGTTGAAAGAGGAAGAAAATATTCAATTTGAAATTCTTGACTACGACGGTAAGAGTTTGGGTATTATTACAACCGATGAACTTGGTGTTGCTTCCATTCGTTTGCCTTATGGTGTTTATACGATTCGTCAAATTAATACTTTATTTGGATATAAGAAGGTAGAAGAAGTGAGTTTTCGAATTAATAAACAAGGAAGTGGCAAATCAACTATTAATTTGACAGATGATTATATTATTTGTAAATTAAAACTCAGGTTGATTGATTTAGAATTTCAGGAAAAAATTAAAAGTAATGCTTTCTCTTATCGAATTTATTCTTTTAGTAAAGATAAGTATTTAGAAGTGAATGGGAAGGATGTATTTCAAAGTGATTTGTCAGGAGAACTTTTATTTCCTCTTCTTCTAGGTTATGGAGATTATCGACTAGAGGAGGTTACGGTTGATTCTGATTATGTTTTTCAGAAACAAAATATTGAATTTACGATAGATGATTATAGCAATATGACTTTAGAAGATGGTTATTTGTTAAATACTATGGATATTTTTCAAAAGAGAATCAAAAAAGAAGTTAAAGTATATACTAAAAAAGAAATTTTTAAGATGGGAGATAATCAATATTGGTACGAGAAAAAGGCTCGTGGCGGTGTTTTGTTATCTTTAGTTTCGGCTACTGATAAGAAGTGGTATGATAAAACTTTATATCATGAAGGAGAAGTGATTGATATCATTTCGACCGATAAAGATGGAGAAAAAGAATTTTCTTTATATTTAGGGGATTATTGTTTAGTAGATGGGGAGACGAAGGAAGAGAAATGTTTTTCTTTAACGGATAAGGATAATAAAATGGAAATTGAATTTTTAACAAAAGAAAAAAGATTAAGTATTGTATATCACAATCAAGATAGTAATCAAGAAAATATAGAGGGGAGTGTAGTAGAAGTTATTTCAGATGGAAAGAAGATATATACAGGACTTACTTCAGAAGATGGTACTTTTAAGGTTAAAGATTTGAAAGATGGGGAATATTGCTTTTTGCAGAAGAAAGTTTCAAAGAAATACTTATTGAGTAAGGAAAAACAATGTATTTCAATTGACTCAACGAAAGAAGTATGGGATGTTTATATGATGAATCAAATTAATTCTTCTGTTATCCAGGTTCCTGATACTTTAGAAGAAAAAAAAGAGATAGGGAAAGTTATTGCTATTGTACTTTTGATTGTAGTAGGAGGTATTCTTTATCAAAAGAAAATTTATTCTTTGCTTTTTAGGAAGTAGTATGCTTATTTTCCTTGGATTATTTTTTCATGAGTTTTCTAAAAGCAATATTTCTTTTTCTATCCCTTCTTTTTCTTCTATTCAAATGGGTAAGGCTTTAACATATTCGTACTTATTAGAACTAGATATTCCTAAAATTCAGTTTAAAGATTATGTTTATCCTATGGATAGTCCTTTTAATAAGGTTGATTTACATGTTGAAATATTGGAAAGTAGCAATATAGAGAATAATCTTTATTTTTTAGCAGGACATTCTGGGAATGGAAGGTATAGTTATTTTAATCATTTGGTTGATTTAGAAAAGGGAGATGTTGTTATTTTACATATTCAGGGAAAAAGGTTATGCTATGTTGTTTGTGATATTTACTTAATTGATAAAGATGGATATATGACGGTTATGGAAGAGGAGGATGTTTTATATTTAATTACTTGTAGTCTTTTGGATAAGGGAAAGCAGCTTATTGTTAAATGTTATTTGACATAAAAATAAAGTAGACAGATTTTATTATAATTGATATAATTTAGATGGTGATAAAATTGAGTAAGATAATTGAAAAAATTAAATTAAGAGCAAAAAATAATAAAAAGACTATTGTACTACCTGAGGTTATGGATAGACGGGTATTGGAGGCTGCTGATATTATTTTAAAAGAGGAAATTGCTCATGTGATTTTAGTTGGAAGAAAAGAGGAAATTTTAAAAAATAGCTCAGGATTAGATCTTCATCTTGCAACGATTATTGATCCTTTTTGTGATAGTAAAACTCGTGAATTGCAAGAAAAACTTTATGAACTTCGTCGGGAAAAGGGAATGACCATGGAGGAGGCATATCGTCTACTTACGGAAGACTATATGTATTATGCTTGTATGTTAGTAAAGTTAGGATATGCTGATGGAGCAGTATCAGGTGCTTGTCATTCAACATCAAATACGCTCCGTCCTGCTTTACAAATTTTAAAGACAAAACCTGGGGTTAAGTTGGTATCTGCTTTTTTCTTGATGGTTGTACCAGATTGTCTTTATGGGGATGAGGGAACGTTCTTGTTTGCTGATTCTGGGTTAGAACAAAATCCTGATTCGGATAAACTTTCTTATATTGCAGGATCTAGTGCTGAGTCATTTCAACTTTTAACGGAACATGAGCCAATTGTCGCTATGCTTTCTCACTCTACAATGGGGAGTGCAAAACATGCAGATGTCGAAAAGGTTGTTAATGCTACAAAACTTGCTAAAGAGAGATTTCCTCAATATAAAATTGATGGTGAGTTACAGTTAGATGCTGCAATTGTACCTTCTGTTGCTAAGTCAAAGGCAGCAGGCAGTGAAGTTGCTGGTCATGCTAACGTATTGATTTTTCCTGATTTAGATGCGGGAAATATTGGTTACAAATTGGTTCAAAGATTGGCTAAGGCAGAGGCATATGGTCCTATTTGTCAAGGAATTTCTAAGCCAGTTAATGACTTATCTAGAGGTTGTAGTGTAGAAGATATTGTTGGGGCGGTTGCAATAACGGCTGTTCAAGCAATTGGAAATTCATTGCAATAAGATAATGATGAATTTATTTTGGCACTAAGATAAACTTAGTGTTTTTTTCTCTATTAAAGTACTTGAATAACTGTAAAAAAAAAGATATACTTATAGATAAGAAGAGTAGGAGGAAATCATGGAGAAAAAAAATCAAGAAAGAAGTATAGAGCTTAAGAAAAAGACCACTTCTAAATTAAAAGTTAAGAAAAATAATCATCGGTTAGGAAAGGAAAAACAGAAGAAATCTTTAGAAGTATTTTTGAAAAATAAAAATTATCTTTATGTTATTGTAGTAATGATTAATATTTTATTTACTATCTTTATGGCTAGGCAAAATAAAATTAATTATGTTAATATTACTGGTCGTAATGTGATGTTAGGGGAAAATAATTATTTATATTTTGGAAGAAATTATATTAATTTAGTTATTATTGGTTTTTTTTCCTTGTATACTATGTTACTAAGGCGATTTTTAATTAAAAAGAAACTTACTTGGAAGTTTGTTATTTTAACCCTTATTTTTTACTTTATTCTTGATATAATAGTATTCTGTATTTTTACAAAACGTATTTTTTAGAAAGAGGATTTTATGCGAAATATTTATGATTATACTTTAGAAGAATTAGAAGATTATTTTGTTTCATGTGGCGATAAGAAATTTCGAGCTATTCAAATCTATGATTTTTTGTATAAGAAAAGAATTGATGAAGTAGGTAGGATGAATAATATTGGAAGTTATTGTCAGAAAATACTTCAGGAGAACTTTTCTTTTAAAAAAATTAAAATTTTATTAAAGCAAGAAGATGAAGGAGTTTCTAAATATTTGTTTGAGTTATTGGATGGAGAGAGAATTGAGTCTGTTTTAATGTTTCATGATTATGGAATTAGTATTTGTGTATCTAGTCAGGTTGGTTGTAATATGGGATGTCGTTTTTGTGAAAGTGGGCGTCTTAGAAAGGTTCGTAATTTGGAGGCATATGAGATTGTTCAACAAATTTTATTAATTGAAGCTGATATTGGAAAGAGAATTACGCACGTTGTGGTGATGGGGATAGGAGAACCTATGGATAATTATGATAACGTGATGCGATTTATCCATATTATTAATAATGGAAATGGTATTGGTATTGGTTCTAGACATATTACTGTTTCTACTTGTGGTGTTATTCCTGGAATTGAAAAGTTTATTCATGAAGATGGTCAAGTTAATTTAGCGATTAGTTTGCATGCACCAAATGATGAGATTCGCAAGAAAATTATGCCAATAGCATCTGCTTATTCAATGGATGATTTATTTGAAGTAATAAAAAAATATATTAAAAAGACCAATCGTAGGGTTACTATAGAATATATTATGTTAGAAAAAATTAACGATATGGATTGTTGCGCTAGAGAACTTGCTAAAAAGTTAAAAGGAATTTTATGTTATGTAAATTTAATTCCTTATAATGAGACAGAAAATATTGGCTATAAACGATCAAGTAAGGCTCAGATTATGCGTTTTTATGATATACTAAAAAAAGAAAATATTAATGTGACTGTGCGAAGAGAATTTGGTGGTAAGGTAGATGCAGCATGTGGTCAACTTCGGGCGAATAATACTTTATCGAAAGGAGAAGTGTGATGGAAACTTTTTATATGACTGATACAGGACAAGTGAGAACTCATAATGAGGATAATGTTATTATTTTAAGTAATGATAAGAATGAATATTTATTAGCGGTTGCTGATGGTATGGGTGGTCATAAGGCAGGAGAAGTTGCTAGTGCAATTGTAATTAATCATTTAACAGAGGAATTCTATGGGCTTGATTCTATTGGTAATAAGGAAAGTGCGGTTGAATTTTTAAGAAATATTGTTACTGAGATGAATCAGAAAATTTTTGAATATACAAAAGAAAATCCAGATAGTAAGGGAATGGGAACTACTTTTGTTTGTGCTATTCAAACAGACGATTATTTACTTTATGGCAATATTGGAGATAGTTCTGGGTTTGTGATTAAAAATCATAAAATTCATAAGGTAACAAAGGACCATACATTAGTTAATTTATTGGTTTCTACCGGAGAACTTACTCCTGAAGAAGCTAAGTATCATCCAAGAAAAAATGTTTTAATGCGTGCTTTGGGAGCAAATGATCCAATTGATATTGATATTTTTGATGTCGATATTAAAAATGATGGAATATTACTTTGTAGTGATGGACTTACTAATATGATTACAGAAGAACAAATAGAGAGGGTATTAAATGAAGAATCTACGGCTCAAGGGGTAGTAGAAAAATTGATTAGAAAAGCAAATGCTAGAGGCGGAAATGACAATATCAGTGTTGCTTATTTGAAAAGAGAAAGCGGTGATGTGTGATGTTATCTAAGGGTCAAGTAATTAATGAGAGATATGAGATTTTGAAATCGATTGGTGAAGGGGGAATGGCGAACGTTTATTTAGCACATGACAAAATTTTAGACCGTGATGTTGCTATAAAAGTATTAAGAGGAGATTTGGAGAATAATGAGAAATTTATTCGAAGATTTCAAAGAGAGGCTAAGAGTGTTTCTGATTTGTCTCATCCTAATATTGTAGAGGTTTATGATGTAGGAGAGGAAGATGGCCAGCATTATATTGTTATGGAGTATATTGACGGTAAGACTTTAAAGCAGTTAATTCAAAAGCGAGGAGCACTTACGGTTCCAGAGGTTATTGATATTATGGCACAACTTACTGATGGACTTGCACAAGCCCATGATGCTTATATTATTCATCGCGATATTAAGCCACAAAATATTATGATTCTTGATAATGGAATGATTAAAATCACTGATTTTGGTATTGCTATGTCAATGAATGCAACGCAATTGACGCAAACGAACTCTGTTATGGGGAGTGTTCATTATTTACCACCTGAGCAAGCTAGTGGAAAGGGGGCTACCACAAAGAGCGATATTTATTCAGCAGGAATTTTAATGTATGAACTTCTTACAGGTAGTGTTCCTTTTAAAGGAGATAATGCTGTTGAAATTGCATTAAAGCAAATGAAAGAGAAAATTCCTAGTATTCGAAGACAAAATCCATTAATTCCTCAAAGTGTTGAAAATATTGTTTTGAAAGCTACGGCTAAAAATCCTAAAAATAGATATGATAATATTCATGAAATGCATGAGGATATTATTCATGCAATGGATGAAGATAAGCAAAATGAGGTTCGCTATCATTATCCTTATCCAGAAAGTGAATTAGATGAAAGTAGGGCTATTCCAATTAAAGAGACTAGCGTATCTAAACCAAAGGCAAAAGAAATTGATGTTCCAGTTGATTCGGGGAATGAAAACTTTAATAACCCATCCAGAAAAAAAGAAAAAAAGAAAATGACAAAAATACAGATTTCTATCTTGATTGGTTTAATTTTAATCTTATTAATGTCTGGTATTTTAATCTTTTTCAATCATCGAAATAATACGAAAGTAATTATGGTTCCTGATGTTACCAATCAGAAAGTGGATAAGGCAATTAATACCTTAAAGAAGAAAGGCTTTCAGTATGATGTAAAAAAGGAATCTAGTGATAAAATTAAAGAAGGGTATGTTATTGAAACTGATCCAAAGGCTGGCTCTAGTAAGAGAAAGGGAAGTATTATTACTATTGTTGAATCTACTGGACTTGCAGATGTTACATTAAAAGATTATACTGACCAAAATGCAAATTCGATTAAAGAAAAATTAGAGAAGCTAGGACTAAAAGTGACAATTGAGAAAAAGACGGTAAAGAGTCCAAAGGATTATATTGGAAAATCAGGAATCGTTATTGAACAAAGTCCAAAGTATGATGATAGTGAGGAAATTACTTTAAAAGAAAATGATGAAATTACTTTGTATATTCCTGATATTTATGAGGAATATCCTGAAATGGCTACTGAAGGATGGACTTTGTCTAAGGCAGAAGAATTTTCTAATCAATATGGTTTGTCCTTAGTGGTTAAAGATAAGAAGGGAAATGTTATTAATGATTATAGCAGTTATTTAGATAAAGCCGTAACTGGTCAAAATAGAACTGGTAAGATTGCTAGTGGTGTTCAATTTGCGATTACGATTGATATTGATACTTCTAGTTATAATTTGAATATTAATTATATTGATAAGGATACTAATGTTACAATAAAAACGGATAAAAAGGCCAAAAAAGATGGTGAGAGTGGCAGTTATAGTTGCGATGCTATTGCTGGTTATGCTCTTATTACGAAAGAGGCTATTTCTTACAAAATCAATGCAGCGGATGCAAAGATAGAGTGTTATTATACTAAAAATGTAGATTCTAGTAGTGATGATACTTCTTTAAATAATCGTGAATAGGGGGAATTATGGAAGGATTAATTATTAAAAATATTAGTAATGATTATGTTATTTTGTCTAATGGAAGGACGTATTTATGTAAACCTAGGGGAAAGTTTCGCTATCATGGACTTTCTCCTTTGGTTGGTGATGTTGTTGATTTTGATGATAAAGAAAAATATTTATTAAAAATTCATGAAAGAAAGAATTGTTTAGTTCGACCTAGTGTTTCTAATGTTGATCAAGCAATTATTGTTGCTAGTGTAAAAAATCCTGATTTGGATACCTATTTATTGGATAAATTACTTACTGTAGTTAGTTATCACCGGATTTCTCCTATTATTTGTTTTACGAAGTTAGATTTATTAGATTCAGATGAAAGAGAGCAACTAAAGAATTATATTTCTTATTATCAAAAACAAGGATATTCTGTTGTTACTAATCAAAATATTGATAAATTTAGTGCATTGCTGGAAGGAAAAATTACGGTTTTAGCAGGACAGTCTGGTGCTGGAAAGAGTAGTTTGTTAAATCGAATTTCTCCAGAACTTAATTTGAAGACGAATGAAATATCTTATGCCTTAAATCGAGGGAAACATACTACTAGACATACTGAACTCTATTCTGTTTTAGGAGGATATGTTGTAGATACTCCAGGATTTTCAAGTGTTGATTTTCGTGGAATAGAAAAAATTTCGATTCGTGATAATATGAATGAAATGTTTCATTATTTAGAATACTGCAAATATAGGGACTGCATGCATATTAAGGAAGATGGTTGTTTTGTTAAAAATTTAGTCGAAAAGGGAGAAATTTTAAAAAGTCGCTACGAGAATTATCTTCATTTTATTTTAGAAAAGGAGGAGGAAAAACGATGAAGATTTCTGTTTCTATTTTAGATGCTGTTAATCGGTATGAGGCTGTAGAAAAGTTAAATGATACAAATATATCTTATATTCATATTGATGTCATGGATGGAAAGTTGGTTAATAATATTCAGTTTCAGGATATGGATGAGATACGAGAAATTAGTAAAATTAGTAAATTTCCTTTACAAGTTCATTTGATGGTAGAGGATGCTAGTTATTATGTTTCAAAATTTGCCTCTTTGAATATCGAATCGATTACCATTCATTTGAATATTAAAAATGATATTCATTCTGTTATTAAAGAAATTCATAACATGGGGTATCTGGCTGGGATTGCTGTTAGTGGGGAAGAAGATATTTTAAAAATTATTCCTTACTTGAAGGATATTGATATGATTTTGGT
The DNA here is from genome assembly GCA_945867665.1 of uncultured Bacillota bacterium. Taxonomy (GTDB): domain Bacteria; phylum Bacillota_I; class Bacilli_A; order RF39; family UBA660; genus RUG11198. Next base: position 26,309 of record CAMBIR010000007.1, read on the forward strand.
AATGAGTGTTGTTCCAGGGCGTGGAGGCCAGGCTTTTATTTCAAATACAAGTGATAAGATTCGTTATTTAAGAAATTATATTATAAAAAATCATCTATCTTCTGTTATAGAAGTAGATGGTGGAATTAATGATAAGACAATTAAAAATATTGATGGTGCTGATATTGCTGTCGTTGGGTCTTATATTATTAAAGCTAGTGATTATGATAAACAAATTAAAAGTTTAGAGCAATAAAAAAACTTCTCAGAGATGAGGAGTTTTTTGCTTAAGCGGCTTTTTTAGCTGCTCTAATTTCTCTTGCACTTAATCTTACTTTTACAGTATTTCCAAATTCATCAACGATTTGAACTTTTTGTAAGTTTACTTTTTGTGCTTTTTTGGTAACTTTTAAACAGTTTGGTCTGTTATTTGCAAAATTTGTTTTTTTACTTGATATATTTTTTGCCATAATTATCCCTCCTTGAAATGAATCGCATTAAAACTATATCATAAAAATAATTTTTAGTCAAATATTTTCCTTTTCTTTTGTGTCAAAAGTGCTTTTTTTTCATAATTTATTTATGGAAGTGATATTTTATGTATGAAGTTTATATGGTTAAAATGGGAGATAGTATGGAATCTATTGCTACTAGTCATGATATTCATGTTGATGAGTTAAGAAAAATTAATGGGTTGTTTTCTCCAAATGAGGTAGTAGTTGGTTCTTTATTAGTCGTTCCTGTTATGGGAAAAAGAAATTATCAGTATTATACGGTAAAAAAAGGAGATAGCATTTATGAGATTGCCAAAAAATATGGAATTGATTATAATTTGTTGTTACAATTAAATGGATTAGATAAAGATGATTACATTTATCCCAATCAGTCTTTGATGTTACCAGCAGAGGGAATTGAGTTTTATTTGGTTAAGGAAAATGAAACTTTACAAGATATTTTAAGGAAGAAAAAAATTTCGGCTGATGATTTAATAAAGAATAATGATAAGATTTATTTGAGAGAGGGGCAGTTGCTTCAATTTCTGAAAAGTTAATCTTTTCATTTCTTTTTTTTTAGTGTATAATTTTAGATATAATAGGTGGTGGAGCAGATGATTTTAAAAAAACCATATGGATTTTTAATTAAGCATTTTCGGATGATTCATTTAATTTTGCTGGCAATATCTTTTTATTTGACTATGAAGGTAAATCATATTTTGCAGTATTATAATTCTTTTATTCGTGGAAGTGCGAGTAAATTAGATGCAATTGGTTATGTTACGAATTATCATGTTTTGGCAATTATTGTGGCGATAGTGATTTGTTTGATTGTTTATGCTTTGCTCAGATATAAGAAAAAGCCTAGGATATTGTATCTGTTACTGATTTTGCTTTATTTTTTAGTTGGGGTGATGGTTCAAGTTTCTTACCAGGGATTATATACTATTTATATTTCCATTTTAGAGACGAAGACGATGCTTTTGTACCGAGATTTACTTAGAATATTAGTGGGAGTACAATACTTATCTTTAATTTTTCTTTTAATTAGGGGCCTTGGATTTGATATTCGAAAATTTAATTTTGTTAGTGATTTGGCAGAACTTGGTGAGAGTGAACAGGATAGTGAGGAGTTTGAGTTAACTTTAGGGGGAACTGAGGTTACAAGAAGGAAGTTTCATCGCGGAATAAGAGAGTTAAAATATTATTATTTAGAAAATCATACGTTTATTAATATTATTCTTATTATTGTTTTGGCTTTAGGTTTAGGAACTTTTACGGTTAATAAAGAGGTTATTAATAAGGTGTATAATGAAGGTGAAGCATTTTCTAGTTCTAATTTTAATTTTAATGTTTTAAATACTTATGTTACAGATTACGACGCTAAGGGGTCAATGGTAGGTGATCTTAAGCATTCTTTTGTTGCACTTAGAATTTCTCTTGGTGGTAATGGGGGAGCTCATCAATTGGAGACGGGCAATTTAATTTTGAAGGTAGGAAATAGTAGTTATGCTCCTAGTGTGCGCTATGCAAATTATTTTCAAGATTTGGGAGTAGTTTACCAAAATCAGAATATTCAGGAGGGAAAAACGTATTTATTTCTTTATTCTGTTTTGAAAACAGAGATTAAGGAGAAAATGCAGTTAGTTTACGCTAATGATAAAGTTGTTCAGTTAAGTCCTGTTTTTTTGGATGTGGAAGAAAAGGAAGTAAATTTAAAGTTGGGAGATACTCTGAATTTAAGTGATACTATTCTTCATCAAGGAGAGATTCGTTTTACTTCTTATGAACTTAAAGATAAGTTTATGTATTCTTATGAATATGAGGTTCGAGGAGAAAAATTTAAGAGTGAGTATGCCATTGGAGGAGAAAACACGGCAATTATGCTCCTTAAAATAAGCACTAATTCTTTTTCTTTGGATAGTTATGCTTCTTTTTTGAGTAGTTATGGTCATCTTTTATATCAAGTGGATGGTAAGGAATATGAGGCAACTTTTTATGATAAAACTCCTGGAAATTATCATGATGGTGTTTATCTCTCAACTTCACGTGAGGTATTGAATGCTTCTGATATTTGGATGTCTATTCAAATTCGAAATAAAAAGTTTAAATATAAAATAAAGTAGGAATTGGTTATGCTTGTTAAAGTTTAGAATTTATAGTATAATTGGAATGAGGTGGAGAAATGCAACCAATACATTATGTTATTATTATTTTAGTTTTGGTGATTATCTTTTTGGCTGTGATTCGCGCTAATAGTAAAGATTTTAAGTTGGAAATTAATAAATTAGTAGAGTATCTTGGGGGAAAAGATAATATTATTGATACCGAAGTTGAGATGTCTAGATTTAAGGTTACTTTGAAAGATGTAACTAAGGCAAATAAAGAAGGTATTATGAAATTGGGCGCGAAGGGCGTTGTTGAAATAGAAGATCAATTAAAAATTATCTTTGGAAAAGATGCAAAAAAATTAAAAAAATATATTGATGAGTTAAAGTAGGAGTTTAGGCTTCTATTTTTTTATTTTAGGTGATTTTGTTTTAGATATTTTATTTTGTTTAGTTTTATTTTCGACAATTTTTTTGAAGTTCGACAAAATACGACAAAAGAAGCGAAGATGGGATGATATGATAAGTTTTAGAAAAGAGGAATGTATATGAATTTGATGGAGGATGTAATTTTAAATGTTATATTAATGATGTTTCCAATACTTGTTTATTTTATTTATAATTGCTATCGTGAGGTATGTATGGAGAAGTATAATCATTTGCTATTGGATGTTTCTTTAGCTACTTCTATGTATTTATGCTTCCGCTATGGAAATGTAAATCATAATGCAATGGGACTTATGTTTTGTAATTTGCCTATTGTTGTTGCTTATTTGAAAAAGCAATCTAGTGTAGCAGTACTTCTTTCTTTGATTGTTATTAGTTATTCTTATTTTTATTTACATATTGATATTCTATTTATGTTGATTAAGTTTATTTTATATTTTATCATTTATTGTATTGGGGTAAAACGGCATATTCATGATAATACTTTTATTTTATTGATTGCTGTTTTACAGGGCTTCTTTTTTTCTTTGAAATATTTCTTTGTTTTTGAGTTTAGTAGTTTTGTTTATACAATAAAGATTTTCTTTTATTTGTTTCTGTTTTATTTGTTGCCATTTACTTTATTATTTTTATTTCAACTAGCAGAGAGAGTTACTTCTTTATATTTAAGTGTTGCTGAGTTAGAAAGAGATAAACAAATTCGAAATTCATTGTTTAAGATTACGCATGAAGTAAAGAATCCAATAGCGGTATGTAAGGGCTATTTAGAAATGCTTGATGTAGAGAATGAAAATCAAGTAAAGCGCTATATTCCTATTGTGAGGCAGGAACTTTCAAGAAGTTTGGATATTATGAGTGATTTTATGGAATTTAGTAAAATTAAGATAGAAAAGGAACTTATTGATATTAATTTATTATTGGAAGAAATTGAAGAAGAATTGCATTTATTAATTATCAGGAAAAATGTAGAGTTACTGCTTTCTCTTGATTCTGATGATATTTATGTGATGGGAGATTATGGCAGGTTAAAGCAAGTTTTTATTAATTTGGTTAAGAATAGTATGGAAGCAATGGAAGACGGAGGAAAGATAGAGATAAGAGGGCGAATGGAGAAAAAATATTATTGTATTTCTGTTATTGATAATGGTAGTGGTATGGATAAGGATACTCTATCTCATATGAAAGAGATGTTTTTTACAACTAAACCTAGGGGAACAGGGCTAGGGGTATGTTTATCTAATGAAATTATTAAGGCACATGATGGGGAAATGAAATATGATTCTAAATTGGGAGAAGGAACAAAAGTGATTGTAAAATTACCCGTTACTATGCTATAATGGATGTAGCTATAGGGGTGAGTTGTTATGGGGTATGATATGTTTTTGGAAATGCTCCCCAAAATAGATTTGCATGGTTTTGATCGGGAGAGTGCTAGAGTTTTGGTTAACGATTTTGTTGAGGAAGCATCTCAAATGGGCTATTCTGAAATTTTAATTATTCATGGTATTGGTAGTGGAATTGTGAAAGAAATGGTACAAGAGGCCCTATTTAAAAACAAAAAAGTTTTATCTTATCATATTTGTGGAGAAAATGTTGGATGTACGATTGCTAAAATAAAAGAAAGGTAGTTGATATTATGTATATGGAGGAAGGAATTAAGAGAGCTATGGATACAATGACAAAAGGGTATGGTGGTCCGTTTGGAGCGGTTGTTGTAAAAAATGGTGAAATTATTTCTGTTGCTTCTAATACAGTACTTTTACATCATGATCCTACTGCTCATGCTGAGGTGAATGCGATAAGAGATGCGTCCCATAAATTAGGAACTCATAATTTAGAAGGGTGTGTTTTATATGCTACTGGTTATCCATGTCCTATGTGTTTGTCAGCAATTATGTGGGCAAATATTCATGAAGTTTATTATGGGACAGATTTAGAAGATGCCAGTAAGATTGGTTTTCGTGATGATTTTATTTATGATTTTATTCGTAATGAAAATCAAGGGAATGTTCTTCAGTTAAAACAAATAAATCATGCAGAGTGTCTGAAATTAATGGAAGATTATCATAAAAATGGAAAAGAAATTTATTAACGAGTGTGACTTTTTTTGTTCTAAGTTTACATTTTATTTCAAAAAAAGTGAAGAAAAGTCAAAAAAGTGATTGATTGATTATAAAAAATGTGCTATTATTAGTGCATACGGACCCTTAGCTCAGTTGGTTAGAGCATCCGGCTCATAACCGGGCGGTCGATGGTTCGAGTCCATCAGGGTCCACCATGTTATTAATGTAATGCGAGTGTGGCGAAATTGGCAGACGCACTAGACTTAGGATCTAGCGGATTTATCCATGGGGGTTCAAGTCCCTTCACTCGCACCAATTTGAATTTAACCCTTATTTTATAAGGGTTTTCTTATGACTAAATGATTTTACAGACTATTTACAGACTATTTTCATGTAATTTATTAAGAGCATTCACTGTATTGCTCTTTTTTTCTGGAAACATGTGATAATAAGTAGATTGTACCATTTCAATGGTATCTCCAAGTCTTTCTGCTACATCTTTAAAGTCTAATCCTAAATGAATTAATAAACTTGCGTGGCTATGTCTAAATTCATGCAATGTTATTTTTTTAACACCAGAATTTTTAATATATATACTTAAAGTAGTATGATTTAAATGGTTAATATTTCCAAATACAAACATATTCTCATTAAAACCATATATTTTCTTTTCATCAGTTTCTTCAAAAGATGAATTGGAAAGTTAATAGATGAATCCGTATTTTTCGTTTACAAAAACATATTTAGCAGTTACAATTGATGTATGGTGGGTTAGTAAAGGAGTCGGAATGAATTATAAAAATTTAAAGGTTCCAAAACATGTTGGAATTATTGTTGATGGGAATGGTAGATGGGCTGTTTCTAAGGGATTATCTAGAAGTGGAGGACATGAAGCAGGATATCGTAATTTGAAAAAGTTAGGGAAATATATTTTATCCCACGAGGTAAAGATTCTTAGCGTGTATTTGTTTTCTACTGAAAATTTTAAGCGGAGTAATGAAGAAGTTGACTATTTAATGCGGTTGTTTTTGAAAATGTTTCGAAAAGATATTTCTTTTTTTATGAAAAATAATATTAAAGTTATTGTATCAGGAAGAGATGTCCCTTTATCGAATGAGGTAATTGTTGCTCGTGATGAAATGGTGAGGGCTACAAAAGATAATACTGGTGGAATTCTTAATATTTGTCTTAATTATGGAGGAAGAGCAGAAATCGTTGATGCGATGAGAAAAATGATGCTTGATTTTGATAAGGAAGAGATTTCTAATATGAATGAAGAGGTTGTTTCAAAATACTTATATCAAAATTTACCTGATGTTGATTTGCTTATTCGTACTAGTGGAGAATATCGACTTAGTAATTTTATGTTATGGCAAGTTAGTTATGCGGAATTTTATTTTACAGATATTTTATTTCCTGATTTTAGTTGTAGGGATTTTGATGATGCAATTCTTTCTTATACGAAAAGAGATAGACGGTTTGGTGGAATTAAAAAATAGGGGTTTCTTAATTCCTTTTTTTTCATATACTATTATTGGTGAAGTGGATGAATTTGTTTAGAAGAGTTAGTGACTATTTAGTGGATAAAAATTATAGGGTAACCCTTTCTAAAAAATGGGTACATATTATTAATTATTTAGAAATTGTAACATTAACTGATACAAGAATTGTTGTTCATTATGATGGAGGAAATAGTGTTATATTGGGAAGAAATTTGATTGTTGCTAGGATGCAAGATGAAGAGATTTTAATTGAGGGTGAGATTTTATCAATAGAAGTATAAATGTTATTTTATTTACATAAACTTTCATAGGTGAAATCATGAGAAATCGATATTTGGAATTATGTGAGAGTAGGGTTAAAGTAAGGGTAAAGGGACATAATGTTCAACGTTATTTAAAGAGAATTATTCAGGATAAGATTCATATTATTAGGATTATTCCTATATCGATTAGAGAAGTAGAATTATTATTAGATTATCAAGAATATTTGAAGTTGATGGAATATAAATCTATTTATGAGGTTAAATTACTTAGATATTATGGGACGAAGCGATGGGGGAAAGAACTAAAGAATAATAGTATTTTATTTTCTTTTATGGTTGTTGGTCTTATTTTGATTTTACTTTTTTCTAGAGTGATTAGTCAGGTAGAGGTGATTCACCAAGATAGTTCAATTCGAAGTTATCTTTTAGATGAGTTAAAGAAATATGGGATTAAGAGGTATTCTTTTAAGAAAAGCTATGATTCGTTAGAAAAAATAGAAGATAAGATTTTAAGTGATAATAAGGATAAGTTAGAATGGATTGAAATTATAGAGTATGGGACAAAGTATACGGTTAGAGTGGAAACGCGAAAGTTAAATGAGGATAAGGAAGTTTATCAACTTCAACATATTGTTAGTAGGAAGAACGCTGTTATTAGTCGGATAGAAGCAATACAAGGAGAAAAGGTAAAGTTTGTTAATGATTATGTTAAAAAGGGGGATATTGTTATTTCAGGGAATATTACTTTACCGGATAATACTTCTGTTGTTACTATGGCTAAGGGGAGAGTATATGGTGAAGTATGGTATCAAGTAACTTTACACTATCCATATGTTTATCAAGAATCGAAGTTAACGGGAAATTCTAAGACGGTTTATGCTATTTATTTTTTTAATAAGAGATATGGGTTGTTTAATTTTTCGAAGTACCGAACTTTTGAATCGAAGAAAGATGTTCTATTTTCTTTTAATTTATTGGATATTCAATTTGTTCGGGAAAAACAATATGAGACTTTAGTTAGAGATGAAATTTATACGGATTCAATGGTTGAGGTAAAGGCACGTGAATATGTTAAGAAGAAATTAATGAGGGATAATCCTTATATTCGAAAAATTTTAGAGATGAGGGTTTTGGATAAAAATAGTGATAGTAAGGGAGTGTTTTTTAAAATATTTACCAAAGTTGAAGAGGATATTGGGGAGGTACTTCCTATTACGGATAATGATTTGTTAGAAGAAAAAGAAAGGTCTTAAGTATTTTCCATTAAATAAATACTTCCTTTTTTTTTTAATTTTTGCTATAATTAAGTTAATAATAGGGATGGGTGTGATGTGGTATGAATCGTCGAGGTCAGGCTTTAGTGGAGTTTGTACTTATTTTGCCAGTATTTCTCCTTATTTTGTTTACTATTGTTGATTTTGGCAACTTACTTTATACGAAGAATATGTTTGAAAACCAGAGTACAGATATTGTTTTACTTCTTAAGGAGAAAAATAGTGTAAAGGAGGTTTCTTTACAATATAAAGATATTGATATTAGTGTTAATTCTTATTTAGAACATTATCAGAAGATTGTAATGAAGAAAAAGTTTGTGTTTATTAATCCTGTTTTGTCTAGAATTTTAGGGAATCCCTTTTATATTGTGGTAGAAAGGGTTGTGCCGAATGATGAACAATAAGGGGCAAAGTTTGGTACTTTTTATTTTAATTATTCCTATTTTAATTGGGGTTATGGCTTTTGTTATTGATTGTGGTAGAGTGATAGAGGTAAAGAGTCGTCAGGAAAATATTTGTTATTTGTCGTTAGAGTATGGTCTTGATTATGGAGAAAAATCTATTTTAGAGGATATTTTAAGGTTGAATTTAGAGGATACGAAGTATCAGGTTAATCAAGATAGGGAAAATGTTTATGTTGTTTTAGAGGATGAGGTTGATGGGGTATTTAGTCGGATGTTTGGTTTTTTGAAATTTAGGGTGAAAAGTAAGTATCAGGGTAGTTTGGTAGATAATAAGAAGGTAATTAAAAAAGTTTTGTAATAGGGTGATAAGATGGCTAAGGGTAAGATTATTAGTGTGACTTCAGTTAAGGGTGGTGTTGGTAAGACAACCATGGCGATTAATTTAGCGGGGATTTATTATCGAGAAAAGAAACGGGTATTAATTATTGATGCTGATTTTTATAGTGGTGGTGTATCGACTTGGCTAGATATTCGTAATCAAAAGGATATTTATATGATGATTGATAGTATTTCTAATAATCGTTATAGTAGTATAACGGACTATGTTAGTAGTTATAATAGTGGAATAGATGTTTTGGCTAGTCCTAGAGATCCCAGGGTTGCTTTGAAGATTGATGAGAAATATATTCCAATGATTTTTGATCTGGCAAGGCGAGAATATGATGTTATTTTGGTTGATATGAATCACTTGATGAATGCGGTTAATTTGATGATATTAGATCATGTTGATATTAGTCTTTTGATGGTGACGAATGATTTGATTGATCTTAAGAATATGCGTAATTTGGTTCAGATATTTAAAAATACGGATAAGGAAAATTATTTGGTTGTTTTGAATTGCTCTAGGGATACGGGAAGAGACTATTTATCTTTATTTGATATTCGTAATATTTTGAAGTGTAATGTTGATTACACGATAGAGAATAGTTTTTATATTAAGAATATTGATAAGTATGTTTTGGATGGTGAGATTCTTAGTTTGAATCGGGCAATTAATCGTTTTCATGGGGGAGATATTAATAAGTTAAAGAAAATTGCTTCTAGGTTGTTGGAGGAGGTTGATGTTCATGAAAAAGAGTCTAATTGATGCTTTTGAGGTGAGACCTTCTACTTTGAAGGTAGAAGATATTCATGATTATGATATTTTTTCGGATAAGAATTTGCTTGATCGACTTAGAAATAATATTTTAGAGAAGTTGATTGATGAGAATATTCCTGATAATCAGTTAATGGAGCAATATATTAATGATGAGATTGATAAGGCAATTAGTAATTATAATTTAGATTATTTACAAAGAAATTATATTTTTAATTTGATTCAGAATGAAATTAATGGATATGGGCCTATTACGGAGTTACTTAATGATGATCGGGTTACGGAGATTATGGTTAATGCGCCTGATCAAATTTATGTTGAAGTAGATGGACGCGTTGTTTTGGATGAGAGTGTTTCTTTTATTAACGAGAAGCATATTATTCGGACGATTCAGAGAATTGTTCAACCTTTAGGGAGAACGATTGATGCGGCTAATCCGATGGTGGACGCTAGGCTTAGAGATGGAAGTCGTTTGAATGCGATTATTCCTCCTCTTTCTTTGAAAGGTCCTGTTCTTACGATAAGGAAATTTGCTAAGGATTTGGAAAGTATTGATGATTTGCTTTTAAAGGGGGCTCTTACTAATGATATGGCGATTTTCTTAGAGTGTTGTGTAAAGGCTAAATTAAATATTTTAATTAGTGGTGGTACTGGTACTGGTAAGACGACTTTATTAAATATTTTGAGTGGTTTTATTGGTGAGGATGAGAGAATTATTACCATTGAGGATGCGGCTGAACTTCGTTTGAAGCAAAAGCATGTGATTTCTTTGGAGACACGGGCTAGTAATTATGAAGGGGAAGGGGAAGTTACGATAAGAGATTTGGTTAGAAATTCTCTTCGTATGCGTCCTGATCGAATTATCGTTGGAGAAGTTCGTGGTAAAGAGGCTTTTGATATGATGCAGGCAATGAATACAGGGCATGAGGGTTCAATTACGACATTGCATGCGAATGGGCCTATTGATGCGATGAATCGAATGGAGACTATGATTATGATGAATGAGATGTCTATTCCGGTTGGTGCTATTCGAGGATATATTGAGAATGCAATTGATATTATTGTGCAGATTGATCGTCTTAGTGATGGAAGAAGAAAGATTACTAATATTAGTGAAGTAGATGGTATGCGTGATGGAAATATTGTAGTTAGGGAAATATTTTACTACAGGCAAAATGGTACAACAGAAGAGGGAAGTGTTTTGGGAGACTTTGTGAAGGCTAGGGGTACGCCAAGGGTAGTTGATAAGATTTCTAGAAAGGGAATTGAAGAGATTAAAGGAATTTTTCCTAAAAAAAGTGCAAGTGTTTATGATTTATAAGGAATAAAATACTTAAAAAGATTTTTCTATAGATAAAGATAGAGATGAGGTGAGGAATTTTGGATTTGGTTGTTGTTACGAGAGTGATTTTGATGCTTATTTTTCTTGGTGTTGGTATTTTTATTTTAAGATTAATAAGAAGTGTAAAGATAGAGAAAAGAATAGAAAATTATACTTTGAGAGCTTCTGAGGGGGAAGATTTTAGTTTATTTGATCAAATTAGTGATAAGTATTCTAAGGTTATGAAGCGATTTTCCAAAAATCCTCAGTTAAGAAAGTATGCTGATAGTTATAATAAAAAGGGATTAGTATCTGATGATAAAAGTGTTTATTTTATTTTAAATAAGTTAGTGATTGCTATTGTTGTGGTTTTCCTTTTGGTTATTTCTTTTGCGATTCAAGGGAAACGGGTCAATTTTGTTTTATTTTTGATTAGTTTTATTTTTGGTTATTATTTATATGATATTTATTTGATGATGGTACGTCGTCGTTTTAAGAAACAAGTTAAGAATGATATGCTTAGAGCGGTTATTGTGATGAATAATGCTTTTAAGGCTGGAAAGAGTACTTTGCAGGCAGTAGAGATTGCTTCTAGAGATTTGCCTAAACCGATTTCTTTAGAGTTTAAAAAAATTTATCAGGATATGATTTATGGAATTAGTGTTGAAGTTGCTTTTTCTAGATTTGCTTCACGTGTTGGTTTGGATGAGGCTAATTATATTGCGACTAGTTTGACGATTTTAAATAAGACAGGTGGAAATATTGTCGCGGTATTTTCTAGTATTGAGAGAGCTTTGTTTGATAAGAAAAAACTAGAGAGTGATTTAAAGAATTCTACGGCAGCATCTAGTTTAGTGGTTAAGGTTTTGATGGTAATTCCTATTTTATTTGTTTTGGTCATTTATGTGATTAGTCCTAGTTATTTTGCTCCTTTGTTTGCTTCTACTCTTGGTTATTTTGTTCTTTTTATCATTGGAATGATGTTTTTGATATATATATATTTATTAAATAAAATTATGAAAGTAAAGGTGTAGAAAATGAGAGGAGAAGGACATTATTTTTCTAAAAAATTGTATCGAAGAAAGACGATTTTAGAGAATGAGAAAAAGATTAGGTTACTGGGTGTTTCAACGAAGTTGAATGTTTATTCTTTCTTGAATCTTCGTTTAATGGGGATGGTTCTTATTTTTCTTATCTTTTTGTTTATAAGTAAGATTGGTTTTTTGTTAGCGCCACTTTTTGCTTTTTTGTATGAGAAGGGGATTACTTATTTTCTTTTGGATAGAAGAATAAGTGAAAGGCAAGTTCGTCTAGAGACAGAGGCACTTAGTTTTTTTGAGATTTTGACTTTGTCTTTGGAGACGGGAAGAAATTTGAATGAGGCTTTGAATGTGACGGTTTCTTCTTCTAATGGGGAACTTGCTTCTCAGTTTCGGGAAGTTTTAAGGGAGACTTCTTATGGGAAGAGTTTGACGGAGGCATTAGAAGATATGCAGTCCTCTATTCCTAGTGATACGATTAATAATATTATTTTATCTTTAACTCAGGCTAATTTATATGGAAGTAGTATTATTCATAGTTTATATAGTCAACTGGATTATTTGAGAGAAAAGAGAAAGTTAGAGATTAAGGCACTGATTAGTAAGGTTCCTATTAAGATTAGTATTATTTCAGTATTTTTCTTTGTCCCTTTGGTCCTTATTATTATTCTAGCTCCTGTGTTGATTGAGTATATTTCGGGGTAGAATACTTCATTTTATTTTTCTTTTTTGATGAGGTTCTTTTTTAGGAGAAGAGAAACTAAATTAAGAAGGTTGACTTATTTTGAAATCATTATTAAAATATTAATAGATAAAGAAAAGAGGTGAAGAAAATGTCAGGACATAGTAAATGGTCGACAATAAAAAGAAAGAAGGGGGCTATTGATGCGGAACGTGGTAAGGTTTTTGCTAAGTTAGCGAAAGAGATTTATGTTGCGGCAAAGTCAGGAGATAGTGATCCTGCAAATAATGCAGCGCTTCGAATGGTTATTGAGAAGGCTAAGGCTGAGAATATGCCTAAGTCTAATATTCAAAATGCGATTGATAAGGCAAAGCAAAAGGGTAATGGAGAGAATTACGAGAGTGTTCGTTATGAAGGATATGGACCTCAAGGAATGGCGATTATGATTGATTGTTTAACCGATAATCGAAATCGTACGGCTTCTTTTGTTCGAAGTACTTTAACTAAACGTGGTGGAAATTTAGGAACAGATGGTTCTGTTAGTTATTTATTTAAAAGAAAAGGAATCCTTATTCTTAGTCGTGAATATGATGAGGATAAGTTGATGGAAGATGTACTTGATTTAGAGATAGAAGATTTTGTTTCTAATGAAGATGGCTATGAGATTACAACAGAGCCTAATCAATTTCTTATGGTTAAGGATGGATTGGAAAAGTTAGGATATACAAATTTTAGTATGTCAGAAGTTACTTATATTCCCGATAATTATGTTTCTATGGATGAGGAGAGTATGGAGAAAGCACTTTCTTTGATTGAATCTTTAGAAGATATTGATGATGTTCAAGAAGTTTATCATAATTTAGAAGTATAATAAAATTACGCGGTTAGTTGCCACGTAATTTTTTAAATTTTTCTTGAATTTTTCTTCTTCTTTTTTCTTCTTCTTTGGTATCAATTAAATAAGTATTATTTTCCTTTTTTAAAATGGTTCCTTCGTGAATATTTTGGGGTAGATTAAAAATACTTATTTTGATTAATTTTCCTGTTTCTATATTTTCTAAAATAGCAATATCTTCTTCTATTCTGTCTAGTGCGTATTTCATTTTTTTATCCTCCATTAGTATTGGTATGTTTACTTGTGATGGTAATCTTTTTTCCGTCTGTTTCTAAGAAGATGCTTCCCATCTCGTCGGTTCTGTAGATTTCAATATTTCTTTTTATTAGTTTATCTAGTGTTGTTTGGTTAGGGTGGTTATAGGAATTATTTTTTCCAACAGAAATGATTGCGTATGTTGGGTTTACTTTTTCTAGAAAAGTAGTGGTTGTGCTATATTTTGAGCCGTGATGTCCTACTTTTAAGACGGTTGCTTGAATATCTTTTTTTAGAATTTTCTTTTCTACTTCACTAGTAGCGTCGCCGGTAAAAAGATAAGATGTATTTTTGAAGGATGCTTTTAAAACGATGGAAGCATTATTTAGATTTTTTTTGTCATTTCCTGTATAAATTACTTGGAAAAGGGTGTGTCCTAGCGTAAACGATTGATTTATTTTGGGAACATCGAAGGTCATGTTTTTTTCTTCAATTGCATTTAAAAGGTCTAAGAAGGTTTTGGTGGTGGTTGTTACGTCTGGCATATAAATTTTATCGATGTCAAAGTTTTTCACAATATCGTCCATTCCGCCAATGTGGTCTTCGTGTGGATGTGTGGAAATGAGATAGTCGAATTTGGTAATGTTTTGTTCTTTAAAATACTGAACAAGTAAGGGGCCATCTTCGTTATTGCCAGCATCAATTAACATATTATGTCCATCATTTTGGATTAGAATTGCATCTGCTTGTCCAACATCGAGGTAAGTTATATTTAAGTTGCGGTTCTCTTCTTTGGTTGTAACTTTTGTTTCTGTTACGGGTAAACCAAATGTTTTATCGATATCTTTTTCATAAATGCTACAGATTACTGCTAGAATGATGATTAAAATACTTATTCCTTTGGGTAGTTTTTGTTTTTTCTTTTTCTTTGCCATAATGAATACTCCTTTATTATTATATTATAGCAGATATTTTTTTGTTTGGGTACTAATGAATAAATTATTTGTATTATTGGGCTTATTGTGTTAAGATATAGGTGTGGTGGTTTTATGGAGGATAATAATTTAATTCATAAATTTGTTCGTCATGTGAAGAGTAAATTCACGAAGAATTCTAAAGGGTATCCTTCAGTTACCGAATATGCGTTTAGTTCTGAGGAAATAGAGAAGATAAGTAAGCAAAATAAGCAAAAGATATTGGATTTGAAACAGGATGGGTATCCTAGAGAGGTTAAAAAGGAAGAGAGCGTATTAAAAACTTTAGATAAAATGAAAGTGGAAAATGTTTCTGCTATGGAAAGAGCAGATGGAGACGGTTCTTCAGATAAAGATGATTTGGAGGAAAAGTCTTTTTCTAAAGAAGAAACTTTAGTTGAAGATAAAGAAGTAAGTGTGAATCAAACGTTAAAAGAAAAAGAAAAATTAGAGGAGAAAGTGGAAGAAATTTCAAAACAACCAGTTAATAGTTTTGTTTCGCTTAACTCAGATAATCAAAAAATTGTGATGGAGAATTGGAATGCGATTGATATTCGAGAGATTGATAAGGATATTATGGATGGTAAGGAGATACTTAATCATAATTATGTGATTACTTATGCGGATGAGGCAGAAAAGTTTATTCATGATATTAGAAAAAAGTATGAGATTGTTGTTTGTTATTTGATTGGTTTTAATAATGAGAAGAAGGGAATATTTGATAAGACTATTTTTTCTTCTAAGATGGATGATGAATGGAAGTTTTTGGGACAATATATTAAGATTTTAGAAAAAATTCGTAATTTTAAAAAATAGGGAAAGTACTTATTTTTATTTTGGTATTTAGATTAAGGTTTTAGGACTTTTTAAGTATTTTATTGATATAACATAATTTACCATAATTTTTTGATATTTATTCTGTTATCTTTAATTACAATGATATCAGTTAGCGAGGTGGTAGATGAAGAGATTTAAATATTTAGAAGTATTAGAAGTTTAGAATTTGGATGTGGTATGATGAAGAGAATCGTTTTAGTTGAGGATGAGAGAGATTTAAATTCTTTGATTAAGGCCTATTTGGAAAAGGCTGGCTACGAGGTTATTAGTTATTTGAATGGGGAAGATGCGATAGAGAATACTAGCATTGATGCTCATTTGTGGATACTAGATATTATGCTTGGCGGAGATATTAGTGGCTATGATATTTTAAAGAAAATTCGGGAGACGAATGAGGAAGTGCCAGTGATATTTACTTCGGCTAGGGATAAGGATTTGGATAAGATTATTGGTCTTGAACTTGGTAGTGACGATTATATTACGAAACCATATTCACCTAAGGAATTGGTTCTTAGGGTTAATAATATGATAAAAAGGGTTTATTCTAAGGAAAGTAAGCGAATTGTTTATGGAAATTATACGATTGATTTAGATAAGCGAAGTGTTAGTCAAGGGGATGTTGAGCTGACTCTTACAACACTAGAGTTTGATTTGTTGTATATGTTTGTTACGAATAAGAATAAGTCTTTTTCTAGAGATGATATTTTGAATATTATTTGGGGAAATGATTATTTTGGTAATGATAGGGTCGTAGATGATTTGGTGAGAAGACTTAGAAAGAAGATGCCGGATATTAACATTAATACAATTTATGGGTATGGGTACAGGTTGACATGACAAAGAGTAATTTAAGAGAACAGCTTTTTGTTGTTTGGATGATTATTTTGGGGATAATGGTTGTGTCGCTTGGGATTATTCTACCGAATAAATTGATTCCTATTTATGAGACGAATGTCTATAATTATTTAAAGCAACCTCTTAGTTTTTTACAGAGCGAAGACGATATTAAAGAGAATACGGTAAATACGGAAGTTGCTTATTTATATATTGTTTCTTCAAATACGGTTAGTATATCGGATAATTTAAGTGATATTATTGATATTAGGGATATGAATAAACTTTTATCTCATTTTGATTTGACAAAGGAGAATGGTAAGTTTATTTATAAGAGAAATACTTATTATTATGTTACTTCTGTTAGTAATGGTAAGATTAAGATAGCGATTACAAATGATAGTTATATTAGTCGAATGAAGAAGTCTATTTTGATGATTATTTTTCGAGTTATTGGTATTTCTTTTGTTCTTGTTTCTTTCTTTATTTTGGCTTGGTCGAATCATTTGATGGTTCGGATTAAGAAGATAAAGGATAAGATTGATAATATTACGAATGAGAATTATGATCATAAGCCTGATACGAGATATAGTGATGAATTATATACGCTTGATCGGGCGGTTAGTGATATGCATACTTATTTGAGTGAGCAAGAAGAATATAAAAACCAGATGTATCAAAATATTTCCCATGATTTTAAAACTCCTATTACGGTAATGATGTCTTATTTGGAAGCATATGATGATGGTATTCAAACAGAAGCAGAAACAATGAAGGTCATGAAGGAACAGTTAAAAAAATTAGAAATTAAAGTTCACTCCTTATTATATTTAAATAAATTAAATTATTTGTCAGAGCGACGGGACAATTTAAGAGAACAGTACGATGTATCCTTGATAATTCATGCAGCAGTTGATAAATTTAAAATGTCTCGACCTGATGTTAAGTTTGTTCTGGATATTGACAAGAAGAGTATAATGTTTCGTGGTAGTGCGGATATGTGGGAAGCTATCATCGATAATATTTTGAATAATTTTATGAGATATGCTAAAAAAGAGGTTAAAATTACTGTTAAAAATAAAAAAATTATATTATTTAATGATGGTGAGAATATTGATGAAAATGTTTTAAATAATATATTCACTCCATATGAAAAAGGCTTGAAAGGAGTCTTTGGATTGGGGTTATCAATAGTTCGTAAGACTCTACACTTACTTGACTATGATATTACCATTGAAAATGTAAAGAACGGTGTAAAATTTACAATTTACGAATAAAAAGATATGGATAGGTAGCTTGTAAAAAGTCGTCCCAATAAAGTTTGAATACCTCTTTAATTTCTAAAAAATATGGTAATATATACATATGAGAACTTCCTTTACTATTTTTTGCTTATAGTAATTTTAATACGAAGTTCTCTTTTTTTACAGTCAAAACAATTTTACACTATCAATGTGCGAAAAAGTATTGATTTTTAAATTCTTATTTGCTATACTTAATACATAATATGAGGAGGAGATAGAAGTGGACGATAAGAATATACAAGGAGGAAATGAACAAGTTGTTAATGAAAATAAAGGGAGAGGTTTATTTTATGCAGTAATAGCAGTTGCTACATTCATTATTATGGCTGTTGGTGCAACATTCGCGTATTTTACTGCTACAACAAATAGTGCTAATTCTTCTGTAAAGACTGGATCAACTACTTTAAAATTAAAGTATATTGGTTATGAAGCGGGTTGGATGAATCAAGATTTAATTCCGGCTAATACAGAAGTTACAGAGTATTCATTTGAAAATCAGAATGATACTACGATTAAGGCTGATAGTTCTACTGGAGAGGCTAGTTATAAACTTTTAAAAAATGGTTTGTGTAAAGATGATTTTGGTAACTCTATTTGTAGTGTTTATGTTTTTCAAGTAAGAAATGATGCTAATTCTCCTCAAACGGTTGCTTTAAATGTTGTTAGTGAAGAAAATTCATTTGCTAGTTTGAATGCCATGGCGTATGAAATTTCTTTACCTGAAGATTTGACTGATTATAACTCAAATGATGCTAATAATGGACTTACTGATCCTAAGTTTACCAAAAAGGATGGAACTGATCCGGAGAGCGGGGTTATTGATGTAGTTGGGATTGGATTTGATTCTAACGATAGTTCTAAGTCGACGGTTCTTCCTTTAAAAAATGGTAGTAATGAGGGCTATTCTCCAATTTTTATCAATCGCAAAGGAGTCACTAAAACTTTATTAAAGTATATTGAATCAAGTGATTCAGATTTAGGAACTTCTGTTAAGAAACCTGCTATTGATCGATTATTAGTATCTACTGTTGAGAGTGATGGAAGTCCAAAGACTTTTGAAAATGACAGTGATAAAAGTGTTAAAGTTGCGGATGATATTGAAATTGATGGTGGAGCAACTATGACTTTTGCCCTTGTTTTGTATATTAAGAATGCACAATCTGATCAAACAGCAACAGATGCTGCTAAGAGTTTTACTGGTAGTGTTGTTGTTAGTTCTGGTGATGGTTCTACTGGTGTTAGTGGTTCTATTGGGTTAGTGACTGAGGAAACTAAGAAAAATTTACAATCTCAACAATAGTAAATATATTTGAATCGAGAGTAATTAAATTACTCTTTTTTTAATACAGTCTGTTCCATCATTATCGCCTACAATGATTGTAAGGATAATAAAAAGTATTACTGTGAAAGAAATATATAGACTATGTCCTCAGGTAAAAAGAAATTATGGGGTGGTAATGTATGGAGCGCAGGATATTTTGTCAGTACGGTTGGCAAGAATGGGAATGAACAGCAAATAAAAAATTACGTTAAAAATCAAGGAAAAGAGTATACCAAAATTCATAGAGGACAATTGAATTTGTTTGACTAAGGGCATACAAGATACTCCTTGGCTCTGCCGCGGGGAGGTTCATAATAATCTCTTGTTTAGAAAAAATAAACAGTGGAAACAACTTAACTGGTAATATAGAATTGGATGAATACTATTTATCGGTCAATCTCAAGGAAACAAAAAAAGATAAAATGCCTAGAATATCGAAACTAAGAAAAACTAATGGAACAGGAAAACAAGGCATTAGTAGACATACCGTATGTGTTACCTCATGCATTGATGAAAATACTCACATTATTTTTAAAGTAGCTGGTGCCGGAAATGTAACTTCAGATATGATTAGAAATACCCTAGTTGTTAAAATCAAAAATTAAAAAAAAGTGATAACTGACTGTAAAAGTTCGTATGAGAGTGTTGCTAAGGAAAATAATTGGAATTTAAAACAAGTAAAATCAAAGTGTTATAAAGATAATGAAGGTAACATTTTAGCTAATATCAATTCTCTTCATTCTGAATTAACTATGTTTTTATCACGGTTTCATGGTGTTTCTACAAAACACCTACAGGAATATTTAAATTGGTTTACTTTTTTAAAATATCAAAATTATTCAATAGATTATGTAAATCAAGTTGATGATTTTGAAAAAAAGACAATAACTAAATTAACTGAAATAAAATATTTTAATATTTGTAATAACTATAGCATATTTGATTTTTTTCAATTATACAAAGATTATAATTATTAGCCTCCAAAATTTACAACATAGCGAAAATTTTTGTAAAAAAAACGAAACTCAAATATATAGGTAATTGACTTTTATGTTAATATTTGCTATCATTAATTTAAGATAATGATAAGGAGGATAGCGATGAAGATGGGAAATGAATTGAAAAATGATGCTATTAATCCTGGGGGTAAAGGGGATAAAAATGATTTTGGTAATAAGACGAATACGTTTAATTTGATTATTGGTATATCAACTTTACTTATTGCTATTTTAGGTGCAACTTTTGCATACTTTTCTGCAACGGCTAGAAGTAAAGAAAATGATGTAACAGTTAAGTCTGCTTATGTTAGTATTTCTTATGATGGTGGTACCGAGATAAAGGCTAGTAATTTGATTCCAGCGACACAACAAGTTGCTTTAACGAAGTATAAGAAAGTGGTTGATCCTTACAATGCGGAAACTGATGGTGAAATAGATACGGAATATGATACTTATAAAAATGATCCGAATAGGAGATGTGTGGATTCTAAAGGAAAAGAAGTTTGTTACGTTTATCAATTTTCTGTAATTAGTGATGGTGCTGAAGGGGAAAATACGGATATTTTGGCTTCTATTAAGGTTAATAAGAATGAGTTTTCTAATCTTAGTTATTCTTTGTATGAAGTGACTTTTAGACCAGACCCAGAAGATGGGACAAAATATTTAAAAGATAAGTATGGTTTTGGTATAGTTGATAAGTATGAATTGAGAAGTCAATTTACTAATATGGATAATAATCCTGATAATGTTGATTATGTTGGGGTTGGATTTAATAAATTTGATAAACCTGAGGATATTTTTGGAGACAACGGGGAGTTGACTAATACAATTAATCCTGTTAGTTGTATGTTTAAAAATGCTGACGATTTTTCGGATAAATCAAAAGATGATTCTTCGCGTTGTGGTTCTCTTTCTATTTCTAATAAAGTTAAACATACATATCAATTGGTTATTTGGTTAGAGGAGACAGGCGAAGTTCAAGATGAACAAGGAAAGACTTTTGAAGGTACTGTATCTATTGAAGTTAGTGGTGGATTAGATACTAGTGAATATGAGAATGGTCAAATTACTGGTAAGCAGTAAAAGAGCAATTTTGCATTGCTTTTTTTTTGTTTTTTTGATACTATTATAATAGAGGCGGTGATAGTTTGGAGGGTCATGTAAGACATAAAGATTTTTTCTATGTTGTGATACTTATTTTAACTTTTATTACCGTAATTGTTGGAGCAGCTTTTGCTTTGTATTCTTTCATTTATAGTCAAAAAGAAGGGACAAGTGCTGTTTATACTGGGACTTTATCGATTGAATATTTATCTGGAGATATTATTGATTGTAATTATTTGTATCCACTTGATAATCCAACAATAGCTGCTGTTAACAATGTATATAAAAATAACTTTAGGGTTACGAATAAGGGAAGTTTAGATAGTCTATTACAAATTAAGATTGATATAACTTCTAATAATTTTTATGGAAATGAATTAAGATATGTTATTTATGATTCTAGTCAAGAAGAAGTTGCAAATGGTAGTATTGAAGGGAGTAATGCAAATATTATTGCAAATAGTATTTATTTAAAGAACAATACTACTGAAGAATTTACCTTAATGATTTGGTTACAAGAATCGGGTAGTAATCAAAATAATCAAATGAAAAGAAATTTAAGTGGGACAATTGAAGTTGATGCTTCACAAAAGATTGATTAAGGAGGAATAAGAATGGGTGACGATAAAAAGACTTTTAGTGATTTATTTTCTAATTCTATGAGTAATGATGAAGAGAAAGATAAATTAGAACCAAAAAATAGTTCTGTTACTTTTGACCATATTTTTAATGATAATATTTTTGAAAATAATGAGATGAAAAAAAGTAATGAAGATATAAATTTTGACTTAGAAGAAAAATCACTAGAAAAAAATAATGATAACTTAGAAAACAAAGTAGAGGGTATAAGTGCTAATTTATTTTTTCAAAGTGATAAGGATGATTTGAAAAATCATGTCAGTAATAAAGAAGAAAAATTAGAAGATGCAGGGGATTTTGAAAAAAATAGTTTAGAGGAGTCTAATAATTTATTTTTTCAGGGTAATGATAGTCAATTAAAAGCTTCTAATAGTGATGAATTAGAAAATGGAGTAGTTAGTATTCCAAAGAAAATAAAAAATAATGTGTTTTTTCAGTCAGATAAACCTGATTTAAATAAATCTCTTTTTGATAAAAATACTGATGCGGATAATGCTCCTTATTCATTGAATGAGGCGAGAGTTAGTGAAAATATTTTTAACCATAGTGTGCCCGAGAAAAAAGAAGAGGTAAAATTGGAAAATACTGATTCTTTAGAAAGTAGTGTTGATAAAGAAGTACTTTTGCAACAGGGAGTAGGAAATGTTTTCTTTGATTCTTCTATTGATAATCGTATTAGTTCTCCAAAAGAGGAAAAACATGAAGAGAAAAAAATGGTTTCATCAAGTGATAGTGAGAATGATATAAAAAAATCTGAAGAGAGTATTAGTCCGTTTTTTTCGAATGAAGGAGAGAATTTAAAACAATTAAATTTTGGGTTAGATAAAATTAATTTAGTTGAAAATGATAATAAAGTAAAAAGAGTAAACAAACTAGAGGTTGATAAAATAAAACATTATGATGTTAAAATTGTTAAAAAGAAGGAGCCATTATTTAAATTTATTTTAGGAGTGATTTCTTATGCAATTTTTATTTGGTTATTGTTGATTGGAATTGCTTTACTTGTTTATGTTCTAGATATTAAAATTAGAGCTTCAAAAGGTGATTATAGTTCTCCTACTTTTAATGCTTATGTTGTATTAACAGGAAGTATGTTGCCAGAAATACAGGTTAATGATGTTGTTGTGACGAAAAAGGTTGAAGCAGAATCTTTAAAAGTTGGGGACGTTATTACTTTTGCATCGGCTGACTCTAGATTTTTGAATACTATTATTACCCATAGAATTATTAAGAAAGAGTATGATTCTAAAACAAAAACTTATTCCTTTCAGACACAAGGTGATAATAATAATGTAGCGGACAGTGCTTTAGTTCCTCAAAATAATATTTTTGGTAAAGTTATATTAAAAATTCCTAAATTGGGTTATTTACAAGAATTTTTAGCTTCTGATGGTGGTTGGATTATTGTTATATTAATTCCTTGCTTAACTGTTATTTCTTATGATATTGTTAGATTAGTTAAGGGATTAAAAAGGAAGAAGTACAAAAATATAACTGTTCAAAAATAATAAAAGTAAGTGATTGATATGAAAACAAATATTTTTAAATTAAAAAGTAAGAATGAGAAAAATAAAAAAATAGTTATTGAAGAAGAAAAAACAAAAAATCCAATTATTCTTTTTTTTAAAAGATATAAAATGATACTTTTAATGATTTTCTTTACTATTATTGTTTTATCTCTTTTGATTTCTGTTGGATTTGCATTTTCTCTTTTGCGGGGAAGTAATGATTATGATATTAGTTATATTGATGGTAGTGATAAAATTAATAGTAATACGGATCCAACAATTAAGGATGATGACGTTAAAAAAGACTTATTAGGGGATGAAGCTCGTAGTGTTGGTGTTGTTGTTTTAGTTGAAACTTTTATGAGTGGCGAAGACATTATAGAGTATTATACAGATGGTACTTCAATTATTGTTACAAATGGAAAGATATATCGTGTTTTTCCGAAAAAAAATGGTAATTATGGTATAGATAGAAATGGAGTAATTGATAAAGAATGTAATAAAATCTTAGTTGAATCTACCACAACTACTTTGAGTGATGGAAGTATTATTACTTATTATACAGATGGAACGGCTAAGGTTCAATTGAAATTTAAAACTATTTTTGTTCGTGATAGCAACAATGTTAAGACTGAAAATGGTAATGTTTTTGTTAATACTGCCCCTTCTGGAGTAGCTTTAGCTAAGAATATTCAAAAAAATGCAACTCAATATACAGATGGTACAACATATGTAATGATAGGTGAAAGAAAGTTTGTTGTTAATAAAAATAGGACTGTTGATGTAATTGATGGTGTCCCTTCATTTGAACGTTATAATTCTTTTGAGTCTATAGGAGAAAAAAAATACAGTGATGGTAGTGTTATTAATATTTTTGAAAATGGTTCTGCTATTATTACAGATAAATCAGGAAATACTTTATATGTTAAAAAAAGTGGAGATATTTTATTAAAATCAAAAAAATTGTATGAAATTTCTCCTAATGATTATGGTTATTCGATGTCTAATGTGAAATCTTCGGATGGAAAACAAATTATTTATTATGATAATGGGGCCGCTGTTATTATTTATTCTAATGGTGACAGAAAATATGTAGAAGATAGTGACGGTATTATTTATGATGAAAATAGAAATATTGTTAGTAATTTAGAGTTAGCGAATAAACTAAGTGAAAAAACTACGACTGATGGAGAAAAAGTCTATAATTTTAATAACGGCAAATCCCAAGTTATTCGTTCTAGTGGAAATAGTTATATTGTTGATACCAGTAAATTAACATTTAAATCTAATGGTGAAATTGATGATAGTGATGTTGAGAATAAGCCTGGTCATGGTAGTATGAATGCTGGAGAAGGAATTTATATTAGTGAAGCTGAAAATAAATATAATGATTTTAAAAATGTAGAAAGTACTGTATTTCTAATAAAAAATAATAATAAGAAACGAAAAGTGCTAAGGATTACTATTCAGGAGGTAAAAGATTATAAGAAATATAATATTGAACGCTTAAGTCCTAAATATGTAAAATTTCAGGCAACTTTTAATAAAAATTCTATTACTCCTTTGCCGGCTATTTTAAGTGATAATGTTTGGTATGATAATGATAATAATGAAAATTATATTATATATGATGGGGTGATTGAGGCCTCTTCTACTGTTCATGTTGCACTATCTCTATATGTTGATTACTCAGAGTTAGATAATAGTTATCAAAATAAGGCATTTATTGGAACAATAAAGGTTTATGTTGAGGATGGAGCGTAAAGTCTAGTTTTGATATCATTTGTCGAATCAGATGAAATTAATTTTTGAATGTGGTAATATCTTTTTAAGGAGATGATAAGATGCCACATAAAATTATTTTAGATGATATTTTTGAAGAAATATTTGATGATATTTCTTATCTTAAGTTAAATTCTTATATTCATTTTAAAGGGGAAGACGATTAATTGCTTCTTTTTTTAATTCTTAAAGTAAGGGAAATTATGTTATTTTTAATAATTTATATACAAAAAAAATATTCCATGTTATAATGAAGACAAGAAAGGATCGTGATAAAATGAAATGCACTATAAGAGGAGAGAAAATTAGGGTTACATCTGCTATTGAGGAGTATATTTCTAATAAGTTGTCTAGGTTAGATAAGTATTTTAAGTCAGATGATGTGTGTGCTAATGTTCTTATTAAGGTAAAAGGAAAGCATCAGTCGATTGAAGTTACTATTCCATATGATAAGTATACTTTAAGAGGAGAAGAAACTAAGGATGATTTATATGCTGCTATTGATTTAGTGATGGATAAGTTAGAAGGCCAGATTCGAAAAACAAAAGCTAAATTAAAAAAACAAATTAAAAAAGAAGAAACAGTTCTTAACTTTGATTATGAGATTTCGATTGAGGAAGAAGAAAGGGAAAAAGATAAAATTGTTAAGAGAAAAAATTTGGAATTGAAGCCTATGGATGAAGAAGAGGCAGTTTTACAGTTGGAATTGCTGGGACATGACTTTTTTATCTATAAAGATGTTCATACTAATGAAATTAATGTTTTATATAAAAGAAAAGATGGAAATTATGGAGTAATAGAAACTAATGTTTAGAAATTAGTTTCTTTTTCTGGTGAAGTACTAGTAATTTTTAGAGTTTTTTGCTAAAATACATATTACGGAGATGATAAAATGTTAAAGATTTTTAAGAAGTTATTTGATAATGAATATAAAGATTTGGAAAAGTTTAAAAAAATAGCGGATAGTATTGATGCTTTGGACGAGGAGATTTCAAAACTTTCTGATGATGAGTTAAAAGAATATACTAATGTTTTTAAAGAGAGATTAGCTAATGGGGAGACTTTGGAAGATATTTTGATTGAGGCTTTTGCGGTTTGTCGTGAGGCTGCATATCGTTGTGTTGGAATGAAACCTTTTTATTGTCAATTGTTAGGTGGACTTGCTATTCACTATGGTAATATTGCTGAGATGAAAACTGGAGAAGGAAAAACTTTGACGGGTGTTCTTCCTGCTTATTTAAATGCTTTGGATGGAAAAGGAGTTCATATTGTTACTGTAAATGAATTTTTGTCATCAAGAGATTCTGAGTGGATGGGAAGTATTTTTAAATTTCTTGGTCTTACTGTTGGCCTTAATCTAAGAGATTTGACACCATCACAAAAGAGAGAGGCGTATCTTTGCGATATATTATATACTACTAATAATGAACTTGGTTTTGATTATCTTAGAGATAATATGGTTGTAAAAAAAGAAAATAGGGTGCAACGACCTCTTAATTTTTGTATTGTTGATGAGGTAGATTCTATTTTGATTGATGAGGCTAGGACACCTTTGATTATTTCTGGTGGAGTTGCACAGTCTGCTAATTTGTATGTTGAGGCTGACCATTTTGTAAAGGGTCTTGTTGAAAATGAAGATTACATTATGGATGAAAAAACACGTAGTATTAATTTGACTGATGAAGGGGCTTATAAGGCGGAAGAAAGGTTTCATTTAAAGAATTTGTATGGAATTGATAATACTTCATTAGTGCATCACCTTCAACAGGCACTTCGGGCTAATTATTTTATGCACCGTGATGTTGATTATGTTGTTCAAGATGATGAGGTTATTATTGTTGATCAATTTACGGGTCGTCTAATGAAGGGACGTGCTTTTTCTGAAGGATTGCATCAGGCAATTCAGGCTAAAGAAGGTGTTACTATTGAGCAAGAAACAAAAACTTTAGCAACAATTACATTTCAGAATTTGTTTAGGATGTATAATAAATTATCCGGTATGACTGGTACGGCTAAGACGGAGGAAGAAGAATTTACAAATATTTATAATATGTATGTTATTCGTATTCCTACTAATAAGCCAGTGATTCGTGTTGATGCAGTTGATTTATTATATCCTGGTAAAGAAGGTAAGTATAAGGCTATTGTTAATGAAATTGAAAGACGTCATAAAGAGGGGCAACCAATTTTGGTTGGTACTATTGCAATAGAGACTAGTGAATTAATCAGTTCAATGTTGAAGAAAAAGAAAATTCCCCATGAAGTACTTAATGCTAAGAATAATGCGAGAGAGGCTGAAATTATTGCTCATGCAGGAGAAAAAGGCGCCGTTACCATTGCTACAAATATGGCTGGTCGTGGTACTGATATTAAACTTGGGGAAGGTGTTAGTGAACTTGGTGGTTTGTGTGTAATTGGTACGGAAAGACATGAATCTAGACGTATCGACAATCAGTTAAGAGGACGTTCTGGTCGTCAAGGTGATCCTGGATTTACTCAATTTTATTTGTCATTTGAAGATGACTTAATGATCCGTTTTGGTTCAGAAAAATATCGTGGTATGCTTGCTAGTTTAGGATTTTCTGGAGACCAAGTTATTCAAAATAAGATGCTAGCGGGTTCTTTTGAAAGTGCGCAAAAAAAAGTTGAGGGCAATAACTTTGATATTCGTAAGCAATTGTTACAATATGATGATGTTATGAATAATCAAAGAGAAATTATTTATGGTAAGCGTAATGAGATTTTAGATAGTGAATCGATTCATAATCAGACATTAACTTTACTTAAAAATCATGTTACGGATATTGTTAATGATCATTTGATTGATACAAATAAGTTAAGCGAGAATGATTATGATGAGATATTAGAGGCTACAAATGAGAATTTGCTTCGTACAAATCGCATTGCTTTATCTGAAATTAAAGGAAAGAGTCCTTCAGAAGTTATTGATTTGATTAGTGATTTGGTAATAAAAGAATATGAGGAAAAATTAGGTGATATTCCGGAAGAGATTCGTGATGAATTTGAGAAGGCTATTACTTTGAAGGTGATTGATTCTCATTGGATGGAACATATTTCTACGATGAGTCAATTAAGGGAAGGAATTGGCCTTAGGGGATATGCAAATGAGAATCCACTTCAAGCTTATACAATGGAAGGTTACGAACTTTTTGATCAGATGTTAACACAAATAAATAAAGAAGTTTCTATTTATTTAATGAAAGCAGAAATTAGACAAAATTTGGAGAGAAAAGAAGTTGTCAAGAAAACGATTACGAATGATGGAAAAGAAACAAAGAAAATTCAAAGTAAAAGTAATAAAGTAGGGAGAAATGACCCTTGTCCATGTGGCAGTGGTAAAAAATACAAACAATGTTGTGGTAAATAACTCGCAAAGCCCGATAAAATAAGGGAAAACGCGAGTTTTTCTTTTTATCAAAAAATTGCCCAAAATATGGTCTGGAGCCACTTTGGAGCCATTTTGATTTAAATATTGGACTATACAAGTAAAATTTATTATGGGTTCATGTTATAATTATGTATGAAAGTTGGTGATTAAATTGAATTATGAAATAATTGATGTAAAACAAGAGGAAAAAGAAAAGTTATATAAATTATTACAGTATGCTTTATATGATGGTTCGCAATACATTGATAATGACATAAATGAAGATTGTATATTTGAATATAGATGGTTTGATAATTATTTTACCGATAATGATCGAAATTCATATTTTATTAAAAGTGGAAATGCCTATGTAGGAATGGTTATGGTAAACGAGAATTTGAAATTTAATAAAGACGGTAAATGCATTGCCGAGTTCCTAATAATGCCAAGATTCAGAAGAAATTATATTGGTAAAAAGGTTGCATATGAAATATTTGAAAAATTTAAGGGCAATTGGGAAGTTCAACCGATGGAGAATAATCCTATTGCATATTCATTTTGGAAGAATATTATATCAGAATATACAAATGGTAATTATATAACTAAAAATGATGGAATAGAGGATGTATTCATTTTTAATAATAAATAGAGGTGTTAATTTATGCAAATAGTAGAATATGAAAATAAGTATTTAGAAGATGTTAGAGATTTATTAGTTGAACTTGAAGATTATATTGTATCAATAGATAAAGATCATTTGGATCAAGTTCATCCTGAATATAGAGAAAAAATGGCAGTTTTAGATTTAGAAGAAGTTAATAAGAACAACGGTAAATGTTATTTGGCAGTAGAAAATAATAAAGCAATTGGCTTAATCATGGGTTGCATATTCCCATATGATGAATATGATTATCTAGACTATAAATGTCCAAAAAGAGGAGAAATTACAGAATTAATCGTTACAAATAAAATTAGAAGTAAAGGCATAGGTCAAGAACTAATAAATAAAATGGAAGAATACTTTAAATCCGTTGGATGTGAATATGTAATAGTTGATGTATTCGCCTACAATGATATTGGTAAGAATTTTTATAATAAAAAAGATTATCATGCAAGAATGGAAACAATGATAAAGAAAATATAGATTTTAGGAGGTATAAATGATATCAATAAAAGAAAATGTTAATAGTATTGAAGAATTTAATTATTTATACGATGCTGTTGGATGGGGAAGTTATGACGAAAAAGTATCAGAAAAAGCATTAGCGAATACCATGTATTCAGTATCTGTGTATGATGATGATAAAATAATTGGTTATGGAAGAATAATCGGAGATAGAATTTGTTTTTTATACATACATGATGTTATGGTTATTCCTAAATATCAAAATAAAAAAATAGGTTCACAAATAATGAATAAATTACTTGAAAAAGTCAATCAAATAAAAATAGAAAATCCATATGTAAGAGTTTATTTGGGTGCTTCAAAAGGAAAAGAAAAATTTTATGAAAGATTTGGATTTATTAAAAGAGAAGATGCTAATCTTGGAAGTGGCATGATATTAGATGGATTTGATGACTAAAATTCTAACAAATGCCAAAAAGACAGTGGTAAAAACACTAAACATTGACAGCCATGTGGTTCGGGAAAAAAGTACAAAAACTGTTGTGGTAAATAATGATTAAAATCGGTGTAAACCTAAGTAATATAAGGGATTACGCCATTCTTGTACAATGCTTAAAAATTGTAAAAAATTACAACTTAAAAATTTTAGATAAGTTTTAGATAAGTATTTCAAAGTATTGAAAGTGCTTCAATCCCTTATAAAATAAGGTTAAAATACTTATAAAATAAGATAATTTTTTTTGAAATTTTATGGCAATCGCTTAAAAATTGTACATTTTTTATGTAAAGTTGTTTATAAAATAT
>CAMBIR010000008.1 GCA_945867665.1 uncultured Bacillota bacterium
TATTGAATTTTTAGATAAAACATTTGGTAAAGGAAAAATGAAAGAATGTGAAGAATATTTGTTAAGATTAAAAAAATTAACATAATAGAAAGAAGCTGATTAAATGAGTTTAGATATCATAAATTTATATCAAAAAACAGATGAAAAAAAAATAAAGAACTTCCAACAAAGTGTCCAATCTACCGTAAATGTCAAAAGTGATTATGAAAAAGTTGATAGCAACTTAGAATGGATAGAAAAAATGGAAGATACAATATATTATCTAGATAACATTTTAAGAAATCCCAATCGTTTTATTATAAATGAAGAAGACATTGTAAAAATAGAATTAGCAAGAAGAGTAACAGTAGAAAGTATTAAACACTTATCAAGAAATACGAACTTAATTCAAGACTATGATAAAAAAACAGGAAATGTAAGACCATCAAAAATACTAAATATAAATAAAGAAGAAAGTTTTAATACTTATGAAAATCGTTTCATCTATAGTTTAATTCAAAATATGAAAAGTTTTATTGCTAGAAAAAAACAAGATGGAATAGTCCCAGGAGGAGTTAAAGATAGCAAACTAATAGAGTATAATGCTACTACAACTATTGGCAAAGAAAAAGTAAATATGTCAATGCAACTAGATTCAAAACTAGATAGTAAATCATCTAAAAATAGTGAATTAGATATCAAAACTAGAATAGAGAAATTAGAATTACAAATATCAGATCTAACTAGCAGTGAAGTTTATAAAACCTTATCTAAACTCCATGTTGCACTAGTAACATCGCCTATAAAAAAAACAAATGTAATCTTAAAAAATGTAAACTTTCAATACGCTGAAAAACTATGGAATTATATGCAAGAAGAAGTAATGAGAAAACCAGAAATCAAAAAAGAAAAAAAGAACTACCAGGATAAAGGAATTTTGAAAAACAACTTTGATGAAACTTTTCTTTTAAATTACTTAATTATGAATAAACTAAATAATAATGAATTAACTATTGAAGAAAAAGAAGAAGTAACCTCTAAAATTACTTATAATATGGTGGAAGAACTAATGAAATTAAATGAAAATATCAGTGAGGAAGAATTAAAAAAATTAGTTTCCATGCAATATGGAAAAATAAAATATAAACAAATAGTAAGTAATAGAAAAATTATAGATATTTATACAAGACATATAAATAAGTATTTAAACAAAATAGAAAATATAGAGATATAGAATAGATGTGGTTGGTGAAGAATGAAAAATACAATAGATAAAATAAAAAGTAATAAATTTCTAAGGATTATTTATAAAATATTAAAAGCAATAACAACTTTATTTATTGTTTTAATTGTAAGCATTATTTTTGTACAAAGAATATCTAATAATAAAGTAACCGTTGGCGGCTACAGTGTTTTTACAATTATAACAGAAAGTATGGTTCCAAAATATCAAGTAGGAGATATGTTACTATCCAAAAAAATACCCACTAATGAGATAAAAGTAGGTGATGATGTGGTTTATATGGGAAAAAACGGGACATTTGAAGGAAAAATAGTAACCCATCAAGTGATTAAAATAGAAAAAAAAGGTAGTGAATTAGAATTTCATACCAAGGGAATTGCAAATACCATAGAAGATCCAGTTGTCCATGAAAAACAAATATATGGAGTAGTTACAACAAAACTATCAATTTTAAGCCTACTTAGTAAACTAGTAAATAATATATATGGCTTTTATTTTATTATTTTTATTCCTTTTGCAATAATGATATTTCTTGAGGTAATAGATATAATTCACGAAAAAGAAAAGAAAAATTAATGAAAAAAATTACAGAAAATAAAGTATTAAAAGCCATTTATAAAGCAATAAAAAAAAGATTTAAATTTAGCTATTTACTCTTTATGTCTCTTCTTTTTGTTAGTAATTCCTTTGCTTGGTTTATTTATATGAACAAAATAGATAGTGATATCGATGTCAAAGTCAAAGCTTGGAATGTATCATTTAGATTTGATAATCAAACTATGAGTGATTATATTAAATTTGAAATAGATGAAATTTATCCAGGAATGGAAGATAATGAACAAAAAGTTACAGTAACAAATGATGGAGAAGTATCTGCTAAACTTTATTATGAATTAGTCAGTGTAAGAATATTCGATAAAAATTATGAAGTTAGTGAAGGTGCGATGACCTCATCAGAACTAGAAGATACAATAAACAAAAATTATCCCTTTAAGATAAAAATATCTTCAGACAAAGATATTATAAGTGCTAAAGGAGGAATAGCTAGCTTTTTAGTAACTGTAACATGGCCTTACGAAACCTTAGATGATAATGGCAATCTAAAAGATGAAGATGATACTTATTGGGGAAATAAAGCTTATCAATATACCAAAGTGAATTCAGAAACTCCCTGTATCCAATTAAATGTTAAATTATCAGCAACCCAAATAAATGAATAATAAATATATGAAAAAAATACTTTTATAGACCTAAATTCTATAGAAGTATTTTCTTTAAAACTAATTACTTGTATTAGGAAGTTGTGTAAATTTCAAATTAACATTAACCTTAGCCAATCCTCCCGTAACTCTAGCAGCATTAGTATCCTCTTTATTATCCATTGAAGCTCCATTTCCCTCATCGTCATTCCACTTCAAATGAACCCTTAACTTAATCTTCTTATTGGTACTATTATATAATATCTTGCCTTCTATCTTAAATTGATTATTTGAATTGCTAATATCTTGTCTATCACCATCATTTAAAGAATAACCAGAAATAACCAAATCACGAACTACACTATCCTTATTATCAGAAGTAGTAATCTCATATTTTAAGGATACATCTGTATCACTCGCATCAATAATTAAATCAAAATATCCATCCGCAGTAGGAGCAATAACCGAAGGAGCTATATCATCATTGCCAGCAAAAATAGGACTAATAACATTAGATATTTCTTTCTCAGAAGTAATATCTTTATTATTAACAAGTATCTTCCATCTAGCAACAGAAATATCAGCATCCCCTGTAGTAGTAGTAATATATTTAGCGTAAGTATCCTTTATACAAAATATAGATAAAAATATCATAATAACAAGACATAATAGTAATATTAGTTTATTTCTCTTTACTCTCTTTGATATATAAGGCATAATAAACCTCCTCTATTCCATATTATTATATCAAAACATTTAAAAAAATTCAATTGCAGATAATAGGTAATTATGATAGAATAAAAATATAGATAGTAGGGTGATACAATGAGTCGTATAATAGTAAAAGCCGATAAATTAGAAAGAAGAAAAAAAATAAATAAATGGCTAAAAAGAGTATCTTTAGTATTAATGATTATCTTTGCTTTTTTATATATAATATTAGCAATTATTTATAATGGAGGAAACTTTACTATAACTCTAGATCCAACTTTTGCAGCTGATACAGGAATAATATTATATGAAAATCATGAGAAAAAAGAGAAAAAAAATAGACTGTATGCTAAAGAAATAGATTCAATGGATAATATTTCTGTAAAGTGGATACCTGATAATATTAATGATGAAAAAGACGGTGCCCACAATGGCGAAAATTATATTGCCTATACCTTTTATCTAGAAAATGAAGGTAGCGAAGACGTAAACTATTGGGTAGAATGTACTATTGATGATGTGATTAGAAAAATTGACGAAGCAGTAAGAATAATGGTTATTTTAAATGGCGAAAAAGTAATATATGCTAAAGAAAACTCTGTAACTAAACAAACAGAGGAAGGAACAGAAAAGTTTTATAAAGAAAAAACACCAATCTTAAGACAAAGAGAAAATTTTAAACCAGGAGAAATAGATAAATATACAATCGTAATCTGGATTGAAGGAGATGATCCAGACTGTGTAGATGCCTTAATTGGAGGAGAAATCAAAATGCATTTAGACATCAGAGATGAACATATTACTAATACTAATAAAACAAAAAAGAAGAAATAGGAGAATATAATGGGAAGAAAGATTAGAACAAGAAAAATATATTATTATGAAGAAGAAACAGATGGCGCTGTTGATAAGAAAAAAGTAGCTTATTTATTATTTTTACTCTTAATTACAGGAGTAATGCTTGCAACCTCTACTTATGCTTGGTTTACCACCAATCGAATTGTTAAAGTAGAAACCCTAAATGTTAAAGTTCAAAGTGAAGGAAGTTTAGAAATATCTGTTGATGGAATTAACTGGAAAGCAGGAATTGATCAAGATGAATTAGTAGCTGCTAGAGTAACTTATCCAGGGAGCGTAAATCAACTACCGCTAATGATAGAACCCATATCCACAATTGGAGCATTAGATAATAGAGGATATATGAATATGTATTTAGGAGAAGTAAGGTCAAATGATAGTGGAGATTACATTTTAACATCAACTAAAAGTACTGAAACAGAAAGTAGTGGTGAGACATCTGATGGCAAATTTGTAGCATTTGATATCTTCTTAAAAACCACTGAAGCAAAAGACTTATATCTAACAGGTAAATCTAACATTACCTATAATGGAACCACTAGTGTAGGAACAGAAAATGCTGTTCGAGTTGCCTTTATTGTTGAAGGAAATACCGATGCAGGTAGTAGTACTTCAGTTATTCAATCACTCTCTACTACTAATCAAGATAACGTTTATATATGGGAACCAAATTATAATACTCATACCAAAACAGGAATTAGCAATGCAAAAGATATTTATAATATTACTACTAGCGAGACAAATGCTCAATATATCTCTTATGACGGTGTTCAAGCTGAAATTAGTGAAGGGGAAAATATAACTCTAAAAGAATCTCTGGCTTCCATGTATCCTGCCAAGTTTTCTACCGTAACACCAAAAATTATGACACCAACAGGTAGTACAACCTACCAAAAATTAATTAATCTTGCAAGTGGCATTACTAAAGTTAGAGTATACTTTTGGCTAGAAGGTCAAGATGTAGACTGCGAAAATAATGCTTCAGTAGGGGATTTAGCCTTTACTTTAGAATTTAGTACTAATCCATCTTAAAATTAAAAAACAGAAAATAATGATAATAAATCAAGCAAAGGTATCATTATGAAATAATAGATAAAAATAAAAAAAATTAAATTACACTCGGGGATAAAAATTGCCAGACTCAGGAGATATAGATATCTTCTGCTTTTTCGTTGTGCATAGTAACAATTTTTATACAAAAATACTAAATTCTGTGTTATAATTTATTTAGGATAGAAGAGTGGTGATGTAGGTGAAAAGAAAAAATAAAACAAGCAAAATTTTACTAACAATAATATTAGCACTTATAGTAATTGCTTCTATTACTACCTATACACTAACTTATAGCGAGTATACTACCACAACAACACTATCAGAAATAGAAAATAACAGTGGTGTATTTGATAATATGGTTGTTGTAGATGAAACCGAAAGCGATTATAATTATTACGAAAGTCTAAATTATACAGAAAGTCGAACCGGTTCTTTACCAAGTGGAGAAAATCAAAATCTTTATAACGAACAAAATTTAGTAAATGTTGAAATTACTTATGATGGGACTGATATTAATGATAATACTTTAATAGGTTATGTTAGTTTAACTGAAAGACAAAATACTTATAAGTATTATAAAGTATATCCAATAAATGATGGATATATAGATATAACCTTAATAGAAAATCCTTTTACAGATAGACCAACCGATAAAGGATTTAACGGCTGGATTACAGATTATAAAGGAGCAACAATTCAATATGATGATAATTATTATGAAAGACATGCCAAAATACCTGTAACAGATAAAAGTGATATAAAAATTACCTTTCACGCTAGTTGGTTAACAGCTAATGTAGGAAAGATTACTTCTACATCTAACCAATGGTCAAATGCTTTTAATAGCTTAAAGAATAAAGGAATGGTTAAAATAGGGGGAACCGTTGCAATCTATGAAGATGTAACAGGACTCTATACTCAAGAAACTGTCACTAGTAGCAGTGGTGGATGGTGGAACAGAATATATTATCCAGACAATGCTTATGATAGATATGGAAATGATATATCTGGAAATGAATGCCGTAATTGGAATGGCTGTACTTATTATTCTAAGGTTACAGAAAATGTTTATGACCCAAACGCTACTTATTATAAACTATCAACTGGTGGTTGGAATAATCAGATGCAAGCCTATACTCCACAAATTACTGGCTATGAAAATTTACCAGGATTAGATGACGGAATAATAGTAAGTGGTTATTACAAAAAAATTACAATTGATAGATATTCGTCTATTAGTGGCTATTATAGTGATACAGGAGAATACCAAGAAAGTGGAACATGTAATACTTATAGTGGATGTGAATATTATGAATTAATGCAATATTATGATAACGACGGAAATGCTATAATATCTTCTAGTGATAATGAGTATTATTATCTAGCAACAAGAGATACTAATATTATTGTTATGCAATCTAATACCAGTAGTGTTCCTTCTAGTAGTCAAAATAAACCCTATACCTTGACTAGTATATATAACGGAACTAATTATCGAGATAATGTTACATGGAATGTTTCTAGCAACGCTTATCGTGCTTATAGTGATGTAAACATAGAAAATATTAAGATAAATTCTAATACTGGTAATAATAGCAGTGGTCCTTCTAGTGGTACTAGTAATTCAAAATATTTTTATGGCAATTATCATAATGTAAGACTAGGTAGAGGTATTGTCCAAAGTGGTAGTTATAAAACTTTTAATGCTATTATAGCAGGAGATAATAATAGTAGCGATTATTCTTCTACAGGTAGTAGCAGTAATCCTAATAAATATAAAGTCATCATAGAAAGTGGTTTTTATAACACTATATCATTAGCAAATGCCTCATATAGTAATAGTTCTTCAAGATACTTAAATAGTAAGGCCATATATGGAAATGATTATGATAAAGTAACAAAGAACAATAATAATCTTGATATTAATTTTTGTGCCTCATCAAGTTGGGGTGGAGGAAACTATTATGCTGCTAATACAACTACTAGTCTAATCTTTGACTTTATTGTAAAAAGTGGAAAATTTGGATCAGGAAAATCAGATTATGCAACAGGTATCTATGTTGGGGGTAGAGGATATGGGGATCATTATGCTCCTAAAAAAGTTAAAGTTGAAGGGGGATGGATTTATAATCTAATAGGGGGACCATCTTCTAGTGATGATCGAGATAGTCTAAACGATATATATATGTATATAACAGGAGGAGAAGTTGACTCGGTAGTAGGAGGCGCAGGACTTAGTACCACTTATGGAAATAGAATCATAGCGGTAACTGGTGGAGTTATTAATTATCAAGTTTTTGGCGGCTCCAATGGTTATAGTGGATCTAATGGAGATGGTAAATTATCAGGTAGTTCATTTATTTATATAGGTGGAAATGCTATCATTGGTAATGAAGATAATGTAAATAATGGCACCAAATTATGGAATGCTGAAGCAGGGTCAGTCTTTGGAATTGGTAATGGTAAATCAGGC
Organism: uncultured Bacillota bacterium; assembly: GCA_945867665.1. GTDB lineage: Bacteria > Bacillota_I > Bacilli_A > RF39 > UBA660 > RUG11198. The sequence goes on from CAMBIR010000008.1 coordinate 7,517, forward strand.
ACTGATTCGATTGGAACTAATGATAATTCAACAATTATTGTAGACTCTAATGCTACTATCTTAGGAAATGTCTATGGCGGAGGAAACTACGGAGCTACGGGAATTAACAGCAGCAGTAATTCAAATTATAGCAATCTCTTTCTATTAGGAGGTACTATAAAAGGAAATGTTTATGGTGGAGGAAACAATAACGGAGCTAGCACCTCTAGTAAAAAATTTAAAGTAAATATAACCCTAAATGGAAGCTTAGTTGAAGGATCTATCTATGGAGGCTCAAGAACTAAAGGAACAGTTTATGGAGATGTTTCCTTAAACCTATTATCAGGAACAGTCAAAACTTCTTGCTATGGTGGAGGAGAAGGTGGATATCAATCTTCTTCAAGTCCAGGAACATTTGTAACAGGAGAAATAAAAATTATAACAGGAATAGAAAACGAAAGTAATGAAACCTTAAAAATAAAAAATTCCATCTATGGTGGTAGTGCTTTTGGTACCGTTAATGGCTCAAACGATTCAACAACAATCTCATCAAAAAATACGAATATTGAAGTATTATCTGGAACGATAAATAACATTTTTGGAGGAGGAGAAGGTAACAGTACTTATACACCTTATGTCCTAGGTAATGTTACAGTTGATATTAAAGGAGGACTAATAACCAATATATTTGGCGGATCTGATCAAAAAGGAACTCCCAATGGAGAGGTAACCGTAAATGTTCATGGAGGAGAAATAACAAATGCCTATGCAGGTGGAAATCAAACTGAAGTAAGCGAACCAAAAATTAATTTTTATGGAGGTACTACCACGAATGGATATGGTGGAGGTAATCAAGCAAAAGTTGATGTCAGCCATGTTATATTAGATGGAGGAACAGTTACTAATTTATTTGGAGCGTCTAATACCAGTGGTGATGTTACAACTAGTAATGTTAATGTAAAATCAGGTAAAGTAACAAATGCTTATGGAGGAAATAATATTGGAGGAACAACCAATACGAGTAATGTATCAATAGATGGAGGCGATGTTACCAATGTCTATGGAGGAGGCCGAGAGACAGATATCGTTTCTGCAACCAATGTTAATTTAAATAACAAAGCAACCAATGTTTTTGGGGGATCAGATCAAAAAGGAAATGTCCCTACTAGTTATATCAACATAAATGACGGCATAGCAGATAATGTTTACGGAGGAAATAATTTAGGTGGAACAACCAAAACCTCTAATGTAACAGTAACTGGAGGGATTATTACATCAATTTATGGTGGAGGATTAGAAGCAGAAACCACAACCTCAAACCTAAATATAATCCACGGAAAAATAGATTATTTATTTGGAGGAGGAAAAAGTGCAGGAGTTACTACTACCCATTTAAATTTAAATAAAGGATATATAAAAAATACTTATGGGGGATCGAATATCTTAGGGGATGTTACGACTACTAATATAAAAAATACACCTCAAGAATTAGAAAGTAATAGTGACTTATATGCAGATGTTTCGTTTACTACCAGTACGGTAAATCAAACCAATCCATCAGGAATAAAATCTAGTGAGAAAATTAATGTTACTCTTCATAATACCTCAACAACAAATTATACTAATTGGGATTTTTACTTAATAACAACCGATGCTGTTTTTGACTCTAACTGGTCAGGAACAAATGTAGAAGAAATTAATGGGGTATTTCATTCAAATCAAGTAAATCAATGGTATGGGACTAATACTCTGTCAGCAAATTCAACAAATTCCTTTGAATTTAACATTCATTCTTATGTAGAGTATTCCGATTTCCAAATTATAGGCTATATACTAATAGGTCATAATTCAGATGGAACAGATACTAAAACAATTTACTATAATGATTTATATGTTAATAATATGTATGGCGGAAATAACGAAGGTGGAATAACGAAAACTAGTAATATTAACTTAACTAGTGGAAGTTATGGTTCAGTCTACGGAGGAGGAAACAAAGCCATTACAAATACACCTAGTGTTACAACTACTAATACTACCATTCTAAAAGCTATCTATGGAGGAGGAAATGAAGCTAGTATATTAGAAGACACCTCTTTAAACATCTTAGATAAAACTACAGTTAGAGGAGATATCTATGGAGGAGGAAATGCTGCTCTAGTAGATGGAGATACAAATGTCTTAATAAAAAATGCAGCTATCTCAGGAAATACCTATGGAGGTGGCAATGATGGAGCAGTTCTAGGTAATGCTACAACCAAAATTACCGATAGTACCATCGGAGAAAGTGTTCATGCTGGTGGTAACGGTAAAACAGCCGTCGTTGTAGCTGGAAATGAAGTAGATGTATCTGGAAAAACAGTAATCACAAAACATTTATTTGGAGGAGGAAATGCTGCCGCTACAGGTTGTGAAAATAACTTTACCTCTTCAGGCGAAGCAATAACTTGCACCAATAAAAATAGTGCAAAAAGCTATGTTAATATAGCAGGAGCAACCATCTCAGGAAATGTTTATGGAGGAGCAAATACTTCAGTTGTTTATGGAGAAACTTACGTAAATATTGGAATTAATACTATTGAAGATGTTAATGATTATCAAAAAGATGATATCCAAATAGGAGGAACTGTCTTTGGAGGAGGAGAAGCCAATGCCAGTGGTAGTGCTGACTACGACTTTAAATTTATCAGTGTTACAAAAGGAATTAACATCAATATAGATGCTTCTAATCATAACAATTATACAATTTCAGGCTCAATTTTCGGGAGTGGAAATGCCTCATCATCAGGTGGTTATAGTTACGTAAATATCAATAATTATGGCAATGGAGATAATTACAAAACAAACGTCTCACTCCAAAGAGCAGATATAGTTACCATAAATAACAGTTCCATAGAATTACTAGGAGCAACCGATAGAACGAACAAATATAAAAACGAATTATTTACTTTCAGTAGAATAAAACACCTAAAATTAAAGAATGGATCAGTATTATACTTAAATAAAGGAGTAAATCTCCTAGAAAAATATTCCAGTCTAGTTGATATTGATGGCAAAGAAAAAAATGTCGAAGTAACTATTGACAAAGAAAGCAAAAAAGTAACCAAGAATGGTGAAAATCGCATTTACATGCTAGAAGGCAAAAACCTAAACATCTCTGACGATGAATCATTAGCAACCTATGGAGAAGTAATTGGAATGACATTCTTCGGAATGTTTACCAAAGATAGAAATGGAAAAATAACAACAGCTCTATATTCAGCTGAATACAATTATGGTGATACGGTTAGTAGCTCAGAAATTTATCACTTCTCAAGTGGAAGTTATGTCATGGGACAACATAAAGAAAATCATAACTATTATAAAGATGGTTTTTATACCAACTATCCAGAAGAAACTGGAACTACAATAAAACAAGATTATATAGAACCAACACCTAATGATGCCGTCTATTATAGATGGGTAGTAGGAGAGTCAGTTGAAGTAATCGAATTATCACTAACAGCCTCAAAATATTCCACTCTAGGAACATATGAATTACAATTACTTAACTATTACCACCCTAATACAGAATTCCATGTTCTAGGAGTTAATTACGATAACTTATCTAGTAATATAGAACTACTTTCCAGTGAAGATATTCCAAGATATGCAAGTACCACAGAAGAAGCCAACAAAAATTTTGGATTATCTATAAAAACAGGAACAAATGGGTGGATTACCAAAGGAGATACAGAATTTACCACTAAAAAGGGTAGTGAAGTAAAAGGAACTACCACTTATAAAAGTGAAAATTCTTCCACAATACCAAGTTTTATTTTCTATCTATATCACTCCAAAAATTTGAACATCTCTGCAGATTTAGGTAGCGTTACGATTTCTTTGATGGTATCGACACCTATTGATGATTTAAATAGTAAAATACAAAGAGTAAATATTCAAGTAAATTTATTATCAGCCCTATATGATGGAGATAACTATGAAGGAGCTATAACAGTAGGAGATCAATATGAAATGTTTGCTAATAGCAATGTTCATATTACCTCAACTAGCACATTTAGTACCTACTTCTCACTGTTTAAAAAAAGTGATTCTACCCCATATAAAGATAACTATTACAGAAGCTTAGTTTCTAATTATGCTTTACCGAAAAATACTAAAATTACAATGATTGACTTTGCTAGTAGTGATAAACCAGAATATTATTATTATGTAATTAGTGAAGAAGATTATGAAAATAGCCTAAATGAACTTTATACAGAAGGAGAAATTAGTTATCCATTTTCTAGATTTATTAAAATGGGTAGTCCAAGTGTAAATAATACTTATAGTGATAGTGATGCAAATAATAAGTACTATGATAGTACCAATAATAAAGCAGAAGAAGAATTTATCTTTAATGTTGACCTAAAAGAAGCAAATATAGATGCTACTGTCCTGAAGAAAAACTTACTAATGGAATTAAGAGATAAAAATGATAATCCTATAATACCAGTATTAGATATCGCCCAACAAAAAATGACTTACAATCTATATCAAGGAAAAGATGCCATTATCGATACAGAAGCAACTTTAAGTAATGATACTATATACGTAGGTTCTTCCGTAGTCTTAAACGTAACAACTAATTTTGAACAACAAAAAACAGGAAGTATAAATATTATTGATACTAATTTCTATAACCAAAAATTAGGAATAAGGCTATCATTATATGATAGTGAAGATAATCTAGTAAACGGAGCAACCTTACTTGGTACAAAATTCAACTATGAAGGAGTTAATTATTTCACCAGACAAGATGGAACCGTAAGATTTAATATTGCAGAATCAGTCGCAAACGTATCAAGTAAAATTACTATAGATACAACAAATAGCAATATCCCAAGTGGAGATTATCGCTTAAAAATAGAATCATTCGGATCAGCAGATGGAATTTATTATGGCTTAACACCATCCACAACCATCACAAAAGAGGTAACTATTATCAATGAAAATTTTGGTCTATCAGTTTCTATGGATGATAATGACAATGAGATAGACGCTAAAGCAGGAAGAACTTCAAATAAAAGTAAAATGTTAGACTTTAATTTAGAATATGAATCTAACTTAAAGAAACCTAGCATTCGCGTAGCATTATATCGAAGAACCTATACAGATATTTATAAATATAGTTATACTAAAGTGAATTTACAAGATTATGTTACAGACACTTTAAGAACCACCAACACTACTAATGAATACTTAGTAATGAATAACCCAAGTAGTCGTTTTCAATATATATTAAATCTAAAAGATAAATTAAAAACAGGTACATACCAAATTAAATTTCTTTTATATGACAATAATACTTATGTTGGGGAAGTGGTAAAATATATAATTATAAAATAAAAAACTTTTTCTATATAAAACTTTATATTAGGAAAAGTTTTTTATATTTATTATTATGTTATAAGATACAAAATTTCCTCTTCTTAAAAATAAATTATTTATCCAAAAATATTTCAATTAAGTACTTTTCAACTAAAAAAAAATTCGTTATAATTAAATAAATAGAAGATGGTGATATCGTGAATCAAAAAATAGAAGAATTATCTAACGAAGAACTCTTAGAAACATATAATACCATAAAAGAAATCTTAACTTACCTAGAAAAAGAAAAACAGGAGTTGGATATTAATGAAAAATGAACTAAGTCAAGAATTTAATTCTCTAAAAGAAGCATTAGAAATAATGCCCAAAAACAACAAAAAAAACAAAACAAAATACTTAAAATATATAAATGATAAATTAGAAAAATATCAGTCATTAGAAAAAAATATTTTAAAAGAAATAAATATAAGAACCAATAAAATATATAACTCATCAGTTCCCACTTCTTTTAACGATAAATCTTTAGATAAAATAAAAGAAGAAATAGACATCCAAAATGAATGGAATACTCCATATGAAAAATCTAAGTTAGATTATTATATATATGAAATTACACACTTTTATAAAGATGATTTTACTAACTTAAATGAAGATATATCTAAAGCAATCCAAATATTTTCTAAAGTAGGTATTAAATTAGAAAAAAAAGATTTTAACTATGGACCCTATACTTCTATTTATATGGAATGTTTTCTTGAAAATATAGATAACATAAAAAGTGATAAATTACAAAAGTGTTTTAATGAAATCTATTGGAAATGTCCTAATATCATATTTCATATAAGTCTTAACTTTAGATATTTATATTATTACTATGAAAAAAAGTTTATTAAGTATTATATAAATAAAAAAAATACCTCTCTTGAATTAAAAAATACTTATTTAGAAAAATATAACAAAGAAAAAGAAAATAAAATAAAAACAAAAGGAAATATAATTCATCTATTCTTAAAAGAAGAATTAGATATTAAATCTTACAGCAAAGAAAAAGAAGAAGAATACATAAATACCTTCCTCGATAAAAAAGGAAGTACGAAGCCTATCTTTGGGCTATATAACTGCCTAATAGAATATCAATTTTACTTAGAAATAAAGTTCTTAATCGACGATTTTCTAAAAAATTACCAAGAAAAAGATAAAATCAAAGACATCTATAAAAACTTATTAAAAGAAATAAAAAAAGAAGAAAAAAAATTATTTAAAAAAGAAAAAAAATATCAATTTTTACTAAAAATCAAAAAAGAAGAAAAAGCCGAAATGGTACTCTTAGAAATAAACGAACTTTTAGATTGTTTAAAAGAAAAATATTATTTACTAGATTATAGTAAAGTAAAAGAAAAAATTTCCTTAATGAATGATAATATGACATACTATGAAATATTAGAATTTTTATTATCTTATTATATTTATACAAGAAAGCTATTTGAAGATAATATGGAAGAAAGTAATAATGATGAAATTAACAAAGCAATAAAAAATGCCCAAGATAAACTTATATCCATAAAATATCAACTATTAAATAATATAACAGTAAAAGAAGATGTAAATATTCCAAGAATAATAGCAGACCATTATCGATTAATTAATTTTAAAATTACGGATAGCGATATTACCGCTAACTTGTCTAATCTTATAGATTTAATCATAAAACTACAAATAATAGAGTATATGAAAGAATTAAAACTAGACTATAATGATATATTATTTTTAGTTAATGTAAATAAATTAGGAATAATCCAATTGCCAAGCAATTAAAACTATGATATACTAACTTTATAGAAATAGAAGGTGTAAATGATGAAGAAAGTATTAAAATTATTGGGCGGAATTATCTTAATTCCCTATATATTAGTAGTAATCGTAATGACAGTGTGCTTATTAAATTATAATAAGTATGGAATAACAGAAATAGGAGATAAAAGCTTTATAATTGTCTCGGATCATTCTTTAGAACCCACATACAAAAAAGGAGATTTATTAATTGTAACAAATAAAGGTAATGATGATATTACTTCTAATGATTCCATCTTTTTTTACGAACAAAATAAAGAAAAAAAGACTGTTATCATCAATTTAGCAAAAGTCATTTCTAAAAGAAAAATTACTAATACAGAAACAACTTATGAAATAGAAGGAGACTATGAATATTCCAGTGAATATGTAATAGGATCTGCTAAAAATACAGTTATTTATCATGGATTAGGTAGTATATTAAAATTATTATCATCAAGATGGATATTTTTATTTGTAATAATATTACCAGTCTTATTTATCTTCTTATATGAATTATATGAATTCATTCTCGAAGTAAAACGCAACATAAAAGAGGCCTAGATGAAAAAGTATTTTCTATTCGCCCTAACTTTAATGGGTCTTTTTGTTTTAATCTTTCAAATCTCTAAAACATATTCATTATTTGAAAGTAGTATTATCGATTCAGCTGACATACCTCTTGCCAGTTGGAAAATTAAAGTAGGAGATACTTATCTTACTTCCTTAACAAGTGAAGATGAAGAATTTGATTTAACTAGTATTAATTGGAGTAATGCTAATCATGTTAGAAAGGGAAAAGGAGCACCAGGATCCAGTGGAAGTTTTGATGTTATCATAGACCCCCTAACGACAGATACTTCTTTTTTATATAATATTGAAATTGATACAGGTATACTTAATCAATCAGGACTTAAAATTACCTCAATTAAAGAAATAAATGGACATGAATTTTCTAATATCAATGAAAATACTTATCAGGGAATAGCCCATCTTAAAGAGATAAAAAATAAAGAAAAGTATGATATTAAAATTGAATTAGTTTGGGAAGATAATGAAGAAAATAACTCGGCTGACTATGAATTAGGCTCTAGAGCTAATACTAAAATTAATTTACCTATTCATATTAATATATATCAATATAATAGCGAAGAGGGATAAAGATGAAAGTAATAGATAAAATAGGAAATATTATTACCTATATTTTAATATTTTTAATAACGATAATAATTATTTTTATGACCTATAGTTATATTTCCCTAAATTTACTAAAAAAAGACTATGTAAGCATTTTTGATTACACCTACTTTGAAGTAGCCAGTGGTTCTATGGAACCAACCATTGACAAAGATGATTTAGTAATTGTTAAATTAAATAGTACTTATCAAGAAAAAGACATCATAACCTATAGCTTAAATAAAGAATTCATAACCCATAGAGTAATTCAAATAGACAGTAAAACAATAACCACTAAAGGAGATGCAAATAATAGTAAAGATGCCAAAATAAAAAAGGAAAATGTTTTAGGAAAAGTAGTATTAATAATACCAAAATTCGGAATATGGAAAAAGGTAATAATGACTCCTAAAGTATTTTCATTACTTACTATCACTTTAGTCTTATTTAGTTTTACTTTCTCTTATAATAATAAAAGTAAAAGAAAAAAATTAAAAAAGCAGAAAGAAAAAAGAATCCAAAAAGAAAAAGAGGATAAAATGGAAATACCTATTTTAAAAGATAAATAAGGGGGGAAATTATGTTTAGTAAAAAAAAGTTTCTTCTTATTTCTAAAATTAATACCTTATTTTTAATCTTATTAATCTTAATTAAATTTCTTCCAGTAACTTTCTCTAAATATCAATCATCAGGAATAGGTAACGTAGATACAAGTATAGCATTTTATCTATTAGAAGTAGGAAAGTTAAATGAAAGTATAAAAATAAGTGATTTAGTTCCAAGAAGTGAACCATATATCTATATTTTCACTATCTCTAATCAAAAAGAAAGTAAGATAAGTGATGTAGATATTGAATATATCTTAAAAATTAGAACAACAACAAATTTACCCATACAGTATAAATTATATTTAAATAGTGATTATCAAGATAATAGTAGTATAAATTTAATTAATGATAACAACAGTGTAATTGAAAAAGACGGTGATGGTACTTACTTTCAAGAATTTACATTTGCAAGTGAAAGATTATATTTTTCTACTCCTAAAGTAAATACCTATACATTATTAATCTATTTTAATGAAAATGACGAAGACGCTACTTATCAAGGAAATATAGAATTAGTTGAATTAGATGTTGATTCTAGTAAAATCACTGATAATTAAAAAAAGATAATGAATTAAAAATTGCAAGAAAAATATTATGATAAGGTAGGTATTAGTTTTGTTAGATTTTACAAAGTGATAACTAACAAGTAATTTTTTTTTGAAATAAAAAACATAAAAATTGTTGCATTTTGTCGAAAAATATGGTACCATCAAGGTATGATAAAAATAGATAGATAGGCTATTTATTAATCAAATATGAATAAAAGGAGTAGAAAAATGGAAGAAAAAGAATTAAAAGAACAAAAAGTTACAAAAAAAAGTAAAAAAAGACTATTTTTATTACTTTTACTACTTATTGTAACTGGCGTAATCCTTAGTACATCAACTTATGCATGGTTTACTTCTAATAGAACAGTAACAGTTGAAGATATTGATGTTAACGTTGCAGCTAGTGGAGGTATTCAAGTATCAGTAGATGGTACCAATTGGAAATCTATTATTACTAATGCTGATATAAAAGGAGCAATTACAACATATCAAGCGGCTACTAATCAGTTACCAAGTACTCTAAAGCCGGTATCAACAGCAGCAAAAAGTTTAAATAATGGCTATTTAAGTATGTGGTTAGGAACGGTAGAAACAAGTAATACTACTACTAATAAAGGACAATATATTCTTACAACAAAAGATGTAAGTACGGTTAAGGATACTACAGTAGAAGATGATGGTGATGCTGGGAAAAATGGTCATTTTGTCATGTTTGATTTATTTGTTCGACTAGATGATAATGGAACTGAGGCAATGCCACTTTATTTAACAAAATCATCTGATGTAACATTTAAATCAGGAGGTTCAGATTTAGGAACTCAAAATGCTTCACGGGTTGCTTTTATCAATGAAGGAAGTATCGCAAATGGTTCATCGTTAACTGAAATACAAGCATTAAAAACAACGGAGACTTCTAGTATTTATGTATGGGAACCTAACTATGATGCTCATACAACGACTGGTATTTCTAATGCATACTCGTACTATAATAATGCAAATAGTGGTGATGCTTATACAGCAGCAAATGCAAAAACTCAAGTTCCATATTTTGGTACAATAGCAGAGGTTACAACCGCTAATGATGTACTTTTAAGTAAAGCAAATGAAACAGATAATGGACAACAATTTGCAAGTATTACTCCAGGAATTAAAACAAAAGCTGGATGGGCTGATGCTACTGGATATGAAAAACTATTTGATTTAACCCCTAATACAATTACAAAAGTAAGAATTTACTTCTGGGTTGAAGGACAAGATATTGACTGCGAAAATAATGCTTCTGGTGGAGACATTACTTTAAAACTTCAATTTAGTTTAAATAATAAAGATGCGGCTACTGAATAATTAAAAGTGATGTAATATGGTTCTTTGTCAAGTAGTGTTGGTGACGTCCACAACTAATGATAAATGAACTGCGTAGAGAGCCAAAATTTGGTTCTCTTTTATTATGATTTAATAGGATTTAACAATCCTTTTATTAACATGATTCTTGCTTTCATATGAGAAAATTTTCTATATCCACAAGCAGAATGTTTAACTTGCTTAATTACATTGTTAATTCCTTCGACAATTCCATTAGAATATTCATAGTCAAATGCATTGACTATATATTTTTCCATATCTTTAAATGTTCTAATAGCTTTTTTCATATATTTAGAAACTTTTTTGTTTTTGCCATTTATAATACTTAAAAATATGCCTTTATTTTTAGTATCAATTGAATATAAAATAGATTGATATATTTGGTATGTTTCATATAATTCATTGTTTGTGTTTATTAAATAAGTTACGATTTCTTCTTGAGTCATATTCTTTTTGAAACATTTTTGATATTTTTTCTTAGTTTTATTTAGTTCTCTTTTGTCTTTAAGAATTAATTTCCAATATTTTTTAAGTTTAGTGTAATTTGGATTTGATTTATAACATAGTTTTATTCTTGTTTTATCAAGTGCATTTCTAGCTTGAATTACAATATGAAATCTATCAGGTATTAATATTGCATTTTTAAATAAAGAATGCATTAATTTATAATAAGGTTTATATAAATCTAAAGTAATGAATTTTACTTTATCTCTTTCATTTTTTGGATATCTTTTAAAATACTTTTCAATATCAGTTGATAATCTACTGTTATTAATATCAAAAATGTTTTTATTGGTTTGATCAACGATAATAAAAGCCATTTTAGAAATAGTATCTTTAGTAGCTTTAAATTCATCAATTCCCATAATTTCTGGAAGTTTTCCATTATTTTTAATTAAATTGTCTTTAGAAATAGAATCTAATATTTTATTGGTAGAAGAAGATGAAATATTGTTCTTTTTGGATATATATTTTTCAGGGATTTTATCCATCAAATCTAGAATAACTGAATTTCTAGTATCATTAGATATTTGCTTATGAGAATCCACAAAATCAGTAGTGGCAGTAAAAGTAGAGTTACAATATTTACATAAAAATCTTTGCTTATCTAATAATAAAATAGTATCAAAATTTCCTACTCGTGTAGTTTTAATTTTACAATTTTTCTTAAATCCATATTTTATTATTGTTTCAGGATTGGATTCATATAAGCAACCACAATTAGGACAAACCTCAGGAGTATAAGAAAGTTTTCCGTGGAAAACTTTAATAGATTTATCCTTAATTTTTTTAATTTCTAAACAATCTTCTTCAAAAGTAATATTTTCATCTTTAATATTTAAGATATTTCTAGTATAATGAGATAGAGACATATAATCAGATCCTTTCAATGTTTTGTGAGCAATTACATTGTATCATAAGTAAATCTGATATGTCTCATTTTTAATAAATAAAAATAGTATCAGTGATATACCTCACCAACACTAAATATTATAGAACCAAACAGATGTCAAAATGGCATCTGTTTTTAATATACATATGAACTATTATATAATTAAGTTGCAGAATAATTAAATTAGTTTCATATGTATTTTTATAGTATCACATTTTGTAAAAAATATGTAGTATTTTTAATCTGTTTTGTATGCTGATTTTTAATTATTCTTGCAAAGGAGTAATGTGATAATGAAAGAAGTTAAAGAATTAATAGGGTTAAAAGGTACTAATGTAAAGGTATTATCAATTGAAGAAAAAGTAGAAAATAATGAGAAAATAAAGATTATAAATTAAAAGCATAAATTATAGGATATCAGTATTACTTAAAATTTAGGGTGTGAATAGTTAATGAATTTAGATTAACTAGGAGTAAAAAATGCGTTTTTTTTTTTTTTTTTTGGTAAAATTTTAAGTAAGATAGGTAAGAGAGGTGTTCAAAGTGAAGGAAGATAATAAAAAAATATTTATCTTAGTGATTGTGATTATGGGAGTTGTTATTTTGGTTGCTGGGGGAACTTTTGCTTATTTTGCATTTAAAACGAGTAATAATAATACCATTACTGGTAGTATGGGAAGTGTTGATTTAAATTTGACGGTTACAAAGGAGTTGCCTAGTACTAGTGGAGTTGATGATATCTTGGTAACTAATTTTAGTGAGTTACCAGATAATTTAAATAATAAGTGTATTGATAGTGATGGAGAGTATGCTTTATGTCAGTTATATAAAATTGTTTTATCCAATAGTAGTAATGGAGTAAATACGAAAGTTAAGGGAAGTGTTTCTTTTAATAATACAACAAGTCCTAATTTAAGTTGGATAAGAATAGATAATTATAGTAGTTCTACTACTTATACAAGTAGTACTTTAGGAAGTAGTTATCATACAGCAAGTAGTAGCTTTGATGCATTTGAGAGTAGTTATTTATTAAAGAGTGGGAATAGTGTTACTTACTATATTTTAGTATGGGTAAATGAGAATGAAGAAGAACAGACCGATACGGGTACTTATACAGGAACAGTTAGATTTGAAGATGAAAATGGTAAAGGTGTTACTTCAACATTTGGAGCATAAGAAGGGAATGGAATAAAATGAAAAAGAATAAAATAGTAATTTTTAATAAATATATTTTTCTACTTCTTGTTGTATTTGCCTTTTTAGTAACAGGAGCTACTTATTCTTATTTGGCTTATCAATATCAAAATAATTCTGTGATAAAAGGTAATGTTATCGCGGTTGATGCAGAACTTAATGTTGAATTAGTTAAGGGGAGTAATAGTAAACTTATTCCTTTAAAAGATGATGGATTAACAAAAGCCATTAATGGGACAGGAGGAGAAGATGTTTGTGTAGATGCGAATGGGAACTTGTCTTGTCAGATATATAAGATTACTTTAACAAATAAAGGGAGTAGAATTCATGATTTAAAAGGAACGATTGAATTGTATGCGTCTGACGCGAGCAGTAAATATACCAATTTAAGCTGGAGAGAATTAAGTGATTTAACAACAGTTAAAGATGGAAGCATTGTTAATGGAATGAGTCAATCTACTTTAGTTAATAATTTAACAATGGAATCTAAAGAAGTTAGAACTTGGAATATAGCTGTATATTTAAAAGAGGTAGATAGTGATCAAACTAACACAGATAAAGGAAAGTTTGGAGGTACGGTTACTTTTAAGACATCAACTGGAGAACTTACTAGTACAATTGCTAAAACAGCAGTTATGGATAATATTCAAAGTACTTATGTATCATCATCTACTGGTGTAGATTTTTCTAAGATATCATCTGATAAGAATGGTAAGGGAGTATATATTAGAAGTGGAACAGAAAATGATACCAATCCAATCTATTACTATCGTGGAGCTGTAACTAATAATAATGTCTTATTTGCAGGTTATTGTTGGAAGATAGTAAGGACAACCGAAACTGGAGGAACAAAGTTAATTTATAATGGTGTGCAAAAAGAGGTATATGATTCTAATCCGATAGAAGAAGGAGAATATACAAATGTTACTAACGATGCAACTTATCCATATACATATGATAGTACCAGTAAGACTTGGACAAGTACAAATAAGACAGATGATGCTACTGGAACAATTACTTTTGGTGTAAAAGCAGCAGGAGTTTATCTGTTTAATTATACTGTATCATCTGAGGAAGATTATGATAAGGCAATTCTTTACAAAGATGGAACAAAAATTGGAGAATATAGTGGTAGTTTTAGTAAAAGTATTTCTTTGGGAGAACTTACCACATCAAGTGTGATAAAAGTAGATTATACCAAAGATAGTAGTGATTCTAGTGGAAATGACAATGTTGTATTTAGTATAGAAAAAGCAGTTGGAGAACCTAAAAAAAGTTGTAATAATACAGGAACTAATTCTCAAATAGGAACTAGTGCATTTAATTCTAGCACTAATTCACCAGCATATGTAGGATATATGTATGGGAATGTTTATACATATAGTTCTAAAAGCATGAGTAGTATAACAGATAGCTATTATTATGGAAAAAGTGTAACTTATTCAAATGGTACCTATACTTTAACAGATACCATTACAAGTAATAGTTGGTCATCTATCTATAATACAACAGATGGTATCTATAATCATCATTATACATGCTTTAGTACCTCAAATAGCTGTAGTAGTGTTTATTATGTGTATATTACCGCTAGTTCGTCTGCATATTATATAACTTTAAGTAATGGAAAAAAAGTAGAAGATGCTTTAAGTGAAATGTTAGATGATAATACAACAGATAGTACAATAAAAACATCAATAGATAATTGGTATAAAACAAATATAGAAAGTACAGGTTATACAAAATATCTAGAAGATACTATCTTTTGTAATGACCGAAGTATATATTATAAAGGAGGTTGGGATCCAGACGGAGGAATTAGTGTTATTAGCGAAACGGGAGGTGATTTGGGTTTTTCTGCTGGAGCTAGGATTGTTGAACAAGAACAACCTAATTTAATTTGTTCAAGAAATGTTGATAAATTTACAACAAGTACAAGTAATGGAAACGGGAAATTAACTTATCCTGTAGGTTTGTTAACTACTGATGAGATGTTTCTAACAGGTCTCGCTGCAAGTATTAGTGATGATCAAAACAGTTCATTTTACCTCTATAATGGGCAAGACTACTGGTCGGGCGCGCCTTGTAACTTTAATAGTGACTTTTCGGTTGTTTTTCGTGTCACTTCTTCAGGTGCTCTTAGCTATCCTAATGTCACTTATAGCCTTGGGGTGCGGCCTTCGATTTCACTTAGCCCCGGGACCGAGATAAGTGCAGGGGATGGAAGTTATGAGAATCCTTATTTGGTTCAAGAATCTTGATTATTTTGATATTAAGAAGTATGGTTCTTCGAAGTTCGGCTCTCCACGTTTTGATGGGAGTTTAAAAAATAGTTTTTCGACGAAATGTTGGGAAACTTTTTTTCTAATCTACACGAATTAGTGGGAAGTTTTCTTAATAAAACTCCACGAATTAATGGGAACATTTTGTTAATTGATTTTATTGAACCTTCTGCACGATATAGAAAAAGTGAGACAATTTGTCTCACTTTTAAGTATGTAATTATTGTATAATTAAATTGCGAAAAAAAATACTAATTACATACATTTACTATGATAGCACATCTTTATGGTAAAGTGTATTCTTTTTCTGCTTTTTTATTTTTATAGAAAGAGGATAAAATGAATGAAGTAAAAAAATTGATGGCTTAGATGATAAAAAAGTAAAGATTACCTCTATTGAAAATGAGAAAATAAAGGGTAATAATGCAAAAATAATAAAAGCAATAAGCACAATCCAGAGAATAAAATGTCCCGTATGCAATAAATATACAAGCAGTGTACATGATTATTTAAAGCCTATAAATTCTAAATATGTTAAAGTTGCTGAATACGATTGTTATTTGCGTATTACAAGGAAAAGATTTATATGCAGAAGATGCAATAAAAGAATAACAGAGGATGTAGGAATTGTTAGAAAAGGTAAAAGCATTACTAACATCTTGGAAATAAAAATAAGAAAGGATTTATTACGACCATGCTACTCGATAAAAGATATAGCAGAAATAAATAATGTATCATCTGATAAAGTTAGAAACATATTAATTGAAGCAATGAGCGATTACCCTAAGTATGTTAAAACTTTACCAGATATAATATCACTAGATGAATTTAAAGCAGATACTAAAGAAGGTAAATATGCATTTATAATGAATGATCCAATTAGAAAAAGGACATTAGATATTTTACCAAACAGAAGAAAGGAGTATTTAATAGGCTATTTTGATAGAGTGGAAAACAGAGAAAACGTTAGGTATGTAATTAGTGATATGTATGAGACATATTTGATAATTACAAAAATAATGTTTAAAAATGCAAAATATGTAGTTGATAGATTTCATTATACTGAATATATAATGAGCGCTTTAGACAATATATAAGAATAAGATTACAAAAGACTTATGGATATAATTCTCAAGAGTATAGATTACTTAAGAATAAGAAAAATGTTAGTTTATTAAGAAAACATTACAATGATATTAATTGGTATGTGTATACCAAAAGGTATGAACATGGTAGACAAGTCGATAAATTACCAATTGATATTTTAAATGAAATGCATATGGATATAAAAATTTTAGTTTTTTTAGATTAAGATTAATGTATATTTTTAACGGAAAAATTAGTGAAAAAATTAATAAAAATCAGAAAAAGAAAAATCAGAAAAACTAATAATTTAATAAAATAAAAAAGTATAGATTTTAGAGTATCAACAGCGACAAAAAAACAGTAATAAAAATTTCGAATAAATTATTACTGTTTTTCTTAATAATCACAAGATATTATTTAAAATTTAGCTCCCATCAAAAAGTTTAGACCCCTTTTTTTTTACTTTAAAATTTGAAAAAGCCCAAGAAAATAACTTCTGGAGCCATATGTGATACAATCTAATTGACGAAAGAAGATGTATCACATGAATTATTTTAACATTAAACCATTTCATTAATATTATCCTCATACAAGGAAAGTGAGGAAATAATTCAAAATCTGAATTTTAATAAAAATATTCTAAGATAATCACTAAAATAAGGCTGAAATAAAATAATTAATTTCTTAAATTGATTACTTATTTCCACTCAACTCCTTTTTAAATAAAGTATTTTTTTAGTCAAAAAATCATGAAAAGTTATATAGACTTCTTTTAACTTTAATTAAAATATAAGTAAACAATTAGCGAAACTATCTCCAAAAGAGTTTTTTTTTGCTATAATTATTTAATAGCAGTAAGAGGTGTATATTTATGGAAAAGAAAATGGAAGTATTTTTAAATCAAATCGGAATAAATGAAGACTACCTAACTTATTTTGAAGAAAGCAATGTCGAAGAAGTCAAAGTAAACAAAGAAACCAATCGTTTTCACTTCTTTATCAAAGTAAAACAACCATTACCTTACCCAGTCTATCAAGATTTATTTACTTCCCTAAAGGAAGCTTTTCATCATGAAATTAAATTAACATTAGTATCCTCCGAAAATACTTATCAAGAAATTAACCCATATATCAAAGAAATTATCAAAGAATATGCTAACGTCTCTATGCGTTATAATGTTTTTTTAGATAGAGAGGTCAAAATTAACGAAGAAAAAGTTGAATATCCAGTCTATAATAAAATTGAAGAATTAAACTTAAAAAACATTGAAAGAGAATTAATCAATAAATTAAAAGAATATGGCTTTGCTAATATTGATTTTAATATCATTTTAGAAGAACATAAAGATCAAGAACTGTTAGATAGAATTAATCAAGAAAAAGATACTTCTGCCATGAAAAATATTCCAACTCCAAAAGCACCATCTCACGAAAAAGAAGAAGTAGCCCCTCAAAGTCAAGAAAAGAAAAGCTTTTATCGCCCTAAAAAAAGTACAGAAGTAACAAAAATAAAAGACTTATTATATGAAACAGATAATGTTAATATTGAGGTTCAAATCTTTGGTGTTGATTTATTTGAAGCAAAAAGTGGCTACAAAATATTTACATTAAAAGTAACAGATTTTTCGGATAGTATGTATGCTAAGATATTCACCAAAGATGAAGAAGAATTTAAACGTTTAAAAGACTTATTAAAAGCAGGTTCTTGGTATTCAATGTATGGAAGAGTAAAAGAAGATAATTTTGCCAACAACGAATTAGTCTTCATGACCAGATTTCGAGATGTAACTCCAATTGATGCCAAACTAGACTGGGTTAGAACCGATAAAAACCCAGAAAAAAGAGTGGAACTTCATGCCCATACCATGATGAGTCAAATGGATGGCGTTATTGATGAAATCAAATTAGTCAAAACAGCCATAAAATGGGGACATAGAGCAATTGCCATTACTGACCACGACGGATGCCAAGCTTTCCCGCATGTCTTTAACGAAGTAACAGGTTATAACAAAAAAATATTATCCCCTTATAAAGATAAATTAAAAGAATTAAAACAAAACTATCAAGATAAAATTGCTGCCGATGATGTCTGTGGAGCTAAATTAGTAGAAGAAGAAATTCAAAAAACAGAAGATGAAATGAAGAAGGCACCAACCTTTAAAGCACTATACGGAACAGAACTAGAAATGTCAGATGATACCCTAGATTTAGTAGTAAACCCAACAGATGCAGATATTTATAGTTCTACTTATGTTATTTTCGATACTGAAACAACAGGTTTCAACCCTGGATTACATGATTCCATGATTGAAATTGGTGCAGTTAAAATGAAAGATGGTGCTTTAATCGAAAGTTTTGATGAATTAATCAATCCAGGTGTTCTAATTGATAGCGAAATTACTGAATTAACAGGAATTACCAATAATATGGTGAAAGACTGTCCAAATGAAGAAGAAGTTACCAAAAAATTCAAAGAATGGATAGGAGATTTACCACTAGTTGCTCATAATGCTAAATTCGATAAAAACATGTTAGAAATGGCTTATCATAAATATAATTTAGGAAAACTAGAAAACCCAATCCTAGATACCATGGTTATTTCTCAAATTATCAATAAAGATTTAAAAAGACATAACTTAACCGCATTAACCAAAAACTATGGCATTACCTTTGAAGAAAACGATGGAGATGGAGAAAAACACCACCATAGAGCAGACTACGATGCTGAGTTTACTGGTTACGTTTTCTTTAAAATGCTAAAACAATTCGATAAAAATACGATTAAAACGCTAAAAGATTTAACAACCTTACCAACTGAAAAAGAAATCAATCGTTGGAATCGAGAAAAACATGTGAACATCATCGCAAGAAGTCGAGTTGGTTTAAAAAATATGTTTAAACTAATTAGTTATGGATCAACAACATACTTAGTTAAGAGTGCCCGTGTACCAAGACATTTAATCAATGAACACAGGGAAGACTTACTAATTGGAAGTGGCTGCTACAATGGAGAAATCTTTAATACAGCCCTAACAAGATGTGAAGATGACTTAAAAGAAGTCATGAAATTTTATGACTATATCGAAGTTCAACCACCAAGCAATTATACTCATCTAGTTGCACGACATGACATTAACACAATGGAAGAAGTAAAATATGCGCTAGAAAAAATTGTCAGATGTGCTAGAGAAATTGGCAAAACAATTGTTGCAACAAGTGATGCCCATACTCTAAATAAAGAAGATAAAATATATAGGGAAATTATTGTTCACCAAAATGTACCAGGAAAAGGAAGACATCCATTAGCAAGATACTTAAACCAAGAAGGCTATAAAACCATTCCTGACCAATATTTAAGAACAACCGATGAAATGTTAGAAGAATTCGCCTTTCTAGGAGAAGATGTTGCACACGAAATCGTTATCGAAAATACCAATAAAATTGCAGACTTATGTGGGGAATATGAAGTTATCATTGACACAGGCGGCATTCCTTTTTCACCAAAAATTGACAACTCTATAGCAACCGTAATTGACTTAGTTTACACTAAAGCAGCTAGTTGGTACGGTTCGCCACTACCTTATAATATTGAAGAGCGAATTGCTAAAGAACTTTACGGAGACAGTGTACTTGACAGTATCAAATATTTAATGAAAGAGGAAAATACTGTAAAGGAAGAAGATTTTGAAAAAGAATCATTCCAAAGATTACACGATACCATTTTTAAAGGAGATGACGAAGTAAGAAGAGTAGTAGGAGAAAAAATTCAAAGAACTTCCGATACCGAATTATCCGAAGAAGAGCTAAAAAAACAAGTTTCCAAAAATCTAGGTGGAATTATTGGTGGAGGGTTTGATGTAATTTACTTAATTGCCCAAAAACTTGTAAAACACTCTAACGATGAAGGCTTCTTAGTAGGAAGTCGTGGTAGTGTTGGTTCTTCCTTCGTTGCAACCATGATGGGAATAACAGAAGTAAACCCACTGCCAGCCCATTATCGTTGTCCAAAATGCTTCCACAGTATTTTTGAAGATGATAAAGGCGAAGCCCTAGGAGCAACTTACTCCTCTGGTTTTGATTTACCAGATAAAATGTGTCCAAAATGTGGAACAAGACTAATTAAAGATGGACAGGATATGCCATTCGCAACCTTCTTAGGTTTTAATGCTGATAAAGTTCCTGATATTGACTTAAACTTCTCTGATTTAAACCAAGCCAGTGCGCATAATTATACAAAAGTACTATTCGGTGTTGATAACGTTTATCGCGCTGGAACAATTGGAACAGTAGCCGAAAAAACAGCTTTCGGTTATGTCAAAGGTTTCTGCGAGGACCGAGATATAAAAATGCGTAGTGCTGAAATTGAAAGAATTGCAGAAGGTTGTACTGGCGTAAAAAGAACAACTGGACAACACCCAGGCGGAATCGTCGTTATCCCTGGATATATGGATGTCTTTGATTTTACTCCATTCCAGTTCCCTGCCGATGATCCAACAAGTGCTTGGCGAACTACTCACTTTGATTATCACGCCATCGACCAAGATGTTTTAAAACTAGATATTCTAGGACATACCGACCCAACTCAACTTCGTCTAATTCAAAATATAAGAGGTATCCCTGTTGTTGATGATGTTCCTCTAGATGATAAAGATACTATGGGAATATTCTTATCACCAGAACCACTTGGCGTAACTTCAGAACAAATCATGTGTGAAACAGGAACACTTGGTATCCCTGAATTTGGAACTCCTTTTACAATAGGAATGTTAGTTGACACAAAACCAACTACTTTTGCTGAATTAATCAAAATATCAGGACTATCTCACGGAACTGATGTATGGCTAGGAAATGCTCAAGAATTAATTAGACAAGGAACCGTACCATTTAAAGAAGTAATTGGATGTCGTGATGATATTATGGTTTATTTAATGTATAATGGAGTAGAACCATTAAAAGCCTTCAAAATTATGGAATTTGTTCGTAAAGGAAAAGCTTCAAAAGATCCAGAAACTTGGAAAAAACACGTTGAAACAATGGAAAAAGCAGGTATCGAACCTTGGTTCATTGATTCCTGCCGAAAAATAAAATACATGTTCCCAAAAGCCCATGCCGCAGCATATGTTATTAGTGCTTTTCGTATTGCTTACTATAAAGTTCATTACCCAGCAATCTATTATGCAACATACTTTTCGACTAGATTAGATGACTTTGAAATTACTACTATGATGAAAGGCTATGCCTCTATAAAATCAAGAATTATTGAAATTAATAACAAAGGCTATGACATAACGAATAAAGAAACATCATTATTAGAAACATTAAAACTATCCCTTGAAGCAACAGCTAGAGGAATTATCTTTGGTAACCTAGATTTAATGAAAAGTGATGCTAAAAACTTCCAAATAGCAGACGATGGAATCACTCTAATTCCACCATTTCGAGTAATCGATGGCCTAGGTGGAACCGTTGCGCAAAGTATTCAAGAAGAAGCGAAAAAACATGATTTTATTTCTATTGAAGATTTTCAAAAGCGTTGCCATGTCTCAACAACTTTAGTAGATAAAATGCGGGCAATGAATCTATTTGGTGACTTACCAGAATCAAGTCAATTAAGTTTATTTTAGATAACACTATAAAAAATATTTTTAGTGTATATCAAAAAGGGAGAGATAAAAATGAATGAAATAATAAGAAAAGCTTCAATAGAAGATGCGTATGGAATTTCGTATGTTTCAGCTTACTCATGGACAGAAAAATATACAGGTCTAGTTAGCGATGAATATTTAGCCCAAAAAATTAATAATTTATCAGAAAAAGCAAAAAAAAACAGAAGAATTCTTAAAAACTAATCATAATTATTTGGTAGCAGTAGTAGATAATCAAGTAGTAGGATTCTGCAACTATCATAAGTTAGAAGAAAATTTAGGAAAGATAGGTGCTTTATATTTATTAAAAAAATATCAAAAACAAGGGATTGGAAAAAAATTATTTTTCGAAGGAATTTCAAAATTAATAGATTTGAGCTGCAATAAAATGATAATTGATGTATGCATGGAAATGAGACAATTAACTTTTATAAACATTATGGTGGAAAAATGATAAAAACAATAGATTATTATCTTAAAAATAATGAAAAAGTAAAAGTAGATATACTAGAATTTAATAATATAAAAAATTTGTTAAATAAAAATAACAAAAACTAAGAAAATAAGTTATAAGACAAAAATGTCAAATTTATCTAAATAGGACTTTAAGGAGTTCTATTTTTTTTGTTTTTTAAATAACAATCGTTATTTTATTGTTGACTTTTCGCTTAAATACTATTACAATAAATAACAACCGTTATTTATTGAGGTGATAAAATGGCTAGAAAAATATCTTTTGATAAAGAATATATTTTAAAAAATGCTAAGAATTTTATTGAAGAAAAAGGAATAGAATGTCTAAATGCAAGAGACTTATGTAAATATATAGGTTGTTCAACAGCACCACTATTTAGAAATTTTAGTGGAATGATTGAATTTAAGAAAGAATTAAAAAAATATTTGCATGATTATTATGATGAATTCATTGAAAAAATAGTAGATAAAAAAGACTACTTGTATACAATAAGTTATGCATATGCACTATTTTCTTATAAAGAAAGTAATATATTTAAAGCACTATTTATGTCAGATTTGGCGGGTTCTAGAACGATAGAAGAAGTATTAAATTCTTCTTGGAATATAGAAACAATAGAAAGCATCCCCAAACAATATGGTATGGATAAAGATCAGGCAAGAGAATTATATAGAGATGTAAGATTTTATACACATGGTTTATCATGTCAAATAGCAACAAAAAGCATTATAGTAACAGAACAAGAAATACAAAATTTAATAAAAAATATAATAAGGAAAGTGAGTGATGAATAATGAAAGAAAAATATATAGAATATGCAAAACAAACATTTAAAGGCAAAGCATTAGATTTAGTATTAAACAATATAAATTTATTTTATGAAGATAACATTATTATAAATAAAAGTGAATATAAAGATGGAGAAGATGTTTTTCTAAAAAAAGGAACATTTATTCATGGAATACCAGGAATATTAGATAATTTTGACTGGACTATTAATAATGGATTTATTGGGATTGAATTTACTAATCCAAATATAAAAAATAAAATTAGACATAGCATTGGTATGTGGAATATAAAAAATGATTGCTATTTAAAAGACTATATCAATTTATACAGTGGTTTTACCATTACTTATACAATCGGACGAGGACCAGGCTCAATAGAAATATCAGATCTTATTCCATATCACAAATTTGATGAATATACAGAAAAAATTAATAATGATGATTCTATTTGGATGTATTGGGGTGAAGGTACTAAAGAAACAAGATTTATTCCAAGCTTAGTTGCAGATAAAAGACAAATTGCTTTTATCTTAAATACAGAATCAGAATATGCCAAAAAAATGATATATGCTGATGTATGGAATACAGAATTTGATGATGAAACACTTAAAGATTTTTTAGACTATAGATATTATCCTAAATTTTTAGACTTAAGATTGAAAAGAGATGCATCAACAACAGATAGAGAATCAGCAATTATATTTGGTTTGCCTTCAAGATTAATCGAAGGAGTATTGGTTGGAAGAAAGGTAGAAAATAATATAGAAACATTAGATTATATAAAATCAAAATTACCAGATTGTTATATATGCAATTTGGATGGTAAGGTAATTATTGGAAATAAGGAATCAGTAAGTTTAAGTAAGTTTATTAAAAAATAACCAATTTTTTCTAATAACCTAATAAATTTAAAAGAAAATAGCCCCTTATCTAATTTAAAATAGTAAAAAAAGAAGCAATTTAATGTTTAAGAAGTGCCTTAATAGGCATTTCTTTTCCTTTACTTGCCCATCAATTTATAGTATAATTAACTTCAGTGAAGAAGGTGTAAAAAATGAAAGTTATTTTTATTAAAGATTTAAAAAAACAAGGAAAAGTAAACGACATTAAAGAAGTAAGTGATGGCTATGCCACAAATTATTTAATTAAAAATGGCTATGCCGTAAAGTATACCAAAACCAGTTCAAATATTTTAAACGAGGACATTAAGAAAAAAGAAAAAGAAGAAGAAGAAAATATTAAGAATGCTGAACTCTTAAAAAAACAACTAGAAGATTTAACTCTTACATTCAGTGTATCTTCTAATAAAGGAAAAGTCTTTGGAAGTATTAGTAGTAAACAAATTGCCGAAGAACTAGCCAAAAAAGGAATCAAAATCAACAAAAAGAACATTGAAGCTAACGACCTAAACACCCTAGGAGTACACGAAGTTACCGTTCAACTTCATAAAAAAGTCGCAGCCAAATTAAGCGTTGCATTAAAAGAAAAGTAGGTGATTACATGGGACCAAACGGTTTACCCAATAATATTGAAGCAGAAAAAGCCCTAATCGGTTCTGCCTTTTGGTCCTATGGGGCCTTACAAAAAGTGTGCGAAGAAGTACGAGAAGAATTTTTTTACCTTGATAGCCATACCAAAATCTTCTCTGTCATCAAATATCTATACCAAAACAAGCAGCCCGTTGACATTGGAACGGTCACAACCGAAATCATCAATCGCAATTGGCTCGTGCAAATCGGAGGCGTAGAATACTTAAATAGCGTTATCGAAAGTGTTGCAACTGGTGCTAATGTTGAGTATTACATCGATACCGTTGCAGAAAAATTTACCCTTCGCCGGCTAATCGAATCAGCAACAGCGATTATTACCAATGCCAATAAAACAGATATTAACTTAAACGAAGTAGTAGAAGATGCCGAGAAAAGTATTTTAGGCATCGCTAAATTAAAAAAAACAACCGAATTTAGAAATATAAGAGATGTTCTAGAAAAAGCCCAAAACGACCTCGAAGCCCTTGCCAAAAACAAAGGAAAAGTAACTGGCTTAACGACAGGACTTATCGACTTAGATAACCTAACCAACGGGTTTAGTCCAACCCAATTAATTATCGTAGCCGCTCGCCCAGCCGTTGGTAAAACAGCCTTTGCCCTAAATATCGCTTGTGCTGCTGCAAAAAGTACCAAGAAAAATATTGCTGTTTTTTCACTAGAAATGCCCGCGGAACAATTAATTATGAGAATGATTAGTTCCTTAGGACAAGTAGATAATAAAAAATTACAAACAGGAAGATTAGAAAACGAAGATTGGCGTCGTATCAACGAAGCCATCAGTCAACTAGCAGATACAAATATCTATTTCCATGACGCTGGAGGCGTAACAGCCAGTGAAATCAAAGCCAAATGTCGAAGATTATCTACCCAAGGAGAAGGCCTAGGATTAGTCATCATCGATTACTTACAATTAATTGACTCCTCATCAAAATATGCGGGAAGTAGGCAACAAGAAGTATCGGAAATCTCTAGAAGTCTAAAAACAATGGCCCTAGAACTAGAAGTTCCCGTCATTGCCTTATCTCAATTATCAAGAAGTGTAGAAAAAAGAGAAGACAAAAAACCCGTTTTATCTGACTTAAGAGAATCTGGTTCTATCGAGCAAGATGCCGATATCGTAGCAGCTCTCCATGCCCCTGACGTTGAAGCTCCAGCTGATGATAACCTACCAGTACCAATTCAACTAATTATCCTAAAACACAGAAATGGACCAATCGCAACAATCGATATGTTATTTAAGAAAAAAACATCAACCTTTTTATCCATAAAGAAAGAAGGCGATAAAATTGCCTAAAAGCCATTTTCGAATTTCTTATATTATTGTAATTCTTTTAATTAGCGTTCTACTTATCTTTTTAGGATTTACAAAATATCAAACCAAAGTTCCAAGAGAAGTTTATCAAATTTATATTGATGGAGAAATTATTGGAACCGTAAAAAGTAAAACCAATTTTGAAGAATTTATCAATAAAAAAGAAGAAGCAATTAAGAAAAAATATAAAGTAAATAAAGTAGAAATGCCCAATGGCGTTATGATAAAAAGCGTAACAACGTACAATACTAAAGTTGACTCCAACGAAAAAGTCTATAACAGAATCATCAAAAAGAAACAATTTACTATTAAAGGTGTTGCCATAACCATTAAAAATAAAGAGGTAAAAGATTATAAAACCAAGTATATCTATGTTTTAAATAAGCAAATCTTTGAAGACGCGGTAACACAGTTAATTAAATCTTTTGTCTCAGAAGATGATTATAAAGCCTATATGGAAAGTACTCAAAAGGAAATTGTTGATACAGGGTCCGTCATCAAAGATATTTCTATTGATGAAGATATTACCTATAAATCTTCTTATATCTCTATAGATAAAGAAATTTTCACTAATGCAAGTACTCTTGCCAAATATTTGCTTTATGGCACAACCAAAAAACAATCGACTTATTTTGTTCGAGAAGGAGATACGGTTGAAACGGTTGCCAATGCCAATAAATTAAACGTTCAAGAATTCTTAATTGCCAATTCTAATTTTAAAAGTGAAAATGCCCTTCTTTATACAGGACAAGAAGTAAGTGTTGGCTTAATTAATCCAGTAATTAGTATCGTTGTAGAAATTAATGGCATCAGTGATGAAGAAAAAGCTTATGCTGTAAATGTTCAATATGATTCCTCCGAATTGCAAGGCGTCGAATATGTGAAACAAGAAGGCGAAAACGGACTATATCGTGTTAGCAGGGAATATGAATACATCAACGGTCAATTATCGGATACCGTTAACTTAAATACGATTGAATTAAAACCAAGTGTGGATAAAGTTGTTGTCAGAGGTTCAAAAGAAGTTCCTCACGTTGCCGATTTATCTTATTGGGCATGGCCAACCGATACGCCATACACGATTACGACATACTTTGGTTATCGTTGGGGAAGTATGCATGCAGCCTTAGACATTTATGGACCAGGATATGGCTCTAACATTTATGCCGCTAATAATGGAACGGTTGTTGAAACTAAGGGGGGCTGTGTTGCTGGAAACTTATCTTGTAACGGACGCCAAGGAAATTATATTTTAATCAACCATAACACTGGTAACTATTATACTCAGTATATGCACTTATCTACAATTTTAGTAAAAGTAGGCCAAGTTGTGAGTAGAGGCCAAAAAATCGCAACCATGGGAAATTCAGGAGAAGTGTACCCCGTACCATCATCTTCAAGTCCTTATAGTGGTACCCATCTACACTTTGCCACATGGCGAGGTTATCCACACCGCGGTGGCTCACCATTCGACCCATTCACTCTATACAAATGAGAGTAAGAGTCTTATCATCAGGTAGTAAAGGAAACACTACCTATATTGAAGCAGGAGGAGTAAAATTACTAATCGATTTAGGAAATACTTGTAAATATGTCAAAGAAAAATTAAGTATTTTCAACATCAACGCGGAAGAAATCGATGCCATATTAATTACTCACCCTCATATTGACCACGTTAAAGGACTAAAAGTATTTCAGAAAAAATATCATACCAAAGTTTATCTAACCGAAAAGATGCAAGAAGAAATAGATTACCTAGATAACTATCAACTCATTGAAAATCATGGCGAATTTAGAATTGCATCTCTTCTTATCCATGTCATCAAAACAAGCCATGACGCGATAGACTCTGTTGGATACATCATCGATGAAGGCAAAAAAAGCGTTGTTTATATTACCGATACTGGATATATCAACCAAAAATATTTTCCTCTTTTAAGTAATAAGGACATCTATATTATGGAAAGTAATCATGATATTGAAATGTTAAATCACAGTACTTATCCTTTTAAAACAAGACAAAGAATTCTAGGGGATAAAGGCCACTTATCCAACTATGACTCCGCGAGATATTTAAAAGAATTCACCGGAGAAAATACCAAATATATCTTTTTAGCTCACTTATCCCACGAAAATAACACCAAAGATTTAGCTTATAACACCCTAAAACAGCGTCTTTTAGAAGAAAATA
The DNA here is from genome assembly GCA_945867665.1 of uncultured Bacillota bacterium. Classification (GTDB taxonomy): domain Bacteria; phylum Bacillota_I; class Bacilli_A; order RF39; family UBA660; genus RUG11198. The sequence goes on from CAMBIR010000008.1 coordinate 36,305, forward strand.
AAGTCGTCGATAAAATTATTGTAACCACGCAAGATGAAGAAACCGAGGAGGTATGTGTATGATAAAAATACTATGCATAGGTAAAATCAAAGAAACCTTCTATCAAGAAGCCATCAAAGAATACATGAAACGCCTAAGTAAATATCACAAAGTTGTAATCGAAGAATTACCTGACTCCACGAAACAAAAAGAGGAAGAACTTTTACTAAAAAAAATAAATTCTAAAGATTATAATATTGTTCTAGATATTGATGGAGTAATGCTAGACTCTATCGAACTATCCAATCACCTAGATAAAACATTCCTAAATCATTCGAATATCACTTTCATTATTGGTGGAAGTGATGGCTTAACTGATAAAGTGAAACAAATGGCTAATTTTAAGCTTTCATTTTCAAAATTAACTTTTCCCCATCAATTATTTCGAGTAATTCTCTTAGAACAAATCTATCGAAGTTTTAAAATCCAAAATCATGAAACATACCATAAATAAAAGAAAGAAGGAAAAACGATGTTCGTTCAAATTATTTTATTAATTGTAGGCTTCATTGTCCTAATTAAAGGAGCCGATATCTTTGTTGATGGCTCTTCCTCAATCGCAGGAAATTTCAAAGTCTCTAAAATGTTAATTGGCTTAACGATTGTTTCTTTTGGAACCAGTGCCCCAGAACTTGCGGTTAGTATCAAATCCCTCTTATCCAATAGTGGTGATATCGTCCTAGGAAATGTCATTGGAAGTAATATCCTAAACATTCTTCTTATTTTAGGGGTAAGCTCACTTTTTCATTCCCTTAATGTTAAAAATAATACCGTTAGAAAAGAATTACCCATAACCATTCTTATCACAACCCTTTTTGTTGCTCTATTATCAGATAACTTAATTAATCATACTAAAAATAATTTCACAAGAGGGGATGGCATTACTTTATTACTGTTCTTCCTTATCTTTATTTATTACTTAATTAGTATGGCCCGAAAAAAGATAGATCCAGAGGAAACAGAAGAATATATGAGTCTACCCAAATCACTTCTTTTCACAATCATTGGTTTAATCGCGATTGTCTTAGGAAGTAATTTAGTTGTTGATTCAGCATCCGCCTTAGCCAAATTATTAGGAATCAGTGAAAAAATGATTGCCTTAACCATTATTGCCCTAGGTACCTCTCTACCTGAACTAGTCACTTCAGTAACGGCAACTAAAAAAGGGGAATATGATATCGCAATAGGAAATGTTGTCGGAAGTAACATCTTTAATCTAGGAATTGTAATTGGCGTTCCTGTTGCCCTATTAGGGGGTATCTCCAAAGTATCTTTTAATGCTATTGACCTAATTGTCATGCTATTATCCGTAATTTTATTATTTATCTTTTCTTATAATGATAAAAAAATTACCAAAAAAGAGGGAATTATCTTCTTAATTTTATTTATTCTCTATTATAGTTATGTAATATATATGGGTTAATATTATTGAAGTATTTTAAGTACTTCTTTTTCTTTTGCATAAAATACTGAAATGAGAATCATAATACAAGATAAAGTAATTACCAAAAAATAGCACGAACAAATGTACGCAAAACTATTGACAAAGAAAAATACCTAGGCTATAATGGAATCATACAGTGAGTAAAGGAGACAAAAAAATGAGTAAATTATTAGAAAAAGATAAAGCGTTGGCCCAAGTGATGGCAGATATTGAAAAGCAATTCGGTAAAGGAGCAATCATGAAACTAGGCGAGCAAGAAAACGCCGAAGTAGAAGTAAGTAAGAGCGGTTCCCTTGCCTTAGATATTGCCTTAGGAGTAGGGGGGTATCCAAAGGGAAGAATTATAGAAATCTATGGACCAGAATCATCTGGAAAGACAACCTTTGCTCTTCATGCTATAGCAGAAGTTCAAAAAGAAGGAGGAAGAGCTGCCTTTATTGATGCCGAACATTCTGTTGACCCCGTTTATGCCGAAAACTTAGGTGTTGACATTGATGAATTATTGTTATCTCAACCAGATACCGGAGAGCAAGCTCTAGAAATATGCGATGCTCTAGTCAAAAGTGAAGCCGTAAATATTATTGTCATTGACTCGGTTGCAGCCTTAGTCCCACAAGCAGAAATTGATGGAGAAATGGGAGACTCACACGTTGGATTGCAAGCTAGACTAATGAGCCAAGCCTTAAGAAAATTATCTGGTTCCATCAATAAAACCAACACTATCGTTATATTTATTAATCAATTAAGAGAAAAAGTTGGCGTCATGTTTGGAAATCCAGAAACAACCCCAGGAGGAAAAGCCTTGAAGTATTATTCTTCTGTCCGTCTTGATATAAGAAGAGGAGAACAAATCAAACAAGGAAACGATATCATTGGTGCGACAACCAAAATCAAAGTAGTCAAAAATAAAGTCGCTCCACCTTTTAAAACAGCCGTTGTAGACATTATGTATGGAACAGGTATCTCACACGAAGGAGAAGTATTAGACTTAGCCGTAGAAGCTGGAATTGTAGAAAAAAGTGGCGCTTGGTATGCTTACCACGAAAACAAAATTGGACAAGGAAAAGAAAATGTAAAAATCTATCTTTCCAAAAATAAAGATGTCCTAGAAGAGATTGAAAACCAAGTAAGAGAATGTTATGGAATTGATAGAAAGAAAAAGAAAGAAAAAACCAAAAAAGAACCAAAAGAAACCAAGAAAGAAGAAACAAAGGAAGAAAAGTAAACTGATATTCAAGGCATCAGTTCTTTTCTTTATTGGAATCTAAATAGAGAGTGTTTTACTTTTTAAGTATTATAACCAAATAACTTATGATATAATAAAGATATAGAAATGAGGAATGAGAATGGGACTATTCGATAAATTAAAACAAACATTTACAAAAACTAAAACAGAATCTGTAGAAAAATACGATAAAGGACTAGAAAAAACTAGAAAAGAATTTGTATCAAAACTATCCAACTTAAGCAAAAAATATAAAAACATTGATGAAAATTATTTTGAGGAACTAGAAGACATCTTAATCATGGCCGACATTGGAGTAGATACCGTGATGAAATTCGTTGACCTATTAAGAAAAAGAGTAAAGACAGAAAAAATCGAGGATACATCTACCCTAAAAGATATTATCATTGATGAATTATTTATTATGTATGTTGGCAATAATATTATTGATAGTAAAATTCATTATGCCACCAATTCTCCAACCGTTATCCTTTTTGTTGGTGTAAATGGAGTAGGGAAAACAACGACTATCGGAAAATTAGCTCACCAGTTAAAGAATGAAGGTAAGAAGGTAATGTTAGTCGCAGGAGATACCTTTAGAGCAGGAGCCATTGAACAACTAGAAGAATGGGGCAAAAGAGTAGGCGCTGAAGTCATTAAAAATACTTCTAAGGATCCTTCTAGTGTAATGTATGATGGCCTAGAAAAAGCCGTAAATGAAAATTATGATGTTGTCTTAATTGACACCGCTGGACGTTTACAAAATAAAGAAAACTTAATGCGTGAATTAGAAAAAGTCAATCGTGTAATTCAAAAAATTATTCCTACCGCTCCCCATGAAACACTACTAGTAATTGATGCTACCACTGGCCAAAATGGAATCAGCCAAGCCAAAAGTTTTAAGGAAATTACCAACATCACTGGCGTTGTCTTAACGAAATTGGACGGAACCGCAAAAGGAGGAATCGTCTTAGCCATTAAAGAATCCGTAAATATCCCTGTTAAATATGTAGGCCTTGGTGAAGGCGAAGATGACCTAGAAAAATTTGATATTGAAAAATATATTTATGGCCTTTTCAAAGACTTATAGGAGGAATTATGGAAAAAAGAGATTATTTAATCATTCTGTATGATTTATATGGAGAATTATTAAATGATAAACAAAAAAAATACTTCGAAGACTATTACTTTCAAAATTTATCTTTAGGAGAAATAAGTGAAAACCTAGGAACAAGTAGAAATGCCATTCATAAAGTTTTACAAGGTGTCGAAGAAAAACTTTTCTTTTATGAAGAAAAATTAAAATTATATCAAAAAAGTAAAATAATTTATGCTATAATAGATAACGTAAAAGATAAGAAGATAAAAAGAATACTAAAGGAGGAAATCTTAGAAGATGAAATATATAAATGAAAGTGACTTGCCAGTAGAAATAAAGAATAACGAATTACCAAAAGATGATACCAAAAAATACAAAATGTTTTATGATGAAAAAGTACGCACCAACGGTGGCTTTGTTGATGCAATTTTTCTAGGTGCCATAATTGTCGTTTCCTTTATGTGGGGAATGTTAGCCGTTATTTTAAAGTAGGAGGATCATTATGATAGAAGATAATCAAAGTATTTTAGCTAGATATGCAGATGAAATGACTAGTGCCAAATATATTACAGACCCAGCCATTGCCCGTGATGAAGAAATTAAAAATTTAATTTTAGTTTTACTAACTCCTGAAAAATCAGCCATTTTAGTAGGTAAACCAGGAATAGGAAAAACCGCTATTGTTGAAGGACTTGCTTACCGAATTCAACAAAGAATGGTTCCAAATGTTTTACTTGGTTTTCGAATTTTTCGGGTAAATACAACAGCTCTACTAGGACAAGATGGCGATGAGAACAGAGTTCTAAAATTAGTGCAAGAACTAAAAAATATGGATCGTGTTATTCTTTTTATCGATGAAATTCATACCCTAATTGGTGATGGAAGGTTAGACCTTGCCAACATGTTTAAAGAAGGCTTAAGTCGTGGTACCATAAAAATAATAGGAGCAACTACAACCTATGAATATGAACATTTCATTCTAAGAGATAAAGCCTTTACAAGAAGATTCGATAAAGTAGACGTCAGTGAACCAACCGAAGAACAGTGTGTTCAAATCTTACTAAGAACTTTACCAAAAATAGAATATCAAACAGGGGTAAAGTTAGCCTATACGGATTTCCAAAAAGAAAATATCATGAAATTTATTGTCAACCTGACCAGTGAATACAAAAGAGTATATGAAATCTCTTCAAGGTATCCAGATATTGCTCTAGTTTTATTAAGACAGGCATTTTCTAATGCCGTTTATGAAAATAGAAATACAGTCGGTTTTAAAAATATTTATGATGCGATAAGATTCACCAAAGCCGTATATCCAGATGTCATCAAAAAAGAACTGGTCAAATTTAAAGAGGAATTTAAAGAAGAATTAAAAGAGGAAGGCGTAGTTGTCACTCCAGAAAATTATTTAGCGTAAATCTTAGTTAATTTTCTTGTAAGAAAGAAAAAAATTAGATATACTTACTATGAAGTAAAGGAGAGTGTATGATGGATAATAACAAAAAATACGACCAAGAAGGTCCACAAGTAATGGAATGGTTTAATAAAGAAATGCAAGAAAAACAATCAAAAAATGAAGAAGAAGTTACTGAAGATTATAGAAAGAATAAAAGAAATCAAAGAAAAAAATCAAACACAATAAGAATTAAGAAATCGGCAATGATTTTAATTGCAGTATCTTCAATGACGGCAGGTGCTTTAATTACTAAAGCAACGGAAGGAATCATAGAGTATCATGAAGCCTCAAAAGGAGCTAAAATAATCTACGAAAACCTAGAAGAAAGTCGCGATATTCCCAACAAATTAAATATAAGACATAGTGCTGAAGAAGACTCGTGGATAGTGAGATATTGTGGAGAAGATGGTGAAAAAATTGAACGAACCGACGTAAATATGGACGATTTTATTAGAGATATTCATGCATCAGCAATAGAAAATGGCGTATCTGATGAAGAATTAGGCGTTGCCCTATATCAAGCAGGTTTAATGAAATCAATGATAAATAAAACAATGAACATAAGTGAAGAAGAATTAAAAGAATATTCAATAAAGGCATTCAAAGAAAATCAAAAAGATATGGGAAGTGTGAATAGAAAATAATGGAAAAAGAATTAAAAATAATTGAAGTAAATCAAAAAAAATATTTTTTAGTAGATAAAATAAATCAATATTATTATTTTTCTAATTTAAAAGATAACCACGATATCTTAATTTTTGAAGAAGATGAAAATGATGATTTAGTTTCTATCGATGATGAAAAAATGGAGTATGTCCTTGGTTTGTTTTATGATAAATTTAAAAATAATACTAATTGATTAATGATGTCAAACAAATGAAAAAAGAAAAGTCTTAGTTAGTTCTTATTCCTAACTAAGATTTTTTCTAAATAACTTATCATTAAATACATCAAGTAAGAAAGAATCATTAAAATAATAATTCCCGTAATTACTAAATTAAGATTAAAAACCTGTGACCCATACATAATTAAATATCCAATACCTTCTTTAGAAACAAGTAGTTCTCCCATAATAACTCCGCTATTACCCTTGGTGCGAGAAAATAAGCAAAGGTTATAAGATTCCAAGAAAGGTGTAGTAAATATGGGAGCAAGAATGACTTGTCCTTATTGTAATAGTAAGGATACAACAAGTGTTATTTATCTTTATAGATATAATGATAATAATACTTTTATTAAAAAGAATAATGATGAAGTAAAATATTCAGAAAGAAAAAGAAAACCTAAAAGATTAAACTATGATGGAACTCTTATAACTGATCATAATCATAATAAGTATTGTAATAAATGTCATAAATCATTTAATTCAATAGAAAACTTATATGCAGTAGATATTAGTAAAATAACATTAGTATTTATGTTAAGTAAAGCAAGATATAAATATGAATTTATATTTGATGATAAACCAACATTTATATTTAAAAGGAATTATGAATTAGTTAGTCAAGAAATAATTACTAATAAAGATAAAATAAAAATGCTAGATAGTATAACTAATTCTAAAATAAACTTTTGGAATAAAGAATATATCAATAAAGATTATGATAATTATAAATGGATATTAAAGTTAGAATATTATAATGGACTTTCAGAATGTTTTAATGGACATGATATGATTCCAAATAATTGGAATATATTTATAAACGGATTTAAAAATTTTATAAATAGATATGATGAAGATAATTTATTGAGAAAAATAAAAAATAACTAAAAAGATGTTTAAAAAGCATCTTTTTTTATTGGTGCGACACGCATGTGTTAAAACTAGGGCATGAAAGTTGCCTGTGGGCTTGGTAGTAGGAACCACTAGCCAATAGCAAGGGTGTCTATCGTGAGGTAGAATCTGAAGGAAGCTGGAGACAAAATCTTGGCTCGACGAACAGAAACCACATACTAAGGCTGTATAAACTGGATGAGCTTGCCAAACAAAGTAAAGTCCAATACTACACGAGGTTTATATAGTAAATGTGGCGGGTAGATGAGATGAAAGTGTTAACACTTACCGTGTGAGGTCTTGATGATATGCTATCTAATATGTGATTATAAGATATATTAGAGAAGTAACCTATATAGAGATGTATAGCTGAACATCAAGAAGTCAGTTCTTGTCGTAGTAGTGATGAAGTATAGGAAACTATATGGAGCAAAGGACAAGACGTTAATGATAATCTGTCAGTGAAACATGTAAAATATAATTAAAAGCCAGACAAGTCAAAAGAAAGACTCTCACTTACGAGAGTATGTTGGAAACAAAGGGAGTAAGTAGCAGGTGATTTATATTTTAACGTAAAGTAAGGGCATAAGATTAGATTTAACGAACCGCTGAGTACGGAACCGTACGCTCGGTGGTGTGAGAGGACGGCAGTTAGTCACTGCCTTCTACTCGATTGTAAAAAGAAAGGAGAAACGATATTATGAATTTAAATTATGCAATATTAAGAGTTGAACCTATTATGACTATACCTGATTTAGCACAAATAGGATCACATAATAAACGAGAAAAGAAAGCATATCAATCAAACCCTAATATTAAATTAGAATTAACTAAAAACAATATAGAACTTGTTCCTTTAAATGTTAAATATGTTAAAGGTTTTGATGAATTAACTAAAGAATATAAAAAAGAACATGATGAAAGAATGAAAACTGAACGAGCAGATAGAAAGAAAAGGTACCATGAAATGTTAAATAGTTCTAAAAATGTTGTAGCTGATGAATTAGTTATGACTGCTTCACATAATTTCTTTAAAGATATGTCTAGAGAGCAAATAAAAGATTGGGCTGATACTTGTATGGAATTTGTTTATAATGATTTAGGTTATAAGAAAGAACAAATACTTCATGCAACTGTCCATTTAGATGAAGAAACACCACATATTCATTGTGTTGTTGTTCCACTAGTTAAAAAATTAGATAAAAGAACAAATACAGAACGATACACTATTTCTAAAAAACAATATATTAAAGATAAAATCCAGTTATCACATTTACAAGACTTATATCATAAAAGACTAACTGAAAAAGGTTACGATCTTGAAAGAGGTATTAAAGGAAGTGATAATAAACACATTAAAATAAAAGAGTATAAACAACTTACTAAAAAACTAAATCATGAATTAAATGTTAAAAATGATAGATTTGATAAAGCAATGAATGATTTTGAAGAAAAAATGAAAACAACTAAACAAACACTTATTATTGATAAAGACTTTGTTAAGGTAAAAAAAGATACTTTTGAAAGTATGAATAATGTTATTAATGAATCTAAAAAAGTAATGGAATTACAACCTAAACTACAAACAATATTTAATGAAGTTGATAGTTATGCTAATAGTTATAAATCATTAGAAAAAGAAAATCAAAAATATAAGAAAGAAGTTAGTAAACTTGAAACTGAAAATAAAGAATTAAAAGATGAAAATAGAAGTTTAATTTATAGATTAAATGAACTATTTCAATTGTTAAAGAAGTTTTTAAGGAAACTATTACAACGAGGCAATGATTATACAAAAGATGAAACTGCTTTAATTGTTAAAGATTGTTATGATAATAGTGAATTTGATATGGGAGATGTTATTAAAATATCTAAAGGAACAACTAAACAAGATGAATTATTTGAATATGTTGAAGCACCAGATTACTACAAAGAACGAGTTAGAAATTATGATGAATATGATTACGATAAAGATGATTATGATTTAAGTAGATAAAATTAAAAAACACTCTTGATTTTTTTAATTGTTAGAGTGATAAATAGTAAAACAGAAATTTGAGATTATACCCCATTTAAATGCTTATTGTTAAGTTTTAAGTTAAGGTTTAATCTCTTATCTGTTCTTTAAATAAAGTGCCTAAAATGGCTAATTTGAAAGGAGAATATTTATGTTATTAGATAATAATACCGAAAAAGTAATTGATTTAGTTAATATGTTTGATAATTTAAATGATATTGATAAAGTTAGATTAGCAATACACCTACTTGAAAATTTAGGATTTACACCTAATTATGATATTAATAACTTTATTAAACTTTTAAAAAATGTATTATTAATACTAGATCCTGAATCTAAAAATGTAATAATTAACTTTGCCAAATATAAGAATCTACTATTTATTTCAGCAAAGTATATGGAATTATCAATTGAAGAAAAGAAAAAGTTTTCAGTAGAAATGTTATTTAATATCTTTCAATATGATTTTAAAAATCAAGAAATAAATACTAAAATTAATGAACAATTAAATGTATATGATTATTGTTATTCATTAAATGTATTATAAAAGCGAGAATATGTTTTAATTAGCATACTCTCGCTTTTTTTATTTGTTTATTTTTATATTATTAGTTCTACCCACTAACCAATCAAATGAAATATTATAAGTTTTACAAATTGAATAAGCTGGAATTATTTTTATTAAACTATAACCAGTTTCATAATGATTATAAGTAGACTGATAGATATTACATTTATCTGCAATTTGTTGTTGTGTTAGTTTTAAATTTTCTCTTATTGTTTTAAGATTTTTACCAATTAATTTGCTATCTAATTTTATATTTTTATTATATTTAATATTCTTTCTTGTAAATCCAACAATAAAATCTAATGAATAATTATATAAATTAGCAAATCTAACTAATTTATTTAAAGGTATTGGTGTATAACCTGTTTCCCAATTTGATATAGTTTGTTTACTCGCACCTAATATAATACCTAATTCTTCTTGTGTCATTTCAAGTTCTTCTCTACAATATTTTAAATTATTATCTATCATATATATCACCATATTAATTTTCCCATTCAATTGATGAATATTCACAAAAGTACGACACAATGAATAAATTATGATATAATAATTGAGGTAAGTTTAGGATTTATATAAAGGAGCTATGAATATGAAAAACGAAAATATTAACTACGCAAATAAAATAACAAGTAAAATGGTATCAGATTTAAGTAAAGTTATTGAAGTTCAAGAATTTACTTTAGATGACCTAACAATAATTATTAATGATTTAAAAAATGAACAAAAAGAAAAAGTAATTGAAGAAATAATAAATAATCAATTAAATGAATTAAAAAACAATAAAGATATAGATATTAGAAAAGTATTTAAACAAGTTGATGATATAACAGATTATTTCATCAAATACTATGATGATGATTCTGATATAGTTTCAGAATGTGATCAAATAGCTGATGATTTATTGTTTAAGGCTATAGGAAGAAATGAAAGAAAATTAGAACTTCCTGTAAGTAGTTCATATATTAAAAATTGTTGTCTTTCTTCTAATATAAGTAATAATCAATTATTAGATTCATTAGTTTGGATTGCTTTAAGATTAGTAGCAATAAATTATTGTATTAGATTTAATAGCAGTTTAGAAGATAATAACGAAGATTAGTAGTAAAGTAGTAAAATTAGCAGTACACCTAAACTTTCCAAATTTATTGAATTTTACATAAATCGGAAAATAGTAATATTACGTTCATTTAGATTTTTAAATATTTAACTCATAACTATATGAGATTTTGCAAAATAGTAGTATAATTTATTTAGAAGAATTGGTGGTGATAATTTAATATGAGAGCTATATTAGGATACATCGTAAATATGATTCCATACATGATAATTACAATTCCTATTTATTTATTAATTAGATTCATTTATTTAAAAAGTAAACACAAGAAACTAAATTGGCATCATGAAGTTGTCTTATTCTTGTTTGTAATATTTGTTGTAGGATTAGCATCACAAACAATAATTCCAAAATTTGAAACTGGAATTGGAGGATTTAAAATTGTAAAAAGTGGTATTCATGAAACTAACTTGATTCCATTTAAAGTACTATTTGAAACATATAATGAAGTATTTGTTAATGGTTATATAAATTATTTTCTAATTAATTTTTTAGGTAATATAATTTTATTTATGCCATTTGGATTTATTATTCCATTATTATGGAAGGTATCTGATAAAAAAGTAATTGTTGTAGGATTTTGTTCATCTTTGTTTATAGAGATATGTCAATTATTTTTAACAAGAGGAACTGATGTAGATGATTTGATTTTAAATACATTAGGCGTTGTATTTGGATTATTATGCTATAAATTATTCTATAAGAAATTTAATAATAAAATGGATAAATTTAGGGCGTAATATTAAGATATATAGAACGGATGAGAATTCGTTCTTTTATGTTATAATTAATTATAGGAGTTGATAGAATGGCTACTACAAAAGATTATAGAGATTATATTTTAGAACAACTAAACTTATTAGATAATATAACTTGTAAATCTATGATGGGAGAATATTTACTTTATTATAACGGATTATTATTTGGTGGTATTTATGATGATAGATTACTTGTTAAAATAGTTGATAGTAATAAAAAATATAATATGCAAGAATCTATTCCTTATGAGAGTGCTAAACCAATGTATCTTGTAGATGATGTAGATAATCAAGAATTATTAAGAAGTATTGTTTTAGATACCTGTAAAGATTTAAAAAAATAAAATGATCGTCATATTAAGATATTCCCGTTCCAACTGATGAGAGAAATTTCATCTTTTTTTAGTAATCTTGCGATGCTTTACTTTTGTATAAAATAGGTATATAATTAAGTATGAAAAGTATAACTTGTTATACTTTAAAGGAGGCATATATGAAAGATAAATTTGTGGGTATTGCTAAAGTTGGAGAAAAAGGACAAATAGTAATTCCTAAAGAAGCAAGAGATATGTTTGATATTAAACCTGGAGATACTGTTGTAGTTTTATGTGATAAAAAGAAAGGAATGGCTATTGTTAAATCTGAAGTATTAGAAGATACTATGGATAAAATTATGCCAGATGGTAAATAATATGTATTCAATTGAAACAAAGAAATTAACTAAAAAGTTTAAAGATAAAATTGCAGTAAATGGAATAGATTTAAATATTAAACAAGGTGAATTATTTGCACTTTTAGGAACTAATGGTGCTGGAAAAACTACAACAATTAAAATGTTATCAGGATTAATATTACCAACTTCTGGAAGTATTAAAATCCTTGATATGGATATGAAAAAAGATATATTTAAAATAAAAGAAATATTAAATGTTTCACCACAAGAAACTGCTATTGCTCCAAATTTAACCGTAAAAGAAAACTTAGAATTTATGGCTGGAGTTTATCAGATAAAAGATAAAGATAAAAAGATTAATGAATTAATTAAAATGTTTAAATTAGATGAAGTATTAAACAAAAGAGCAAAAACTTTATCTGGTGGATGGCAAAGAAAAGTATCTATTGCAATAAGCTTAATTAATGATCCTAAAATATTATTTTTAGATGAACCTACACTTGGTTTAGATGTTATTGCAAGAAAAGAGTTATGGAAAGTTATTAATTCATTAAAAGGAAAAATAACAATTATTTTAACAACTCATTATATGGAGGAAGCAGAAAGTTTATCAGATAGAATTGGTATAATGGCAAATGGTAATATTGTTGAAGTTGGAACTTCTAAAGAATTAATCAAAAAAACTAAAACTAAAAACTTTGAAGATGCTTTTGTATCAATCGCAACTGGAGGTGAGCTATAATGAGAATGATTAATTTTGCTAAAAGAAATTTTAAGGAATTAATTAGAGATCCTTTAAGTTTAGTATTTGAAATTGCTTTACCATTATTCTTATTATTTATATTTCAACAATTTGATATTCCAGCAGAAAATTACAGGTTGGAAAATTTCACCCCATCAATTATATTATTTGGATTTTCATTTATCACATTGTTTACTGCTACATTAATTGCAAAGGATAGAACATCTTCGTTTTTGATTAGACTTGGAACATCTCCAATGAAATCTAGTGATTATATTTTAGGATATATACTATCATTATTACCAATAGTATTAATTCAGAATATTTTATTCTTTTTAACTGCTATTATTATGGGATTAGAATTTACAGTTAGTATAATACCAACTATATTAGTATCTATGATAATTTCTATATTCTTTATATCACTTGGAATATTAATTGGAAGTTTAGTTAGTGAAAAAGGAACTGGAGGTTTAGGAAGTATTATTGTTCAATTAGTATGTTTTACTAGTGGTATGTATTTCCCTAAAGAAGTAATGGGTGGGGTATTTGAAGCTATATGTAAAGCATTACCATTTGAAGTATGTCTAAATATAATTCAAGGAACATTACATAATGATTTTAGTAATTTAGCACTTATTCATATAATAGTATTTTTAATTTATTTTATAACAGTTTTATTATTATCAATTATTGTATTCAAGAAAAGAATGATTAGTGATAATAAATAATCGTAAGATTAAGATATTCCCGTACATTAAGGTGAGAAATAATCTCATCTTTTTTTAGTAAAATTCCGAACTGTCAAAATTACTGGAAAGTATGGTATAATTTTATATGAGGTAGATATTATGGTAGTAAAAGAATATGGTAAAACTAATAAAGATACAATTATACTATTACATGGTGGAGGATTATCTTGGTGGAATTACGAAGAAGTAGCAGAATTATTAAAGGATGAATATCATATTATATTGCCAATACTAGATGGTCATGCAGGTAGTGATAATGATTTTACTAATATAGAAGATAATGCAGATGAAATAATAAAATATATAGATGATAACTATGATGGTAATGTTAAATTAATTGGAGGGCTTTCTTTAGGTGGTCAAATATTATTAGATATACTTTCAAAAAGAGATAATATATGTGAATATGCAATAATAGAAAGTGCGTTAGTATATCCAATGAAAGTAACTAATAAACTTATTACACCATCAATTAAAATATCCTATAGTCTTATATCTAAAAAATGGTTTTCTAAACTTCAGTTTAAAAGTTTAAAAATAAAGGAAAGTCTATTTGATAAGTATTATAATGATAGTTCTAAAATATCAATGAGAAATATGATTACATTTTTAAAATCAAATTCAAATTATTGTAAAAAAAATTTGCAAAATATTAAAACAAAGTCATTAGTATTTGTTGGAAGTAAGGAAAGATCAATTATGATAAAATCTGCAAAAAAAATTCATAATGAATTAGTTAATAGTGAGTTAGAAATACTAAGTGGATATTATCATGGTGATTTAAGCATAAATCATGCCAAAGAATATGTTTCTAAAGTTAAAAAATTAGTAAAATAAAATGTTCAGAAGATTAAGATATACAGAACGGATGGGAATCCGTTTTTGTGTGGTATAATAGTTATATAATTACTATAATTTTTAAAATGTAAAATATATTTGATAGTAAAATAATAATAAAAAATGTATAGTTTTTTGTGAAAGGAGAAAGATTATGGATTTAGGTAAAAAAATAATTGAAATGAGAAAAAATGCAAAACTTTCACAAGAACAACTTGCAGAAAAACTAGATGTTACTAGACAAACAATATCTAATTGGGAAAACGGTAAATTCTATCCTGATATTGATGATTTAGTTAAAATTAGTAAATGCTTTAATATTTCGTTAGATGACTTACTAAGTTACGATAATAAAGTTTTGGAATATTTAAAAGATAGTACAGATGTCGTAAAAAGTAACAAGAAATTACTTTATGCAATTTTATTAAATATTTTAGTTATTATTTTATTTGTAATAGTAGGAATAACAGCAAATGAAAGTATCTCAATTATAGTAATAGTATTTACTATTTCTATTATTAGTTTTTCTTATTTGTTTTATCAAATCATTAAAAAATTATAGGAGGAATTATGAATTATATTTTATTAGCAATATTTATAGCAATATATCTTATTGGAGTAGTTGCAACAATATATCAAATTTATAAAATAACTGTTATAGATGCAAAAGCAAGAGGAATTAAACATCCAAAATTAATGGGATTACTAGCAACAAGTGGTAAAAGTTCGGAGGGAATTATTCTTTATTTATTACATAGAAGAAAATATCCAATAAAGAATACTACAAAAGAAGTACAAAATGAAATAGATAGAAGAAAGAAAATTGCATTAATAGGAATCATATTTATGGTTGTTGGTGCAATTGGATTTGTGTTCTTTATAGTTAGAATATAAATAATCGGAAGATTAAGATATTGCGTTGGAAACTATCTTTAAGACAAGATAGTAACACACTACCAAGTCGGCATAATACCAACTAGGAATAGTGTGCAAAGGGACACCCTTTTGAAACCCGATAAGCAACATATCACAAACTATCGTAAGTGAATGTTGCTCTTTTTTATTTTGTCTTACGACTTCATAAAAAAGAAAGAATACTATCGCCACTTTCATTGCTAAAGCAACAAAACGTGCCACGTATTCTTTAAATAAAAAAATAGTTCAATCTAAACGAAAGAACTATTTTTTTATACTTGGTAATAGTTGTTCAACTTTATCATGTTCTTTATCAGTTAATACAAATAGAACAACTATTACTATTGCGGATACTATATAAGCAATTATCATTGCTATATAGTTTTGTGAAAATATAGTTTCAAATAATGCAATAGGACATAATATTATTCCTAATATACCTACTGCTATAAATACTTTATCACTATATTTTTTTGTTAATTGTTTATCAGGATTTTTATCATCTTTTTCATTCCATGTTCTACCAATGATAGACCACTCTTTAGTAAACAATGCATTTCCAAAACTTGTTAATCCTATAAAAAACCAACCGACTGATACTAACTTATAATTTTTAGTAATAGGAATTAATATAAGTATTATAGTTGATAGTATAAAACCAATTATTTGAACTTTATTTAAATACATCTTTATTTTTTGCATTTTTCTTCGCCTCCTTAAGTCTGTTTTCATCAAGTATTCCAAGTATAAGTTTATTAGTAACATTTTGATATTCTAAATCTTGTATCGTTTCTAGTGCTGAATCTTTTTCTTCTTCAGAAAGTTTATTACTTGCAAGTTCTTCATTTAAGGATTCAATCATATCATCATTTCTTTTAACACTAGATCTAAATAACATCCATTCATAATCTAGTTCTTCGCCTTTTAAGTTTTCATAATGCTTTTTGATAAAAGGATTTAAAGGTGTTAATTTACCACCAAGACCTACCATTTCCATCATATCATTATAATTTAAACCTATTACTTTACTTATCTTTCTAAATAGTTTAGGATTAGGTATTTCTCTTTCTCCTGACTCTATTTTAGATATCTCGGCATTACTTATACCTATGGCATTTGCTAATTGTCTTTGAGATAAACCTTTATTTTCTCTAGCTTTAGCAATTTCTTCTCCTATATTTTTTTTAGGCATATAACTTCACCACCTGCATTAATAATACCATAAATGTTAATTAAAATCAACATTTTTATTAAAAATGTTAATAAAAAGTATTGACAATGACGTAATTAGCATGATATATTAAGTGTGTTAACTAAAATTAACAACTAAAAATTAAATGTTAATTTTAATTAGAGAGGAGGAAATACAATGTATGAATAAGTTTAAAACACCAAATGATATCTGGAATAATAAAAATATTAAACCAGAAGCAAAAGAAATATATTCATATCTATATTGCAGGGGATTTGATAGAACAGTATTCCACTTCAATATAGGAGATATACAAAATCTTATTCCAATAACAAATGTAGGATTTAGAAATAATCTAAAAATATTAGAAAAACTAAAACTACTAATATATAAGGAATATAAAAGAGGAATGTATGAAATACATATCTGCTAGATAAGTAGATATGGAGATACACTAAATGTTCGGAGATTTAGATTAGTATCTCAAATCTTATAGAAATATAAGATTCAGAAATCCACCAAGGCGGGATTTAAAATATTGGCTTATAAATATCTTCTACTTTAGCTCGTTTTTGCTTGTATAATTTATGCAAGTTTTTTTATTGGAATTTTATTTAAGAAAGGAGAATGCCTATGCCAAACAAAATAATAAAAGGAATAGTATATGGGTTGTATCGTAATTAATGACAACGTTATTGAAGATAAGAAATTAAATTCAACAGATAAAGTGGTATATGGATTAGTAAAAGCATTAAGTAATGATAAAGGTTATTGTTTTGCTACCAATGATTATATTGGTAAACGATTAAATCTTTCAAAAAGCACAATATCAAATACTATTAGTAAATTAAAAAGCCTAGACTATATTAAAACAAAGACAGTAGATTATCAAAGAAGAATTTTTATAAGCGATAAGTAAAATTTAAGAGGGATATATTAAATTATTAATATAGTCCCTATTAAAAAAATAAGATAGGTATATGAATATTTTCTTATACCCAATATGAATAAATTAAGACCATAATAGATAATATAAAAAATAATTTAATAGATAATATAATAGATAATTTAGTATTCTAATTATCATAAAAGAAAGGATGTGTTAACATGGATATAGAAAAAATAAATTATAACGAAGTTTTAATATCAGGTAAAATAAACAACATTAAGCATTTTAATAACTATATAGCATTTGGACTTACTTGCAATACTTTTGCTAAAATTAAATCTAATTGTTTTATTAGTTTTCATGTGTATGAAGATCTTTATAATATTTATAAGGATCTTTTTTATAAGAACAATAAGATTTTTGTAAAAGGATATTTAAATTCATATACTGATAAAGATAATAAAATTGTAACTTATGTTAAAGTAACAGATTTATCAAATAATCCTGAAGATGTTATTGATGGACGAAAAGGTCCATATATAAGATATGATGAAGATGGAGTTATGGTTTGGAATGGTAAAAGATGTGAAGCAGATCCTTTTAGTGAAGATGATCCTGAATACTTGGAATTGGTAGAAATGCTAAAGGAATACGAATAATAGTTTTTAAAACTTCATAAAAATTATTAGAGGTGTCCTATGATAATTGTGAATAACTATGATAAAAATGGAAATAAAATTAATCCAAGTGATATAAAGATTACTGATGTGGTTATATATGAGATTGTTAAAAAATATGCACATATATAAAAATCATCATGTAATAAAATCCAATTATGTGGTAAAATGTAATTGGAATCTTATAATCTTGCTTTATAAGGAGGAGTTAATATAAAAGCGGGATTATATGCAAGAGTTTCTACCGACAGCCAACTTGAAGGATATTCAATAGATGCCCAAAAAGAATTTTTGTTAAGTTATGCAAAAAGTAAAGACTATACAGAGTTTGAATATTATATTGATGGTGGATATTCTGGTAAAGATTTAAATAGACCAGCGATTCAAAAACTAATTGAAGATTGTAAAAATCATAAAATAGATGCTGTATTTGTATTTAAGTTAGATAGAATATCAAGAAGTCAAAGAGATACATTATATTTAATAGAAGAAGTATTTAATAAATATGATGTAAGTTTTATTTCAATGAGGGAGAACTTTGATACATCAACTCCATTTGGTAAAGCAATGATTGGTGTATTATCAGTATTTGCTCAACTTGAAAGAGAAACAATATTAGAAAGAACTCGTATAGGACTTAAAAAACGAGCTGAAGCAGGTCTTTGGAGAGGCGGAGGTAAAATACCATTTCCTTATCGTTATGATAGAAATACAGGCACTTTAATACCAATTCCAGAACAAGTAGAATTACTTCATAAAATGATTTCACTTTATATTAGTGGTAAAAGTTTTAATGCTATTGGAGATATAGTTGGAATGGATGAATCATTAGTTGAAACTAGAATATTATCCATAACTAATACTGGTAAAGTTCCATATAAAGATGAAGTCTATGATGGAAAACATGAGGCAGTAGTATCTGATGAACTTTATGAAGAAATATTAAGAGTAAATAAAGTAAGAAGTCATGAGAAATATGAAAGACATTATTTACTATCTGGAAAAGTATATTGTGGGCATTGTGGAGCCAAGTATAGATATCAAAAATGGGGAAAAAGATTAATTATGTATTGTTATTCACAACAAAAAAGTAAACCAAGATATATTAAAGATCCAAATTGTAATAATAAAAGATGGGACACATTTGAAGTTGAGGATGCAGTATTAGAAGAATTATTTAAAATGAGTCTAGATTTAGATTTATTTAAGAAAACTTTTAATATAGCAACTGTCAATGTAAAAAATGAATATAGAGGTAGACTTGAAGAAATAACAAAACAAATAAATAATCTATTAAATAATATAGCAAGTGGTATAGCTGTGGAAGAAACTAATAAAAGAATAAATGAATTAGAAAAAGAGAAAGAAACTATAGAAGAAAAATTGATTGAATCAGAGCAAAAAGAAAAAGATAACAAAGTATCTTTAAATATGATTAAGAACTTAAAAGCAACTTGGTTTGATATGGACTTTGATGAACAAAGAAGAATCATTGAACACTTAATAGACAAAGTTATAGTAAATGATAATGAAATCAATATCTACTATAACATTTATTAAAAAATATTTTTTCTCCCACCGGGGGTAATAGTCCAATTAAAGACATACTAATATTTATCTTCAAACTAGATATAATAGTTGGATAA
>CAMBIR010000009.1 GCA_945867665.1 uncultured Bacillota bacterium
CTATTGCTTCTATATAGCTTTTTCTTAAATTTTCTAATTTTGGTTTTGCTCTTTCGATACTACTTTTGCTTCGTAGCCATATTGTTACACTAAATCCACAGTAAGCCGATTGAAATGCTATTTGGGAGCCTAATACGCCTCCACCTATTATTGTTATATTTTTCATCTATTTTCTCCTTTCGATATTTAACTAAATAATACTATATTTTGGAATTGTTGTAAACGATGAGAGAAGTTATTTTTTTATTTGACATTTGTTTTTACAATGATTAGAAAAGTACTGATGGGGAATATTAATGATATTTTAATATTTTTCTAAAGAAAAAAAGTATCCTTTGGTTAGGTACTTCTTTTTATGAAGATAGTAATGATGGTTCATTTATTTTTTTTAAGTAAATTTTTTATATTTTTTACGAGGTCATAGGCACCTCCGGCACCTAAGCCAATTGAGATAATTACTAGATTAATATCTTTGGTCATTAAAAAGTAAATGGTTCCTGAGATAAGGCCGATGGCTAAATTTTGAATGGGAATTAGTTTATTATTGAACCATGGTAATTTTTTGGCAATAAAGCCACAAATAAATGTTACTATGATAGTGACTGTTCCTATAATTGTAGATACATCCATAATACCACTCTTTTCAGTTTATTTTATTATTGCTTTTTTATTCTTTGTAATGGAAAACTCTATTTATTTTAAATTTTCTTTTACTTATTATAAATGAACTAGTAATTTTTTTGTTTGTTACATAAGATAAGATAGAAAGGAGATTTTATATGGGTTGTTTTGATAAAGCAATTAAAAAGATTCATGAAGATAATTGTAAAACTAGGTATATTTGTTGTATTGGGCCAACTGGACCGACTGGGCCTGCTGGTGGTTTAATTGGGCCTACTGGACCTACTGGACCTCAAGGAGAAAGAGGCTTACAAGGTTTAATTGGGCCTACCGGAGCTCAAGGTATTCAAGGTATTCAAGGTGTTCCTGGACCGACTGGAGCAACTGGACCACAAGGAGTTCAAGGTATCCAAGGTATTCAAGGAAATATAGGACCTACTGGGCCGACTGGACCAACTGGACCTCAAGGCGAAACTGGTGTGCAAGGTGTTGCTGGTGCAATTGGGCCGACTGGACCTACTGGACCTCAAGGGGAAGCTGGTGCGCAAGGTGTTGCTGGAGCAATTGGACCGACTGGACCTACTGGACCTCAAGGGGAAGCTGGTGCAATTGGGCCGACTGGACCGACTGGACCTCAAGGAGAAGCTGGTGCACAAGGTGTTGCTGGAGCAATTGGGCCAACCGGACCTACTGGACCTCAAGGGGAAGCTGGTGCTACTCCTTCTTTAACAATTGGCACAGTTACAACAGGTGCTCCTGGTAGTCAGGCTACTGCTTCAATTTCAGGAACTGCCCCTAATTTTGTCTTAGATTTGACAATTCCGCAAGGCCCTACCGGACCTGCTGCTTAAAATTTAGGAGAAATAAAATTGTGAATAAATATAAAGTATGCGTTTATGCAATTTGTAAAAATGAAGAAAAGTTTATTTCTAGGTGGGTAGAATCGATGAGGGAAGCAGATAAAATTTTTGTTCTAGATACTGGTTCAGAAGATAATTCTGTTTCCTTACTTAAAAGTTTAGGTGTTATTGTAAAGCAAAAAGTTATTCGTCCATGGCGATTTGATAAGGCTAGAAACATTTCTTTAGAAATGGTAGATAAAGATACAGACATTTGTGTTTGTACAGATTTAGATGAGGTATTATTGCCTGGATGGAGAAAGAAGTTAGAAAAGAATTGGGAAAAAGATTTAAATTGTCTTTTTTATCGATATAATTGGAGTTTAGATAAAAAGAATCAACCTAAGGTAAGTTTTTACTTGGGAAATATTCATGATAGAAATCATTATCAATGGACACATCCCGTTCATGAGGTTTTAAGTTTTCTTGGAGAAAATAAAGAAATAACTAAATACACAGATGATATTGTTTTAAATCACTATCCTGATAATACCAAAAGTAGAAGCAGTTACCTTCCTTTGTTAGAATTATCCGTAAAAGAAGATGCTAATGATGATAGAAATATGCACTATCTTGGGAGAGAATATATGTATTATGGAAGATATCAAGATAGTATTGATACTTTAATTCATCATTTATCAATGCCTAGTGCAACATGGCACGATGAAAGATGTGCTTCGATGCGTTTTATTGGAAGGTGTTATAAATCTTTAGGAAGATATGATGAAGCAAAATTATGGTATGAAAAAGCAATTAAAGAAGCACCTTACTTAAGAGATCCTTATGTTGAAAAAGCTCTACTTTATTATGAGGTTAAAGATTATTTTAATATGATAAAGTACTGTAATAAGGCACTTAGAATTAAAGAGAAAAAAGATACTTACATTAATGAAGTATTTAGTTGGGATTATACTATTTATGATTTGCTTGCCATTGGTTATTTTGAGATTGAAGATTTTGAAAAATCTCTTTACTACTCTAAACTCGCTTTAGAGATGGATAAAGATAATAAGCGGCTACAAGACAATTATTCTATTATCTTAGATACAAAAAAGCGGTATACAAATTAATGTATATCGTTTTTTATTCATCTAAAAATGATTTGTAGGCTGAAGCTAGGGCATAATGTTTTTTGATTTCTTCTTTAGAATAGAATGGATAGGATAGATTATTTATATCTTTTAAATTAATCTTATATGATTTCATTTTCCATTTTTTATGAGTAAAGATATGGGTATAATTTATTCCTTCTTCAATATTACTATAAGATATTCGATTTTTTTCTAGATAAGAAACAAGTTCTTTTTTCGTTATGTTTCCTTCTAATTGAGGAAAAGACCATAGGTTTTGAAGAAGGCTTTCCTCTTTTCTTTGATATAGAGAATATTTATTTTGATATTGATAAATTAAAATGGTATACTCTTCTTCTTTTTTTTGTATTTTCTTTTTCTTTTGAGGAAGAGTTTGATAAGTATTTTTCTTGTATGCTAAACAATCTTGATTTAGTGGACATTCTTGGCATTTAGGAAGACCTTTAGGTAGACAGATTGTTTCTCCTAACTCCATCATCCCTTGATTAAAATCTCCAACATCGTTTGGAATGAGGTTCATTAAATGTTTTCTAATTTCTTTTTTTACTTTCACATCATCAATATTTCTATTATCGTTAAAAAATCTAGTGTATACTCTTAAGACATTTCCGTCGATGGTTACTTCTTTTTGATTGAAGCAAATAGACGCAATTGCACTAGCGGTATATTCTCCTATTCCTGGTAATTTTAGTATTTCTTCATAGTTCTTGGGAAATATTCCTTGATATTCACTTTCAATAATCTGAGCGGCTTTTTTTAAGTTTTTTGCTCTAGAGTAGTAGCCTAGGCCTTCCCATAATTTCAAGAGTTTATCTTCTTCTATATTGGCTAGAGCATGGATGGTTGGTAGAGTATTAATAAAGCATTGATAATAAGGGATGACGGCCTCAATTCTAGTTTGTTGAAGCATAATTTCTGAGATCCAAACGTGGTAAGGATTTTTGTCAGCTCTCCATGGAAGAGACCTTTTATTTTCTTGATACCAAGTGCTTAAACTTGTTAATTTATTTTGCATGAGAAAAATACTTATCGTGTCTTTCCTTTATTTAGATCATTGATAGTGGGATAATATTTTTTTAATTCTTTTGCTAATTTTATTGCTTTTTGTTTGGTATCAAGATGGTTGGAGGTAATAGTTACTGTTTTGGGAAACTCTTCGTTAAAGTGATAATTTTGTTCATTTAATTTTGCTTTTGATACAAGAAAGCAAGATGACTTTGGTGTTTTATCTTTAATATGAGGAGTAACATCAATGAAAGAAGATTCTCCATTTGATAATGTTATTTTATTTAGAGCATGATAATTATCATTATGTGCTGCAGATAGTGTTTCAATATTTAAGTCTACTAAGCAGCCAGTTACTTTAAGAAAATTAGCGAAATCTCCATAAAGTCCTTGTCCCATTACTAAGGTACTATTGTAAGTAGAATCAAGTGGAATATTATCTTTGAAATCAAAAGCATATTCTGATACCAATGGGATTTGATTGCAATACTGATAGCACGCATATGAATAATTAAAATACTCTTCCATAAAATCAAAAAGAAGGGATACTCTTTCTAATTCATTTTCAATATTTAATAGGGTATCTAATAAAATTTCTTGCATTTGAAAAGCTACTTCATCTATTGTACTTTTATTTAGGCTTAGTAAGGTATAATAATTTTGCTTGTAATTATTTAAACTTTCCTCTAATTGTTTTATTGTTTTATTATTTAAGATTTCAGGATTGATTTTTCTTTTTTTTAATTCTAGTAGAGCTCTTTTATACTGCCTTCTTATCTTATTTTTAAGTTCAAATTCAAAAGTATTTAATGTTTCTTTTTTCATTTCGTACTTTTTAATGGAATAAATAACTAATTCATCATAAAATTCTTTGATATCCTCAGTTGTAAAAAATGTTTCTAACATAGTCGTCCTCCTTATTAATAAAAGCGCTATGGATATTCCATAGGCTTTTATTATTATTTTTCGGCATTAATTTCTTCTTCGATTCTCATTAATTGATTATATTTGCAAATTCTATCTGTTCTTGACATAGAACCTGTTTTGATTTGGCCTAAATCTAGTCCAACGGCTAGATCTGCAATAGTTGTATCTTCTGTTTCACCACTTCTGTGGGAAATAATTGTTTTGTATCCATTTTCTCTAGCAAGTTTTATTGTCTCTAATGTTTCAGTAATGGTACCAATTTGATTTACTTTTAACAGAATGGCATTTCCAGCGTGTTTGTCAATTCCCATTTGTAAACATTTTTTGTTAGTTACAAATAAATCGTCTCCGACTAATTGAATTTTATCGCCTAGACGTTTTGTTACTTTGGTAAATCCTTCCCAATCGTTTTCATCTACAGGATCTTCAATCGAGATAATTGGGTATTTATTCACTAATTCTTCATAGAAATCAATTAACTCATCTGTTGTAAGGCTTCTTCCTTCACCTTTTAAATTATATTTTCCATCTTGATAGAATTCACTAGCGGCAACATCAATTGCAATGTTAACATCTTTTCCTGGAACATATCCTGCTCTTTTAATTGCTTCCATAATTAATTCAAATCCTTCGGTGTTAGATTCTAGATTTGGTGCAAAACCGCCTTCATCTCCTACTCCTGTTGCTAGTCCTTTTTCATTTAATACTTTCTTTAGATTATGGAATACTTCTGATCCTACTCGTACTCTTTCTTTGATTGTATCTCGGTTTGGAATAATCATAAATTCTTGGAAATCTAATTTATTATCAGCATGTGCTCCTCCGTTGATGATATTCATCATTGGTCTAGGTAATGTTCTTCCTTCTCCTATATATTTATATAAAGGGAGTTCTGCTTCAATAGCACTGGCTTTCATTGCGGCCATAGAAATTCCTAGAATAGCATTAGCCCCATATTTAGATTTTGTTTCTGTACCATCTGCTTCAATCATTGCATAGTCTAGCGTCTTTTGATCTTTGGCATCTAGTCCAATTACTAAATCTCTTAGGGGACCATTTACATTGGCAACAGCTTTTTCTACACCTTTACCCATATATCTTGTTCCACCATCTCTTAATTCTAAAGCTTCTCTTTCTCCTGTTGATGCTCCACTTGGCACAGCTGCTCGTCCCATTGTTCCATCTTCTAGAATAACATCCACTTCAACGGTTGGATTTCCTCTAGAATCTAGAATTTCTCTTCCTTTTACGTCTTTAATTTTCATTATAACACTTCCTTCTCTATAAGTATTTTATCACAAAAATAATACTTATAGAGAATTTTTAATAGTTAGTTAATTAACTTCTTTGGAATTGACATTTTTTTGTAAAATATATATAATCTTAATAAATAGAAATGAGGATGAAATGGAAAGTTTAGTGAATTTTTTTATTGGATTATTTGGAGGAGCGGCTAAAGAAGTTGTTATTTTTATTATTTCTTTAATGCCTATTTTGGAACTTCGAGGAGGACTTTTGGCAGCGTCGCTTCTTCATGTAGAGTATGTAAAGGCTGCTATGATTTGTGTTATTGGAAATGTACTTCCAATTCCTATTGTACTTTTATTTCTAGAAAAAATATTAGATTTGTTTGAAAAATGGAAAGTGACAAAAAAAATCGTTGTTTGGTTAGAAAAAAAGGTAGAAAATAAAAGAGAACAAATTGATAAGTATGGCTATTTAGGACTTGCTTTATTTGTTGGTATTCCTTTGCCTGGTACAGGTGCTTGGACGGGTTCTTTACTTGCTGTTATGCTTGGGATGAATAAGAAAAAATCTTTTTTATTTATCTTAATTGGCGTATTAATGGCCGCTATTATTATGAGTATTTTATCTTACGGAATTTTAGGAAGTATTCTCTAATTTTTTTATAGAATGGAAGTCTAATATGAAGAAAGATATAAATATGTTAATTGATGGAATTGTTTCAAATGTTCATGATGATTGGCCTACTCTTTATAAAATTCGGTATGTTTATTTAGCGGTTGGAAAGGAGTTGATGAGAGATACTGATTTCTTTTTATCCGTAGATGGAAAGTTAGGAAGTGCTAATTTATCTAGTCAGGAAATTATTGATATTTATAATAGTGAGAAGGGACGAGGACTTGCCGTAATTTGTAAGTCAGCTTCTTCTATTTTAAAGATGGTTTATGACCGATTAGGCATTCGCTCAAAATTAGTTGAAACGAATACTTCTTTAGCAACGATTTACGATAAGGGAGAATTTTTAATTAATCATTGGTTTTTAGCCGTTTATGATGAGGATGGAAAAGCCTACTTTATGACATTAACGCCTGATTTAGGTTATATTCAAATGAATATGGAAACTAAGCATTTTGCTTCTAATATTCCTTATATTAGAGATTTTGGACTAAAAAAAATGCAAGTCTATAAGGGAGAAGAAATTAAACCGAGTTGTATTTCTAGGAATGAATTAAAAGAAATTGATATTGCTATTGGTTATATAAAAAAAGAATACTTATATAATGATAAATATCAAAAGACCAATCAATGGGAAAAGAATTATGATAATGCCTCTTTTTCAATGTTAAAAAATGAAATGAAAGATAATAAACTATTTTATGAACTTGCTTTACATAAATCTTCCTTTTATCAGTTTTGTACAAACTTTAAAGGAGAAAACGGAAAATATATTTCCTTTACACAAGATGATTTAGTTAATTTAACAGATGATGATTGGTATTATTTTAATAAAATTGTATGTGAGCAAGTTTTAAATAAAATAAGTCAAATTTTAGGATATGAAATATTTATTATTCCAAATATTAATAGTAAACATTGGAATTATGAATCTTGGCTACTAAATCTATGCGTTCAATTACAAGATAAAATTTTAAAAAGAATGTATCAAAAAGATAATACAGATATTAATGTAAATCTTGATTTAAATCATTTTGAATATAATAAGTGGTCTAATAATATTAAAGCAAAATATAATTCTAATACAACATATGATGATATTTTAAGTATTTTAGATAAAATGAATTCTTTAGTAAAAAGTACAGAGAAAAAAGAAACCAGAAAGAATGTTGGTGTTTTACTTCATAAATTAGGTTATCACTTTATTTCTAAGAAATATGTTTATGAAAAAAATATTAATGAAGATGGCTACTTATCTAATCGTTATATTGCAAATAAGTTTAATCTTTTATTTCCATGCGTATTTAGTTGTAATGATGTGATAACTGATTTTAATAAGATGGGCTATAGTGAGATGGTTTCTATTATTAAAGAAGTTATAATGTTAATGTTTTCAGAAATTACTAAAAATAATTCTAGTAAATTAAATGGATACAATGAAAACTACAATGCTATTTTTAATCGAATACAAATGTATACTGTTAGAAATAAAGAAACAAAAGAATATTCAATTGTTTTTAATATTCCTAGTAATAATAATGAAAATGATTATTATTTCTTTTATAATCCTGGAAAGAATTTATTTCGAACATTTAATTTTTTGGACTTTTGTAATGATTATATTATCGTTAGTAATCGGCTTAAAAATAAGATGAGTATTATGGACTTAGAAAATATTGAAAGAAAAGGAAAGAGATTTTAGCGTCTCTTTCCTTCTTTAAGTTGCTCTTGAATTTTATTATAATACTCTAAAAATTGTAAGTATTGAATGTTGTTTATCTCTTTTTTAACTTCAGTAATATTAATGCTTTTATTTTGGAAAAATTGAATAATATTGGGAACTTGTTTATCAACAAATCCATGTTTTTGAATTTTAGTTAAAATATGATATTCATATCCTAAATCATCAAATTGACTTTTCTTTGAATATAGATATGTATTATTGTTATGTTCGTCTTTATAGACAAAAATATTGAAAATATTATCTTGCACTTTTAACACCTTATTTCTTCATTTATTGTAACATTTTTCTTGAGGTGATGCAACGAATTAATAATGATTTTACAAAGGTTTATCTGCTGTAAGGTTTTATGATTCTTATCTTAAATTTTATTTTTGAGAAAAGTAATTTTTAAGTATTTTACGTCTCAAAATAACTATCGCCAATAAACTCTCTTAAGATAGATAGTTTAGGAACATCATTACTTGGTATTGGTAAAACTAATTTTAAAATTTCTAGTAAACGAATAGCAGTATGATACTCAGGATCTTCTGGAGGTACTGAATACAACAATGGTTCGACATAGGTTTTTAAAACACTTAATTCATATACTAAAAAGGTATTGAAAATAACGTTTGCTTCGTCTTGATAAGGGAAAACGTATTTTTCTTCTCCCTTTCTAACGTCCTGCCAAGTGGATAATGTTTTGGATGGGCTATGGCCTCTTGTACGGTAATCTCTTACCATTCTACGAAGTAATCTGATATCCGTTAGGCTAATTCGATTATCATTATCAATATTTAGATAGATTAAAGGACTAATATAAATTTTAAATTTATTTTTCTTTGGAATTTCTTTGGTAATTTCTTCATTTAATGCGTGCAATCCTTCAACAATTAAAATATCATTGTCAGATAGTTTTAAAGGCCGATTGAATTCTTTTTTTCCTGTAATAAAGTTATAAGTTGGGGTTACAACAGATACGCCTTTTAAAAGCTTTTCCATTTGATTGTTGAATAGTTTGGTGTCGATTGCTTTTATTCCTTCATAATCTGGTTTACCATCTTCACCTAATGGTGTTTTTTCTCTTTCTTGAAAGTAATCATCTAAAGAAAGATGATGCGGACTCAAACCTAGTGTTTTTAAATATAATGCTAGTTTTTTAGCGGTTGTTGTTTTTCCAGAGGAAGAAGGTCCAGATAAGAGAACAACTTTGATATTTTCCTTATTTAAAGAGATTTCCTCAGCGATGGACAAAAGTTTATAATCTTGTAAAATCTCGGCTAGATTAATGATTTCTCCGGCACCTTTTTCAATAATCTTCTCATTTAATTCCCCAATGTTATTGATATGTAATAAATTTCCCCACTTTGCATACTCTTCTAGGCTGTTTACATATTTTTCATGATAAGTAAATTTGGCTATTTTTCCATTTGTATGCGTGAAAGGAAAGCGAAGAACAATTCCTTTACCTTCTAATAAGTTTAATTCAAACTTTTTTAAAATACTAGCATCGTTTGGTAAGTCTCCAATAATATAGTTATAGATTCCGTCAAACTTATATAACTTTACAAAATTAGAAATCGTATAAGATAGAGTTTTTACTTTGTCTTCTCTTTTTAATTTTTTAAAATACTCTATTGCTTCAATTCTAGAGGTTTCTAATTGCTCGAAAGGAAGAGATGCTTTTACTTTAGATTGCATTAATTCTTTAATTTTTTCTACATCTTCTTCAGTTACTTTTTTATCAATTTCACAATAAATTCCTTTATCGATTGGGTGTCTAATTTTAATTTTGGTATCTTTTCCTAGGACTCTTAATGTAGATGTTTCAAATAAGAAAATAAGTCCTCTTTCATAAATTTTATTTCCCTGAGGAGTTGTAATATCATATAATTCTAATATACCACTTTTCATAATCGCATCATCATAGCCAATTAATTGGTTTTTAAATTTGGCACTGATAATGTCAAAAGGGTAATCTTTTTTAATATCTTCAATAATTTCTTTTAATTTAATTCCTTTTTTGTATTCTTTTTTTTCGCCATTTTCAAATGTTATGATTATGTTTTCCATGTTTGTATCACCATTTTCCTTTTTTATTCTTTTACTATTATTCTATTTTAATTATACAATACTTATGTGGAATTTGTCAAAAAAAAATCTGAATAAAATCTTAGTTAACAGCTTAAACTATTTATAGGTGATGATATGAATTTAGTTCCAACAGTTATTGAAAAATCTAATTATGGAGAGAGAGCTTATGATATTTATTCTAGGCTTCTTAAGGATAGGATTATTATTTTAAGTGGTGAGATTGACGATAATATGTCAAATAGTATTGTTGCACAACTTTTATACTTAGATGGAATGAATCATGATGATATTAGTATTTATATTAATTCTCCTGGTGGATCTATTACAGCGGGTATGGCAATTTATGATACGATGAATTTTATTACTAGCAACGTTAGTACGATTTGTATTGGTATGGCTGCTTCAATGGCTGCGTTTCTTTTATCTAGTGGTGAAAAGGGAATGCGGTATTGTTTAGAAAATGCAGAGGTAATGATTCATCAGCCGTTAGGTGGAGCACAAGGTCAAGCAACAGAAATTAAAATTGCCGCAGAAAGAATACTGAAATTAAAAAAGAAATTAAATAAAATTCTTTCTGAAAATACTGGTAAAAGTTTACGTAAAGTAGAAAAAGATACTGAAAGAGATTACTTTATGGAAAGTAATGAAGCACTAAAATATGGTATTATTGATAAAATATTAAAGAAAAGGTGATTGGCCTTTTCTTTTGTCATAAAGTTATTCATTTTGATAAATAGAGATAATGGATTCTGCGACTTTTAATCCATCCATTGCTGAGGTGGTTATTCCACCAGCATATCCTGATCCTTCTCCGCAAGGATAGATTCCTTTTATGTGGGACTCTAAATTTTCACCTCTTGGAATTTTTACTGGAGAGGAAGTTCTGCTTTCCACACCCGCTAAAAGGGCATCATCATCATTAAAGCCTGGAATTTTTTTATCAAAATTAGGTAGTGCTTCTTTGATAGAAGTGGTGATATAACTCGGAAATATTTGATTTAAATCGGTAAGTTGATAGTCTCCTTTAAAGATTGGAGAGATGTTTCCTAATTTTTTACTTTCCACAGAATTGTGGAAATCTTTTATTGTTTGGATAGGAATTTTACCGTTTCCTAAATAGTAAGTCTTCTCTTCTAACTCTCTTTGAAATGTCAAGCCATCTAACGGATTAGTTCCATAATCTTTAGGAGAAATGGTTACCACAATCGCACTGTTGGCATTTTGACTATTTCTATCATGATAACTCATCCCATTAATGGCTAATCTTTTTTCTTCAGATGAGGCATTTACCACATATCCCCCAGGGCACATGCAAAATGAATATACTCCCCTTCCCTCTTTCGTTTGATAAGTTAGTTTGTAACTTGCTGGTGGCAGAAGTTTAGTATTTTTTCCATATTGATTAATATTAATTAATTCTTGAGGATGTTGTATTCTAAGTCCTACCGCAAAAGGCTTTGGTTCTAAAGAAAAATCTTTTTTATTTAGCATTTCAAAGGTATCTCTGGCGCTGTGGCCAATGGCTAAAACTAAAATATCGGTCTCTATTATTTCTTTATGATTGATTTCAATAGAAGTCATTTTATTTTCTTTTATATTAATATTGGTAAGGGTTGTATTATAATGAAACTCTCCTCCAAAGTCGATTATCTTTTTTCTTAAGTTAATAATTACTTTCCTTAAAACATCTGTCCCAATATGGGGATTGTTTGTATATAAAATTTCTTTATCTGCCCCTGAGGCAACAAATATTTCAAAAACTTTTTTCATCCGAAAATTTTTATCTTTTACAAGTGTATTTAATTTTCCATCTGAAAAAGTTCCTGCTCCACCTTCTCCAAATTGGACATTTGAATTTTTATTTAATATGCCTGTTTCCCAAAAATTTTCAACAGACTTCACTCTTTCTTCTATCTTCTCTCCTCTTTCAATAATAATTGGTTTATAGCCTAATTCTGCTAAAAGATAGGCACAAAATAATCCTGATGGACCACTACCTATAATGATGGGGCGATGTTTCAATTTCTTGTTTCCTATTTTTGGATAAATATACTTTTCTTCAGGAGCTAAAAATATATCTTTATTTGACTTATGTTTCTTTAATAAATGTTCTTCGTTTTTTACCTCAACATCTATTTCATAGATGTAAAAGATATTTGGTTTTTTTCTAGCGTCTAATGACTTCTTGGAAATAGATATTGTTTTAATATTCGTCTCTGGACATTTTAAAATTAGAGATACTTTTTTCTTTAGATAGTTAAGATTATCTTTTTCTATGGGAATTTTAATTTGTCTTATTCTAATCATTATCTTCTCCTTTTATATTTGATCCTACAATAATTCCTGATATCCATGCAAATCCTAAGTTATAGCCACCACAGTCTCCATCTACATCTAATAGTTCTCCTGTTAGATATAATCCTTTTGTTTTGCTAGATTCTAATGTATTTGGATTAATCTCTGTTAAGGGAATACCGCCTGTCGTAACTTGGGCTTGGTCGAAAGAATTCGTTCCTGTAATGCTAAGATTAAAACTAGTAAGATTATCTCCTAATAAGTATTTTTTTTCATTAGATAGATTATTCCAGTTATCTTCTCTACTTATTTTAGATTGTTTTAAAATTAAATTTACTAATTTATAATTTAAGATACCATCTAGTAAATCGGCAATATTTCTATTTTTCACGGTTTTATTTCTTGCTTCCATAAAATTTAGAAAAGAATTTTTATCATGGATATTTAATTGGTGAAGGAAGTTTATTTTTACATCTGTTTTTTGCTTTTTTGATAAGGACAGTGCTGCTCTCCCGCTTAAACATAGGGTACAAATTCCACTGATTCCATAATCTGTTAATTGAATTTCTCCTACTTTTGAATCGATATATTTGTTGTTTTCAAATAAAGAAATTTTTACATCTGCTCGAATTCCATGCCATTCTTTTAAGTAAGGAGCCTCTGCTTTTAATTGAACTAAAGCTGGTAAAGGAGTGATTAGACTATGACCTAGGGACTTTGCAATATCATATCCACTTCCCGTTGAGCCAGTTTTAGGGGCCGCTTTGGAACCGGTTGCTAAAATGATTTTTTTACTTGTAAATATACCATTATTAGTGTTGATTTTAAAAATATGATTTTCTTTTTTGATAGAAATTACTTCTGTAGTGGTTAGAATTTCTACATGATTAATCTGTGCTTCTTTGATAAGGGCTGTTTGAATACTTACCGCTTGGTTAGATGTTGGATAAAAATACCCTTCTTTTATTCTGGGTATGATTCCTATAGAATTAAAGAAAGATAATACTTCTTTAGAATAATCTTTTTGTAAGATTTTTTCTAATACTTCTTTATTTCTTGTGTGATAGTGGGTAATGGATTGATCGCTATTCCAATAGTTGCATCTTCCATTTCCGGTTATTAATATTTTTTTTCCACAGGTGTTGTTTTTTTCAAGTAGGCATACTTTAGCTCCTGCTTTAGCAGCATATATGGCAGATACTAATCCAGAAGCACCTCCACCTATTACAGTAACATCTTTCATTTTATCACTTTCCTTGTTTGCTATTATATCATGAAATTGGTACTAATTAAAAATATTATTGATTGTTTTTTCTTTAATTGACATTAGTTTTAAGGGAGTTGTCATTTTTTTAGTAAAAATACTTACTTAATGACTAGTTTTGTATCAGTATTTTAGGCAAAAAGAAAAAGAGTAACAAAGTTACTCCATAAATTCTTCTTCTAGAACTTCTGATGGTTCTTCATCATAAAATTCTTTTTCTAAGGTATAACCAATATCCATATATTCTTTGGCACCTGTTCCTGCTGGGATTAATTTACCAATGATAACATTTTCTTTTAATCCATGTAACTTATCTGTGCTTCCTTTTACAGCTGCTTCTGTTAAGATTCTTGTTGTTTCTTGGAAGGATGCTGATGATAAGAAGGAATCGGTTTGTAATGCGGCTTTGGTAATTCCAAGTAAGATTGGTTGACCAATGGCTGGTTTCTTACCTTGAATAATAACATCTCTGTTTCCTTTGGTAAAATCTGATAGTGATACTACAGTACTAGGTACAAAGTTAGTATCTCCAGCATCCATTACGCGGATTAGAGAAATCATTCTTTTTGCAATTAACTCAACGTGTTTATCATTAATATCAACACCTTGTGATCTATATACTTTCTGTACTTCTTTTAAGATATATTGTTGTACAGTATTCGGATCAGTTACGGCTAATAATTCTTTTGGAGAGACACTTCCTTCTGTTAATTGGTCTCCTGCATTTACTTTATCGCCTTTTTCAACTCTAAGTTTTGCGCCATACATTGTTAAGTGTTCTCTTACTTCTTTATCGTTCTTAACATAAATCTTAAATCTTCCATTAACGTCTTCAATTTTTTGAACTGTTCCATCAATTTCAGAGATTGTTGCTTTTCCTTTTGGAATACGTGCTTCGAATAATTCTTCAACACGAGGAAGACCTTGTGTAATATCGGTTCCAGCAACTCCACCTGTATGGAATGTTCTCATGGTTAACTGTGTACCTGGTTCACCGATTGATTGTGCTCCCATGATACCTACAGCTTCTCCAATTTCTACTAAGTTACCAGTTGCTAAGTTTCTACCATAACATTTTTGACATACGCCATGTGGTGTACGACAAGTTAGAACAGTACGAATCTCAACGGCTTTAATACCTGCTTTAATAATTTTATCTGCAATTGCTTCTGTGATGTAAGTATCTTTTTCACAGATAACTTCTTTTGTTTCTGGATTAATTACTTTTTTGCTTGTAAATCTTCCTAAGATTCTATCGTACAATGGTTCAATGATACCATCTTTATCATCCATGAAAGCTTCTACTAATGAACCTTGTGTTGTTCCACAATCTTCTTCTCTTACAATCATATCTTGAGCAACATCTACTAGACGTCTAGTCATATATCCAGAATCTGCTGTTTTTAATGCTGTATCGGCACTACCTTTACGAGCACCATGTGTTGATAAGAAGAATTCTGATACGGATAATCCATCATTAAATGATGATAGGATAGGAATTTCTACTGGGTCACCATTAGGTTTTGCCATGATACCGCGCATACCTGCCAATTGAACGAAGTTAGAAATTGATCCACGGGCTTTAGAATTCATCATGATGAAGATTGGGTTATCTTCGTATTCTTTTGCATTTGCGTATTCACTTAACTCTGTTTCAATATCTTTTTTTGCTTTATTCCATACTTCAATTACTAAATCTAATCTTTCTTTATCCGTAATTAAACCTCTTTGGAATTGTTTATTAATTTTCTTAACTTCTTTATTACTTTCTTCTACGATTTTCGCTTTATTTTTACTTGTTACGATATCAGAATAAGCAATAGTAATTCCTGAATAAGTTGAGTATTTAAATCCTTGGTCTTTTAATTTATCTAGGAAAATTGAAGTTTCAGTTGTACGATAACGTTTAAACATTTGGGCGATAATTTTTTCTAGGGCACCTTTATTGAAGGCTTTTGCTCTTTTCATATTTTTAATTTCTTCTTTGATATCTTTACCATAATCAATGAAATATCTTGCCGGTGTTACCCCTTCGATATTTTCAGAAGTTGGTTCATTCAAATATGGGAATGAATCTGGTAGGATTTCATTGAAGATAATTTTTCCTGGAGTGGTTACTAAATATTTATTTTTATAAGTATCTAAGAATACTTTATGTTTAAATGAGTTCACTGGAATAGCAATTCTTGTATGAAGATTAATTTCTCTTCTTTGATATGCCATTAGCGCTTCATTTGTATTTTTGAATATTCTTCCTTCTCCTGGTTGTTCATCTTTTTCCATTGTAATATAGTAGTTACCTAAAATCATATCCTGTGAAGGAGTTACGATTGGAGAACCATCTTTCGGACTTAAGATGTTATTAGCTCCTAGCATTAAGATTCTTGCTTCTGCTTTTGCTTCTTCCGATAATGGTACGTGAACAGCCATCTGGTCTCCGTCGAAGTCAGCATTAAATCCAGTTGTTACTAATGGGTGCAATCGAATTGCTTTACCTGAAATTAGTTTTGGTTCGAATGCTTGAATACCAAGTCTATGTAGCGTTGGTGCACGGTTTAACATTACTGGATGTTCTTTAATTACTTCTTCTACAACATCCCAAACTTTTTCGTCTTTATTTTCAATCATTTTCTTAGCTGCTTTGATGTTGTTGGCTAATTCTTTATTCACAAGTCCATTAATAACATGTGGTTTGAATAATTCTAGGGCCATATCTTTTGGAATACCACATTGATACATCTTTAAGTCTGGTCCTACAACGATTACGGAACGTCCAGAATAGTCAACACGTTTTCCTAATAAGTTTTGACGGAAACGTCCTTGTTTTCCTTTTAACATGCTAGATAATGATTTTAATGCTCTGTTTCCAGCTCCAGTTACACTTCTACCACGACGTCCATTATCAAATAAGGCATCTACAGCTTCTTGTAACATACGTTTTTCATTTTGAATAATGATAGAAGGAGCGCCTAATTCAATTAATTTCTTTAAACGGTTATTTCGGTTAATTACACGACGATATAAATCATTCAAATCAGAAGTAGCAAATCTTCCACCATCTAATTGAATCATTGGACGAAGTTCTGGAGGAATAACAGGAAGTGCTTCTAAAATCATCCATTCTGGTTTGTTTCCTGATGTTGCAAAGGCATTTAAGACATCTAGTCTTTTTACAAGACGAATTCTTCTTTGTCCTGTTGCATTTTCTAATTCTTTTTGTAGTTCTTCTAATTCTTTATTGATATCTACTTCACTTAATAGTTGTTTAATTGCAGCAGCACCCATTCCTACTTTGAAAGTATTTCCATACTTTTCGTAGTAAACACGGTATTCTTTATCTGATAAGGTTTGTTTCTTTACTAAAGTTGTTGCTCCTGGGTCTAAAACAACATAAGATACGAAATAAATAACTTCTTCCAAATCTCTTGGAGACATATCAAGAGTAAGTCCAATGTAAGAAGGGATACCTTTTACATACCAAATATGGCTTACTGGGGTTGCTAATTCGATGTGTCCCATTCTTTCACGTCTTACTTTTGATTTTGTTACTTCTACACCACATCTATCACAGATGATTCCTTTATATCTTAATCTCTTGTACTTTCCACAATTACATTCATAGTCCCTTGTTGGTCCAAATATTTTTTCGCAGAATAATCCATCTCTTTCTGGTTTTAGTGTTCTATAATTGATCGTTTCTGGTTTTTTTACTTCTCCATAAGACCAATCACGGATGGTTTCAGGAGAGGCTATTCCAATTTTTAAAGCTTTAAAATTATTTGCTTCTACCATTAGAACTCACCTCCTATTTTTTCATCTAAGTTATTTTCGATATCTTCATCAAAGTCTGTTTCAACTTCTTCTAATTCTTCGTAATCTTCATCCTCATTATTCTCTTCTTCATCAAAACTTTCCTCTTCATCTTCTACATCTTCGAACTCATCTTCTAGAGAATCTTCTGATTCAAGTTCATTTTCTATTGAAGGAGTATTTTTATTATCCTTTACTTCTTCAATGAAAGGTGTATCATCCTCTTCTTCATCATCGATCATTTCTAATTCTTTGAATCCTACAACTTCATCGTTGTTATCAATAACAGAAATATTTAATCCTAATGCTTGGAATTCTTTAATTAGTACTCTGAAAGCTTCTGGAATTCCTGGATTTGGTAGTGGTGTTCCTTTTACGATAGATTCATACACTTTGACACGACCAACCACATCATCTGATTTGTAAGTTAAGATTTCTTGTAATACATGAGATGCTCCATATGCTTCTAGAGCCCAAATCTCCATTTCTCCAAAACGTTGTCCACCGAATTGTGCTTTACCACCTAATGGTTGTTGAGTTACTAATGAGTAAGGTCCTGTTGATCTTGCATGTAATTTATCATCAACCATGTGATGTAGTTTTACGAAATACATGACACCTACACTGATTCTATGATCAAATGGTTCTCCTGTTCTACCATCATATAGAACAGTCTTTCCATCCTCGTCCATGCCTGCTTCTTTCATCATAGCTTTTACGTCTTCTGTACTAGCACCATCTAATACTGGCGTTGCTACATGAACACCTAATTTTTTACAAGCCATTCCCATATGTAATTCAAGAATTTGTCCAATATTCATACGAGATGGAACACCTTGTGGGTTTAACATAATATCAATTGGTGTACCGTCTGGTAAGTAAGGCATATCTTCTGATGGTAGGATTAAGGAAATAACACCTTTGTTACCATGTCGTCCAGACATTTTGTCTCCAACTTGGATTTTACGTTTTTGAATAATATATACTCTAACTACTTTACTTACACCACTTGGTAAGTCTTCATTATCTTCTTTTGTATAAACTTTAACATCATGAACAATTCCTTCTCCACCGTGTGGAACGGTAAGAGATGAATTTCTTACTTCTCTAGTTTTTTCACCAAAGATAGCGTGCAGTAATTTTTCTTCACTTGTTAAATCAGCCATTCCTTTAGGAGTTACTTTACCAACTAGAATGTCTCCTTCTTTTACTTCTGTACCAATTTTAATGATACCATTTTCATCAAGATTTTTTCTAGCATCTTCACTTACGTTTGGAATATCTCTAGTGATTTCTTCTGGTCCTAATTTTGTATCACGGCATTGAGTTTCATAATCTTCAATGTGTAATGAAGTATAAACATCTTCTTTGACTAATCTTTCGTTCATGATAACAGCATCTTCAAAGTTATATCCATTGAAAGTCATGAAGGCAATTGTCATATTTTTCCCTAAGGCAAGTTCACCTTTATCTGTGCTTGGTCCATCTGCAATGATTTGACCACGTCTGATTTTATCGCCTTTTCTTACGATAGGACGATGATTGGCTGTTTCACCTTGGTTAGAACGTTCAAATGTAGATAATTCATAAGTGTCTGTTCCTTTTGCATTTTTCACAATAATTTTTTTTGCATCAACATAATCTACTACACCATCTGCTTTTGAAACAACTACAGCACCACTATCACGAGCAGCTACATATTCAACACCAGTTCCAACATATGGAGCTTCTGTTGTTAATAATGGTAATGCCTGACGTTGCATGTTTGCTCCCATTAAAGCACGTGTTGCATCATCATGTTCTAGGAATGGAATCAAACTTGTTGTAACCGATACAACTTGTTGTGGTGATACATCAATGTAATCTACTTGTTCAGCTGGAATAATTACATTCTCTCCATTAAATCTACCAGCAACGGTTGCATCAGTAATTTCCATATCATCGTTAACATTTACGGTTGCTTGGGAAATATAGAAATCTTGTTCTTCATTTGCTGTTAAGTATTCTACTTTATCTGTTAATTTTTTATTTTCTACTTTACGATATGGAGTTTGAATAAATCCATATTCATCAATCTTGGCGTAACTTGCTAATGAAGTAATCAACCCAATGTTTTGTCCTTCTGGAGATTCGATTGGACAAATTCTACCATAGTGAGATGGATTAACATCACGAACTTCCATACCAGCACGATCTCTTGATAATCCACCTGGTCCTAATGCTGATAATCTTCTCTTATGGGTTAATTCAGCGATTGGATTAACTTGGTCCATAAATTGCGATAATTGGCTTGAACCAAAAAATTCTTTGATTACTGCAGTAACTGGTCTGATATTGATTAATGTCTTAGGGGTTACTGTTTCGATATCTTGAGTAGTCATTCTTTCTCTTACTACTCTTTCCATTCTAGATAATCCAATTTTTAATTGGTTTTGCAATAATTCTCCTACTTGTCTTACACGTCTGTTTCCTAAATGGTCAATTTCATCATCATGTCCTACACCATCTAATAAGTTTAAGTAGTAAGAAATTGATGCATAAACATCAGAAATCGTTAAAGTTCTTGTGTCTAGTGTTTGATCATTACCCATTAATTTTACTTTTTTATCTGGGAATTTTTCAGGATGAACATATAATACTTGAACAATATTATGATTATCTAATTCTTCGTTTACTTTAACTTCTTCCCTACCATAGCCATTTTTTAAAATTTCTTGTAATTTAGAATAAACTTCTTTCGTGATTTTTGTTCCTTCGGTAAATATTGTTTCTCCATCTACAATAATATCTTGAGCTAAAGTATTGTTAAGTAATCTATCTGTAATATTTAATCTTTTATTAAATTTATAACGACCAACTTTTGCTAAGTCATAACGGAAATTATCAAAAAATCTAGTAATTAATTGGTTTTTTGATGAATCTAATGTTGTTGGCTCTCCTGGTCTTAATTTTTCATAAATTTCAATTAAGGCTTCATCTGTATTTTTGGTTGTATCTTTTTCGATTGTATTTTTTAAATAAGTATTATTATCAAATACGGATAAAATCTCTTCATCGCTAGAAAGTCCAAATGCTCTTAAAAGGGTTGTGACTGGTACTTTTCTAGTTCTATCAATTCTAACATAGATGACATCTTTAGCATCTGTTTCGTACTCCAACCATGTTCCTCTTGTTGGAATAACTTTTGCTGCATATACAGGTTTTCCGTTTTTGTCTAATTCTTTAGAGTAATATACACTAGGTGATCTTACTAATTGAGAGACAATTACTCTTTCTGCACCATTAATGATAAACGTTCCGCTATCAGTCATCAATGGCATGTCTCCTAAAAATATTTCTTGCTCTTTTACTTCACCAGTTTCGTTGTTAAATAATCTTGTTTGTACTTTTAAAGGAGATGCATAAGTAATTTGTCTATCCTTGCATTCTTTTAAAGAATATCTTGGTGTATCAAATTCATAATCACCAAATTCTAGCGATAAACTTCCTGAAAAACTTTCGATTGGAAATAAATCTTCGAATACTTCTTTAATTCCTTCTTTTACGAACCATTGGTATGATTCCTTTTGAATTTGTAGTAAATTATCAAGTTCTAATGAGTTTTTGATCATAGAGAAATTTCTTCTTTGTCTATAATCGCCGCTTTGCTTTAATTTATAAGCCATTTTTTCACCCCTATGCCTTTATTTTCTCGCTCTTCCACGTCAAAAAAAGATGCGTTTCCAATATATAATGTTAGCATCTCTCTTTCGAAAAGTCAATGGAAAAGTTCAATTAAATTAAACTTTTCCACCAATTTGTTGAAAACTTTTAATTGTCTCTTTCTTCTATTCCTTCTCTTAGTAATTTTAGAAATTCTTTCGCTAATGTTGGGGCTAATTCTTCTTCAATATCTTGAATAACTGTTTCGTTATTTTCTTTAATCAATTCAACAATTTTGATATTTTCCATATCTGGTTCTTCTTCTTCATCAACAGGGGCTAATAAACAATATTTTTTTTCGTTTTTATTTATCATTTTTAATGCTGTATATTCTGTATCATCTTCTAGGGTAATAACATCATATAATTCTATTTCTTTCATCTTGACATTCCTTTCCCATTATTTATACTTACATCATTTATATTGTACCATCCTTCAGCAGATGATTTGATTTCTTCTGGGGTTAATGTTGTACTTCCATCATAGTTTTGAAGATACTTTTCTTTGTTGGCAGTTAAAATACTTACCATTTCTCCACCTTCGTTTAATAATTCATCTATTTTTTGATTGGCATCTGGATTATAGGCATAAATAACATTCATTCCATCATCATTAACAATTCCCGTCCCGATTACAACTCTTTTAGGTTCTGTTCCATAATATGATGTTTGGTTGTTTTCGTTGTAATATGCGTCATATTCGTCATCATGAATATTGCCATCTACTGTTACTTCACTACCAATATGAATTGATGTATTGTCATTATATTCTGATGGAGCAATTTCACTAGTATTATTTAAATAAATAATACCATCATCTAAATTATTGGTTTCAGTATCAGTATTAACCACATCATATTGATTTGTGTACTGAGAAATTTCCTCTTCTGTTTCAGAAGACTTTTCTGTAATTGGTTCTACATTCACACCTACGTCCATTGTTTGAATATCTTTTTTAGACTCAAGTTCTGTATTGACTTGACTTTGTGCTTCTGAATAAGATTCTGTCTTTTTTTCTGCTGTCTCTTGTTCTACAGGAGAAACATCGTAATTATTTTCTGTTGAAGTTGTAGATTTATAAGTAATAATTCCATTTTCATTATCTGTTTGGTCAACTACTTCGTTACGTTGTTTAGTATCTTTTTTATCCATAGAGCAACTATTGGCTCCTGCAGCAATCAACACCAATGTTACGGCTAAAGCAGAAATTTTAACGACTGTCTTTTTGGCAATATTCTTAATAGACTTACGAACATTTTTAATTTTAAATTTCTTTTTTGATTTTTTCTCTTCCTTTGGCTTTTTGGCATTTAAATCAGTATCTTTATTCTCACCTTTTTTAGAATCAACATTATCAAGGGGGCTTTCTATCACTTCAGGCAACTCTTTTTCAGGAATACTATTTTCAACATTATTCTTTGGTTCTTTTTTCTTTGGCTCATCTGGTGTTTCAGAGATATTCTCATCTTTTGAATCGCTCTTTTCGTTAATGTCATCTTTTAAATTATCTTCACTAGTAGTTGAGGAAGTATTTACTGTTTGAGATGTTTCCGTATTGTCGTATG
Organism: uncultured Bacillota bacterium; assembly: GCA_945867665.1. GTDB lineage: Bacteria > Bacillota_I > Bacilli_A > RF39 > UBA660 > RUG11198. The sequence goes on from CAMBIR010000009.1 coordinate 22,916, forward strand.
CGTTATTGATTGCTCCCATAAGTTTGTTTTGCATGTTATCTAACTTTTTCTTATTTATTATTTTTTGCACTTCATCTAACTTTTGTTCCAAATTTTCTACATAACTTTTTAATGTAGGATCGTTTAAATTAGATTTTTCTCTATAAAATTGGATATCACTTTGATATTTATCTTTCAATCTTAGCAATTCTTCAAGAGGTTTTTCATTCAATAACTTGGCAGGACCATCTATTATAGTTCTTGATTTTTTATCATCAAGTTTAGAATCAAAATCATCATCTTTGTCTTCTTCGTCAAAGTATTCTTCCTCTTCTTCATTTTTGGAAATAGGCGAGTTCTCTTGGATTTTTTGGGTTAATTTTGGTGCATCTAATTCAACCATATTTTCTGTACTTTTATTTTTTTCATTTTCTTTTGTTGCTTCAACTATGTTGTCAGCGACTTTATCAATAATTTCTTCATTAGTAATAATTGAATCCGATTGCACTTTTATAGATTCCATACTTTTTATAAGATTTTTAGGGATAAATCTTTTATTCCTATCAATTTCATTTTGGAGAAAAATTCTATCTTTTTCCATTTCTTTACTATCTTGTTCATCTCTTGCAATAGTGTTTTCTATCTCAGATAATCTTTCTTTATCATTCAAAATAATTTCATAGCAATTAATAATTTGACGATTCCTTAATAATTTTCCTCTTTCTCTTCTAATATGTTTCTTTAGAGAATTTAATTCTTTGATGTACTCAGCATTAGAAATAGTATTTTTTGATTTTTCTAATTTTTCAATTTCTTCATCTAAATGTTTTAATTCATTTTGAATTACTAATGTATCATTTTGATAATCTTCAATTTGAACAATTTTTTCTTCTTCTATAGCATCTACTTCAACCTTATCTTCATTTTTCAAAACTTTTTTTGAAAATGTTTCTTTTAATTCTTTTGGTAAAAGTTCAAGATTCTGATTTAGTAATTCTTCTAGCCTTTTTATATCAGTTTCTATTTCTTTTTTCTCTTCTGTACTATGAATTTCAATTTTGCCTATTTTTTCTATACTTTCTTGATATATTTTTACCATTTTATATGCTTTGATAGTATGTTCTAAATTGTCTTTTTGTGCTTGAAGTCTATTTTGATAATCTATCGCTTGATTTTCTTCTTTTTTCCATGTTGTATCATATTCATATTTACTTACTTTTCCTTTTTCTATTTCTAATTGATTTAAAGTATGTGCAATGCTTTGTAAATTCTTTTCTGTTTCCGCTAACTCTTTTTGGTATTTTTCTAATAATTTATCTGTATTCATACTATTCACCTCTTGATAAGATTTTAACATAAAGTTTAATTTTATTCAATTATTCTCTTTATGATTTACATGAAGTTTTTTTGCTTTGTCAAAAAAAAGAATCGAGTTACCGATTCATTCATAAAATTATTATTGTAATTCTACTGAAGCTCCTGCTTCTTCTAATTGAGCTTTTAATGCGTCTGCTTCTTCTTTTGCTACGCCTTCTTTAATTGCTCCACCGTTGTCAGCAATTTCTTTTGCTTCTTTTAATCCTAAACCAGTTACTTCTTTAATGATTTTGATTACTGGTAATTTGTTTGCTCCTGCTGATGTTAACACAACATTAACTTTAGAAGGGCCTGTCTCTTCAGCTGCTGCAACTGGTGCTGCTGCTACTGCTACTGCGCTTGGATCTACTCCAAATTCCTCCTTCATTGCGTCTACTAATTCTTTAATTTCAAGAATTGTCATTTCTTTTAATGAACTAATAAATTCATCTTTTGTTAATTTTGCCATTATAAATTCCTCCTTATATTTTTATTATTAATTTTCTTCTTTTTCTTTTGAATATAAATCTAGACAGATAGATAAGTCTCTTACTGTACCAATTAATCCACCTGCTAACATTGTTAATAGTCCTTCTCTTGATGGGATTGCTGCATAAGAATTTAATTCTTCTACGTTAGCAACTTTTCCTTCTACTACTCCAGCTTTTAATTCTAGTGCTTCATGATTTTTTGCAAATTCGCTGATAATTTTTACTGGAGCAAGTTCATCACTCGAGAATGAAATTGCTGTTGGTCCTTCTAGATAACTATCTAGTTCTAAACCGCTATCTGCAATCGCTCTTTTTGCTAAAGTATTTTTATATACTTTATAGTCAGATCCTGATTCTCTTAAATTTCTTCTTAACTCAGTTACTTCTGATACTTTTAATCCACGAGGGTCAAATAAAACGATTGACTTTGCATTAGCGAATTTTTCTTTGATTTCGTCAATAACAACTTGTTTTTGTTCTAGGATTTTAGCATTTGCCATCTATAACAACTCCTTTCTGTTCTTTATGCCTAAAAAATCTCTCAGAAGATACTTCCGAGAGATAAAAAGATTGATTTACTTTATTCCTCGGTAAGATTATTAAACACATCTCGTGTCCTTACTGTCTTGGGCATAAATTTCTGATTACGCGTTATATTATATAATACTTAAAATTATTTGTCAACACTTGTTAAATCGATTTTTACTCCAGGTCCCATTGTAGATGAGATAGAGATATTTTTAACATAGTTTCCTTTAGATGAAGATGGTTTTGACTTAAGTATTACATCGATAAATGCTTTTAAGTTTTCTACTAATTTTGCATCTTCGAAACTAGTTTTTCCGAAAATACCATGAACGTTACCATAACTATCTGTTCTATAGTTTACTTTACCTTTTTGTGTTTCTTCTATTGCTTTTACTACATCTGTAGTAACTGTACCTGTTTTAGGGTTAGGCATTAATCCTTTAGGTCCTAATAATTTACCAATTTTACCTAATTGAGGCATCATTTCTGGAGTTGCGATGATAACATCAAAGTCAAACCAATTTTCTTTAGCAATTTTATCGATCATGTCTACATCTCCTACATAATCTGCTCCAGCAGATTGAGCAGCTTTAGCTTGATCTCCTTTTGCTAACACTAAGATTTTTTTTGTTTTACCAGTTCCGTGTGGTAATACAACAGCGCCTCTTAATTGTTGGTCAGCTTTCTTTACATCTAGGTTTAAGTTCATTGCTACTTCTAGTGTTTCATCAAATTTAGAATTTGATGTTTTCTTTACTAATGCAACAGCTTCTTCTATAGAATAACTTTTATTTTTATCAACTTGTTCTAAGTTTGCAACGTATCTCTTGCTCTTTTTCATTTTTTTACCTCCTTTGTGGTTCGTGCGGACTTTAATCCTTCCACTTAATAGGAATTAAATATCCTATTCTAGGAATTATTAATCTTTGATTTCGATTCCCATGTTACGAGCAGTTCCTTCTACAATTTTCATTGCAGAGTCAATATCGTAAGCATTTAAATCTGGCATTTTAGTTTCAGCAACTTCTTTTAATTGGTCACGAGTAATGGTTGCAACAGTTTCTCCTTTTGTTGTTCCTTTTGCAACTTTGGCAACCTTCTTAAGTAAGAATGGTGCTGGTGGAGTTTTTAATACTAAGTCAAAGCTTCTATCGTCATAAATAGTAATTTCAACTGGTAATACATCTCCCATTTTGTCTTTTGATAAGTCATTAAATTTTGTACAAAATTCTTGTAAATTAATTCCTGCAGGTCCTAATACTGTTCCAACTGGTGGAGCAGGTGTAGCGCGTCCAGCAGGGATTTGTAATTTAATTTTCTTCGTAATTTCTTTTGCCACGAAAAACACCTCCTAATTAAATTTGTTATTTTTTCGCGAGTGGTTCAAACGGGTGGAAAAGTTAGATTCGGTAATTGTCCGCCCTCTTCTTTTTACTTTTCTCTCCTTCCACTTATTAAACCTAATACTTGCTGCGGTTATAATCATAACATACTTTTTTTTCATTTTCAACTATTATTTGCTTTTATTTCAGTAAATACATGCCTTTTTACTAGTCTATGCTAGAGATATCAGCTAAATCTACTTCTACTTTTGTTGCTTGACCAAATAAATCAACATTTACATTTAATTTTTGGGTTTTCATATCAACGCTTTCGATAGTACCTTCCATATCTTTAAATGGGCCTTCTAGGATACGTACTTTTTTACCTGGCTCTAATTCTTTAGAAGCATCAATTCTACTTAATCCCATTTTACCTAGAATATCGTCAACTTCGTTTGGAAGTAATGGAATTGGTTTTGCTCCTTTTCCTGATGAACCAATAAACCCAGTTACACCTTGGGTATTTCTTACAATATACCATGCTTCATCTGACATTACCATTTCTACTAAAACATAGCCTGGTAACATTTTTTTGACTTTTTCTTTTTTTACGCCATCTTTTACTTCGACAATTTTTTGTTCAGGAACAACAACGCGATAGATATTTTTATGAAGTTCCATAGAATTAATCATCATTTCTAATTTTTCTTTTACTTTATATTCATAGCCAGTTACAGTTGTTACAACATACCATTCTTTTTTCATTATGCATTCACACTCCTTAATAGGGATACTAATAGGTCAATTACATAAAAATATGCACCTAATGCTACCATAAAACTTACTGTTGTTAAGGAGTATTTTACTAAATCTTTGCCATTAGTCCAACGAATACGACTAATTTCTTTTTTTACTCCTTTGAAGTAATTTTTGATTCCATTGATTATTTTTTTCATTTTCTTTCTCCTTCATTTGTATTTGACTAAAATAAAAACACCTTCGTGTTGGTATAAATATAGCACTTGTACTTGTTTTTGTCAATTCATCTATCTTAAATTTAGTAGAAAAATACTTTGTTATTTTTTCTCTATTATATAAGGATAAGAGATAGATAAGTATTATTTTTCTTGTATTGGTAATAATATTATCAATCTGGTTAATATTTTGTTCCATTTATTTTTGATAAGAAAAAGTACGTTTATAATGATTTTATTGATTTAGGAGTTGATAGTATGGAGTTTGGTGAGAAAGTTAGATTGCTTCGACGGAAGCATGATTTATCTCAAGATAGTCTAGCCACAATTTTAAAAATTAATCGCAATTGTTTATCTAGGATAGAAACAGGAAAGTCTGAACCTTCTTTATCTGTCATTCGGGATATTGCAGAATATTTTAAAGTTGATGTTGCTAGTTTAATGGATGTGAATGTTGAAAAATTAGATACTAAGGAAAAAATTAAAAGAATTATTGATGGTTGTCAGTATCTTATGGATAATGATTTAGACTTTCTTATTCGTGTAATTTCTGTAATGAGAGAGGAATATGTAAAACATGGTGAAAATAAGTAGAAGTAAAATTTTGTTTCTATAATTTATGATAATATTTGTTGGCAATACAAGATGTATTGTTTTTTTTTATGTTTTTGATTATAATCTTTTATAGAAAGAGGGAAATATATGGAAATTAGTAAGAATTGGCAGGAATATTCGTGTCTTGCTAGTGGAGATGGAGAGAAAATTGAAAAGTGGGGGAATGTGATATTAAGAAGACCTGACCCACAAATTATTTGGAAGAAATCAAATGATAGCCTCTGGAATAGATGGGATGGATGGTATCACAGAAGTAATAAAGGAGGAGGAAATTGGGAATTTAAGAAAACTCTTCCTTCGGAATGGAAAATTCATTACCGTGATTTGACTTTTAAGGTTAGTCCTACTAATTTTAAGCATACTGGTATTTTTCCTGAGCAAGCTGTAAATTGGGACTATGTTATGGATAAAATCAAAAAAGAAAATAGAGAAGAGTTTAGAGTTTTGAATCTTTTTGCTTATACTGGTTGTGCGACAATGGCAGCATCATTTGCGGGAGCTAGTGAGGTAGTTCATGTTGATGCTTCAAAAGGAATGATTGAATGGGCTAAGGAAAATATGCATTTGTGCGGTCTTGACGATCATAAAATTCGTTTTATTGTAGATGATGTAATTAAATTTTTGGAAAGAGAAAAGAGAAGGGGAAGAACATATCATGGAATTATTATGGATCCTCCTAGTTATGGAAGAGGGCCAAAAGGAGAAGTATGGAGACTAGAGGATAATTTACAGGAATTACTTGACAAAGTAAAAGATGTGTTAGATGTTGATTTTTCATTTCTACTGATTAATTCTTATACAACTGGTGTTTCTCCAACTTCTTTAGAAAATATTTTAAAGACTACTTTTCGTGATGAAAATATTGATACGGGAGAAATAGGATTACCAATTGTTGAAAATGATTTGGTACTTCCTTGTGGAATATATGGCAGAATTACAAAAGATTAATGTTATTTATGAGGATAATCACTTACTTGTTGTTGAGAAACCTATCAACGTTCCAGTATGCGCAGATAGTTCTTATGATGATGATTTGCTTAGTATGCTAAAACAATATTTAAAAGAAAAATATCATAAACCAGGGAATGTTTATTTGGGGCTTGTCCATCGTTTAGATAGACCTGTTTCAGGTGTGATGGTTTTTGCGAAAACAAGTAAGGCTGCTAGCAGGCTAGGAAAACAGGTTAGTGAACATATTTTAAAGAAAGAATATTTGGCTGTTGTAGAAGGACGCGTTCCTCTAGAGGGAGAATTTTTTGATTATTTAAAAAAAGATGAGGAGAAAAATATTTCTTATGTTACAGATAAAAATCACGGAAAAGAAGCTAGGCTTTATTATAAAAGATTAGATTACAAAAATAATTTTAGTTTAGTGGAAATTCATTTGGAAACTGGACGTAGTCATCAGATTCGTGTACAGTTTTCTTCAAGGGGATTTCCTTTAGTTGGAGATGCAAAATATAATCCTAATCATGATGGAAAGACGAATGTTGCTTTATATGCAAAGAAACTCTCCTTTTATCATCCTGTTACAAAGGAAAAAATGGAATTTGAAGGAGAAATGCCAAAAAGATACCCATTTTCTTTATTTTAGGATATCTTTTTCTTTAATAAAAATACTTAAAAAGATTTTTGGTAAGAGATATTAAATAAGAGTAGTTTCTGTTTGAAATTACTCTTATTTACTTTCTAATAAATTTAAGCTATTTACAATAATTTGATATTGGTCAAATCTTTTTTCAACACGACCTAAAATGCGAATGATATCTTTTTTCTTAATATTATTATATTGTTTATACGTTTTAGGAAACATGGTTAAAGAGATTTGTCCATATTCATCAGAAGCCGTGATAAATGCCATAATATCATTATTTTTAGTGGTTACTTCCTTGATGTTGTCAATGGATAATACCATAGAGATAGTTCTATCGAAGTATTTTTCTACAGATAATGTATCAATGTCTGTTGTGCTTTTATAGATATTGGTTGGGTGATTACTTAGGTAGAAACCAAAGATATCGAATTGATTGGCGATTTGTTCTTCTTTGCTGTATTCCTCATACTCTTCTAAGTTAAGGGGAGGTAAGTCAATCATCCCAGCGTTTTTGGAAATTAAGACATAATTAAAGATTTCTTCTAGGTTGTTAATTAATGTTTTCTCATTTGTTCCAAAAGAGTTAAAGCATCCGGCTTGAATTAAAGAAATGATGGCTTTTTTATTTAAACTTCCGGGCTTATTTTCATTTAGGATAGTCTTTTGTTTGGTGGGTGGTGAATAATTTCTTTCTAAAAAATTAATGAATGAAGTATAAGGGGATAATTTTCTTTCTTGGATAATCTGAGTTGCAATTGTTGTGCCGACATTCTTGATAATGGATAGGGGACAGATAATTTTTTTGTTTTGAACTTGATAGATACTTGTACTTTGATTGATATCAGGTGGTAAGATTTCAATTTTGTTTTGTCTAATTTCTGATAAATAAAGTTTTGTCTTGTAATCATTTCCAATAACATTATTTAATATTGCTGTTTCAAAATATTGGAAGAAGTAAGTTTTTAAGAAAGCCATTTTATAGGCAACAGTAGCATAACCTACAGAATGAGATTTGTTAAATCCGTAGTTTGCAAATTTTAATATTAAGTTATAGATTTGTTCGGCTTGATTTTTCGTATGTCCATTAGAAAGAGACTTTTCGATAAATTTTGGTTTTTCTTCGATTAAAATTTGTTCTTTCTTCTTAGAAATTGCCCTTCTTAAGATATCTGCTTCTCCTAGGGTATATCCAGCATAAGTTCTAGCGATTTCTAGAATTTGTTCTTGATAGATAATGATACCGTAGGTTGGTTTTAGGATATCTTCTAGCGAAGGGTCTGGATAAGTTACTGGCTCTAGCCCCTCTTTTCTTCTGATATAATTATCAATAAATTCCATGGCACCTGGTCGGTAAAGGGCAATTGCCGCGATTAAATCGTTAAAGCTAGATACTTTTAATTTTTCTAAAAAGCGTTTCATCCCAGGAGACTCAAATTGGAAGATTCCATCCGTTTTTACTTTAGAAAATACTTCTAGGGTCTTTTTGTCTTCTATTGGGATATTTTGGAAAGTAATATTTAGATTCTCTTGTTTTCTAATATTATTTAGAACTTCTTGTATTAGGGTTAAGTTAGAGATTCCTAAAAAGTCCATTTTTAAAAGACCTAATGGTTCTAAATAATTCATAGAGTAGGCAGTTGTATAAATTCCCCTGCTATTTTTGTAAAGAGGGATGGTCTCATCAATAGAGATACGGCTAATGACAATTCCTGAGGCATGAATACCGATATTTCGTGGTAATCCTTCTAAGTGAAGAGCAATATCAAATAACTTTTGATAGGTTGGATTGTCATTTAATAAGCGTTTTAATTTGATATTATTTGTCATGGTTTCTTGTAATGTTTCTTTGGAGGACAAGAGTTTGGTTAGGGTATCTACTTCCGCTAGATGAATGTCTAGTGTTCTGGCAACATCCCTTACCACTTGTTTAGCGGCTAGGGTATCAAAGGTGATAATTCCTGCAACTTTTTTTTCACCATACTTATTAATACAATAGTTGATGACATCTTGTCTTTTTTCACTATCAAAATCAATATCAATATCGGGCATCGTTACGCGTTCGGGATTTAAGAACCGTTCAAATAATAAGTCATATTTTATGGGGTCAATGTCAATAATTCCTAAGGTATAACTAACTAGGCTTCCTGCTGCAGATCCTCTTCCTGGACCTACTAAGATATGATTTTGCTTGGCATATTTAACATAGTCCCAAACGATTAGGAAATAATTACAGAAGTTCATTTTGTTAATAATACTTAATTCTTTTTCTAAACGGGTAAGATAAATTTCTGGAACATTGTTATTCAGCCTTCGCTTTAGGCCTTTTTCACATAAGTATTTTAAATAATCATAAGCATTAATATTTTCATCATAGATAGGTAGTAGATTACTGGTATATCCAATTTCTACATTACATAAATCCACAATTTCTTTGGTTGTATTGATATCTATTGTAGTAGTATGTTCTAATAATTCTTGTTCATTCATTAAATGGTGATGTGTATTTTCATTTAAGATGTATTCCCCAACTATTTTTTGTTCTTTTATCATTAGTAAATAATCTAAGTATTTATGGTCTTCTTTTGCTAAATAAGAAACATTATTAATGAATATTTTGTCTTCTTTTATTTTTTCTTGTTCTTCTTTGGTGGAGTAGCCAATATAGTGATATTTATAGAGATTATATATTTCTTCATCAAAGAAGGGATAGGGAATTACTAAGATTAAATTTTCCTTGTAAGTATTTAAATCTTCTTTGGTAATTCCTCTTTCTGATACAATAGTTGATAATTTAATTAAGTTTTTGTAACCTTGATTATTCATGGCATATAATAAAATGTTTTTTTCTTCTACTTCTAGTTCTAAGCCAATTACTGGTTTGATGTTATTTTTTTTGCATTCTTGATAAAAGGAAGGAACACCAAACATATTGTTGTGGTCAGTTATGGCAAGGGCTTGGTAACCTAGTGATTTTGCCCGTTTGATCAGATTTGGAATACGAATTAAACTGCTTAGCAAGGTATAACTTGTTTTTAATTGAAGGGGAGTATAAATCATTTGTGTCATCTCCTTAAAATACTTAAATTATTACTTCTTTTTATTTATTATAACATGAAAAAAAGAATCATAACCTTATTTATTAAATAATAGTATAGTGATTCTCATTTTTTCTTTTCAACAGATTTGTGGAAAAGTACTAATGAAGTATTTTTTGAACATAAAAAAACTCTCCAGTTAGAGAGTATTTATATTCTCCACATTAGGAATGCGATTAAAGCAACACCTAGGGCAATGATTAGGGCTAGGGTAAATATTGGTGCAAAACCATCACTTTTTACGCCAATATCTGAGGTGAATGTTCCTTTTCCTTTGGCACCTTTTTTCATATATTTATTGTTGCTTTCTGGTCTTTGTAATTTGTAATTTGGTTTTAATGCTACTTTTTCATCCGTATCGGAGGTAATAATCATTTCTGACTTTCTTCCTTTTTCGTCCACAAAATCTTGCACAACACTATTTTTCATTCTTTTTTCCTCACTTTCGTTTATTTTCGCTGACTAGAGTCATTTCTGTTGTCAGTTGTTTGATTCTTTCAATAATTCTTTTGGCTTTTACGCGGTCAATTCCTTTGGTTGTTGTACCAAAATGTTCTTCTAAATCTTTAATGGTTAAGTTTGAAGTAAAGAAAGTTGTTAGACCCTCTTGGCTTCTATGTTGGAGAATATTTCCTAAAACTTCATCTCGACTCCATTCAGTCATTGTCTCAGCTCCTATATCATCAATTAATAATACTTCAACCGTCTTTAATAGCCTAAATTTTTCATTGTAGGTATCATTATTTCCAAAAGATTCTTTTAGACTTCTTAAGAGTTCTGGATAATAGATAATAGCTACTTTATGATTCTTTTTTGCTAGTTCATTTAAAGTTGCTGAGATGAGATAGGTTTTTCCACATCCAAAATTTCCATTTAGGTATAATCCTTTCATTCCTGATTTGGGTTGATAAGTATCTAGGAAATTTTTTAACCATTTGATAATTTCAAAACGATTTGGATCATTAATATCAATATTTTTCATACTGGCTTCTTTAATTTCTTTTGGTACATCAAAAAGATAGATATTTTCTTTATATTTATTTTTTTTATCTAATTCTTTTTTATATTTACAAGGGACGTAATCAAATACTAAGTTATCACTTAAAATGTCTGGATAAAAGACATAACCTGGATAAGAGTTTTTACATTCTAAAATGTTTTTGCAATGCTTACAGTTTTTTAATTCTTTAGCCGTTTCTTCTAGGGAAGTTGTATATTTCATCAAGTAAGACTTGGGTAAATTTAAGTTTTCTACTACTTTTTTTAGGGTGCTATTGCTTTCTATGGCCTTATCATAATCTTCAATTAATTTATCTTGATTTAAATTATAAGTTTCATTTAATACCTCTTTTATTCCTTTCATCTTATCGATACTCCTTTAGTAAGTCTTGCATTGCTTGTTGTTCTTCTAGGCTTGCTTCTTTTTTTTCTATATTTTTATCAAACCATTCTGGTACTTTTTCTTCTCTTGTTACTCTTGGTTTTGTTAGTGTGGTGCCTTTTTTATATTTTTTGTGTTCTTTTTCGGCTAAGCGCATTGCTTCATCGACTGTTTCTATTTTTTGTCTTTGCCATTGTCCTGCAATTGTCTCGGCTAGACCTCGTGTTAATTTATTATTGTTAGTTTTTAAAATATAATCAATTAAGACATTGACAACTCCTGGTTGTAATTTATAAACACAAACTAAGTCTTCGGCTAATTTTAAGTCTCTTGATGTTGGCTCCACTCCATTATTTTTACTTTTTAATAAATCATAAGGACTGATGGTTTCAAAGGTATAAATCATTTTCGCACGTCTTGAGGTATCACCCGTTGGCTCTTTTAAGTATTCTGGTTGCGTGTTATAAACAATGGTTGGTAAGAGACCATGATTATCAAATTGATAATAATTTCTACACGTTTTTCTTAGTTCTTCTTTATTTAATGTTCCTCTTTCTGTAATACAAATTGGGATAATATCTTGCATCTTGACAACGTCTAGTCCATATAGAAATGAGAGTTGTAAAATTAATTCTTGATTGTCTTTAGTGAAGATTTTGTTTTTATCTAAACCACTTGGTAGAGCATTGGATAAAAATTCAAAATCGAAATTGGTATTTATATTTAATTTTTGAACATTTGTTTTTCTAATGTCACTATTTACGACTTCATAAGAGGTTAGAGGAACAGAAGAAAATACTTCTGTAAATGATGCTGTTATATCTTGATAAGTACTGGTTGATAGCCTTGGGGATTTAAAGTAATCTAAGACTTTTTCATATTCTTTCTTTCCTAAATTATTGTATAAGACAACATTTAGGATAGGATGGTTAAAAAAGTCACTTGCTTTAATTGGAGAATATAACTGATAGATATAACTTCCTGTTGTGGATTCTTTAAAGTAAGTTTTTAAAAGACCGATAGCTTCTAATTTGTGTCTTGCTTTTTCTATTTCTGATAGAGATATTTGCATGTTGGTTACCAAATGATGGTGGGTATACTCTATACTTATCTGGGTTAGTTTGTCTAAATCAGACCAAAGAGTAAAATACAACATTACGGCAAGAGGGCCAATAATTGGTTGATATAACATGGTTAGTATGAGTCTATCTTCTGCAGTAATAATACTTTTATTTACTACAGTATACACATCAGCAGGAGAGATTCCTTTCAAATTTAATTCTTTCATACAACCACTGTCCTCTTAGTTACATTTTATAATAAATGATGAGAAAAGTAAAGAAAATTTCTGGATTTAGGTAGCACTCTTAAAATTCAAATAGGATATCTTTGAGAGGTAGATTTAAAAAAAAATAAGAAAAAGATATCACTCGATTTCTTAATAAAGAAGAAGGTAATTCTACTACTCAAAAAGAAATATTTTAGGATATCTTTTTTTTAATTTATTGGTTTTAAGATTTTTTTTAAGTTTTTATGATTTTCACTTCTTACTTGATATGATGTGTATTCTTCATTATTGAATGTATCTAATAAGTAAGAAATCATTTTGACTTCTTCTGATAAGTCATATTTTCCTTCTTGTATTTTATGAATTGTACTTTGTAAGTAAATGCCTAATGAGGTAGTTTCATCTAATATTATTCTACTAGTATCGGTTGGGGTCATTGTATAATATTTATCTTTAGTATTCTTGATAATATTAATTATTTGGTAAGATTCTGTTTTTGATAGTTTGGATAGTATTTGGCAGATATCATTATGATTTTTAAGCATTTTCTCTTCATCTATTTTTTCCTCTTCATAGATAAACGGAACCTCCATACTCTTAAATATTTCTGTAATTTCTTTTGATAATATATTTTGTATTAATTCTTTTATTCTAGAGGAATTATTTAGAAGTACACTTTGGCTTTTACTTTTTATTTTTAAAATTTTATTAAAGTCTTTTAAAAATGGATATGTTTGATATTTCTTTAAATCACTTTCTGGGATTACTTTATCTATTTTTAAAAGAGAAGGGGATATTTTTAAAGAAGATATTTTATTATTTGGATAGATAGTATAATTTAAATTCATAGTAGGATATAAATCATTGGTATCTAATCTTAATAAGTATTCTTTATGATTTAAAATTTCGCTATCAAGGGGGATGAGTTTGCTGTTATCTAATATATGAATACCTAGTGTTATATCCCCATTTTCTTGGTATTTTATTGAGAAAGCATAATTTTTAATTTTATCTATCATAAAAGTGAAGGTATTTTCTGTTGGAAAAACTTTTTCGATAGAGGTATAAAAATAATGTTTAGTTAAATCATGAAGATTCACATTCTTTAAAATAAGTTGTTGTTGTTTTAATTTATCCGTTTTATCTTCAATTTCTGGTAATTCTTGATTTAGGTAGGATAATTCAGCTATATCTTTACTTATTTCTGACATAGAGATATATTTTTTACTTTGGCAATACGTTTCAAATGAAGAGAGCATCTCTAAATATTTTATTTTTTCTTCATTGGTTAGATTGTTTTCTTTTAAAATTAATTTTATTACTTCTTTATAGAAGAGAGGATCTGTAAATTTTAGACCTTGATTTACTAGTTTTAATTTATAATTTTTAATCATTTCATCTAAAAGATAAAATACAATATGATTATTTTGATATCTTGCATATTTAAAATTATCTATTTTAGAGATTAGTTCTTTTATCAATGGATAATTTCTATCATCTTCAGATAATAATTTTAGAATCGTATAATAACTGCTAGTATCTGTTTTTTCTACTATTTCTACTGAGATATTTTCTTCAAATAAGGCAATTAATTTTTTAATAAAATTTCTTTTAGATATTTCTTCTTTAGAAATTGTTCGAAGATAATTTTTTAAAACATCTTTTCCTAAGAGGCAAATTTCTTCTTTTTCTTCTTCTTTGGCTCTACTAATTTGTAAAAATAAATTATCAATTTCTTCTGGCATAAAATTATCTAAGGAGATTCCATATCTTTTGATATAATTATCTTTTAGGATATCTTGTAAAAAGATTGATAGATTTCTTGTAGCAATAGAATCATGTGATAAAATTTTACTATAGTCTGTTAATTGTTCTTCTTCTAATGGTAATATTTTATTTAGGGTTTCTTTATACATTTTTTTCTCGATTTTAATTAATCTTTCAATATTAATAATGAATGTTTTACTTTTTTTGTATTTTTCATCTATTGATTTTATTTCCTTGTATAATGATTTATATTTAGGTAATTTTAGATATTGGAAAAATACCTTTTTATTTTTGGTGAGATCTGTAGATAAATTATTTTCTTTGGCAACTATACAATAAATTTTTTTGTAAACTTCTTTTCTTTTGCGATAAATTAGGGTGCTATGTTTGGTATAGGTATCTTTTAGTGTATATAGATATCTGATTCTTTGCTTCACATCTGTTTCTTCTAAATAGTTTAGAAATATTTCTGAATCTTCTTTGGTTAAAAAGTAATCTAGGGATATAATATTTTTAGACCATTTTCTTTTTATTTCTTGTTCTTTATGTTTTTCCTCCATTGTTTCTAATTCTTTTTTAAAATTATTGATTTCTTGACTGAACATCATTGTTCCCCCTTCTTTTATATTTTGATGTTACTATAGCATAAAATATTTTTTTTAGGGATAATGTTTACTATAAAGTAAAAAAGTTTTATATTATTTAAATAAAATACTTATCTTTACTTTAGATTTTTATTTATCTTTTTGATGAAGATAAGAAAAAAATAAGATAACTTGGGATGCTATCTTATTTTAATGTGTAATTCTCTTAATTGGGCTTCTGTTAATTCTGATGGCGACCCCATTAGGTTATCAATGCCGCTGGCACTTGTTGGGAAAGCTTGTACTTCTCTTAAGTTATCCACATCATTTAAAAGCATAATCATTCTGTCAATTCCAGGAGCCATTCCTCCGTGAGGGGGAGCACCATATTTGAAGGCATTGTATAAAGAAGAGAATCTTTCTTTAACAATATCTTTAGAGTATCCTACTTTTTCAAAGGCTAATTCTAAGCAGTCTAAGTCGTGATTTCTTAAAGCCCCACTAGACATTTCGTAGCCATTGCAAACAAAATCGTATTGGTACGCTAAAATATCATCTAAATTGTCTGTTTTTAAGGCTTCTATGCCTCCTTTAGGCATACTAAATGGATTGTGGCAGAAATCATATTTCTTTTCCTCATCATTATATTCAAACATTGGGAAATCATTAATGATACAAAATTCATAAGTATTTTCATCGATTAAGTTACATTTATTTCCAAGGTAAGTTCTAATTAATCCTGCATATTTGGCAGCATTTTTTTCTTTTTTATTGGCAATAAAGAAAAGGACACTGTTGGTTTGAAGATTTGTTTTTTCAATTAGATTTTTTCTTTCTTCATCCGTTAAGAATTTGTCGATTGGTCCTTTTAGGGAGCCCTCTTCTGTTAAAGTTACGTAGCCAATTCCTGGCATACCGATTGATGAGGCATAATCGACGATTTCATTAAACCAACTATTGGAGTTTGTTCCTATTTCATCTACTTTAATTGCCCTGATTGTTGATTTTTGGAATGGTTTAAAAGTAGTATCTTTTAAATATTCTGTAATATCAATAATCTCTAAGGGATTTCTTAAGTCTGGTTTGTCTGTTCCATACTTTAACATGGATTCTTTATAAGGAATTCTTTTGAAGGGTAGGGGAGATACTTTTTTATTAGAAAAGTGGGTAAAGATATCATAGAATATTTTTTCTCCTACTTTGTAAATATCTTCTTCTTCAACGAAAGACATTTCAAAATCTAATTGATAGAATTCTAAGGTTCTATCTGCTCTTGAATCTTCATCACGGAAACATGGGGCAATTTGATAATATTTATCTATGCCTCCTACCATTAATAGTTCTTTATAAATTTGTGGAGCTTGAGGTAGAGCATAAAATTTCCCTGGATATTTCCTTGATGGAATTACAAAGTCTCTTGCACCTTCTGGAGAAGAGGCTGTAATAATTGGAGTTTGTACTTCTAGGAATCCTAAGTCATCCATTTCATGACGAATGAATTTTAATAGTTCTGCTCTTCTTTGAATATTTTTTCTGACCTTTTTATTTCTTAAATCTAAATAACGATATTTAAGTCGTAATTCTTCGCTGACTTCATGAGAAGTTTTTACTTCAAAAGGAAGTACATTTAACGATTTTCCTAAAAGAGTAATTTTAGTTACTAATAATTCGATAGTTCCAGTTTCTAGGTTGGGATTATAATCTTCTTCAGCTCTTTTTCTTAATTTTCCTTCTACTGTTACAGTTGATTCTTTGGTATAGCCATTAAACATTTTATCATCATTGCTAACTAATTGGATGGTTCCTGTTTCATCTCTTAAATCTAAGAAGATGATTCCTCCATGGTCTCTGATATTTTCAATCCATCCTGATAGGGTAAATGTTTTATCAATGTCCGATTCCGTTAGTGTTCCACAGTAAGAAGTTCTATATTTATTTTTAATCATGGTTTTCACCTCTTTCTTAGTTTCTTCTTTTATTAAAGATAAGTTATTTTGAAGTATTTTTTGAATATAAAATACTTATTTATCTAATTCTTGTTTTAATATTTTGGCACTTAAAGCAGGGTTCGCTTTACCACGTGTTTTTTTCATGACTTGACCTACGAAGTAATCAAATAGTTTAGGATTTTTCTTGTAAGATTCTAATTGAGTAGGGTTTTCTTCGATGACTTCTTTTATAATTTTAGTTAACTCTCCTTCATCTGTTATTTGGCTCATTCCTAGTTCAGATACTAACTTAACAGGATCTTTTTCTTCTTCTAATGATTTGGTTAATACTTCTTTGGCTTGTTTACCTGAAATTTTAGAACTTTCTACTAAATCGATTAAGCCTTTTAACATTTTTGGAGTTAAGAATAATTCTTCGATTGTTTTTTCCATTTTATTTAAGTGGCCTAAGATAATACTATTTATCCAGTTAGCAGCACTTTGTGGATTAGCACCTAGAGATACGGTTTCTTCAAAATAGTCGGCTAATGGTTTTTCTTTGACAATGATTTTTGCATCTCTTGGAGAAACACCTAATTCATTAATATATTTATCTCTTCTTTCTGTTGCTAAAGGTGGGATAGTGGCTTTAATTTCTTCTAACCATTTTTTATCTAATTTAAATTTTGGAATATTTGGTTCAACAAAATATTTATAATCAATGGCATCTACTTTGCTACGCATATAGATTGTTGTTCCAGATTCTTCATCAAAGCGTCTAGTTTGTTGTTCCATTTCGTCATATTTTCCATCTTCTTTTAATTCAATTTGACGTTTAATTTCATAGTTGATTGCATCTCGTACTCCACCAAAAGAATTAACATTTTTAATTTCTATTTTTGTTCCCCAGTTCTTTGGATCTTTTTCATCTAAAGATGCATCCATAATAGAAACATTGACATCACATCTGATTTGTCCTTTTTTAGAGTCTGCTTCTGAAATATTTGCATATTGATAGATAGAACGCATGGTCTCTAAGAAAGATACGGCTTCTTCAGCTGAATGAAAGTCTGGTTCTGTTACTAGTTCTAGTAGGGGAACACCTGCTCTATTATAGTTAATTGTAGTAGTATCTTCATGGTGTGTTGATGAAGCAGCATCTTCTTCTAAGTGAATATTATTTACTCGAATGGTTTTTGTTTCTTCTCCAACCTCATAAGTTAGTTCTCCATAGATTCCTACAGGGGCTGGTTTAGTTTCTTGTGTAATTTGAAATCCTTTTGGTAAATCTGGATAGTAATAATTTTTTCTTTCAAAATAAATATATTCTGGTTGTTTACAATTTAAAATGATACTCGCCATTAGGGCTTTTCGAACAGCTTCTTTATTGACTACAGGTAAAGTTCCTGGGAAAGCCATATCAACAGGACGAATATTTGTATTAGGTGTATCATCGTATGAATTTCTTGCTGAAGAAAATACTTTAGTATTAGTTTTACTGATTTCACAGTGCATTTCTAAACCAATTAATACTTTATATTTATCCATTATTCTCCTCCTTTACTTGTTTGATTTTTATAGCCTAAGATATTTTCAATGGCATAGGCAATATTTAAAACATTTGCATCATCATAGCAAGCGCCAGTTAAGTTTAAAGCTACTGGTAAGCCATCAATAAAGCCATCAGGTATGGTAATTGATGGAAATCCTCCAAAGTTACCAACTTGTAAGTGTTCTTCTAATGGAGCAGTATCTTTATCTAAGATATCTATTGAACCATCTAAATGTTTCGCTGGTCCACTTCCTACTGGTAAGATAACGGCATCATATTTTTCAAATAACTGATTCCAAGTATCTACTAGTAGTCTTCTTACTCTTTGGGCATTATGGAAATAACGATCTTTATTTTCTTTTTGTAGAACATAAGAACCTATTACAAATCTTCTTTTAATTAATGGAGAAAAGTTTTTGGTACGATAATCTTTCATCATATCGATGTAATTTTCTCCTTCTCCTCTAGGTCCAAAGATAAATCCAGTTAAGTTTGACATATTAGAAGTGGCTTCAGCACATGAAATAACAACGTATACAGAGGCTAGTGCATTTAATAGTGTTTTATCTACTGATACTTCTTCTATTTCAATGCCTAATGATTTTACTTTTTCTAGCGTGTTAACAAAATTTTCTAGATGTTCTTTTAAGGTAGCAGAAGCGTTAGGATAAGAGGAAATATCACATAATTCTTTGATGTAACATAATTTTTTACCTTTAACTTCACCCGTTAGAGAACTTGCTAAATTGATATTAGAAGAGTCCCAAGAAGTCATGTCGTATTTATCTTTTCCCTTCATGGCATCTACTACAATGGCAGCGTCCTTTACATTTCTAGTTAAGGCTCCGCAATGATCTAGAGAACTTGCAAATGGGAAAAGTCCATAACGAGAAATCATTCCATAAGTTGGTTTATAGCCAACAATTCCACAATAAGCGGCTGGTTTTCTGATAGAGTCACCTGTATCAGAACCAGTAGCATAAGGAAATACTCCAGCAGCGACGGCAGCGGCAGAACCAGCAGAAGATCCTGCACACATTCTTGTTGTATCCCAAGGATTTTTAACAATACCAGTGTGGCCTGTTGTTCCTGTTCCACCCATTCCAAATTCATCCATTACGGTTTTTCCAACAGCAACTGCTCCATGACGTTCTAGATTTTCAATAGCGGTTGCCGTAAAGAAAGGAATGTAATCTTTTAGTGTATTTGATGAACCTGTACTTAGTATTCCTTTGGTACTGTAATTATCTTTTATTCCGTAAGGAATACCTGATAAGACGTCTTCTGTTACTTCTTGTTCTTTGGCATCATCTAGAATGGTAACAAAAGCATTACATTTTTCTTGTAATTCGTGTGATTTTTTTAATGATTCTTGAATTAATTCTTTACTGGTTACTTTGCCTTTTTTTAAGGCTTCATGAATTTCTTCAATTGATTTATTCATATATTCCATATTATCCCACCACCTTTGGTACTTGTACTTCTCTTTCTGTTCTATCATCACAGTTTTGCAATAATTCTTCAATTGGAATAGATTCTTCTACTTCATCTTCCCTTAAGTCATAAATAAAATTATCTAGACAATGTGTCATTGGTTCTACTTGTTCAATATCTTTGATGTCATTAATTTTGTTAATATTTTCATCGATAATGGCAAATTCATCTAAAACCATCTTTGTTTCTTCCTCGGTTAAGCCAATTAAAAGTTTTTCGGCATAATCATTTACCATTTCTTTTGTAAATTTACTCATCTTTCTCTTCCTTTCTTAAAATACTTATATTTTTTTGTATGAATATAAAAATAAAACAGTAATTCATCTCCTTAACTTTTATAAGTTAAAGGGACGAACTACTGTTAAGTCCGCGGTACCACCCTTATTATCATGGCCTGATCGCTTGATCTGAAAAATTCAGAAATAGGATAACGGGTAATCCCGGCTTAAATTACTTACATATTCACCTAAGCACTCCAAAGTGTTATTCATAGTATATTTTATGTTAGCTTTCACCTTACCTAACTCTCTTCTAATAAAAGGGATACTATTACTTCTCTTCTTCTTCGCGTTAACGATTAAAATTATAGTATAGATTAATTTGGATGTCAATCTTATGGGGAAGAAAAAAATTATTTTTTAAATACAAGATAACTTCCTAGAAAAAGAGAAATCAGAGATAAAAAGAAAAGATAAGTATTGTATTCAAATAAAAAGGTAGAAGTGATATTAGCGGATACGTGAATTAAGATTGGAGAGAGAATATTTTCTTTTTGTTGATAAACTTTTGTTAAGATAAATCCTAAAAATAGGGCATAAATCATTTTTAGAGGGGTTAGATGAATTAGGGCAAAAATGATAGTGGTAAGATAAAGAGATTTCTTCTTGCTATTAAAACTTTTTAACTTATTGTAAAAAATATGCCGAAATAACAATTCTTCATAGATTGGTCCAATTATTCCCGAGGCGATAATGTCAAGAAATAGGGGAATGGTTGTTTTTGAATTTGTGGGATGGGAAACGTGAAAAAGAATCATATTTAAAAAAACAGATAGGGAAATTCCAAGCAAGAGGTAAGGAAAATACTTATTTTTTTTCTTAATGGAGATGGGGTATTTTTTTAGAAAATAAATAATATAGAAAAGGTAGGTAATAATTAAGATATAGGGCAATATATTTATTAATTTATCTATAGATGAATAGCCTAAGCAAAAATAAATTAAGATAGAAAGAAGGATTATCCCGTAACTTAAAAAATAGGTAAGGATGATAGGAATAGATGATTTTAATATTTTTTGATAATTATTCATGATATATAGTCCTTTCTTTTTTCTTCTAGTATAGCACAGAAAAAAGAAGAATTAAAAATCCTTGTTGAGATAATTTTTTAATTCTTCTTTCATCTCTTCATTCTTCATTGCATAATCAATATTGGCCTTTAAGTAGCCTATTTTGGAACCTGTGTCATAATAAGTTGCATCTAAGAGACAGGCATAAAATTTTTCTTGTTCCATTAATTTCTTCATTGCATCTGTAAATTGATATTCTCCTCCTACTCCTAGGCTTAGGGACTCTAAAATGGGAAAAATTTTAGAACTGACAATATATCTTCCCAAACCGGCATAATTAGAAGGAGATTTTTCAAGTGGAGGCTTTTCAATGATAGTTTTAATTTCCTTTGTCTGTTCATTTTTAAATTCTATCATTCCATATTTATTGGATAAATGTGATGGTACTTTTAAGGCTCCGATGATGTTAGATGATGTTTTTTCGTGAAGTTCTATTAACTGCTTTAAAGCTGGTTTAGAGGAGTCCATTAAGTCGTCTCCATAAAGAACGGCAAAGTCATCATTTCCCACAAAAGTTGAGGCTAATTTAATTGCGTGTCCACTTCCTTTAGGCTCTCCTTGGCGGATAAAATAAATATTGACATTATCTGGCTTGGTTTTCAGAAGTGCCAGTTCTTTTTCCTTGTGATTTTGTTCTAACCTTCTCTCTAATTCAAAACTTTGGTCAAAATAATCTTCAATTACTTTTTTATAAGGACTGGTAATTAAGAGAATATCGGTAATTCCTGAGGCAATACATTCCTCAATGATATAAGATAATGTTGGTTTATCTACAATTGGTAGCATTTCTTTTGGGATAGATTTTGTTATTGGTAAAAATCTTGTTCCTAATCCTGCTACAGGGATTACGGCTTTGGTTATTTTATTCATTATTTTCCTCCTTAAATGGTAATGTAAGTATTTGTTTTATAAATGGTATTATTTATTTTTAAGTAAATAGAATACTTTCCTTCTAATCCATATTGATTAATTATCGTAGTATTACTTTTAATATCATAAATTCTTTTATCTAAAAATTTATCTAATATTAAATATACTTCGTCATCTTTTTTAAATTTTCCCGTTAAAAGGATAGTGTCTTTGGTTTTTTTTAAGGTTACGTTATACTTGTTGTACGCATTATTTATTTTTTTATAATTGACTAAGAGAATGTTTTTTTGGGAAAGAGGGGTTTTTATATTATTTTGAAATATTATTCCATTAGTTAATTTATAATTAGTATTATCTTGATAGTAATTCATTTTTAAGGAATGCGATATTATTTTATTTTCTGTTGTAGTTACTTTTTCTATTCTTGTTTTCATGTTTAAAACCGATTCTTTACTATCATTTCCTAAAGTCACAATATCATCTTTTATTGATTCAATACTGGTATATTTATCTTCTAAATTATAGTTTGCTATGATTTTGCCAGTCTGCCAATCTAACTTTATTAAATCATCTTCCAAAAGATAGAGAATGTTATTTACTTCTTTTATATCTGTTACTTTTTTTTCTAAATTCATTTGTTTGTATATTTTTCCTAGTAAATCTATTTCTATTAAAGTATGGCGATAATTATTATTTACTTCTAATAACAAATGGCCATTTTCTAAAAGATAAGGGGGAAGTTCTACATTACTTTGATAATACCATCTTATTTCTTTATTCTCATCAACTCCATATAGTTTATTATTCTTTTGTTCAATGGTTAGTTTATTGATAGAAGTATCTACTTCATTTATAGATGAAAATGATTCTATATCTTTGGTTTTTAAGTAATATGTTTTCTTTTCTTTAGAAGTTATTATTTCTATTTTATTTTCAGTATTGGGATATAGTCCATAAATAGGGATAATATGTTTAGTGTCTTCTGAATAAGTATTTTCTAGAGACGAATTTTCTTTAGAAAGAATTTTTACTGTTACCTTAGTAGAGTAATCGGTTTCAAAAAGAATGAGGGCGGTTAATGGGGAAGTGGCGTAAGGATTTTCTATAATATTTGGATTATCTAGGGTATATCCATATGGTGAGAAATATTTTTCTTGTTTTTTTTGAAATTCTAATTGTTCCTCAATTTCGTCCACTTTTTCGGTTGCACTTACCATTTTGTATCCTATCATGGAAAAAGACATCATAACCATAAGAAATGATGAGATAATTAAAATTTTTTTCATTACTTCACTACTTTCTCTATAATGATTGTAGATGTATTATAGCATGAATTTATTTTTTTGTATAGATACTCTTTTTTTTACGCATATTGATAATAAGAATATTCGCAGATATTCACGAAATCAATCGTCAAGATTGATTTTTTCCATTTCTTATATTATAATTTAGATGAATAAAGGAGGTCGGAAATGGATATTTTTTGCAAAATTGTTAATGGAGAAATTCCTAGTAATTGTATTTATGAGGATGATATTGTTAAGGTAATTATGGATGTTAATCCAGTTAGTGATGGACACTGTTTAGTTATTCCTAAAAAACATTATCAAGATTTGTATGATATTGATGATGAAGTTTTAAGTCATATTTTGAAAATTGGTCGAAGGGTAAGTAAAATACTTATGGAGAAATTAGACTGTGATGGAATTAGTTTGGATGAGAATAATGGTTCTTCTCAAGAAGTGAAACATTTTCATTTACACATTATTCCTAAGTATCATGGAAAAAATAAAGTAAATCACATGGTGGAAGATATTTATAAAAAGATTAGTAATTAAAAGATGAATATTGAAACAAAGACAATACTCATCTTTTAATGTTTTCTCTTTGACGATGATAAGTTACTTTAATATTTTGTTTTTGAATCGCTAATTCATTTAATGAATTGACGTCAGCTTCAAAATCAATTTTATTTAATTTAGCAATTTGTGTTTCCCCTCCAGTTGTATTTAGTACAATTTTTAAATCAGTTACTATTTCTGTTAGTTTGGTAATTGTGCTTGAAAATTCTTTTGATGCAATTACTAAATTGTTTGTTGATGCTTCGATTATACTTTTTTTCTCTTCAATTTGTTCTTCCTTAATGATAGCCATATTTCCTCCTTAGCCTATTGTTCCTTTTTTCGCATGTTCTCCTCTTAAGTACTGATATTTTTCGTCAATGCCAGTTTTGATAGAAATAAATTCTTGACTTAGTAGTTGTGTTTGACTTTGTGTGCTATTATTGATATATGTTTTTGGTGTATAGTATCCACCTATTACGTAAGTGCTTTCTCCCGATTCTATGTCGGCATTCCAAATTCTTACTCTAGTATTTACAAAACCACCCTTATTATATCCATTCTCTACATAGTAATTTCCATTATCATCTGGAGTATTTCCTTCAATTGTATAAATATACTTATTATCACTACCTACTACTATTCCTGTATGTCGTACATCTCCTTCATTATTGTAGAAAATATCCCCCCTCTTAGGTTGATAAGAGGCATCACTTGAACTGTGCCATTCTCCCTTTCCTTCAATTGCCTTTGCTTGAGCATCTGTTGAGCCTTTGTCAGTATCAATATAAGGAGATATTACATCCTCTATTCCTGACTTTTTAGCAATATAACTAACAAACTCAGCACACCATTCATCATCTTTACTTGTTGGACTGTCTGGATGATTTACCATATAACTAACTGCATATTTTGTAGAATGATTTGAAACTAATAATCTATTTCCTAATTCTTCTAATGCATAATCAACAAAATCTTTTTCCCCAGTTTTTGAGTGAAATTTTTGATAAATTTCATCATTTTCTTTTAGTTTTTCATTTTTGATAGATAATTCTTTTAACTCCTCCCATGGAGATAGTCCATTTTCTGCTTTTTGATTTTTTAAATCTTCTATAAATTGTTTGAAGTTTCCAGTATATTGTACATCTAATTGCGATTCTAGAAGAATAATAGATTCAATAAAAAACTCATTTAATTCTGCTAATTCTTGTTTTTGATTGTTTAATTCTTCTATGTTTTGTTCAATATTTTCTATTATTTTGTTATCTAAGTTGGACGAGTTATTAACATTAATATTCCAGATATATTTATACCTTACTAGTTCATTTGTTAATAGTTGATAATTACTTATTAGTGGATTTGGCTGTTCTACGTGAAATGACTCTATCATTATTTCGCTTGCATCGCTTCCATTCCAAGATTTTAATTGCGATGTAGCAGAATTTATTTTTGAAAGATTATTTTCTAATTCATTGATTTCTTCTGATAAATCATTAGAAAGTTTAATTATTTCATTGATTACTTCATTGATACCATCCGTGCTTATACTATTCATATTTCCTCCTATATACCATTCTATTATAACAAACAAAATCATTTATTTAATCATTTTATTTGTTCGCTTTAGAAAAATCTTCATCAGTATTTTCTAAAAAAACAATTGTCAAAACAAATTTTTTACTATATACTTATTTTTAGAATAGGAGTGGTGTTGATGATTATTTATGTCATTCATGAACAAAAGTTATTTAATATGACTTTACCTCTAAAAATAAATGGGAGTTATTCTTTAACTGACATTTTTAATAACAAAGAAAGAAATTTGATTAATATTGTTGAGAAAAACGGTAATTGGGTGGCTTATAGTAATAAACATGTTAAAATTTGGCAAGATAAGAAGCAACTGGGCTCTGTTATTCTTCAGAATTATCAATACCTTCTTCTTCAGGTTAAGGGACAAGAAGGGTTCTTGGTGATGTATACTTGCCCAGTTAATGATAGTTCCTTTTTTGGAGTAAAAGTTCCGGGGAATATGGAATTTATTGTTGGAAGTGGAGGAGATAATGCTATTAGTTGTAATAATCCTCTAATTGGTCATAAACACGCTAAAATTACTTATTTGAACGGGAATTGGAAATTAGAAGATTTAAGTACACAATATGGAACTTTTGTTAATAATCGTTTAATCCAAGGGGAAGTTAACCTTTTTCATGGGGATGTTATTTTTATTTTAGGATTAAAATTAATCGTTTTAGCTGATGAAATTTATTTTAATAATCCTTTGGGAAGTGTTCGATATAACAATAAATTATTTGCAAATATTGATAAAAGAGAAGAATTACCTAAATTTGAAGCGAATGAGGATGATAATGAAGTTGAATTATATGATGAAGCAGATTATTTTATTCGTTCTCCTCGATTTATGGAAACTGTAGAGGCAAAAAAATTTATTTTAGATCAACACCCTGTTATTAACGAGCCTGAGGAGACACCACTTTTACTTACAATGGGACCAATGCTTACTATGGGAACTTCTTCCGTTGTAATGCTTGCTTCTAGTTATATGTCTTACCAGAACGGAGGAAGTGCTTCTAGTATTCTTCCTACGGCAGCGATTTCCGTTTCGATGTTAGCTGGTACTTTGCTTTGGCCTACTTTAAATAGTCGTTATTCTAAAAAAATACAGAAAAAGAAATTAAAGGAATTAAATGATAAATACTCTACTTATTTAAACAAAAAAAATAGTGAATTAGATGAAATATCTACTATGCAAAAACAAATTTTACTTTCTAATAATATTAGTCCTCAAGAGTGCTATAAACTAATTGTTACGAAAAGTAGAAGTTTGTGGTCTAGAGAACTTCATCAAAATGATTTTCTTACTTTAAGACTTGGAATTGGAGATGTTCCTTTAAAAATTAATTATCAATACCCTGAAGAACATTTTCAATTAAAAGATGATCAGTTACTTAAGAATATGACTGATATTTTGGAGAGGCATAAATATATTAGTGGAGCCCCTATTTTAGAAAATTTTACCAAAAAGAATATATTTACAGTTACAGGAAAATATAATAGTATTAAACCTTATAGTGATTTATTGATTTTGCAAATGCTTGCATTTCATAGTTATTTTGATTTGAAAATTGTAATTTTTACTAATAAAGAAAAGAAAGATTATTGGAATTATTTAAAACAGGTTCCTCATTTATTTAGTAACGATCGGCAAATGCGCTTCTTTTCTTCTGATTTTGATAGTGGAAAAGAAATTTCTGGATATTTATCTAGTATTTTTGTTCAAAGGGAAGAGATGTATAAAAAAAATAATCGGAATAGTAATGAAGTTGCTAATTATAAGTTATTTTCTTCTTACTATATGATTATTACAGATAATTATGAGGAAATTAAAGATTATCCTATTATTGATAATGTACTACATATGAATGGAAATTATGGATTTAGTTTAATGATTTTAAACGAATCTTTAGCTAATCTTCCTACACAATGTAAGAGTTTTATTGGTATTGATAATTTAACTAGTGGGGGAATATTTGAAAATGAGATTAAGAGTGACACAAGAAGGCAATTTAAAGTAGAATTATTAAATCAAGCTGATTTAAATCTTATTGGTACTTATTTATCTAATATTCCTATGAAAAATAAAGATGAAGTATTTTCTCTTCCTAAAAGTTTTAGTTTTCTTGAGATGTATGATGCTGGTAATATTGAACAGTTAAATATTTTAGAGAAATGGAAGAATAATAACCCCATTAACAGTTTGGCTGCACCTATTGGAATATCTACAAGTGGGAATTTATTTAAGTTAGATTTACACGAAAAAGAACAGGGTCCTCATGGACTTATCGCTGGAATGACTGGATCTGGTAAATCAGAATTCATTATTACTTATATTTTATCGATGGCGGTTAATTATCATCCTGATGAAGTACAATTTGTTCTTATTGACTATAAAGGTGGTGGACTTGTTGGTGCCTTCTTAAATAAGGAGAACGGAATTAAGTTGCCACATTTAGCTGGAACAATTACTAACTTAGAAGTGGCTGATATTAATAGGGCTCTTGCTTCAATTGAAAGTGAGTTAAAACGACGTCAAAATCTTTTCAATATTGCACGAGAAAAAATTAATGAAGGAACAATTGATATTTATAAATACCAAAAATATTATCGAGAAGGAATTTTAGATACGCCACTTTCTCACTTGTTTATTATCTCAGATGAGTTTGCTGAGTTAAAAAGCCAACAGCCAGAATTTATGGATCAATTAATTTCTACCGCACGTATTGGGCGAAGTCTAGGTGTACATTTAATTCTTGCTACGCAAAAACCTAGCGGTGTTGTTAATGACCAAATATGGTCTAATACTCGGTTTAGGGTTTGCTTAAAGGTACAAGATGCTGGAGACTCTAATGAGGTTATTAAAAGACCTGATGCTGCTAGTTTAAAAGAAGTAGGAAGATTTTATTTACAAGTTGGATTTAATGAATTTTTTGCTTTAGGACAAGCAGCATATGCAGGGGCACCTTATATTGCCCAAGATAAAGTTTATCATGAAGTGGACGATAAAATTAATTTTATCAATGAGATTGGAAAAAGTTTTAAAACAATTGGTACACCAAGAAATTTAGGACTTGCTAAAGGAGAGCAGTTATCTAATATTGTTCAATATATTAGTAATTTAGCTGAAAAAGAAAATATTCATATTAAACAATTATGGTTAGAGAAAATTCCAGCAATTATTTATCTTGATAGTATTAAAAAAGAATATCACTATGTTAAGAAAAATCATTGTATTGAGAGTGTTGTTGGACTTTATGACAATCCTAGTTTGCAAGAACAAGGACTTGTTACAGTCGATTTAACTAATAGGGGAAATGCAATTATCTATAGTATGGAAGAGAAAAATACCTTTATTAATACTTTGATTTATTCCCTTATTACTACTTATCAAACTAATGAATTAAATCTATATATTATCGACTGTGATACACAGACTTTAAAACTATATGAAGCCGCTCCTCAAGTTGGTGATGTAATGTTTGATAATGAAGAGGAAAAAATTAATAATTTATTTAGGGAACATTCAAAAATAAATGTTAATATTTTCTAATTTATAATTTGATAAAA
>CAMBIR010000010.1 GCA_945867665.1 uncultured Bacillota bacterium
CAAGCAATTTTTAAAAATAAAATTAGGTATCACAAAAACAGGTCATACTGGTACAGTGATCCTATTCCTTTTGTGGAGGCTGCTGAAATTGGAACAGAGAAAGTAATTAAGGAACACTCTACCATTGGAATTGTGGTTACTACTGATGGTTCGATTGGGGAAATTCCTAGAAATGAATATGTTAGCGCTGAAGAGACGGTTGTTAATGAATTAAAAAGTATTGGAAAGCCCTTTATTGTTGTTTTAAACTCTGTACATCCAATGCTTCCTGAAACAGAAAAGTTAGCTGAAAATTTAAAGGCAAGCTACGGTGTTCCTGTTATTCCTGTTAGTGTTGAGAATATGCAAGAGAGAGAAATGATTGGTATTTTAAAAGATGCTTTGTATGAATTTCCTATTGAAGAGGTTAAAGTAAATATGCCTGAATGGATTGCTATTTTAAATCATAATCATTATTTAAAGAAAGAGTATATTAATAAAATTAGGGATAGTGTAGTAGAGATTAATAAATTAAAAGATATTGATAATATTACTGCTGGTTTTAAAGATTGTGAATATATTGAAAAGTCCTATATTTCTAATGTGGATACTTCTCTTGGAGAAGTTACAATTCAACTAGATGCTCCTAATGGATTATACAATCAAATTTTAAACGATATTATTGGAACAGATATTACTTCTAAGGCTAAGATGCTATCGATGTTTCAGGAGTTAAATGAAGCAAAGGTTGCTTATGATCAAATTAAAGGAGCTTTAAAGATGGTTAAACAAACGGGATATGGTATTGCTGCTCCAACACTTGCCGATATGAAATTAGAAACGCCTGAAATTATTAAACAAGGGCCTCGTTATGGAGTTAAATTAAAAGCCAAAGCTCCTTCTATTCATATGATTAAAGTAGATGTTGAGTCCACTTTTGAGCCTATTATTGGAAGTGAGTTGCAAAGTAAAGAATTAATTGAGTATTTAACCAAGGATGCTAATAGTGAGAATATTTGGAAGAGTGAGATATTTGGTCGAAGTTTGGATGTAATTGTTCAAGAAGGTATTCAAGCTAAGTTATCTATGATGCCGGATAATATTCGATATAAATTAGGTAATACTTTAACTAAAGTAATTAATAAAGGCTCTAATAATATGATTGCTATTGTATTATAGAGAAAAAGACAAATAACTTTTGTATGATGCAAACTTACAAACATCATATATGGTTACTTGTCTTTTTATTTTATTAAATACAAAAATAGATTAGTCCTGATAAAACTAATCTATTCGAGTTTAGAAAAAAATTGAACTGTTTCCTAATAATCTGTATTACCTACTAGAATATTTCACTAATAAATAATACAATTAATAAAAAACTTTAAATAAACATTATCAGTGTTTACTACAATTTCTTATCTTTTAAGTTTTCTTTCTTAAAACAATTGTTTTGCCTAATGGTGATAAGAGTTATTTTTATAACTTTTTCTACCAAGAGAAGAAAGGGGCAAGCAACTAAATTTCAATTTATCAACTCTTACCACACAAAGGATGAAATCAATTCATCAGTATAAATAAGTACTTACATCATATAAATAAATATCATACTATCCGATAAGAGTTATTTAAAATTTAGATTACATACTCTTTCTATTTAAGCAAATTTATTGTATCATTATTTTTACTGGTTGTCAATACTTTTTTTAAATTTTTTGACTATAGTTTTTTTTGCGAAAACAGGTGGTTAAAAACAAGAATGTTTCCTTATATTTTAGAGAAAATGTATTGATTTCTTCAATAAATCATGGTATCTTAGTGTTGTAAGCATAGGAAAAGAATGATGCTTATTATATTATTAGATGGAGGTATATAGAAATGACAAAAGCTGAATTAGTAGAATTTATCGCTGAAAATGCTGATTTAACAAAAGCTGATGCTGCAAGAGCTTTAGAAGCTGTAGTAGAAGGAATTACAGAAGGATTAAAAAAATCTGGTAAAGTTACTTTAGTTGGATTTGGAACTTTCACTGCTAAGGAAAGAGAAGCTCATACTGGTCGTAACCCACAAACTGGAGAACCTGTTGAAATTGCTGCTCGTGTTGTTCCTGGATTCAAAGCTGGTAACAAATTAAAAGAAGCTTTAAATTAATTTAAAAATATAAATTAATAGTTAGTGATGGTGCTAACTATTTTTTATTAAAAAATACTAATAAATATTCTGTCTTGTTTAATCCTTAAAGGCAAACAGTAATATTTGTTAGTATTTTTCTTATTTCATTTCTCTGTAAATAGCGGTAACACGACCTAATATCATGTTGTTGGCAATAATGTTAACATTAATTGTTGGGTATTTAGGATTCATTGCTTGAAGAATAATTCCTTTAGGGTAACGATAAAGTCTTCTAACGGATAAAATATTATTCTTTACTGCAATGACAATATCATCTCCAGTTTTATAATCTTCTTCTTTTTGAAAGAAGACTTTATCATTTTTGTAATAAACGGGAGACATTGAATCATCTAATACTTTCATTGATAATTCTGAATGATTGGTAATTGATTCATAGTTTGCATTTTTATAAGTATTAATAATTTTCTCTGACTGGGGTGTTAAGTTTTTATCTTGTCTTAAACTACTTACATATTCTTTAACTATTTTTTTCTCTATTAATTGTTTTTCTTCTTCCGTAATAGGAGCGTCTTTGAAAATTTCATTATCTAAATTAAATATTCTGCAAATTTCAAACAAGATATCATAAGGAATATTTAATTTCCCTGTTTCGTATTTATGTAATGTTTGTCTGTTTTTTTGACCGTTTATTGCTTTTGATAAATCTTCTAGAGAATAGTTATATTTTTCACGACCGTTTTTAATTATTTCACTTACTAATGGCTTTAATTCGTCACTGACTAGTTCTTGTTTTCTTGTTCTCATTATATTACTTCCTTACTTTATTGTTCTTTTATGTATTTTGTTATGTAGATAGGAATTGTTCCTATTAATCCTACTACCAAACTTAGTAGATATCTTACCATAATTAATTTTATGATGTCAATTGTATCTTTTACAAATGTATAAGCAATTATACTAAAAAGAATGGATGCGATAAATTGAATGATAATAGTAGAAAAAACATTGCTAATAAAAATATTATTTTTCATTCTTTTTAGATAAAAATATAATTTATTATTTAAAATTAAAGAGTATAACATTGTAACGATACTTGCAAATAATAATCTTATAGAATTATCAAAGATATTATCATAAGAGGCATTAGTAAATAAGGCAATTTTACTAGAAGCCATTATACTTACTAATAGGAGAATGATAAATGATAAAATCGTTGTAGAAAGAATAACTAAAAGATGCGTTTTCATTTCTTCTGGCCCTTTTTTTTGAATTAAGATATTCGATACAATAAAAATGGTAACAAAAGGAATTATTCCTAAATTTAAATCATAATCATAAATGGTTATTGTTTTTAGGGACATTAAGCAAGTTAAAATCATACTTGCAATTGTATAAATATATAAGCCTAAGCTTGTATACTTTTTATAAAGAAACAGGATAAAGATGATACAAGTAATTAATTCTATTCCAAGTAATGTTACAGATATCATTTTACCACCTTCTTTGATATATATTTTGGTAAGATAAGAGAATATATTACTGTTAGAATCAATCCTATCATGTAAGTTGATAGCGATGATTCTAGAATAGTTTTAATATTAAAAATATTTAAATATGCTCCTAAATAAAAGGTTAGATTGCTAACTAAGCCAATTACAAGATAAGTTGTTACGGTTGTAATAAATGGTAAGTCATATAGAGACTTTATTTTTTTATACAAAGCTACTAATAGATAATTGGATAGTAAAGTGGAAATGGGGTAAGTAATTAATATTCTATAATTTGTAATGAATACATTTTTCATATTGATACTGATAGAATCTGTTATAGATTCTGTATGATATGACATTAAAAATAAAAAAATGCTTGCAAAGACGGTAATGAAAAAATTGAGATTAATTATCTTTTTTACTTCTTCTTTTTTCATTGTTTCAATTAACAGATATAACGATGTAAACATTGTGATATAACATATTGTATTTGCATTTAAGTTAATGGTTGATAGGGTAACAAATTTAAAAGAAAGAATTAGGGAGATAAGATTCATTGTAATCATTGTAATTATCAGGCCAAAATTTGATAAAAATAATTTGAAAAAATAAAGGGATAATAGACAAATTATTAAGATACAAAGATAAATTAATATGTTCATTGTTTCACCTTCTTATTTAAGATAATTATATCATATTTCTTTAAGATACAAAAGTTAGTTCATATTATTTTCTTAATTTTTTTCTTTTTCATCAAAAATACTTATATATTCTAAGGCTTTATGTAAATGAATTTGCAAATAAAAAAGACTAAATTCTTTAACAGTATTTTTTGAATCTAGTCTTTCTTTTTTTGGAGGATCATATCATAAAATGCTTCTATTCTTGTTTCTATTCCGACATCACTAGTTCCGGAATCAAAACTAAAATAAATTATTGGAATCTCATAATCTGTACTTATTTTTTCTAAAATACTCATTGCATTTAATTCTGGCGTACAACCAAAACTTTTGATGTGAACAATTCCATCATAATGCTTTTCTGCTAATTCCATAGATAAAACAACACTTTCTGTAGCGTCTGCTCCTAAGTGATACTTTAAATATTTTTTGCCTTTTTTTAAGAGTTTTTTTAAACGATGCTTTTTTTGAAATAAAAGATAAGTTAAAGTTGTAAAACGATGAACTTCTATTCCTAATGAGGCTAATTTTAGTTCAATATTATTGCTAGAATTTGGTTCCATAATAGAATATAGTTCTCCTACTAATCCTATCTTTAAGCAATTTTTTGGCTTGTTTATAGGAAGAGATTTATATTTTCTTTTGTATTTTAAAAATAATCTCACTAAGGATAAGGGTGTATGTTTTTTCATCTTTAATTCTTCTTGAAATTGTCGTTTTGTATTTAAAAAACTATTTTTTTCTTTTTCAAATCCTAAATTTTCTCTAGGATATTTTGATAATTTATCCATAATTATTATCATTATAGCTGTATTTAGTGCGTAATAAGAAAAAGAAATAATATTTAATTTTTTATTGAGTGATTTTGCATAATTATAAATATTAAAAATTGAAACATGGTTATTTTCAATGAAATTAACAAATTCAAACTTATAACCTAAGTCTTTTAAAATTTGTTCTTGCAATTCAGCGTAGTATCCGTATCTGCATCCACCTCCTGCCTGAAGAATGACATTAGCGCCATTTTCTAAAGCTTCAATAAAGTTTCCTAAATTATACTTAAATGGCATACATACATAATCGGGAGAATATTTACTTCCTAATTCTATTGTTTTTTTGGTAATTGGTGGGGGGACAATTACTATTGATTTGGTAATATTTTCTAATAAATAATTTATAGGAATGTAATAATCTCCCATATGAGGAAAAGTTATTTTATTCATTATTTTTCCTTCTTTCTTTGATAATGTCAATAAAACTTTCTAGTCTTGTTTCTAATCCAGTAGTGGAAGATTGTTCGTCTACTAAAATTGAAGTTACAGGAATATTATCTATTTTTCTTATCATTAATTCATTTACTAAAGAATCAGGTCCACATGGAAACGCAGTTAAAAAAATAATACCATCGACTGAATATCTATAATAACCAATGGCTCCTATTAGTTCTTTAGAATATGTCCAATATAGGGTGGGGGATAGTTTTTCAGCATACATTCTCGCTGTTTTTTTATCTAGTAAATCTGCATAGATTAATTCTATTCCCATACTTTCTAATTTTTTGATGATTGGTTCTCCAATGTAATTGTCATAAATATTATAAGGATGAGAAACTAGTAGTATTTTTGGTTTATAACTATTTAATTTTTGGGTTTGTTTTTTTAACTTTTCTTTAAAATACTTCTTACTTGCTTTTCTTGCTTTAAGGTATGATAATAATATTTTGATTATATTCTTTTCTATTGCATGTCCTAAATGAAAATAATTAAAAAGTTCATAGTGATGTTTTGATTTTTCAATATTATATTCTAGGATATTTATATTTGGAAAAAGATTTTTAATGATGTCGTATATTGCATTAAATTTAACACAAACTTGTTCATTTTTTCCATAATCATATACTCTAGGAACTAAAATATAATCACATTTTCCTTGCAATGATGCGACATGGGATAAGTATATCTTGGATGATAAACAGGATTCATCTATAGATAGAGATTTTCCTAATTCTATTGTTTTTTTTGTTGTATTCTCACTAGTAATTACTTTGCAACCTAAATTTTTAAAAAAAGTTTCCCACATGATATGGTAGCGATAGTACAAGTATGCTTTTGGTAATCCAATGGTTATTTGTTTCATTATTTTTTCACCCAATTAATTTTATGCCTAAAAGTAATAGTTATTCTAAAAATTAAATAAACGAAGTATAATATATAGGTAGAAATGAGGAAAATCTATGATTATTTATAGAGACAGTGATATTATTTCATTTAGTAATCAAATTAAAGATGACAAAATAAAAGAGAAAATTCCTGTTGGATTTGAGAGAATGATATCTCATTTAGTTCATTTTAATAGAGAATGTTACTACTATAAGTTGGTAGATGTTCATCAATTAATTAATGAATTAATTGGTTGTCAGTTTGCTAAAATTTTAAATCTTGAGAGTGTAGAGTATAAAATAGGGAAGATGGAGGAAGATAAATATAATACTTATGTCTTATCTAAAGTTTTTTTTGAAGAAAATTATCAATATAAAACTTGCTATGAATATTTTAAAACTGAAAGTAATAAGAATATTTCTATGCTTCAAACTCTATTTTCTTCCATTGTTTTGAGTGAATTTAAATTAATCGACCGTTTGGATAAACAAACTATAATAAAATTATTAAAACTTATTGCCTTAGATTTAAAAATGGGACAAGTGGATAGAAATGATAGAAATATTTTATTAAGGATTGATAAGGAAAATAATATTGATTTAGCGCCAATATTTGATTATGGGGAAAGTTATTATAAAAGGGAAAATCTTTTTGAGATTTATTCTAATTCTTTTATCACTATTCGACTCAATAAAATGAGTTTTTATAATTTATTCGAACGTTTTCCTGAACTTAGAGAGTATATTGATATTCTAAAAAATATATCTCTTCAATCTATTTTAAAAAGGATTGAAGAAGAGAATAATATTTCATTTACAGATGGTGAGATAGATTTTTATCAAAAACAAGATTTACAGAAAAATAAAGTATTAAAAAAAATAGAATTAGGATAAGGTATCTTAATTCTATTATTCTTCTAATTCATCATCGTTAACAATAGTTAAGTCTGCTAAATCATCATCAGAATCATCATCAATATAACTATCATCATTTATTACATCAACATCATCTAATTCTTGAGCATCTTCTATTTCATCAGAAATCTCTTCTTCTGCTTCTTCTGGAACATCATCTTCTAAGTCTTCAATTGAGATTTTAACTTTATGATTTGATTTTAAGTCCCAAGTTCCATCTTCTAATAAAATAAATTCCTTTGATGTTGTTAATGATTCAAAAAAATCGGCTATTTTATCTACATATTCTTGTTCGGAAAGTCCTAATAAATTACATACTTCTTTAAATAAATCGGCTGTATTTTTAGTCGTTTTATTTTCTTCTAAATACATTTTTGCAATCTCTTTATATGATAATAATTCTAATTCACTTTTTGGTATATTATTCAAACTCATATTTTCCTCCTACATTTCTTCTCTTGGAATAATGCCTAATAAGTCTAAGGCATTTTGAATTACTATTTGTATCGCTAGTAATAAATTAATTTTTTCTTCAGTAGATTTTTCATCTTCTGTTATAATTTTATCTTTGGCATAGTATGAATGAAACAATGTTGCTAGGTCATAAATATAATTGGCAATGATGTGAGGAGATTCTTTTTTGGCGGATGATATTACGATATCTTCAAACTCTATTAATTTATTCAAGATAGTATATGTTTCTTTTGAATTTAAATTTACATATTGTTCTAATGGAATTGGCTTTTTATGATATTTTTTTAAAATAGAGCAGATTCGTGCATTAGCATATTCTATATAATAGACTGGATTTTCATTTGATTGCTTTAAGGCTAAATCGATGTTTAAATCCATGCTTGTATCTAAGCTATGTGATGAGAAAAAATATCTTGTAGCGTTTACGCCTATTTCATCTACTAATTCCATTAAAGTTATTGTTTTTCCTGTTCTCTTGCTTAATTTCAGTTCTTCGCCATCTTTGATTAGTCTTACCATCTGGAGAATTTTAATATCCAAAATGTTACTATCTTTTCCTAGCATTGTTAAGGCTGCTTTTAATCTATTGATATAACCATGGTGGTCAGAACCAAGTACATCGATTAATTCATCATAGCCACGATTAATCTTATCGATGTGGTAAGCGATATCTGGAGTTAGGTAAGTGTAATTTCCATCACTTTTAATTAAAACCCTATCTTTTTCATCGCCATATTGAGTCGTTTTTAACCATAAAGCATCATCTTTAACATAGCATTGATTGCTATTTCTTAACTTTGATAAGACATCTTCAACCAAACACTTATCATAAATGGATTGTTCACTAGTAAAAATATTAAAATTTACGCGATAACGGTCTAAATCTTTTTTGATTTGAGATAATAATGTTTCTAGACCCTGTTGTTTAAAAAATTCTATATCACTTTCTAATTTTTGATTACCATATTCTTCGTAAATTTTTTTTGCTAAATCAATAATTTCTTTACCGTGATAACCATTTTCAGGCA
This sequence comes from uncultured Bacillota bacterium, assembly GCA_945867665.1. Lineage (GTDB taxonomy): Bacteria > Bacillota_I > Bacilli_A > RF39 > UBA660 > RUG11198. Next base: position 8,858 of record CAMBIR010000010.1, read on the forward strand.
AATTACATTCTAATCCACATAATTCTTTATATCTTTCTTTTATGGATATTCCTAAGTTGTTCATTTGATTACCAGCATCATTAACGTAGTACTCTTTTGTTACATCATATCCACTAAAATTCATAATTCTTGCTAAATTATCTCCGTAAGTAGCGCCTCGTCCATGGCCAATATGTAAAATTCCGGTTGGATTAGCACTAACAAATTCAATATTAATTTTCTTGTTATTGCCAATATTATTTTTACCATAATTTTTATTTTCCTTTATGATTTTATTAATATAGCTTAAAAGAAATTCTTTTTTTAAATAAATATTGATAAATCCTGGTGAAGCAATTTGAATATCTTCAATTACATCTTCTTTTTCTAAATTTTCTTTAATATTGGTAGCAATTTCCATAGGTGATTGATGTAATTTTTTAGTTAAAGTTAAAGCAATATTCGTAGAGTAATCACCATTTTCTTTTTTAGCAGGCTTTTCTATTACAATATCATTTTCTAATTCTATATTTAATTTATCTAAACTCTTTTTTAGCATGCTAGTTAGTTTAGTTTTTATACTCATCTTATTCACTCATTTCTATTTGGTATTGATAATCGGTGTTAGAATCGATAATAGTATATGCAATATCGATTATATTATCTGTTATTTTTAAGTATTTTGTATGAATATTAATCTCTAAAGTAATATCTTCTTCCTTTATGTAATAAGAAGAAGTTGTTTTTTTAAGGTTTTCAAATACTAAAATACTATTGATTAAATCATTTTTTCGTTCTAATACTATTTTTTTAGGAGATAATATTTTTAGGGTATAAATATCAAAATCATGGTGATAACTTAATTTGTTTTTTGTTTTTATTGCTGTTGTTTTGATTGGAATTAATTCATTATCTGTTTTGTTTTTTATAAATCCTGATACTTGTATTTTCGTAAAAATTCCTCCTTACATGATTAATCAGTAGACATTATACCACAAGTTTTTTAAAAATAAAACTTATATTTCTCTTTTTTTTACTAATAATATAAATAAGGTTTTTATATTCCTTAATATTTTTTTAGAAAGAGGGATTATAAATGAATAAAATAAAGAAGTTAGGGCTTAGTTTAGGAAAAATTTTGGGTATTTTTTGCATTCTTTTTTTAATATTTAATCTTCTTCTTTATGGTTATTGTTATTTAACGCCTAAAATCTCTATTCATAAATCCCAATCTTATTATTTATATGATAATGAAAAGAAACTAATTTTTAATGATAGTCGTGATTGGATTAGTTTGGAAGAAATCAGTCCTTATTTAATTCAAGCTACTTTAGCTACTGAGGATAAATCTTTTTATAAGCATTTAGGATTTGACTATTTTAGAATTTTGAAGGCAGCTTTAAAAAATGTACAAAGTAGAAGTTTAAAAGAGGGTGCTTCGACAATTACACAACAATATGCTAGAAATTTATTTTTAAATTATGATAAAACCTGGTCTAGAAAGATTGATGAAGCACTTTTGGCAGCGGAATTGGAAGTTCATTATTCTAAGGAGGAAATTTTAGAAGGATATTTGAATACAATTAATTATGGGGGAGTGTATGGGATTGAAAATGCTAGTTGGTATTATTTTGGACATAGTGCTAAAAGTTTAAGTCTAGCAGAAGCTTCAATGTTAGCAGGAATTCCCCAGTCACCTGCGAATTATTCGCCTATTATTAATGAAAAAAAAGCAAAAACGAGACAAAAAGTTGTTCTTTTATCTATGTATCATAATAAAAAAATCACAAAGGAAGAAATGGATACAACTTATGAGTATTCTCTTCAATATATTGGAAAAAGTAATCAAAGTAAGTTAGAGAATGTTTTATACTTTAGAGATGCAGTAATAGATGAGTTGGAATCAATTGATTCTATTCCTATTTCTACTTTAAAATCTGGGGGATTAAAAATATATACTACTTTGGATGTAGGAGCGCAAGAGTCTTTGGAGAAAGCAGTTAATAAAAATATGGATAATTCATCTGAAATTCAAGTTGCAGGAATGATGGTTCATCCTAATACTGGAGCAGTTATGGCATTAATTGGAGGAAAAGATTATTCTAAAAGTCAATTTAATCGAGCAATTAAGTCAAAAAGGCAAATTGGATCAACAATGAAGCCTATTCTTTATTACTCTGCTTTAGAAAATGGTTTTACTAGTGCTTCTTGTTTTACTAGTGAAAAAACTACTTTTAATTTTTCAACTGGAAAAACTTATACTCCTAATAATTATAATGATAATTATGCGAATGGAGCCATTACGATGGGAGCCGCTATTTCTTATTCTGATAATGTTTATGCGGTTAAAACTCATTTGTTTTTGGGGGAAAATACTTTAGTTAATATGGCTCATAGATTAGGAGTTACGAGTTCTCTACAACCTAATCCTTCCTTAGCCCTAGGAACAGGGGAAATTAGTATGAATGAAGTAGTTGAAGCCTATAGTTCTTTTGCAAATATGGGATATAAAGTGAATCAGCACTTTATTGAAAAGATTGAAGATAGTAATGGGGAAGTCTTGTATCAATACGATAGTCAGAAGGAAAAGATTTTAAATGAAAATTTAACTTTTATTTTAAATGAAATGTTAACTTATACTTATGATAAGGCATTTATTGGTTATAACTATCCAACTGTTATTAGTTTACTTCCTAAAATAAGTCATAAATATTCTATAAAGACAGGAACTACAGATACAGATATGTGGATTGTTGGCTATAATAAAAATGCGGTTTTATCTATTTGGAATGGGTATGATAACAATCAAAAAATGAGTTCTAATGAACATAATTATCATAAGAATATTTGGATTGATACTATGGAAGAATACTTGAAGGATAAGGATAATAGTTGGTATGAAATTCCATCTAATGTTGTTGGAACTTTAGTTAACCCAATTAATGGAAATATTGCACAAGAAGGGGATAAAACAACAAAAATATTTTACTTTTTAAAGGGAACTGAACCTAGTTATGGAACTCGTGATTATGAAAGTGTATTTAAGGAGGAAAATGAGAAGAAATTTGCAAGTTAGAAAGTATTGTTATTGAATCAACAAAAAAAGAAGTAGATTATTTTTCTACTTCAATGGTTATTTTTACAGCATTTGATAAGTCTTCTTCATTGATATTTATTTGATACCCAAATGATTCTAAGTTAAAAATAAGACTCTTAATTGTATTTAAAACTGGAGTTAAATCTTTTTGGCTTGATTCCGTAAGTGGGTTATTCTCTATAATTGGTTGTTCTATTTCTTGATTATATACTGGAATATTTGTTACTGGTTGATTATTTTCTGGATATACTGGTGGTTGAATTGAACCAACTTCAGTTGAAACATTCATTTCTGGAGTAGGATTTGCATATCCAGTTGGAGCAATATTTTGAGACATATCAAACTGTGGAATATTTATTTGAGGTTCTGGTACAATATTTGGTTCAGGTTTCTCTTTTAATATATTATTTTCTGGCATATTGTTATATATTGGTGCTGGGTTAATTTGAGAAAATGATGCCGGTTCTTGGTTTTGAATTTGATTATTTATCGTTGAATTTGGCTCTTGAGTAGATGGTTGATTCATCATTATTGGAGTGGACTCTTGCATTATTGGTTGATTTCCCATTGTTGGAGGAGTCATTTGATTTTCACTTTGTAAAGCACCAACATTAATTACGTTATCTATTGGTCCAGGAATAGGATTTAATTGTTCTTGTTGTCTGCTAATATTAAATTGAGTATTTATTGTAGTTGGGTTTACTCCTGCAGATAAATTTTGAGGCTGACTAGTATTAAAACTTGCTACTTGTTGATTTGATGATGGTTGGCCTTGTTCTGTATTTATATCTGTTAAATCAATTAAGTTATTATTTTGAGGGTTAGAATTAACACTTCCCATATTCATATTTGTTGGCTCATCTTCCAATGATGGAAAAAAACGTCCGCCAAAAGTTGGTTCTTGATTATTAGATGTCATAGGTTGAGGAGATACTCCCGTACTATTGTTCATTATATTACTCACATTATTATTCATATTAAAATCGTCCCTTTCATATTCTATTTTATTTAATTCAGATAAATTAATGATGTCTGAATTTTTTGTTCTATTATTTATTTGTTGATAACTATTTTCTATTATGGGTTCAAAGTCATTAGGTTGATTATAGTTATCTTGATTACCAAGGATAGGTTGATGCCCATTACTTGGGATATTCTTTTTAGGTAAAGAGGAATTAATAAATTTTCCTTCCATGGAAGGAGCATTTTTTTTCTTATCATAATTATTAATCATCTTATATTGTTCTACCACTTCATCATCAACATTCTTGACAAGAGCAGGAACTGTCTTTAAGCCTAACAATCTAGCAGCTTCATATCTTTTATTACCAATAATAATTTGATATTTTCCATTATTTGGTCTTAGCAAAAGTGGTTCTAATATTCCATATTCTCTTATTGAGTCTACTAAATTTTGAAGATTGTCATCAATTATTAGTCTTTCAGAAGGTGACATTATCATACTTACTTCAATATTTTGTACAACATTATTCATATCCATAAGCATCCCTCTATTCTTTTTATTCTATAAGTATCATACAATAATTTTTTTCTTTTTTCAATATTTAAGATAAATTTTTAAATTTTTATTTGAATTCCTGTTAAGTACTAAAGACTTTTCTTTTTAATATCTGTATATTTTCTTGGATACTTTAAATCGGTTTTATCTATCTTTTTATACCTTATTAATGTTCTCGTACTTTCTTCATAGGGAAGAGTAAATGTAAGTATTTTTTCTTCTTCTATTTTTAATTTTTTGTAATAAATATCTATATTCTCGATTTCTTTTTGAATATCAGATTTCATTGCTATATAATTTCCTTCTACTTTTACAAGGGGAATAGAATACTCTAATAGATGTTTTAAAGGAGCTACAGCGCGTGAGGTTACAATATCATATTTTTCACGAACAGTTTTGCTGTAAATTTCAGCTCTAGCATGAATAACTTCAATGTCCTTTAGCCCTAGTTCTTGAATTACAAGTTGTAGAAATTTACATTTTTTTTCAGTAGCATCCACTAATGTTACTTTTAGGTTGGGGTAGATTATTTTTAAAACCATTCCTGGAAACCCAGCTCCTGTTCCGATATCACATAAACTTTGATTTTCTAATTTGATTATCTTTGATAAGGTTAAACTATCATAAAAGTGTTTTAAATAAACATCTTCTTTATTCTTTATTGCAGTTAGGTTATATTTTTTATTTTCTGCTCTTAATACTTCATCATATTTTTCTAGTTGTTCTAGCATATGATCGGTTACGGTTATATTTATTTTTTTTAATTCATCTATAAATTGTTCTTTATTCATTATAATTCTTCCTTAAATAAATCATTAAAATTGAGATATCTGCTGGGTTTACTCCACTGATACGTGAAGCTTGTCCAATAGAAGTAGGGCGAATACGTTCTAATTTTTGTCTTGCTTCGCTAGCTAAGTTAGTGACTTTTTGATAATCAATATCTTTAGGAATTTGTTTAGATTCGTTCTTTAACATTTTTTCCGCTTCGCGTTCTACTTTTTTAATATAACCTTCGTATTTCACTTGAATTTCAACCTCATTCATTACTTCTTTAGAATAGTCTAGTGTTAATAAATGGTTTTCAATTAGAGAAGATAGTGTTATTTCATTTCTTTTTAATAAATCATAAATTGTAATCCCATCCTTAAGGGAAGGGGAGTTTAATTTTTGTAGAACATTATTTACTTCTTCTGTTGGAGTCAATTTTTTTTGTTTTAATTCTTCTTTTAATAATTCAATATTTTTCTTTTTTTCTAGGAAACGATTATATTTTTCTTCTTTGATTAATCCTACCTTATGACCATAATCTCTTAATCGTAAATCTGCATTATCATGTCTTAAAAGGAGACGATACTCAGCTCGAGAAGTTAGCATTCGGTAAGGTTCCATTGTTCCTTTTGTTACTAAATCATCTATTAAAACCCCAATATAGGCTTCGTTCCTTTTTAAAATTAAAGGATTTTTTCCTTCTATCTTTAATGAGGCATTGATTCCCGCAATTAATCCTTGACAAGCCGCTTCCTCATAGCCACTTGTTCCATTAATTTGACCAGCAGTAAAAAGATTCTTTAATATTTTTGTCTCTAGACTTGCATAGATTTGTGTAGGGTAAATTGCATCATATTCAATTGCATAAGCATATCTTAAAATTTTAGCATGTTCTAATCCCTCTAGAGAATGAACCATTTCTTCTTGAATTTCAGTTGGCATACTGGTTGAAAATCCTTGTAAGTATATGTCATCATAAGAAAGACTTTCTGGTTCTAAGAAAAGTTGATGTCGCTCTTTATCTCTAAATCTAGTTATTTTATCTTCGATTGATGGACAGTATCTAGGACCTACACCTTTAATATCATTTAATCCACCATACATACTAGACTTTGATAAATTATCTAAAATGATTTTATGTGTATTTTGATTGGTATAAACCAAATAGCATGGCTCCTGATTTTCTACATCATAAAGGGGTGAAATATCATGAGAAAATGTATATGGCGTTTTATCTCCATCTTCTCTTTTCGCTTTACTAAAATCAATTGAACTTCTTTCTATTCTAGGTGGAGTACCAGTTTTAAGCCTTAAAATTTCAAAACCATATTTTTTTAGATTGTCACTTAAGTGTAGGGAAGGGGCCTCTCCGTGAGGACCACTTCTAGTCCGTGTTGATCCTCTTAAGATATCTGATTTAAGATATGTCCCTGTTGTTAAAATGACTGCGGATGAAGAAATTTTTTCACCATTTGCTAGTATGACACCCTTTACTGTATTTTCTTTAACAATTAAGTCTTCTACCATTCCTTCACGTAATTCTAAATTTTCTTGTTGATTTAAAGTTTTCAACATTTCCTGTGGATAGGTAATTTTATCTGCTTGTGCTCTTAGAGAGTGTACTGATGGTCCTTTAGAAGAATTTAGCATTTTCATTTGAATTAAGGTTTTATCCGCATTGATTCCCATTTCTCCACCCAAAGCATCAATTTCACGGACAATAATTCCTTTAGCGGATCCACCAATAGATGGGTTACACGGCATAGTAGCAATATTTTTTATATTTCCTGTTATAAGAAGGGTAGAGTGCCCAATTCTAGCGGAAGCTAAGGCTGCTTCACATCCAGCATGTCCACCTCCAACAACTATTATTTCATATTCTTTCATGTTTTCCTCCTTTTATTTTCCTAAACAAAATCTAGAAAATAATTCATCAATTAATTCTTCTTTATAAGTTTCTCCAATAATTTCTCCCAAAGTCTCCCAAGCATCTTTGATACTAAATTCTACAATATCAATTGGTTCTTTTTGTTGAATAGAAAAAATTGCATTTTCGATGTAAGATAAAGACTTTTTTAATAAAGCGATACTTCTTGCGTCACTTAGGTAAGTTAAATCTTTAGTTTCTAAATTTCCTAAGTTAAAAATTTCTATTATTCTTTGTTTTAATACATCTATTCCTTTATTCTCTTTAATACTTAATTCTATATATTTGTTATCTTTTAATTGGTTTCTATCTAATTTTTTATCTAAATCTATTTTATTGATTAAGATAATTGAATTTTTATTTTGTAAAGTACTGATTAAGTTTAAATCTTCTTGAGTTAGTTCTTCATTATGATTTAGCATTAGGATAATTAAATCACATTTATTTATCATTTCTTTACTTTTTTCCACTCCAATTTTTTCTACAACATTATCCGTTTCTCTGATTCCTGCTGTATCAATAATATTTAAAATAACTCCATTTAAGGTAATTTTTCCTTCCACAATATCTCTAGTTGTTCCTTCAATATCTGTTACAATGGCTTTTTCTTCTTCTAATAAAGCATTTAATAAACTACTTTTTCCTACATTAGGTCTTCCAATAATTCCAACGTTAATTCCTTCATTAATGATTTTACCATCATGAGAATCTTTAATAATTTGTTCTAAATTAGATTGAAAGGAACAAAGCTTAGGAAGTATTTTATCTGTTGTTAATTCTTCGATATCTTCATATTCTGGATAGTCTATGTTTACTTCAATGTGTGAAAGTATTTCTACTAATTTATTTCTTAATTCTTTGATATTATTTGTTACTTTACCGGTCAATTGATTAATGGATAAAGCTCTAGATGACTCAGTTTTAGCGGAAATTAGATTCATAATTCCGTCTGCTTCTACTAAATCAATCCTTCCATTTAAAAAGGCTCGTTTGGTAAATTCACCTGGTTCAGCAAGTCTTGCTCCATTTAAAAGAAGCAACTCTAGTACTTTGTTTGTCGTTGCAATTCCACCATGACTATTAATTTCCACAATATTTTCCGTCGTAAATGTTTTAGGGGCAAGCATGACAGATACTAATACCTCATCAATTACTTGTTTTTTATCAACAATATACCCATAATGAATGGTGTGACTTTGCACTTTTGCTAAATCTGGTCCTTTAAAAATTTTATTTACAATATTTATACTATCTTCACCACTTACACGAATGATTGAAATTGCTCCTACACCTAGTGCGGTTGAAATTGCTGCTATTGTATCCATTGAAAAATCACTTCCTTTGACTGTATTTATTTTAGCACAGAATAAAAAAAAATTAAATAGAATTCTAATCTTGATATAATTCTATTTCACCATTATGATAAGCTTCAATTACTTTGTTAGAAATCACTGAATTAATATACCTTGCTTTTTTGGGATGAATTAAATATCTTACGGTTAATTCAATATGATTATCTACGATTTGCGTATAAATGATGGGATCATATTTGTTATAGTAAATTCTATAATCACTTGAACTATTATTGACCTGATTTTTCATTTTTGGGGGAATATTTTTTATTACTTCATTAGAATTTACTATTTTATAAATTACTCCCTTAGTTTTGGATAAGTTACATTTTAGGGGAACTTTAAAAGTCATTTCATTCCAAATATATTTAAATGCTTTATTATAATTACGAAGAGGATGATTAAAAATAAGTGAATTAGGGATATGGGTAATTATTCCAGTACTTTGACCCGTGAATGTTTGATTGTTTACTTCTAACACCTCAAAACTTAATGTATTGATATTAATTACGTCTCCTTTATAATTATTGATTTCAATTCTGTCTTCTATTTCAAATGGTTTTTTGATTTTTATATAGATTCCTGAAAAGAAGTTAAAAATTAAGTCTCTTAAAGCAATAGTAAATCCTGCTGAAATTAAACTAATTAATGTGATAAAACTATCTAAATATTTTTCCCAAAGTAATATAAAAATGAAAAATTTTATTATATTGATTAGTAATTTATATTTTTGAATATAGAGGTATTCTTTCTTGGAATCATTTATTTTTTTTAAAATACTTACTCCTATTTTTTTGATGATAGTTAGAAATAAAAAGAAAATTAATGTTTTTGTAATCAAAATCCAGTAAGTTTCATCTATACTGGTTATATTGCTTAAATACGTAATTATTTTCATCTATCTTCCCTCTTTCTTTATAATATAGATTATTCATTATAGCATAATGTATGATTTTATCAAGGAAAACCGGAAAAATATATTTCAGTTGACACAAAAAAAGAAGAAGTTGTCTAATTTTCTTCTTTCAGTTTTATTACTACATATCGGTTTGGTTCTTCACCAATACTTTCTGTATAAACATATTTATTATTAGAAAGAGTATTATGTACTATTCTTCTTTCATAAGAATTCATTGTTTCTAATTTTGCTTCTACTTTTGTTCTAGCTACTTCTCTAGCAATTTTTCTCGCCGTTCTTTCAATATTTGTAATTCTATGCTCTTTATAATTTTCAACATCTACCGTAACTCGATATTTCTCACCAAACTCTTTTAAAGTAATTTGACGAATAATATTTTGAAGAGAATCTAATGTTTTTCCTTCTTTTCCTATTAGTATTGAGTTATTGTTAGAAAAAATATTAATTTCAATATTTTTCTCTCTTTTTCTAATTTCTAAATTGGCTTCAATATTCATTAAATTTAAAATTTGACTTATGGTTTCTTTTAAAAACGATATGATGTCATTTATTGTTATCACTTCTAATTTAATATTTTTTTTCAATATTCCTTGCTTTTCTTCTAAAATATTGATAATGATGTTATCTTCATCTATTTTTAATTCTGCTAAGGCCTTATTTTTAGCGTCTTCATAACTTTTTGCTTCGTAAAAATACTTTTTCATTATTTTTTCTTCTTTCTTTCAACATACACATTTTGTAAAATTGTAAATAAACTTGATGCTATCCAGTAAATTCCAAGTGCTGCTGGCAATGTAAGGGACGCTATAGAAATCATTGCTAGCATAAAATAAATTGTATATTTCATTTGTTCGGCCGCTGGACCGGATTGGTCTTTCATGGTCTTCCTAAAGGAGATAAATGTTGTACTGATGATTAAAACAATTAGTAATATATACCAATAATTATGATTATTTAATATTCCCACCCAAGGGGTAGTGCCCATTTGAAATACTAAAAAGTTATTTTCGAATAAAGCTGGTGTTCTATTAATTGCTTCTAAAAAAGCAAACAATAGAGGCAATTGAATAAAACTTAATAAACATCCAGAAAGAGGATTTATTTTATATTTTTGATAAATTAACATCATCTCTTGGGCTTTTTTTGTTTGGTCTTCTTGACTGTCTTTTCCTTGATATTTTTTCTCCAACTTAGCCAATTCTGGTTGTGCTTGTTTAATTAACTCTGACTGAACTGCTGTTTTCTTCGTAACTGGCATTAGGACTAATCTAATTAATAAACAAGTAATAATAATTGATAAACCATAACTATTAAGAATTCCCCCAATTTGTAAAATTAACCAAGCTAATGGTTTCACAAAAATACTTGTCCACAATCCTTCATAATTGTTCAAAGGAGTAAATTTATCACAACTTGGTAATTTTTTGATATTTACTTTATTATCCTCATAAATTTTAATTACATTTTTATTTGTTGGCTTACAAATGATATTTTCTGTAATTGATTGACCTGTTTCTTCATTTGTAATTACTTTATTATCTTTTCCTTTTAATTGCTTAGTACACCCAGATAGTAGGAATATACACATTAAACAAATGACTATTTTTTTTAACTTAATTTTTTCTTTCATTTTTTTCTCCTATCTTTTTTAGAAGATTAATTAAATTAAATTCCATTTCTTGGTAATTCAATTCTATTAACTTCTTTCTAATTATTATAACATAATCAAAATTTTTCTGCACCATTTTTTCATTGGTATCAATGATATTCTTAACTCTTCTTTTTATTTTGTTTCGAACATTGGCTTTGCCAGTTTTTTTGGGGACAGAAATTCCAAATTTTGTAGTTTCGTTATTTTTTCTATAGTAAATAACATAATAAGTATTTTTTACATATGGACATTTATTAATGATTTCAGTAAATGTTTGTTCTTTTTGAAGAATATCTCTTTTTTTCATTTATTTGCATCTTCCTTTCTTTATATATATGAAAGAAAAATTTAGCACTTGCAAAAAAAAAGCCACAAATAATTCGTGACTATTATGCACATAGTTTTTTTCTTCCCTTTGCTCTTCTACTTTTTAAAATACTTCCGTCTTTACGAGCTCTAAATCCAAATTTCTTGGATTTTTTATTATTATTAGGTTGAAAAGTTGGCCCTTGAGTTTTTGCCATAAATACACCTCCTAATCAAAATGCTCTTTTATTATATATGTTAAAAATCATTCTGTCAACATATATGTTTACAAAAAAAATGGTTTTTTGCCTGCTTTTTTCATTTTTTTCATCAAATAGAGATTTTTATGTTAAAATAAAGATAAGTAAATAGTAGGAGGAAAGATTATGTTTAAGGAAATTACTGCCATTAGTAAAAATTATGCTTGGGTTAAAATTGAGGGGACAACAAATGAAGATTTATTAAACATGAATTTAGTTTTTGAAGACAATGGGAAAAGAATTCTAGGAGAGGTGGATGAAGTTGATGATGGAAAAGCTAAAGTTAGTTTTTTAGGAGAATTTGTTGAAAATAAATTTCAAAGTGGTATTATTCGAAAACCTAGTTTATCTGCTAATATACGTCTTATTAATAAGGAAGAACTTGGAGAATTAGTGGGAGATAATGATAATAAAAGTATGATACTTGGTCTTTCTCCTCTTTATAATGATTATCCTGTTAAGATTGATATTGATGATATGTGGAGTAATCATAACGCATTTTTTGGAAATACTGGTAGTGGTAAAACTTATGGTGTTTCAAGATTTGTTCAAAATTTGTTTAATATGCCCGATAAGATTCCATTTAATAGTAACATTTTTATTTTCAATAATACTGATGAGTATGATAACGCTTTTCGGAATATTGGAAGTTATAATATAAACTACAACTACAAAATGTATTCTATAAATGGAGAAGGGGGAAATAGTATCAAATTACCATTGTGGTTATTAACAGTAGATGATTATGCTAATATTTTAGATGTTACTGCTTATTCACAGTTAGCTGTTATCGAAAAAATGTTAAGTTTAGTATCTGTATTTGCTAGAAATGATGAAGAATCCCACAGATATAAAAATCATTTAATTGCTAGTGCCATTGTATCAGTTCTTTATACTAACCAAACTGCTGGAAGAATTCGCGACCAGATATTTTCTATTTTGGAAAATTGTCACACTGATGAATTAAATTTAAATGTCGATGTTCCAGGTATCGGATATACTAGACAATTTCGAAAATGCTTTGAAATTGATAGTAAAGGAGAATTTGCAGAGAGAATACTTATTGCAGAATATATTCAACAATTTGTAGATAACTCCACAACATGGAATGAAGATTTTGTTCCCACTTATTTTACCTTAGATGACTTGGAAGTTGCTCTAAATTTTGCTTTAATTTCAGAAGGATTATTATTAAACGAAAAAACTTCTTCTGAAGCAATGGCTTTGAAAGTAAAATTACATACTATTAACAATAGTAGTTACAAAAAATTATTTGACTATGGAAAGTTTTGCACAGTATCAGATTTTATCACTGATATTGTGATGGCAGGTCAAAATAAAAGGGCACAAATTATCAATTTCGTTTTAGAAGACATTGATGATAGATTTGCAAAAGCACTTGTTAAGGTTTACTGTCGTATTATTTTTAAATTTAGTAAGGGACTTAAAGATAGAGGGGCTATGCCTATACATCTAATGTTAGAGGAAGCTCATCGATATGTACAAAAAGATTATGACTTAGAAATTTTAGGTTATAATATTTTCGAAAGAATCGCTAAAGAGGGAAGAAAATTTGGTGTTATTTTGGATTTAATTACACAAAGACCTACAGAATTAAGTGAAACTGTTATTTCTCAGTGTACAAATTTCTTAATTTTTAAAATTACCCACCCAAGTGATTTAGAATATATTAGAAAAATGGTACCTAATATTAGTGCAGACGTTATTGAAAAACAAAAATCTTTACAAGCAGGAACTTGCGTTGCCTTTGGGAAAATGATGAAAATTCCGATGATTGTTAAAATGCAACTTCCTAATCCTGAGCCCCACAGTTCTAATGCTTCAATCTACGATAAATGGATGGTAGAGTTGAAAAAGTAATGATAAAACTAACTATTTAGTTTGACCTGTCTTAATTAGTGGCGTTGATTTTATAAAATCCATATCTTAAATTCTTTGATGATTCAAAGCTTGTTTGTCCTAATAAAATTATTTTGATTTTGGATATTCTTTTCATAATCGAGCTTCTTTCAAAATTATTTAAAATCGATAAAATTTAGTATTGTTTAAAAAATTATATTAACTAAATTACAACAATTATTTTACATCAAGTCCCATTAATCTTCTAAAACCAAATTAATGGCTGTAAAAATATCCACTACGATTGTGGATATTTTTTTTATCAATTGCTTTGTTTAAAAGGATTTTGTTGACTAGTCCACAGATTTCCACATTAAAGAAAGATTTCCACAATACCCTGTTTATAACTAGTTGTGGAAAATTGTGGAAAACTATCATATATCTTTATATTATTTGATTTTTTTGATGTGGAAAAGTTATAATTTTTTATTTTTTTGTTACTTAATAATGAATTTTTGAAAAAAAAAAAAGTTTTATGTTAAGATTGTTTATGAAGTTTGGAGGGATTAGTATGGATATTGATGAATTATGGAAAAATTTTCTTGAAGTCGTAAAAAATAGCATATCGTCCTTATCTTATGAAACCTGGTTTAGAGATACAAAATTAGTTACAATTAGAAATAATTCTGCCGTAATAATTGTTCCAATGCCCGTTCATAAAAAGCATTTAATGGAAAATTATAAAGAGATAATTGAAGAGAAATTTAAAGAATTAACTGGTACCGTTTTTGATTTCGAATTTTTACTAGAAGATGAATGGAACCAACAAAAAGAATCAGAAGTTCCTGATTTAAAAGAAAAAGCTCCTATTCAAGATGAATATGTTGCTCAAAAAAAAGAAATTCCTTCTTCAGATTTTGAAGAGGCCAATCTAAATAAAGATTATACTTTTAATAATTTTATTGTTGGAAATTCTAATCGCTTTGCTTTTACTGCTTCGATGGCAGTAGCAGAAAAGCCTGGTAAAGCTTATAATCCTTTATTTTTATATGGGAAAAGTGGTTTAGGAAAAACACATTTAATGCACTCAATAGGCAATTATATTTTGGAAAATACCGATTTAAAAGTATTGTATATCTCTAGTGATAAGTTTGTTAATGACTTTATTAATGCTGTTAGAAATAATGATAAAGAAAATTTTAAAAAAATTGAAAATTTCAAGGCAAAATATAGAAATATTGATGTGCTAATGATTGATGATATTCAATTTTTAGGAAACGCTACTAAAGGACAAGAAGAATTTTTTCACACATTTAATGAATTATACAATGAAAATAAACAAATAATTATTGCTTCTGATCGGTCGGTAGATGACTTAAAAATGTTGGAAAATAGGCTATTAACAAGATTTAATTGGGGACTTACTGCGAATATTACCCCCCCGGATTTTGAACTTAGAATGAGTATACTTGAAAGAAAAATAGCTCACCAAGAATCTGCAAAAGATGTTCCTAAAGAAGTAATAGAATATATTGCCAATAATTTTGCTTCTGATGTAAGACAATTGGAAGGAGCAATTACAAGAGTATTTGCCTATGCTTTAATGATGAATAAAGGTGTTGTAGATTTAGACACTGCTGTTGACGCCTTAAAAGATCAACTAACTGATAAAAGTGTCTATAAAAATGATGTTCACAGAATTCAAACGGTAGTATGTGACTATTTTAAAATAACTTTAGACGATATTAAAGGAAAAAAAAGAAGTCAGAATATTAATTATCCTAGACAGGTAGCTATATATTTATGCCGAGTGATGGCAAATGAGTCATTCCCTAAAATAGGAACTTATTTTGGAGGAAGAGATCATTCTACAATAATGAGTTCATACAGAAAAATCAAGAGTGATTTACAAACAAACGAGCAATTAAAAGTAGTAATAAAAGAATTAAAACAACAATTATCTCCATAGATGTGGGAAACTGTGGAAAAAATTAATTTTATCCACACTATATGTGGATAAAAAACATAAGGAAAACAAGAAAAAAAATTAGTTTTCCACAGTTTCCACATTATAATAAATAATATAAATAAAAGAAAGAAGGAAAATAAAATGAAATTTATTATAAAACAAGAAATATTATTGGAAAGTCTTTATCATACCTCTAGAGCTATATCTCCAAGAAATCTTATCCCTATTTTAACAGGAATTAAGTTTGACTTAAAAGAAGAAGGATTATATTTATCCGCTAGTGATACAGATATTTCAATACAATGTTTTATTCCTAGAGAAGATATTGTGGAAGTTTTTGAGTATGGAAGTGTTGTGATAGGGGGCAAGTACATTGTTGAAATTATAAAAAAATTACCAAATACTGAAATAACTATTGAAGTAATGGATGAAAATAAAATGATTGTTAGTACTAGCAATACCGAATTCAATTTAAATGGCATAAATTCTAATGAATTTCCTAATTTAGATTTGGAAAAAACTAGTGAGCCAATTATTTTAAAAGCTAATTTATTAAAAAAGATTATTTCTCAAACTTTTTTTGCAACATCAAAAAATGAATCTCGTCCTTTATTAACAGGAATAAACTTTAGAATTGATGGTAGAACTATGGAAGTTATTGCTACTGATTCTTACCGTCTTGCAAAAAAAACTATTTTTCTAGATAAAGATTTAGATTATAAAGTAAATATTGTAATACCAGGAAAAAATTTATTGGAATTAGATAAAATTATGGGGGATGATAAAGATAGCTTAGAAATACATATTTTTGAGAACAAGATATTATTTAAATATAAAAATATTTTATTTTTATCAAGATTATTAAGTGGTACTTATCCTGCAACGTCTTCAATCATTCCCACGGACTTTAAAGTTCAAATTAGATGTAGCTGTAGCGGATTATTTGAAATGATTGATAGAGCGTCATTGCTTACATCTGATCGTGATAAAAATATTATTCGTTTAGAACTTATTAATCAAGATTTAATTATTTCTTCTAATTCTCCGGAAATTGGTAAAGTTGAAGAAAAAATGTTGGTTGATAGCATGGATGAAATAGCTATTTCGTTTAGTTCAAAATATATGCTGGATAGTATTAAAAGTTTTGAAACTACTGATGTCACTTTGTGTATGAATAATGATAATAGTCCAATTATTATTCAATCCGATGAAGATGAGTCCTTAATTCAACTAGTTTTACCTATTAAAACATACTAACATTCTGTAAGAAATTGTTGATAATATAGATTTTTTGAAAAGATAAAAGTTCGAAAAATCTTTTTTGTTGTTATAGTTTGTTTTAAAAATATATAAGGAGTATGAGGGGTAATAATGTTAATATTTGATTATTTTCTTTATAAAAAATAATTGTTAAAGAAGTTTTGTTATTAGGATTCAATATTTTCCATGAATTGATAATTATTTGTTCTTTTATTCTAAAAATATATACTAATTTGCAAAAAAACTATTTTTTTCGACAAAATTCGACAAAATTCGACATTTTTTTATGATTTAATAGAATTAATTTCTTTGATTTTTTAAAGAAATTAGAAAGGGGGAACTTAGATGTTGGATAGTTATGAAATAAACAACGAAACTTTATTAATCGTGCCATATGATTATGGAAAATCTAAAGTTTATGAATATGATGATGAATTTATTGTTAATATGATTCCATTAACCATTGTGAAAAATAGTTGTATGTTTTTTGGTTCTTCTTTTGATGGAAGAAGATTGGCTTCTAAAAATATTATTGGCGTTGATATGAAAGTTCCAATTATTATAGAAGAAAGTAAAAATGTTATTTTTTTTCCTGTATCTAGTTGTATTAGTAAAAATAGTATATGGATTTCTTATCAAAACTTAATTAAATATTCAAAAATTGATTGTAATTCCTCAATGTTATATTTTAAAAATAATAAATCTATAAAGTTAAATACTAAGTATAATTTGATAGATAATCAGGTGATTCGTTGTATTAAATTGGATACTTTACTTTGTAAAAGAAAAAAATTTAGCAAAAGTATTAGTACTACTATTGAAAAATAGAAAATAAAATTTATTAGTTTCATAGCTGAGTGAAAATGAATAATTTTTACTTAGCTTATTTTTTACTAATTTCGTGTTTTTAAATTCTAATTTTTTTGTGAGATTTGTAAATTTTAACTTAAAAAAATATACATGTAGTGTAGAGTAGTAAATTGTGAAAGTTTGATTAGTCTATTAATAAAAGTAAAGTAATGCTTAATTAGTTTAAAAAGTGAGAAAAGTGAATAATGACTATCATTTTATTATGATTTTAATTATTTTTTTGTAAATAGTGCCAAAATTAAGTAAAAAAATATAATTATTTACTGAAACTATCTTATAAAAAGTTTAATTTTATGTTATAATTTTATTGTACATAATTTTGGTAGGTTTGGTGAAAAAAATGGATTTTATTATTTGTAATTATTATGATAATTAGGCGTTTGATTTTAAAAAATTATAGAAATTATGATAATTTAGATATTGAATTATCTCCTGGAATAAATATATTTATTGGAAATAATGCACAGGGAAAGTCAAATATTTTAGAATCTATTTTTGTTTTAGCACTTACCAAATCATATATGAACGTTAAAGAACAAAACTTAATAAAAGATGGAAGTGATATTTCTAATATTAGTGGTAATTGTTTGAAAAATGACACAAGTTTTAAAATTAGCATTTCTATTAAAAATGATGGAAAGAAATTAAAATTGGATTCTAAGGAAATAAAAAAATATAGCGAGTATGTTTCATGGTTAAAGGTTTTAATTTTTAGTCCATATAATGTGAATTTTATTAAGGATGGTCCTAGCGTTAGAAGAAAAAATATCAATATGGTAATAAGTCAGTATTCTTCTTATTACATGAATCTTTTACAAAAATTTAATGTTGTTTTAAAAAAAAGAAACCAATATTTAAAAAATGTAGATTTTACTAAAGATTATAATCGTTATTATTTGGATGTTTTAAGTGAAAATTATTGTAGTATTAGTGTTGAGATTTGTTTGCTTAGGAAAGATTTTATTGAAAAAATAAACTTGTATTTGTCGAAAATTTATTTTGAGATTATGGGATATGAAAATCTAGAGATAAGATATGTTAGTAATGTTCCATTTTTTGATAATAAAAAAATAATGATTGAAAATTTTAAGAAGAATTTAACTGATAATTTTGAAAAAGAGAAAAGATATGGCTCTACTATATTGGGAATTCATCGTGATGATTTTGTTTTTTTTCTTGATGGTAAGGAATTGTCCATTTATGGTTCGCAGGGACAAATTCGAGTTGCTGTTTTATCTTTAAAATTGGCTGAACTTATTCTCTTTAAGGAAAAAGACGGTGAATATCCAATTTTACTTCTAGATGATATTTTTAGTGAATTAGATATTGAAAAGAGAAATAGATTGATAAAGTACATATTGAATGATGTTCAAACTATTATAACAACTACGGATGTTGATTGTTTAGATACTGAGTTAGTTTCTAAAGCTAAAATATTCTCAATTAGTGACGGTATGATAGTTAATGATGGAAAGAAGGAATGCAAGAATGAATAACGAACATTATGATGCTTCTGATATTCAAGTTTTAGAGGGATTGGAAGCTGTTAGAAAAAGGCCAGGAATGTATATCGGAAGTACAAGTGAGAAAGGGCTACACCATTTAGTGTGGGAAATTGTTGATAATGCTATAGATGAAGCTCTAGCAGGATATTGTGATGATATAGAAATAACTGTTAACAAAGATGGTTCTGTAACGGTTAAAGATGATGGTAGAGGAATTCCAGTAGAAATTCATCCAAAAACTGGTATTTCTACGGTAGAGACGGTTTATACTGTTTTGCATGCTGGAGGAAAGTTTGGCGGTGGGGGCTATAAAGTAAGTGGTGGTCTTCATGGTGTTGGTGCTTCTGTCGTAAATGCTTTGAGTAAGTGGGTAGAAGTTACTGTATATAAAGAAGGTAAAGTTAACTACATCAAATTTGCAAATGGTGGTCATACTGTTCAACCTTTGAAAGTGATAGGTGAGTGTAGTTTAGATAGAACTGGGACTACAGTTACTTTTATGCCAGATGAAAGTATTTTTAGAGAGACTACAACTTTTAATTATGATATTTTAAAAACTAGAGTTCGTGAATTAGCTTTTTTAAATAAAGGACTTAGAATTATATTAATGGATGATAGAACAAATCAAAAAGATGTTTTTGTTTATGAAGGTGGAATAAAAGAATTTGTTGCATATGTAAATAAAAATAGATCTCCTATTCATCAAGATATAGCTTATGTTGAAGGAATAGAAAATGATATATCTATAGAAGTTGCCCTTCAATATAATGATGGTTATAATGCAACAGTTTATTCATTTGTTAATAATATTATTACTCCTGAAGGTGGGACACATGAAGATGGGGTGAAATTAGCTTTAACAAGAATAATAAATAATTATGCTAAAAATAATAAGATATTAAAAGAAAATGATGACCCTTTAAGTGGCGATGATGTTCGAGAAGGCATTACAATGATAATTTCGGCTAAAGTTCCAGAACCTCAGTTTGAAGGTCAAACTAAAACAAAATTAGGAAATAGTGAAGTTAGGAAAGTTGCGGCTAGTATATTTGCTAAGAGTTTTGAGAGATTTTTGATGGAGCATCCTAATGATGCGAAATTGATTGTGGAAAAAGCAATGACGGCTGCTCGAGCTAGAATAGCGGCTCGACGTGCTAGAGAACTAACTAGGCGTAAAGGTGGTCTTGAAGTTACAAATTTTTGGGGAAAATTGACTGATTGTTCTTCAAAGGATGCTACTATATCTGAAATGTTTATTGTCGAAGGTGATAGTGCAGCAGGTAGTGCAAAGATGGGGCGTGATCCAATAACTCAAGCTATTTTGCCAATTAGAGGAAAAATACTTAATGTGGAAAAAGCTAGATTGGATAAAGTTTTGGCTAATGAGGAAATTAGGACAATGATAACGGCTCTTGGTACTGGAATAGGTGAGGAATTTGATATATCGAAATTGAGATATTATAAAATTATTATTATGACAGATGCTGATGTAGATGGAGCACATATTAGAACTCTTCTTTTAACGCTATTTTATAGGTATTTTAGACCATTAATTGAGGAAGGTCATATCTATGCTGCTCAGCCTCCTCTTTATTCAATTAAGCATGGTAAAAATATTAAGTATGTGATTGATGAAAATGAACGTGATTCTTATTTAGCTACTTTACCTGAAAATACTAAGTATGAGATAGGTAGAATGAAGGGATTAGGGGAAATGAACCCAGAAGAATTAAGGGAAACTACTATGGGAATTGAACTTAGAACGTTAAAACAAATCAAGATGGAAGATGCTATACAAGCTGATGAAATTTTTCAATTGTTAATGGGGGAAGAAGTCGAACCTCGTAGAAAATTTATAGAAGATAATGCATTAAATGTATTGAATTTAGATGTGTAGGAGGGATATATAATGCAAGAAGAGAGAGATAAAAAAATAGCTGTCAATATTGTTGAAGAAATGCGTACTTCTTTTTTGGATTATTCGATGAGTGTTATTGTTGCAAGAGCAATTCCTGATGTTCGGGATGGATTAAAGCCAGTTCATAGAAGGGTGTTGTATACTTTATATGAAGAAGGGATGACTCCTGATAAGAAATATCAAAAAAGTGCAAATGCTGTAGGAGCAGTTATGGGACATTATCATCCACATGGAGATAGTGCAATTTATGATACTATGGTTAGAATGGCTCAGAACTTTACTTATCGTCATTGTTTAGTTGATGGTCATGGAAATTTTGGTTCTATTGATGGTGATGGTGCAGCAGCAAGTCGTTATACTGAGGCAAGATTGGCGAAAATATCCATGGAACTATTAAGAGATTTAAATAAAGATACTGTTGATTTTTCAGAAAATTACGATGGTCAAAGAAAGGAACCAACAGTTTTACCTAGTAGATTTCCTAATATTTTGGTGAATGGAAATATGGGAATAGCTGTTGGAATGGCAACTAATATTCCACCACATAATCTTGGTGAGGTAATAGATGGGTGTATTGCTTATATAGATAATCCTGATATTGATGTTTCTCAACTTATGCAGTATATTAAGGGGCCAGATTTCCCAACATATGGTATAATTTTAGGAAACAGTGGTATAAAGAAAGCTTATGAAACGGGAAGAGGTACTATTACTATTCGAGGAAAAGTAGAAGTTGTGGAAAAGGCTGGCAAGTCACATATTATTATTAGTGAATTACCTTATCAAGTTAATAAGAAGGCTTTGATTACAAGAATTGGTGAATTGGTTCGTGATAAAGTTTTAGATGGTATTTCTAATTTGAGTGATGAATCTGCTTTGGAAGGGATAAAAATTGTAATTGATGTTAAAAAAGAGGCAAATGCTAATGTTGTATTAAATAATTTATATAAGCATACACAATTACAAGTTTCTTATGGAATCAATTTTTTGATGCTAGTGGATGGGAGACCTAGAACTCTAGGCTTAAAAACTATTTTAGAAAAATATATTGAGCACCAAAAACATGTAATTTATAGAAGATGTCAATTTGATTTAAAAAAATATAATGCTAGATTGCATATTTTAGAAGGATTAAAAATTGCATTAGATAACATTGAGCGAGTAATAAAAATAATTAGGGAATCTGATACTGATGATATTGCTCAAGCTGAATTAATGGCGAATTTTAATTTATCTGAAATTCAATCCCAGGCTATTTTGGAAATGCGTTTAAAACGTTTAACTGGGATGGAGAAATCTAAGATTGAAGAAGAAATTTCTGAACTTTTGAATTTGGTAAAAGAATTAGAAGAGATTTTGGCATCTGATGAAAAGATATATGATGTTATTAAAAAAGAAATGTTAGAAATTAAGGACAAATATGCTGATGATAGAAGGACATTTATTGATATGACAGCAGTTGATTATATTGAAGATGAATCATTAATTCCTGTTGAAAATATAGTTGTAACCCTTACTAATAAAGGATATATAAAGAGAATTTCAATTGATGCGTATAAGACTCAGCATCGTGGTGGTGTCGGGATAAAAGGTATGTCTACAAATGAAGAAGATTTTGTTGAAAATATTATTAATTCCACAACTCATGATTATATATTGTTTTTCACTTCTAAAGGAAGAGTCTTTAGAATAAAAGGGTATGAAATTCCGGAATTTGGCAGACAGTCAAAGGGATTACCAATTATTAATTTGTTAAGTTTGGATAAAGATGAAAAAATTACCTCGTTATTAAAGATTGAAAATAATAATGATGAATACAAGTATTTAGTGTTTGCTACTAAATTTGGACTTGTAAAGCGTACTGATATTTCAGAATTTAATAATATTAGAAATAATGGAAAGAAAGCTATTACTTTGAAGGATGACGATGAATTAATTTCCGTTAAGAAAACCACGGGGCAAAATGAAATTTTGATGGCTTCTTCTAACGGTAGGATGGTAAGATTTAATGAAAATTCTATAAGAATAATGGGTAGAAGTGCTTCGGGAGTAAGAGGAATTAATCTTGGTAATGAAATTTTAGTTAATATGGATGTTGTGGTAGAAAATCAAGAAGTTTTAGTAATTACAAAAAATGGTTTTGGTAAAAAGACTCCTATAGAAGAATATAGAATTACCAATCGCGGTGGTAAAGGAGTTAAAACAGTTAATATTACTGAAAAAACTGGCTGTATTGTTTCATTTGAAATTATAACTTCAAATGATGAAGATGTCATGCTAGTAACTAATGAAGGAATTATCATTCGAATTGATGCTAATCAAATTTCTACAATGAGTAGAGTTACACAGGGAGTAAAATTGATAAATCTAAAGGATAATCAATTTGTTAGTACAGTAACAGTTGTGGGAAAGTCTGATTCTAACGAATGTAAAGAATTAAATTTAGATTAATGATGAAACTTTATATTAATATTTTAAAGGATCTGAGTGGAGGTGAATAACTTCTACTTAGCTTCTTTTTTTTATGTTTCACGTGGAACATAAGTTTTCCACACGTGACAAGAATATAATTTATTAGTAAAAAAATACATAGTAAGTTTTTTTCTTATTTGTTCAGATTTTTAAATGGAAATCCATGTTCCACGTGAAACATGGATTTCCACAGTATTTGTTTTTAATAAAAATGGATATTTTAATGTTCCACGTGAAACATTAAAATAATATCCACAGTTAATATTTTAGAGAAATTTCTAATTTTAGTTTTTTTATCATATATGTATAGTATAGACAATATCTAAAAATAAAGGTTACAATTTAGATTAATGGGGTTAATTACAATATTCAATTTTTTTAAGTAACTATTTCTATGGATAATTAACATCTTCATATTGAGGACATTATTTCTTTTGAATATGTAATACCTTTGTCATTTTTTTTATTAATATATTTAACCTTTTATTTTCAAGTTAATGTTCCATAAATTTATTGCAAATCTTTCAAGATGTATAAGTAATATTTCAATTTCACAAATTATCTAATCTTTTCCATATTCTCTCAATTGGATATGTATGTTTAAAATGATATGGCGGATAATAAATCAATTCTATTTTATATTTATCGGATAAGTCTATTAGAGATTTAAAAAAAGTTGTTCTTATTCCGCTCATTATTCAAAAAAATCATTAATTTTGTGTAAAATTTATCTGAAAAATAATTATCAATACAATCTGACATTATTACTTCATTAGTTGGTTTATTTTCAAAATTATTAATCATATATTTTTTTGATTTCAAATCTAATATTTCAAACTGAATAACACAATTGTTAGTTAATTTATAAATAAAAATTGTTACTAAAATTCTAGATTTTCTCTTCCTTAAATATGGAAAAAGCCAAGTATGACCTTATTTTTAGTGTAAGGTTTATTTTTCTTAACTTTTTTAAGGTTATCTTACATTTGATTTAAAAGGTTTTTAAAAGAAGTTTTACTAATGAACTTATTGTTTATATTTTTCAGTTTTTAGTAATTCATCCTATTGTTAAGCTATAGAATAATTGCTTTGTTCGAAAATGTGAATCATTATAGGCTCTCTGTGTTCTATAATTTTTTTTACGCAATTTTTAGTTTACCTTTTATAAATGTAATAATATCCAAAAAGGATAAATATTTATTTAGAAACTTGAGTTTTAATTTTGAAAAGAAATTACAATAGTAAATAAATAATACGTTATTTTTTAAAATTATTAAAGCGTGAAAAAATTGAGAAATTATATTTATATTGGTGTTCTTGTGAATAATATTTTTTCAACAGTATACTTTTTTATAGAAAAGATAAAACTTTAGAAATTTAATGGATGGGATATTTTTATATTTTATGTTCCACGTGAAACATAAAATGTCCACAGGTCTTTTTTTGAGAAAATTATTCTGAGATTAAAAGTTAAAAATATTTTTTTTTATGATTCTAAAAAAATAGGCATTTTAATTTCAAAATTTAATGTATCTATTTGTTAAAAAAATAGGAAAGTAATAGAAATATTAAAGAACGATGTTTGTTTATATATAATTTAGCGTTAAATTTATTCAATAAAACAAACTTTCTTTCAATTTTTCTTATTTGCAACGAATTAAGAGATATTCTATTTATTGGACTGAGATATTATTCTTGCATTTTTTTTGTATTATGATATAATTTTGTTAGTGCAATAACATTTTTAGGAATCAAGTCAGGACTGGAAGGTAGCAGCTTTAACTTTGAATGTTATGTGCACTAAATTTTTGTTATTATTACGAACAATTGTTCTTGTCTATTTTTATAGTATTTTTTTCAATTTTATGTTATAATTTAGTTATATTTCAAGGTGGTGATGAAATTTTGGCGTATCTTGCACTCTATCGTAAGTATAGACCTACTAATTTTAATGATTTGGTTGGACAGAATGAAATTGTAAATATTATTAAGAATGAAATTTTGAACAATAAGTTATCTCATGCTTATTTGTTTTCTGGTCCTAGGGGTACTGGAAAAACTTCAACAGCTAAGATTATTGCAAGAATGATTAATTGTAGTAAATTGGGAGCAGATGGAGTTCCGTGTGGGGTTTGTGAAAATTGTAAAAATTTTAATTCTAATAGTGATATTGTAGAGATTGATGCAGCTTCTAATAATGGTGTAGATGAAATTAGAGAATTGCGAGATAAAGTTAATTTAGTTCCGTCAAATGGAAAATACAAAGTTTATATTATTGATGAAGTTCATATGTTGACTACGCAAGCATTTAATGCTTTATTAAAAACATTGGAAGAACCTCCAGAGCATGTTATTTTTATATTGGCTACTACAGAATTTTATAAGATACCTATAACAGTTGTATCTAGATGTCAAAAATTTCAATTTTTAAAATTTTCTATTTCTAATATTTATTCTAGGCTAAAAGAAATATCTGATAATGAGTCAATTAATATAGAGGATGATGCTTTGTATGAAATTGCAAGGTTGTCGGATGGAGGTCTTAGAGATGCGATTAATATGCTTGATCAATTATCTTCATTTAAAAATGAACAGATTTTGATTTCTGATGTGTATAAATTAAATGGTTTAGTCTCTTATTTAGATTTTTATGATTTATTAGTTTGTATAACTGAAAATAGGTTAGAAGGAATAGTTGAATTTTTTGATAAATTGGATAACTGTGGAAAGAATTTTAATAGGTTTGTTGATGATTTTATGGAATTTGTTAACGAAATATTAATTTTTAATACTACTATGGAATATAAATCTAATATTCAGGAAAAAAATGATATTATAAAAAATTTATCTGAAAATTTTGATTTTGAATTTTGGTATAATTTATTAATTTTTTTAAATGATTTGTTAATTAAAGTTAAAAATTCATATTTTGTTAAAATTTTATTAACAGCTGAGTTTATAAGATTTTCAAACTTAAATTTTTTAAAAAGAGAACCACTTAATAACGTTGTAGTTACCGATAATAAATCGTTTAATGAAATTGAAAAAGACGAAAAAATAACATTTAGTTTATCAAAAGAAGAAATGGAACGTGTGAAAAAAATTAGGATAAATAATACTTTTTGTACTGCATCCAAAAAGAAAAAAGAAAAATTTATTGAAATATGGAAAAAGTTAATGGATATATCATTGAATAATTCTAAATATATTTGTTTTTCTGGATTGTTGAATGATGTTGACGTGGCTGTTGTAGGGGATAATGATATTATTTTTATTGTTAAATATGAATCTTTAATGGATAGATTGATTTCTAAGATAGAACTTTTTGAAAATTTGGTATTAGAGGTGTCCAAAGTTGGTTATAAGATTGTTTTTTTAACAACTGATGAATGGGAAAAAGAAAAAAAATCTTATATAAGTAATTTAAAAAATGGGTATAAATATGAATATGTGGATGAAAATAACACTAATTGTTGTGACTTAGAAGAGGAAATAAGTCATTCTAATGATGATATTGAAAAAGTTGTTTCCATTTTTGGAGATAGTGTTATTTCTTATGAATAGAAAAAGAAAGGTGATTAAAAATGAATATTCAACAAATAATGAAGCAGGCTCAAAAAATGCAAAAAGAATTACAAAAAACTCAAGAGGAGTTATCTAAAACACATTATGAAGGAAAATCTTCACTTGTAAGTGTTACTTTAGATGGGAATAAAAATGTTATCTCAGTAAAAATTAGCGCGGATGATTCTTTAGATAAAGATGATATTTCTTTATTGGAGGATATGATTTTAGTTGCATTTAATGATGCCGCTAAAAAAGTTGACTTAGATAAAGAAAATAAATTTGGAAAATATGGTTCTGGACTAGCAGGAATGATGTAATATGTTACCTGACAAGTTGAAAAAAGTAGTTGAAAATTTTAAAAAGTTTCCTGGAATTGGTGAAAAAACTGCAGAACGTTTGACTTTTTCACTATTGGATTTTTCAAAGGAACAATTAACAAGTTTTTCGGATTCTCTTTTAGAAGTTAGGGATAATATCTTTTGTTGCTCTATTTGTGGAAATATTTCCGATAATGCTATTTGTTCAATATGTTCAGATTCTTCTAGAGATAGTGAAGTTATTTTGGTAGTTGAAAAGGCAAAAGATATTTTGTTATTTGAAAAGAGTGCTACTTTTAAAGGAAAGTATCATGTTCTTGGAGGTTTAATTTCTCCACTTGATGGGATTGGTCCTAATGATATTAATCTTGCAAATTTGATTTCTAGAATTCATTCTGAAAAGATAAAAGAAATTGTATTTGCGTTGAAATCTAATATTGAGGCTGAAACAACTATTCAATACATAAAAAAAATTTTATGTGATACGGAAATAAAAATTTCTAAATTAGCTATTGGTGTTCCAATAGGTGCCGATATGGAATATATTGATTCATTGACGTTGGGATTGGCAATTGATGAAAGAAAAAATATTAGTTAATTCAAGAGATATAACATAAATTTTAATAGGTGATTTATGTGAGATATTTTTTGATATTAAAAAAAATAATAATTGGAATGATTTTAATTTATTCTTTTAATAGTTTTGGAGCTTTGATGAATTTTGTGATACCGATTAATTTTTTTACAGTTTTGTTAGTATCTATTTTTGATATTTCTGCTGTTTTTTGTTTGTTTTTGTTTTATATATTTTTATAAAAAGCAGGTGATTTTTATGTTGGATGATTATAAAAATGAACAGGTTATACCTTATATGCTTATTAGAAATTCTGTTTTGAATAAGCGATTATCTCATGCTTATTTGATTGATGCAAATCATTATAGTGATTCTTTTGAATTTGCAGTTTCAATGGCTAAATTTATTTTTTGTAAAAATCATTATAGTAAATTACAATCAGATAGGTGCGGATACTGTAATATTTGTTCAAGAATTGATGATGGTAATTATCCAGAGTTTAGAATAGTTGAACCAGATGGTTTAGTCATAAAGAAAGAACAGTTATTAGATTTACAAGATGATTTTAATTTGTCTTGTATAGAAGGTAATTATAGAATATATATTATAAAAGATTGTGAAAAGATGAATAAACAGGCATCTAATTGTTTATTAAAATTTTTAGAAGAGCCAGTTCCTGGTGTTGTTGCTATACTTTTGACTAATCATTTTAGTAATGTATTGAGTACTATTGTTTCTAGATGTCAAATTTTTCATTTGAATAGTAATTATTTAAAACTAAAGGGAAGCACACTGGATAAATTATTAGTGATGAATTCTGTTTTTCAAAAAGATAAGAAGAATTTATTATCTGATGATGCAAATCTTTTTATAGTAGAAGAAGTTTTGGATTTTGTAAATTATTTTGAAGAAAATAATTTAGATATTCTGATTTATTTAAGGAAAAAATGGAGTAATGTTCTTTCTAATAGAGATAACACTATTTTAGCCTTTTTTTTGCTAGTATTTTTGTATTATGATGCTTTAAAGTACAAACTTTCTATTGATAATGAGTATCTTTTTTCAGATTATTTGGATGAAATTTCTTTTGTTTCTTCTAGAAATTCAGTAGATGATTTGATTTATAAGATAGAAGTTTGTCAGTATGGTTATAATATGCTACAAAAAAATGTAAACGTGAATCTTTTAGTTGATGATATTGTTATTAGATTGGGTGATAAAGATGGATATAGTAGAAGTGCAGTTTGAATATAATCATTCTTCTTCTTTTTTTAGAAACGAAAAGCAGAAATTAAAGAAGAATATGTATGTTATAGTAAATACTGATAAGGGATTGCAATATGGAAAAGTTATTAATTTTTTTAGTGATGTTTCTAAGTTAGATGATGTTCATTTGTTTTCTGTAGTTAGAATTTCTACTAAAAAGGATTATTATCAATATTTGGAGAATAAGAAGATGGAAATTGAGGCGATAACTACATGTAAAGAAATGGTAAGAAAATGTGGATTATCAATGAATATTTTGGATTCACATTATAATTTTGACCGTTCGCAGTTGATTTTTCGATTTATCGCTGATGAAAGGGTTGATTTTAGACAATTAGCTAGAGATTTGGGAACTAAGTTTAGAACTAGGATAGAACTTCGTCAGATTGGCATTCGTGATAAGGCTAAGGAAATTGGTGGTATTGGTCCTTGTGGAAGATTGCTGTGCTGTAGTAGTTTTTTAAAAAGTTTTGATAGTGTTACTATTAATATGGCAAAGAATCAGAATGTTTCTTTGAATCCTTCGAAGATAAATGGTGTGTGTGGTAGATTATTATGCTGTTTGAGATATGAAAATGACTGTTATACTAATCAAAAGAAAAAGTTTCCTAAAGTTGGTTCGATGATTGAATTGACTCAAGGTACTGGAAAAGTAGTAGCTGTCAATGTGGTACGTGGAAGTTATAGTGTTGAATTTGAAAATAAAGTTAGGGTAGAAGTTGAGTGCGATGAGGAAAAAAAATAGATTATTAAATTTGGATGCTATTATTTATCAAGATGATGACTGGTTTAAATTTTCATTAGATTCTGTTTTACTTGCTAGGTTTGTAACAATTAATTTGAGAACAAAAAGAATTATGGATTTAGCAACCGGTAATGCTCCTATTCCTATGCTTCTTTCTTATCGAACTAATGCTATTATTTATGGAGTTGAGTACCAAAAGTGTATTTTTGAACTAGGAGTAGATTCTGTTAATGATAATTGTATGGATAATCAAATTAAACTATTTTGTGATGATGTTTCTTTGATTCATCAAAAATTTGATAGTGATTTTTTTGATGTTGTGACTTGTAATCCACCTTATTTTAAAAATAATAATTTTAATTTAAATGAAGTAAAAGCAATAGCAAGGCATGAAATATTTTTGGATTTGGATACTGTTTTAAAACAGGCTTTTTACTTGTTAAAAAATGGTGGTGTTTTTGCGATGGTTCATAGAACAGAGCGATTTGTGGAAGTGATGAGTAAAATGAAAAAATATCATTTGGAACCTAAGAAAATTCAGTTTATTTATCCTAAAAAGGGGCAGAGTAGTGATTTGTTTTTGATTGAAGGAGTAAAAAACGGTAAAGTTGGTTTAAAAATGTTGTTTCCTTTGATTGTTCATAATGAGGATAATACTTATACAGATGAGATTCAAAAAATTTTGAATTTTAAATATTAGGAGGTTTGTATGTGGAAAAAGAGTTATGATGATGGGGCAATTTTATATTTAGTTCCTACGCCAATTGGAAATATGGAGGATATTACTTTTCGTAGTTTAAAAGTTTTAAAAGATGTAGAGGTTATTTTTTCGGAAGATACTAGGGTTACTCAAAATTTGTTAAACTATTTTGAAATTAAGAAAAGGTTGATAGCGCTTCATGACCATAATGAAAGTATTGTAAAGGAAGAAGTGCTTTCCTATTTAGAACAGGGAGTAAATGTTGCTATTGTTACAGATAGAGGAACTCCTATCATTAGTGATCCTGGTTATAAGACGGTTTCTTATGTTAGTAAGAAAGGTTATTCTGTTGTTGCACTTCCTGGTGCTTGTGCTTTTGTTCCAGCATTAATTGTTTCGGGAATTAATCCACAACCATTTACTTTTTATGGTTTTTTAGATAGTAAAATCGAAAAAAGAAAAAAAGAGCTTTTAAGTTTAAAATTTGTTACAAACACTCTTATTTTTTATGAAGCACCACATCGTATTTTGCAAACGATGAAGTTGATGTTAGAAATTTTTGGGGATAGAGAAGTAAGTTTATCTCGTGAAATTACTAAAAAATTTGAGAGTGTTTATCGAGGAAATATTACTGATTTATTGCCAACTTTAAATGAAATAAAAGGTGAATTTGTAATTGTTGTTTCTGGTTTTGAAAAATCTATAGATGATAGACAGTTTGGAGTGGTTGAACAAGTAGAATTTTATATCAATAATGGTATGGATAAGATGGAAGCTATTAAAGTTGTTGCTCGAGAAAGAGAGATGAAGAAAAATGACGTTTATGCAATGTATCATCAGGAGGCGAGAAAATGAAGTTAATAGTGGGATTGGGAAATCCAGGTAGAGAATATAATAATACTAGACATAATGTTGGCTTTCAATTATTAGATTATATTGTTTTTTCAAAGCATCTTTCTTTTTCTAAGGAAAAATTTAACGCGAGTTATGTTGAAATGATGGTTAAAGGTGAGAAAGTATTATTGATTAAGCCTTTATCTTATATGAATTTGTCTGGTTCAGTTGTTGCAAAATTTGTTTCTTTTTATAAAATTAATATTAATGATATTCTAGTTATTCAAGATGACTTAGATATGAATTTTGGTAGAATTAAGTTTGTTTATGATAGTAGTTGTGGCGGTCATAATGGAATTAGAGATATTGAAAGATGTCTTGGAACGAAAAAATATGCTAGGTTAAAAATTGGGATTGCACATGATAAAACAATTGATACTAAAGATTATGTATTAGGTTCCTTTAGTAAAGAGGAACAACAAGAATTGGAAAATATAGATCAATATTTAGAAAACGTGGTTGAAGATTTTTGTAGTATGAATTTAGAGAATTTGATGAGTAAATATAATCGTAAATAGATTTTAGTATACTTATCAATATTTTTCTTATTTTTAAGGGTTAAGGAGGATTTTTTATATGAGTTTTTTTCGTAATTTGTTTGATATTGATGATGGTAGTTATTATGGAGTAAGTGGTTTAAATTCTGAGTTGAATTGTATTTATGTTTATGATTCTTTTGTTAAATATGATAAGGGAATGATGGTGATTACGAATTCTTTATATGAAGCAAACATGTTGTTTAATAAACTTTTAAATTATACAGATAAGGTATTATTTTTTCCTATGGATGATTTTATTACAAGTGAAGCAATTGCAATTAGTCCAGAGTTTAAAAGTGAGAGAATTCATACTTTAAATCAGTTATCTAAGGATAATAAATATATTGTAGTTACAAATTTAATGGGGGTTCTTAGATATTTACCAGATATTCGTGTTTGGCGCAACCATGTTATTCATTTAGAAAAGGGAATGATAATCGAAAGAGATAGTTTAATCCAAAAGTTATGTGATATGGGGTATGAGAGAGAGACTATTGTTAGTGAGACTGGTAAGTTGGGAGTTAGAGGATATGTTTTAGATATTTTTCCTATTGATTTTGAGCAACCTATTCGTATTGAATTTTGGGGAGATGAGATTGATAGTATTAGATATTTTGATATTGATTCCCAGCTTTCTATGAGTTTATTAGACAAAGTTGAGGTTTATCCTTATACAGAATTTTTATTAGATAATGACTGTGATGTTTCTCAGAAGAAACAAAAATATTTAAAATATTATTCTAAGAAAATTAGTTCTTTGTGGGAATATATGGATAGTAGTATGTGTTTTTATTATGATTATAATCAAATAGAAGAGGGATATCGTCTTTTAAGGGAAACAATTTTTAGTTATGATAAAGATAATCGTAATACTTCTGGAATTCAAACAAATTATATGTATGACTTATCGGATATTCATTTTAAAAATGAAGTATTTTTGATGAATTTTGACAATATTTTGATGAATATTAAGTTAGATGATGAGAAAAAATATGTTAGTGGTGAGGTTGAGCGTTATAATGGTAATTTTAGTTTATTGAAAACAGATTTAGAGAAATATTTATTGCACCATAAAACTGTTATTCTTTGTGTAGATTCTGAACATTCTAGAGAAAGAATAATGAAGTATTTTGAGGATATGGATGTTGTTTGTTCAACGGAAGATTCTATTGTTTTAGAGAAGATTAATATTATTGTAAAAAATATAGAAAATGGTTTTCTTTTTGGAGATTATGTGGTAATTTCTGCTAATGATATGTTTCATTCGAATGAGGTTAAGAAAAAGTATAAAAATAAATTTAAACTTGGGACGAAAATTAATAATGTTAGTAATATTTCTAAAGGGGACTATATTGTACATGAGGCACATGGAATTGGTATTTATGATGAGTTGTGTACAATTGTTAAAAATGGCTATAAAAAGGATTATATAAAATTAATTTATGATGGTGGAGATGTTTTATATATTCCTGTTGAAAAAATTGATAGAATTAGTAAATTTTCTGGTAAGGAAGGAATTAGTGTTCGGCTTGATAGTCTTAGTAGTGATAAGTGGCAAAAAAAGAAGGCTAGAGTTCGAAGCCGTTTGGAGGATATTGCGGCGAATTTAATTAAGGTTTCTGCTGAACGTGAGGCGATGAGGGGATTTGCATTTTCAGCGGATGATGAGAGTCAAATTTTGTTTGATCATGGTTTTCAATTTGAGGAGACTCCAGATCAATTGAAGGCAATTTCTGCTATTAAATATGAGATGGAAAAGCCTAAACCTATGGATATGCTTTTGTGTGGAGATGTTGGATATGGGAAAACGGAGGTTGCTTTTCGGGCGATGTTTAAAGCGGTTAATGATGGGAAGCAAGTTGCTTATTTGTGTCCAACGACGATTTTGTCTAATCAACAGTATAAAAATGCTTTGAAAAGATTTGAGGGATTTCCGGTTTCTATTGCTTTGTTGAATCGTTTTGTTGACCGAAAAAAGCAACAGGTAATAATTGAAGATTTGAAACAAGGTAAAATAGATATTTTATTTGGTACGCATCGTATTCTTAGTAATGATATTGCTTTTCGTGATTTAGGGTTATTGGTAATTGATGAGGAGCAACGGTTTGGGGTTACACATAAGGAAAAAATTAAGCAATATAAGGCGAATATTGATGTTCTTACTTTATCCGCTACGCCTATTCCTAGAACGCTTCAAATGTCAATGACTGGGATTCGTAGTCTTGCTTTGATAGAAACACCACCGCTTCAAAGACTTCCGATTCAAACTTATGTTCTTGGAGAAAATGATAATGTTATTAAAGATGCATTGTATAAGGAATTATCTAGAAATGGTCAGGCTTTTGTTTTATATAATCATGTTGATGATATTGAAAAGAAGATGATTGAGTTGAATAAGTTAGTTCCTGAAGCAAGAATGGATTTCGCTCATGGGAGAATGACTAAAACTGAGCTTGAGGATAAGATGCAGGAATTTATTGATTATGAGTTTGATGTTTTGGTTTGTACCACTATTATTGAGACAGGAATTGATATTCCTAACGTTAATACTTTGATTATTATGGATGCTGATCATTTTGGTTTATCGCAGTTGTATCAGATTAGAGGGCGAATTGGTAGAAGTGATAAGATAGGTTATGCTTATTTGATGTATGATAATCATAAGGAATTAAATGAGATTGCAGTGAAGAGATTAAATACAATTAAGGAATTTACGGAACTTGGTAGTGGTTTTAAGATTGCAATGAGAGATTTGTCTATTAGAGGAGCAGGGGATATTCTTGGTAGTGAACAGTCTGGTTTTATTGATACAATTGGAATCGAACTTTATTTGAAAATGTTAAAGGATGCTGTTGATAAAATTAAGGGAGAGTATGTTCCAGAAGAAGTGGATGAAAACTTAGATAATCGTAGTTTAATTGATGTTGATACGCATATTGATGATAGCTATATTAAGGATGATGATTTGAAGATAGAGATCCATAAGAAAATTAATGAAGTTAATTCCATGGAGAAATTAAATGAAGTAAAGGCTGAACTGGAGGATCGCTTTGGGAAAATTAGTTATGAATTAGAAGTATATATGTATGAGGAATGGTTTGAAAAATTGGCGAATAAATTGGAAATTAAGAAGGTAAAACAAACAAAGACAATGGTTGATTTGGAATTATCGGAAGAAATTAGTAAAAAAATTCAAGGAGAGGAATTATTCATGATGTCTTATGAAGTTTCTCCACATTTTAAATTGAGTTTTCGAGATAATAAAATTCATATTATTTTAGAACTGATTAATTTAGATAAACATTTCTTGTTATATATTATTGAATTATTATCTAAACTTATTGATAAGTTGGAGTTAGATAGTTAGTTTTAAAGTATTTTATTGATATTGTATATTCTTTTTTGCTATTTTTTAAAATACTTAAATTTATAGAGAGTGGTGTATTGAGATGAAGGTAGTGTTTAGTGATTTTGATCGGACGATGGTGGATGTAAGTAAAAGTACTTTAAGTAGGGAACAGTTAAGTATTTTATCAAAATTGAGGGAAAAAGGTATTATTTTCTCGGTTGTGACGGGGCGATGTCTTTCTTTTTTTCGCGAAAATTATTCTGAGTTAATGAATGTTGTGTCTTACTTTATTTTATCTAATGGTAGTAGTATTTATGATGTTTCTAATAAGCGTTATATTTATCATAATTTTATTGATAGTGGTGATTTAAAAAAAATTTACGAATGTGCTAAAAGATATCATTTGAGTATTTATTTTAATCTATTGGAAGGAAGAATTCGTGTAGAAAGAGGAGATTATCAAGATTTTGATTTTGATGAGATGACCTGTGAGCAAGTGGTTTTGTCGATGGATAGTGGAAATTTGGATGATTTAATAAGGAATATTGAACGAATTAGAGGAGTTGTCATTAGTAATAAAGGGGTAGAACCTGGTGATGGTGATTTCTTTTTGGATATTAATAAAAGAGAAGTATCTAAAGGAAATGCTGTTTCTTATTTGTGTGACTATCTGAAATTTTCTAAAGAGGATGCGATTTGTTTTGGAGATAGTGATAATGATATATCAATGTTTCATGTGGTTGGTAAGAGAGTTGCTGTAAAAAATGCTAGTTGTGGGATTAAAGAGAATGCAGATATAGTAATAGATAGTGTGTGGGAAGATGGTGTATTTAGGTATATTGAGGATGTTTTTCTTAAAAAATAAAATGTGGTTAATGGTTGTATAATTTATGGGGATTTATTTCATTATGATAATGTAGTTTGAAATTTATCTTTTTTGTTTATTCCTTGAAAAGTTAATGAGAAATCATTGACTTTTTTTGTAAAGTACTGATATAAATTTTTTCTTTTTAGAATTCTTTTTTGTACTCTTTTATTTTTTTGCTATAATGGAAGAAAAGAGGGATAGTATGAAGAAAGAGAGAATTGTTAATACAGAAGAATTTAGAATGAAGATAGTGAATATGTTAAAAATATATGGCTATTATGACGGGGTGCTAGTTAGAGGGGATAATGAGAAAAATTTTATTGCTGGAATTTTAGAGATAGATGATGTGATTAATAATAAAAAAGATTTTAAAGAGTTAAAGAGAAGTATTTTGAAGTTACGAGATTATTGCTATGAAAATAATTATGATAGATTAATAGAAGAAGTAAATTATTTTTATTTGGAAATGGGAAGAAATATTCGTAAGAAATTTGGAAACTTTTTTGAGAGAATTTAGTTTTATAAAATGGAGGTATTGAGATGAATTTAAATCGCTATGTTGACGATTATGGATGTTATACTTTTCAAGATGTTTCTTTTAATGAGGTAGATAATGCTGTTATGTCTGCTATTTCATATGTTAATTTGGATGGAATTGTTTCTAAAAATCGGTTTCATAAGATTACTATTGGAGAGGCTGGAAAAATTTATTTTGAGAAACATTCTAAAAAAGAAAAACAAGTTCTTGCTGTTAGGGAGGCAGTTAAACTATTTAATATTATTAAGGATACAGAAAGGTATAAGAATTTGTATCTTTATAATTATGCATATGAGTCTGGGGATGCTGAGCAGTTTTCGGCAATTACAATTGAAATTTCTAATAAGTTAGTGTATGTTTCTTTCGAGGGAACTGATCATTTAGTAAGTGGATGGAAAGAAAACTTTATGCTTAGTTATCAATTTCCGGTTTTATCGCAAAGGAGAGCGATTGACTATGTAAATAAGCATTTTTTGTTCCGTGGGAATGATATTATTTTAGGTGGACATTCTAAAGGTGGTAATTTAGCGATGGTAGCGGGGATGTATGCTAATTTTTGGGTTAGGGATAAGATTATTAAAATTTATAATAATGATGGTCCTGGTCTTTTGCTAGAGCAGATTTCTTCGAAATATTATAAAAATGTTGAAAATAAGATGATTCATATTATTCCTAATTATTCGATGGTTGGTTTGTTACTTAGACATGAAGATAATTATGTTGTGGTAAGGTCTGCTAGAAAGAGTATTTATGCTCATGATATGTTTACTTGGGTGGTACGAGGTAAGGAATTTGAAAAGTGTGAACTTAGCTCGTTTAGTAAAGCTTTGGATGATAAATTAATTCATTGGCTTAATAAATATGATAGGAAGACTAGGGAAGAGTTTGTTGTTTCTTTGTTTGATGTTTTTGATAAGGTTGGTGTTTATAGTTTGGTAGATATTATGGAGAAAAAAACTTTAATTATTCGAATTGTTCTTGGGATTAATAATGCTAATCCAGTGACTAAGAATATTTTGAAAGATTTTATTTTTGCTTTATTTCAGTGCTTTAAAGATGTGAAGAGAGAGGAGTTAATTTCTTTTTTTGAAAGAAAATAATACTTCTTTTTCTTTTGACTTTTGGATATTATTTTTTGTAAAGTAAGTTTTTTTCTTGGTAAATATTTTTTTTGTGTGATATAATTGGGTTATCATATGAAGGAGGTTAGTGATATGAAATGTGTATCGATTTCGGGGGAGAAAAGCTTTGTTTTGAAAGATATTGATGTTCCTGTTTCAAAAGATGGTAGTGTGGTATTGGAAGTTAAGTCGTGTGGAATATGTGGCTCCGATATTCATTATTGGGTAGGTGGAAATCCTGTTGGTTTAGTAATGGGTCATGAATTTGCTGGTGTTGTTGTTGATCCTGGTTCTAGAAAAGATTTGATTAAAGGAGATAGAGTGACTGGTTTACCTATTTCTCCGTGTGGGAAATGTGATGCTTGTAAGCATGGAATGCCTCAGTATTGTTCTGAAACGTGGTCAGAGGCAGTTGGACTTACACTTACTAATTCTGGTGCTTATGCTGAATATACGAGTTGTAGGGCAGATATGATTCGCAAAATCCCTAATAATGTTAGTTTTGATGCTGCTTGTATGACTGAACCATCAGCGGTTGCTTTGCATGCGATTAATCTTGCTAATATTAAGGTAGGTGACTCTGTTTTAATTGTTGGTGGAGGAATTATTGGCCTTATGTCTGCTGAATTTGCTCGTCTTGCTGGTGCTGGGTATATTGCCATACTAGAAACAAATAAAAAAAGAGGAAAAAAGGCTGTTAGTTTTGGAAAAATTAATGAGTATTATGATGCAACAAAAGAGGATAGTATTGCTAGGATGGTAACAAAAACAAACGGAGGTTTTGACCATGTTATTGAATGTTGTGGAAATTCTCATGCTGTTAGTGAGGCAATTATGGCAGTTCGTCCTGGTGGTAGAGTTGTTTTAGTTGGAGTATCAATGGAAGCAGTAACTATTCCAACGGTTATGGCGGTAATGAGAGAAGTGACGTTACAAGGTGCTATTGCTTATACTCCAGAAGAGTTTGATATTTGTTTAAAATTGATTAGTGAAAAGAAAATTAACGTGACAAAATATATTGATGATTTAGTACCGTTAGAGTCAGTGCAAGAGTCTTTTGAAAGACTTACTAGTGGTCGTGATGCTGCTGTAAAAATTGTGATAAAACCATAGTTTGGTGGTATAAATTAGAAAATTTTATCTATAATATTAGGGTAGGATAGAGATATGTTAATAAAAAAATAAAAAATTAGCAATCCCTATTGACAATTGCTAAAAAGGTGCTATAATGAATAATGAAAGGTGATGATAATATGGCTTTAATACCAAGACTTATGCCAAATAAATTATATTTGGACGATGTATTTGATGATTTTATGTTTCCTACAGTGAAGGATGAGTTTGGAAAGATGAAATGTGATATTTACGAGAAAGATGGTGCTTATCATTTAGAGATGGATGTTCCTGGTTTTGATAAGAAGGATGTTCAGATTGAAATTGATGATAATGATTATTTGACTATCACTGCAGAGAAAAATACTGAAGATACAGAAGAAGATGAAAAGAAAAATTATATTCGTAAGGAAAGAAACTATGGAAAGTATCAAAGATCTTTCTATGTTGGTGGAGTAGATAAAGAAAATATTCAAGCTAATTTTGAGAATGGTATTTTGAAAATATCTATGCCTAAAATAGAAGAAGAAAAATCATCAAAGAAAACAATTGAGATTAAATAATATTGTTTGACATATAGAGACTGTGCTTTATTTAAGGCATGGTCTTTTTTATATGAAAATGGTATAATAGGAGTAGAAGGCAGGTGATTATTTTGATAAGGATATATAAAAATGAATTAGAGGAAGATAATGTTAATTTAATTTCACAAATTGAAGATAATTGTTGGATTAAGATGATTCATCCTACTGAGGAAGAAATAGGTATGGTGGTGGAGGCACTAAATATTGATGAAGATTTGATTACTAAAGTTTTGGATGAGGAGGAGTTACCGAGAATAGAAAAGACAGATAATGCTACTTTGGTAGTTGTGGATTGTCCTTATTGGGATGATCATCATGTAAAAAATAAATATCATACTTATCCACTTGGAATTATTATTTGTAATGATATGCATATTATTACTGTTTCTTTGAAAGATTTTGATTATTTAAGAGATTTTGAAGAGGGAAAGGTAAAAACTTTTTATACTTATAAAAAATCAAGGTTTTTAATTCAGATTTTACTTAAGACTGCTTCTTCTTATTTGAAAGTACTTAATGTTGTTAACGAAGATATTCGTAAGAAAGAAAAAATTTTATATAATTCGACGAATAATAAGCATTTGGTTGAACTTTTGGATATTGAAAAAACTCTTGTTTATTTTATTACTTCATTGAAAGCGAATGATGTTGTTTTAGAAAAATTATCTAAGGGAAATGTGATTGAGATGTATGATGAAGATATAGAACTTCTTGAGGACACAATGATTGAAAATAGACAAGGAATTGAAATGTGTACAATTTATAAGGAAATTTTGTCTTCAATTACGGATACTTATGCTACGATTGTGTCGAATAATTTGAATGGAGTAATGAAGTTTTTGGCTGGTGCAACAATTGTTTTAGCAATACCTACTATGATTTCTTCTTTTTTAGGAATGAATATATCGCTAGGAGATTTTGCAAAGGAAGATTATGCTTTTGTGACTGTGTGCGTGTTTTCTTTTTTGTTGGCAGTATTTGTTGCTTATTTGTTAAAAAAGAAGGATATGCTTTAAAATACTGATTAGTAAATTTATTTGAAAGGATTGTTTTTATGGAAAGAATAAGTTATATCCCTAAGGGAGTGTGTTCAAAGATGATAAATGTTGATGTAGATGATGGTGTAATTAAAAATATTGAATTTGTTGGTGGATGTCCTGGGAATACAGTTGGTGTTAGTAAATTATGTGTTGGTAGGAAAGTTGATGAAGTGATAAAAATTTTATCTGGAATCGATTGTAGAGGAAGAGGGACATCTTGTCCAGATCAGTTAGCTCGTGCTTTGGATGAGTCTATTAAAAATTAGTAGGATGTGAGGAAAAGTGGAATATGGTGAATTATATATTGTTCCTGATGAAAATAAGTATTTTGCAAAAACATTTCATAAAAGAATTTCTAATAGTCATTTGATGGGGATTCAAGAATTTTCGGATTGCTACAAACTTGGGTATCATTTTAAAAATGAAGACTATTAGGAAGCACCTTGTCTTTTGGCGAAAGATGGTTTTTTAGTGGCAAAGTCGGTAGATAATGCTGGTATTTTAATTTTTTATGTTCCTGAATTTATTAGTGATAATCAATGTGTGTGGTATAGTGAAAATATTCATTTGTTTTCAAAATATTCAATGTTAGGAGCGTACGTTATAAGAAATTCTGAAAATGGATATCAGGTTGATGAAAGGTCAAATTTAGATGTGAATCAATTGTATATGATGATGAATCAAAAGAATGTTATGTATCATAGAAATCAATCTTGTAATATGGCAATCGCTTAAAAATTGTACATTTTTTATGTAAAGTTGTTTATAAAATA
>CAMBIR010000011.1 GCA_945867665.1 uncultured Bacillota bacterium
TTTAACGCCGACGATAGCAGAATATGCAAAAATAGGAAATCGCCAATATTTTTTTATGCCCAAAAATAGAGAATATCTATAATTGGGCTTTTTTAACAATTTTTTATGAATAAATTACCATTATTTTGTTGTAAAATTCTATTGAATAAATAATTTTATTTTGAGAAAACATAAATATTTTAAATAAACTAAAATCAAAATGAACAAATTATCTTAAATCTAAAGATTTTTAAGAAATCAATAAAATAAATAATTTATCTTTTCTCAAGATAAAAATAACTAAAAAAGAAAAGGTAAGTATTAAATCTGTCAAATTGACAATATTACTTGACAAAGTACTTCTAATTTAGTATATAATGTAACAGGAAGGAAAGGGATTCAGATTGAGTAAAAAATTAGTAATTGTGGAATCACCTAGTAAAAGTAAAACAATTGAAAAATACTTAGGCAGTGATTATAAAGTGGTATCATCACTTGGACATATAAGAGATTTATCCACATCAGGAAAGTTTGGCTTTGGCGTTGATTTAGACAACCATTTCAAACCAGATTATAAAATTATCAAAGGAAAGAAAAAACTAGTTACAGAACTAAAAAAGCAAGTTAAAGATGCAGATTTTGTCTATCTAGCCACCGACCCAGATCGGGAAGGAGAAGCAATCTCTTGGCACTTATATGACACACTAGGATTAAAAAAGGACGATTATGAGAGAATTGTCTTCAATGAGATTACCAAAGATGTCATCTTATCTTCATTCTCTAAAGCAAGAAAAATAGACGATAATCTCGTAAAATCACAAGAAACGAGAAGAATTTTAGACAGAATTATTGGTTTTCGTCTAAGCAAGTTAATGCAATCTAAAACAGAAGGAAAATCTGCAGGCCGTGTTCAAAGCGTCGCGCTAAAATTAATTGTTGATAAAGAAAGAGAAATCAATGCTTTTAATATTGAAAAGTATTATGAAATAGATGCTTACTTCGATTCCTTTGATGCTAAATTAGATAGTTATAAAAAAGAAAAAGTAGAAATAAAAAATATTGAATATGCTAATCAAATACTTTCTAATTTAGATAAATATTTTGAAATCGAATCTGTCGAAAAGAAGAAAAAAGAGAAAAAAAGTAAATACCCGTTCACGACTTCGACTCTTCAACAAGAAGCATCCAACAAATTAAATTTCACCTCGAAAAAAACCATGTCTATCGCCCAAAAGTTATATGAAGGAGTTACACTAAAAAATGAAACTGTGGGTCTCATTACCTATATGAGAACAGATTCCGTTCGAATGAGTGATGAATTTGTTACAAACACTTATAAATACATTGAAAATACTTATGGCAAAAATTATATAGGATATGTCAAAAAATCCAAAAAAACAGAAAATGTTCAAGATGCTCACGAAGCAATCAGACCAACTAGTATTTTAAGAACTCCTGAAGAAGTAAAAGGGTATTTAACCAAAGACGAATACAAATTATACCATTTAATTTATTGTAGAGCCTTATCATCATTAATGAAAGACGCTACCGTAGAAGCAACAAGTGTAACACTTTTAAATAATGATTATCGCTTTAAAACAACTGGCCAAATTTTACTTTTTGATGGTTATTTAAAAGTATATTCAGATTATGAAGATTCTAATGATAAAATTTTACCAGTCTTAGAGGAAAAACATAAAATACCATCCAATGAGATTAAGGTATCAGAACACGAAACCAAACCACCAGCTAGATATACAGAAAGTAGACTAATCAAAGAAATGGAAGAATTAGGAATAGGAAGACCATCAACCTATGCCAAAACGATAGATACCCTAAAAGAACGGGCATACGTTAATGTTGTAGATAAAAAATTCATTCCAACCGAAATAGGTATTGAAATTACAGATAAATTACAAGAATTTTTTAAAGATATTATTAATGTAAAATATACAAAAGAAATGGAGGATGACCTAGATAAAATAGCCGATGGCGCTTTAATATGGTATAAACTACTAGATCGTTTTTATAATGATTTTGAACCCAAAGTAGAAGTAGCCTTCAAAGAGATGGAAAAAAAGCCACCCACAGAAACGGGAGAAATGTGTCCAAACTGCGGAAGTCCTTTAGTAATCAAACAAAGTAAGTATGGGAAATTTACTGCGTGTTCTAATTACCCCGAATGCAAATATATTAAAAATAATGATACCAAAAAAGAAGAAAAAGTTATCACAAAATGTCCACACTGTACAGGAATGATTATAGAAAAAACAACCAGAAGAGGCAAAATCTTCTATGGTTGTAATCAATATCCAAAATGTAAGACAGCATTCTGGGATAAACCAACTGGTGAGTTATGCCCAAAATGTGGCGAATTATTAACAGAAGGAAAAGACGGAATCAAATGTTCCGCTTGTGATTATAAAAAATAACATTCTAAATTTTTAATTTTTTCCTCAAAAAAACATTTACACCAATAATAACATAAACAATAAATAGTCCTAAAGACAAATAAGGAAAAACATTTAAACCAATAGTATAAAATAAAGTATTATTTCGAAATAAATAGTGGCTTCCCAAAATTAGTAAGATAGTAGATGAAATAGGAACAACTTTTCTACTATCTTTTTTAATGAAAGAGCTAAGGTGATAAACCACTAAAGATAGGGTGATAAAGGAATTTAAAATCCATTTAATATAAATAAAGTTTTCAATTCGCTCAATAAAATTAAACAAAGATATTTTCTTTAATACCGTATATTCTGGATACTGATAAACTTGACATAAATATATTCCAAGTGAACCAATAGATAAAACGATAGCCAAAAAAGCAAAAAGGAAGGCTAGAAAATAAAAGAAAGTAAAATATTTCCAAGCATTTTTATTGTCACTAATTCTTTTTCTAGGAATAATTAATAGCATAAAAATAGGCGTAACATTCGTAAGCGTTAGCAAAATACCACCCCGAAGAGGAGCACCAATCCCATTTTCTAAATAAGGCTTTAAATTAGAAGTATCCACTGTAGGCAGTAAGCCAGCGGTGCTAATAATCGTCATAAAAATAATAACACCAACAAAAATAACCGCAACC
This sequence comes from uncultured Bacillota bacterium, assembly GCA_945867665.1. Taxonomy (GTDB): domain Bacteria; phylum Bacillota_I; class Bacilli_A; order RF39; family UBA660; genus RUG11198. The sequence continues at coordinate 3,071 of CAMBIR010000011.1, forward strand.
CTGGACATATTCTCAATTCCAAAAGATACATTATAGATAATAAGAATACCAAATAAAATCATAAACCAAAGAATAGGGGTTTCCGCTAAAAATTGTGAAATGACAAAATTACTAATATTAAATAGCTGAACCATTCCAACAAAAAAGAGAAAAATATTAATCAAAATATTCAAAAAATTTCCAAAAACATTTCCAAATAAATCTAGGTTCATTTCTAAAATATTTTTCTCATCACTAGCATAAAAAAGATATAAAAATAAAGTAAAAGGAAATAGACCAATAAGAAACGAAACAATTACACAAATCCAAGCATCAACCCCAGCAATATGAATTAAATTATGACTTCCCACACCACTAAAAAGAGAAAAAATAGGAGATCCAAGTAAACAAGCAAATTGAAAACTACTTAATTTGTCCTTTTTCATTTCCTGACACCTCGATTCAAACTTCCTTTTTCTTGTCCTTTAATTTTCACACTAACATTAACTTTCATGTTTTGAAAACCATCGTGCTTAAATTCATCTTTTATTTTTTGAAAGTATTTAGGATAACTCTTATAAATGACATCACCAAACCCAAAAATATCACTATTATACTTCTTTTGAATAGACAAAATCGAGCGTTCCACCATTTTTTTTAGTTCTTGATTTAATTTCTTTTCTAACTTTGATACCTCTTCTAAATTTTCTAAATCGATTTTTTCATTGACCTCACTAATTGCCGAATTTCCCGTCAAAGTAATTTTCATCTCGTTTTTGTTCTTATCAAATTCCATTTTAGAAGAAAGTCGAATAATTTCATGAACAATATATTCATTATCATGTCCACTGGTTCGAATGAAAAAGTTTTTCGCGGAATCTCTTAAAATATTATAGGTAAGTGATTCTTCTTCTGTTAAGTATCCCATTAACTTATTATTCCGAAAAATCGCCATTCCATCAATAATCGAAGTAGCCTTAACCGAAGTATTGGAAATATTTTCTTTATCTTCACCTAAATTCACATTTCCCTTCATATTAAGAACAGGGAGAACAAGTTCAATATTGGGATTAAGGACATTACTAATCAGTTCATGATAAGTTACTACATTAGCAAATCCTAAATATTTATTATTATTTTCTAAACTATTTAGAATATTCTCGGAGGATATCTTTTCTAAAGGGGTAGTAATTTTTAAAATATCATCACTTTTTCCAACTAAAACCTTAAATTCACTGCGAATTTCTGGATCTCTTGCAAAAAAATCTAAAATATCCATCAAATATTCACGAGCAATCCCCTCATCAATCACTAAAATCTCAATATGAGCTCCATACATCTTTCTAGGGGACTCTTTAATCATCTTTCGAATTGCTTCTTGAACAGATTTAGCACGAGAGGTATAAATAATAAATTCAGGCTCTTCTCCACTAGAAGCATCTTGTTCTTTTTTTGGATTAATAACTTCTGTCGTCAGTTCAATCTCATCATCAACCTTACGAATACTAACCCCACTTACAATAGCGAGTTCATTAATTTCTCGATAGTTATAGCATCCCGTTAAAAGAAAAATAATGGGAATGATAAAAATCATCTTTTTCATGAATTTTTCCTCCTATATTTAATCTCATTACTAGATAATGCAGGCTCTCTTTTATTTAAGTATTTTGTTGGAAATTGAATCATACTATTTTTAAGTCCAACAAGGGAAATAGGAGAATAAGGCATTAAGTAGCATAAACCAAAGGAATGAAGGGAAGATAGTTTGATGATAAAAAAGATAAATCCAAGCAATACACCAATGATACCAAAGAGAATTCCTCCAACCATAAATAAAAGTCGCCACCATCTTATGCCATTAATCATCTCTGGTTCAGTAAATAAAAGAGAAGACAAAGACGTAATTGCCAAAACAATAATCATAATGGGAGAAACAATTCCGGCACTAACTGCAGCATCTCCTAAAATCAAAGCCCCAACCGTAGATAGAGCACTCGTCGTAAAAGTAGGTCCACGCAAATCTCCTTCTCTTAAAATTTCAAAAGCAAGCATCATAATCATTGCCTCAGCAAAAGCAGGAAAGGGAACAGAAGCCCTTTGAGAGGCAAAACTAACCAACAATTGCGTGGGGAGCATTTCTTGATTAAATGTGGTAATCGCGATATAAACCCCTGGGGTAAATAACGTAATAAATAGCGCCATATAGCGAATAATTCTGGTTAAGCTAATATTAATACTTTTCCCATAACTATCTTCTGAAGATATTAATAAATCGTTCATAACGATTGGTAAAATCAAAGCAAACTGACAGCAATCAATCATAACAACCATTCGCCCACCCAAAATAGCTTGACACACCCGATCAGGACGCTCTGTTGAAATCATCGTAGGTAAAACACTCTTATTTTCCTTTTCAATCAAATTTTTTATTGTCCCGCAATTAATCACCCCATCGATATCAATGCTTTTGATTAATTTAGAAACTTCCTCAATCAGATTTTTATCACATACACCATTTAAATAAACTAAATTTACCTTTGTTTTTGTATATCTTCCTACTTCAAGAGATTCCACCCAAAGTTGATTATCTTTAATCCGTCTGCGAATTAATCCCATGTTTGTCTGCATATCTTCAACAAACGAATCCATCGCACCCCTAAGTGCACTTTCTGTTTGAGGAGTATTAATACTTCTCGATAACTTTCCCTTTGTTTCAAGAGCAAAATACGTAGAAGAATTTTCTAGTAAAATAATGGTAAAGCCGTAGTGTAAGTAATAGCAAATATCTTCATAAGTCGTTATTTTACTTACCTTAAAATTTTCAATTTCATTGAAAATAACTTCCTCTAACTTTTTTTCCTTTGGATAAATTTTATTGATTCTATCTAAACTTCGAATAATAAAATCACTAATCTTATCCGAAGAAGTAAGAGGTTCATTATAAATAATATAAACTTCTCTTTTACATACCATTTTCTTTCGATAAGTAATCTCCTTACTATTATTCGTTTCCATCTTTAACCTATCTACAATTTGATTAATATCCTTCATTCAAAATCACCTTACTGTTAGTATGGTATTTTTTTTTCATTTCTATGATTAAAGAATATTTTTCTTCACTATTTTTTTAAAATTTTAACTTCTACAATAAAAAAAGAGTAAGGATTTTAAATTAAAAAAAATAAATTAACTTATTTCTATTTTATATAACTTATGATATAATTTATTTATTGAAAGTAGGGATGTTATGTCAAAATTAAACGATAAAAAAATGATTACCGATTTAAGGTGCCTAGCCTTAGATATGATTCATGAAGCAGGAAGTGGTCATCCAGGAATAGCTTTAGGTGCAGCACCACTTTTATATACACTATTTACCTATCATATCAATATTGATTTAAATAAAAGCGATTGGTGCAATAGGGATAGATTTGTCTTATCCTGTGGACATGCTTCTAGCTTATATTATGCCCTTCAATTTTTTCTAGATGAAAGTAAATATAATTTAAATGATTTAAAAAATTATCGAAATATTTATTCTAAAACACCAGGTCACCCAGAATATAACTTGGAAAATAGAATAGATGCTACTACTGGACCATTAGGTGAGGGCGTTGCAACAGGAGTAGGAATGGCTATGGCTGGAAAATACTTAGAAAGTTATTATAGCAACAAAAAAATAAGCTTATTTGACTATTACGTTTATGTAATGTGTAGTGATGGCGATTTAATGGAAGGTGTCTCTTATGAAGCATCTTGCTTAGCGGCCCAATATCAATTAGATAATTTTATTCTACTATATGATTGCAATGGCGTCAGTTTAGATGGAGAAATTGATGAAAATTACATTGATTCACTTGCAAATGTCTATGCAGATATGGGATTTTCTGTTTATTATGTCAAAAATGGCGAGTCTGTAAAAGAAATTAATAAAGCTATAACCGCTGCCAAAAAAGCAAATGGTCCTGCTTTAGTTATTGTTTCAACAATAATTGGGAAATATTCTAAATATGAAGGCACCAATAAAATTCATGGTACCCTAGAGAACGATGATTACTTAGAAATCAAAAAAGAATTAGAGCATCCAACAAAATGGGAGTATGATAAAACCAACACAGCTCTTTATCGTCAAACCATTCAAGAGAGACTAGAAAATACTTATAAATCTTGGTATCAAGATTATGAAGAATTTTCTAAAGAATTAGATGATAACCAATTAAATACCTTAAATAGTATTATTAATAATGAAGAAATATCATTACAATTAGATAAGGTTATTGATATGGATAAATTATTTACGGATAGAGACTTCCGAGACGTAAATTATCAAGTAATGAATGTAATTTCAGCTTTCGTTCCAAATTTTATAGGTGGTGCTGCTGATGTTGTTTCTAGTACCAAAACTTATTTAAAAGGAAAAGAAGACTATAGTAGTGAAAATTACGCGGGAAAAAACATTGCCTTTGGCGTCAGAGAACATGCTATGGGTTCCATTTTAAATGGACTAGCCTTATGTAATTTAAGAGTATTTGGCAGTTGCTTTTTAGCATTCAGTGATTATCTAAAACCATCAATTCGTCTTGCTTGCTTAATGAATTTACCAGTAACTTATATTTTTACGCACGATAGCATTCTAGTTGGCAAAGACGGCGCAACACATGAACCAGTTGAACAACTAGCATCCCTTCGTACAATTCCGAATCTGTCCGTCTATCGTCCCAGTGATTATAAAGAACTAATTGGTACTTGGAATGAGATTTTATCTTCTTCCCATCCTAGCGCTATCGTCTTACCAAGAGGCCACGTTGAGGTTCAAGAGTTTACAAATCCAGAAGGCATCCCTTACGGAGGATATATTATCAGTGAAGTCAAAAAAAGTTTAGATGTCATCTTAATCGCAACAGGAAGTGAAGTAACCTATGCAATGGAACTAAAAGAAGAACTCATGAAAAATTATATTGAAGCAAGAGTTGTATCGATGCCGAATGTTGGTACATTTTTAAAACAAGATGCCGAATATCAAAATGAAGTATTACCAAAAGGATATAAAAAGATTGTCTTAGAGTTTTCAAATGACCCAACTTGGTACCGACTATTAGAATCATCAGATGATTTTATTGGCGTAAATACTTATGGAAAATCTGGGGATGAAGAAGATGTTTTAAAAGATTTAGAACTAGATTTAGCAAGTTTAGTTATTAGAATAAAAAATAGCTTGTAGGAGATGATAATCATGAAAGAAAATATGAAAGATACAATGAAAAAAGTCAGTGAAAAAGCCAAAAAAGAAGTAAAAGAACATAAAATTATAGAAGAATTTAGAGAATTTATCGCAAGAGGAAATGTACTAGATTTAGCTGTTGGTGTCATTATTGGTGGCGCCTTCCAAAGTCTAGTAACCTCACTAACAGACAATATTATCTCACCCATCTTAGGATGTTTCACGGAAGTAGATTTTAATTCATATGCCCTAAATATCGGCAATCTTCACTTAAAATATGGTGCCTTCTTAACCGATATTATCAATTTTATCATTATGGCCTTTGTTGTCTTCTTAATCGTAAAGTTTATGAATAAAATTTTAGTAAGAAAAGAGAAAAACAACGAAAAGACAAAACAAGAACCAAGTGAAGAAGTAAAATTACTAACAGAGATTAGAGATTTATTAAAAGAAAATGAAAAAAGATAATGACAAGTTATCTTTTTTTTGTTATAATTACCTTAATAATAGATGATAATAGTAGTGGGTGGTATAATATGGTACAAAGAATGATTTTAAAAACACAAGAAAGATGTATCTATGAGATAGAAGAAAAAGAACTAAAGTTTTATTTGTTAATTCCTAATACAAAAAAAGTATTTCTAACCATTTGTTTAATGGAAAATCCAACGGATATATCGATTCAAAAAATACTTTTTGACCAAAGTAAAGTCTTTGTCATTCCCAAAATTGAAAATACTTTTTTAGAAAGAATTAAAATAAATAGCGAGCAAGCATTCAATGATTTAGACAAATATCTCTCTAGCCTCATCAACTTATCGCATCAAATTATTGTGTATAATCACATTGAAGTAGAAAGTGTTGTTTATTTTAATAGCCTATCTTTCCATAATTTTGAAACTTGGTTTATCCAAAAATATCAGGGCAGAGTAGCAGCAATCAAAATCAATTACCAATCCGAAGAAAAACCACAACCAGTAATCAAGGAATCCGATACAATTGATAACACCATGACCTTAGCCGCTTCCATAGAAAATAGTAACAAAATTGCTCCTCCTGAGGATATCGAGATAGAAAAACCAGAGCAAGAAGAAAAATCTCACGACTTAGGGTTTGTCTCTTATGTCTTACTAGGCGTAATTGTAGCTGTAGTTTCATTAGTATTCTTATATCTAATCATTTAAGATTGGTAGGTTAAAATAAAATGGCAGAATTAAGTTTTTTTGATAAAATAAGAAAGCAACAAGTATTAAAAAAATTAAATAGAGATTTAAATATCAATGATTATAAGGAATTAAATAACTCATTAAAAAATGATGAAGACATCAAAAAAATGAGCTTATATTGTGTAAAAATACCAGCTGATTTTACGATATTTGATAAAGAATTTTTAATAAAAAATATTGGAAAATATCCTGGTAATATTCAAATGCTATTTTATCATCAATTTGGGGAAGAGTCGATTAAACATCTTTCACAGGAGATTCAAATTAATTTGATAAAAGAGAATAATAAACTGATACAGTATGTAAATAGAGATTTGCAAGAAGATTTAGTCATTAAGAGTCCGAGTCTATTATCTTATCTTTCTGCTCAAGAACAAAGTAATCTTGTGTTAAAACATCAAAAGTTATTTTTTGCACTTTCGATAGAAATGCAAGTAGATTTGTGTCAAGAAAATCATAGCTTTCTTTTTCTCTTTGATGATGAAAAAATTTTAAAAAATATAAGGAAAATTCCACAAGAATTGATTTCTTTATATACAGAAAAAAAACGATTAAGTCTTGAAAATTACTTTTTTTTGATTAATATTAAATATAGTCTTGATGAAGAAAAAAAAATATTATTTTTTTTAAACTATCCTTTAATTAAGTCGGAAGATGAACTTTTTTCTTTTTTTAAAACTAATTCTGGCTCTGGTATGTTAGCATCAGTTTATAAGTTGCCAGATTCTATTCAGGATAAGTTTTACCAATTTAAAAATGATATTTTGTCCCAAAATGCGAAGGGCAATATGTTTGTAGCAAGGGGAATTAATTTTAGTATTTCATTTTTTGAAAAGAAATTTAAAGAATTTTACGGAGAAGAAAAATGGAATACATATTCTTCATTGTTTACCAATCAATCTTTTATTTCTACCAGTGATGTGCTATTTTCTCTTATAAATGGCAAAAATTCGATTGTTCTAAAAAATGATTCAAGTAAGGTTGTTCCTTTTTTTCAATTAATGTTAAAGAAGGATAAAACAATGGAAGAAAATGCTATTTTGTATAATAAATTTTATGATTTAGTTGGAAATACCTATGGAAAGCAAGCACTTTCTTTTTTGAGAGAAAGACCAGGACTTAATTATGAAGATATTAGTAATATTGAAATTTTTTCTCCTAATATTTTGAAGAATTTTAGAAGAGGATTTATTGATGATTTATTGAGTTATGAGTTCGGAGGGTATTTTGATAAGTTGATTGAAATTTCTACAGTTGAAGAGGAATTAAATGCATTTAAATTGCTATATAGCAGGTTTTCTTTAAAATTTGGTGAAAATGTTGAAACGATGTTGCTTACTTTTTCAAGGTATGATAAATATCAAAGTATTTTAAAGGAATTTGTCGAAAAAAATATTTCTTCTGAAGATGATTTAGAAAAATTAGATGCTTTATGTACCTGGCCAGAAAATATTATAAAAGTTGAACATATTTCTCAATTAGAAAACCTAGAGGAAAGTTTATCTTTGGCTTTAGAAAATAATGATACCTCTAATTTAATGGAAAATTCTTTTTTTGATTATCAGTTATTTTCTAATTTTGATTCATTTAATAATTTATATGACATAAAGAAATATGCTACTAAAAATATGAATAAATTGGATAAAAATAGTTTATTATTAATTAAGTTATTTGATGAAAATAAAAATTTTTTCTTTAATTCATCTGCTACAATCGCTAAATTTTTAAGGGAATATAAACGTAATGGCGGCAATTTATCTTCTTTTTTTCAGACGATGTATCAGCTTATGGATGATATTCGCGAAGAGAATGAAAATTATTTTAGAGATCATATTGTGACAGATAAAAAATATATTGATAAAAAAATAGAAGAGCATGCTGATAATGTTCATAAGATTTCTGTTTTTGGAATTGAATTATATGATTTAGGAGATATGGAAGTAAATTTTGCTTGTCATAAATACAACATGGCAAATTCTGTTAATAGTACTCTCTTGCCAGTTTTGCAAAAAGAATACTTAAGTTATGATGGAAATAGAGGAATTTCTACTATTTCTGCGCGTCCTATACATGGCATATGGGGAATTGATGGTAATGATTCAAGTAGTAATTATATTTTTTGGGATTTTAGTGATAACCATGTTATGAATTTATTTAGTTCCAATGGCTTTAAGGATGGAAATGTTTCTCATGACCCTGGATTAGTCATTTCTCATGGTGGTTCGAACCATGCATTGGACAATTTTCAAAATGTTGTTTCAGGAAATGGAGAAATTGCTTTTTATCGTAGAAAAAGAAATCATGTGGCAATAGAAAGTCAAAAATATGGGGGTAAAATTATTCCCAATGCAATTTCTGGTGGTGTATCTCCAGTGAATTTGGATTTGGCGAATGGTCGTTTTGGTAAGAAAATTCCGATACTTTTAAAAAGAGGTTCTCTTAGTTCAGAAAAAAGAAGAGAATCTGTTCGAAGGCAAGTAATTTCAACTTTTATTCAATTGGATAAAGAAAATAGACAATCGGGGAATGTAATTAATCATCATGTTCCTAATAATTTAAAAGAAATTGTTTCTCAGGAATTATCTACATTTTCTCAAGATTATTTGAATAATTTAAATCTTTACGAAGCATTAGAAGAAAATTTAGAAGATGTTAGATATTATGAATTATTAAAATCCTATGAGTTGGAAAGAACGAATCAAATTAAAATGTGATTATTAATATTTTAGATGAAAAAAATACTTACCAAGGAAAAATTCTTGATAAGTATTTTTTATTGAAGATAAGCAAATATAGATGCTGCAACTGAACCAATCATTAAAATTAACATAATAATTGCAAATATTCTAGCTCCCAAATTATGTTGATAAGTCTTCTTTGTCTTTTTCTTTCGAGAAGGAGCCTTTATTTTTTTTACCTTACTTTCTTCTTTTTTCTTTTTATTTAAATCATATAATTCCTTTTTAGATAATCCAGCAGCTTCTTCTATTTTTACTTCTTCTGCTTTTTTTGCTTTTACTTTACTCAAAATTAGTCACCTCTGAAACAATTATACCGAAAAATAGGCATAAAAACAAGTGATTTATAATATATTTAAGTGGTGATAAAGATGAAGAAAGAAAATAAGAAAAAAATCAAGTTAAAAGAAATCATTTTACCCAATAAGAAATTCAATTACTTTGTCGCAAGCATAATCCTTTTAGGAATTATCTCTGGCTCCATCTTTTTAATGTTATCCACTACCTTAGATAAAAATAGTGTAATAAAAACAATTACTGCCTTCTTTAATAATATTAGCAAAAATACCATTGATAATGGACTAGCCCTCAAAAATAGTTTAATTATTAATTATTTATTTGTTGGGCTTATCTTTATCTTTGGCCTTAGCATGATAGGCGTAGTTTTTAATATTTTTATTGCTTACTTAAAAGGTTTTTTAGTAGGATTCTCCATTGCCTCAATCTTTCTTAGCTATAAATTAAAAGGTTTCTTAGCCGTTTTGCTCTATACCTTTCCTAGTCAAATCTTAAATTTATTAACAGTCTTTCTTTTAAGTATTTATAGCATAATGTTTTCTAGTTATTGTTTTAAAATCATCTTTGCCAAAAAGAAAACTCATCAAAGAATGCTAAAAAAATATTTAGTAATTTTAATGTTTTGTATTATCTTAAGTTTTATCTCAAGCATTCTAGAAGTCTATCTTTTTCCTAAGATATTAAAACTTTTTATTTCCCTTTATGTAAAATAAATAATTTAAAAAAGATAATCCATACTAACAATAGGTGATTTTAGTATGGAAAAGTATTATAAAAACTATCATATCTTTTTATTTTTATCCACCATAACTAGAGGACTTGTCTCCGTCTTCTCATTAGTTATCCTATATCAGAAAGGTTATTCATTATCAGACCTTTTTTTCTTTTTATTTCTTCTCTATGCTTTTGGTTTGTTTGTAAACGTTATTAGCCTAAGGTTAAATTACAAATTTGTTCTAGTCACTTCATCCCTTCTTTATGGAATTTGCTACCTTTACTTATCGGTTATGAAAAATACTTATTCCTCTTTAATTCTCTTTAGTCTTCTTTTATCCATAAGTACTTATTCTTATCATGTCACTAGACACTACCTAGCATTATCTATTTTAAAAAAAGAAAATTTAAAAACCAATCAATTAGTTTGCATGATTTATTTAGGAACTATCATCTCTTCAATTATAGGAACTATTTTAATCAGTAAATTACCCATTTTAATCAGTGGTATTTTAATCCTTATTCTCTCTTTAATTAGTATTTATCCTGTCCTTACAAAAAAAATTAAATTAAAAGAAACAAGAAAAAGCAGTATTTTTAAAATAAAACTTTCAAAATCTAAAATAATCTTTAGCATTTTAGAACAATTTAAAGTGATTTTTTTAGAAATACAGCCCTTATTTTTATATTTATCCGTAAAAAATAAGATTTGGTATGTTGGAGTATTTAATATAATTACCAATCTTTCCTCCCTAATTGTTGTCTACTTCTTTAGTAAAAGAGTAGGAAGAAATAATTTTAAATACCTCTGTCTTTTATTAGCCATAATTCTTTTTATTAAACTACATCTAAAAAGTGGAATTTTTCTCTTAATCATAGCCTTCTTTGAAGGAATCGGCATAAAAATATATGAAAATATTAGTCTAGAAAATTTATACGAACTAGGGGAGAATGAAATTATTTCTTACTTAAGTCTAGAAGAAATTATTTTTTTCTTAACCAAAAGCCTTATCATAGGCATTGCTTATCTTTTTCATTTTAATCTCTATCTTCTTCTTTCTATTTGTATTATTGCAATTCTTTTTAGTGGCTTTTTTATCCCCCCAAAAAAAGCACCATAGATGCTTTTTATGAGCGAGCTGCACCATCTACTTGCAAAATATCACCAGTAACATAACTAGCCATATCACTAGCAAGATATAAAAATGCATTTGCGATATCCATAGGTTTTCCAATTCTTCCCATTGGAATAGTCTTAATTAGTGGCTCAATAACTTCTTTTGGTAATGCCGAAACCATATCCGTTTCTGTAATTCCAGGAGCAACAGCATTCACCCGAATATGAAGTGGAGCAAGTTCTCTTGCTAAAGATTTAGTAAGTCCATTTACCGCAAACTTACTAGCCGGATACATACATCCACTAGGTTGTCCATAAATACTAACCATGGAACTTGTATTTAAAATAACACCACCACCAATTTGTTTCATATAAGGAACAACGACCTTCGAGCATAAGAAAACGGATTTAATATTAACATTAATAATTTTATCTAACTCACTTTCTGTATAACTAGTAAGTGGAGTAGCCGAAGAAATCCCTGCATTATTAATTAAAATATCAATCTGTCCAAAAGTATCATATACCTTCTGAAAAGCTTTTTTAATTTCTTCTTCATTACTTAAATTAGGAAATAACCCCATAACTTCGTAATGACTATTTTCTTCTTTTAATTGGCTTAATGCATGATTAACTGTTTCTTCTCTAGAACCAAATAAAGCAACACGTGCTCCATTTTTTAAAAACAAACGGACAGTTTCAAAGCCAATTCCTCTTGTGCCACCAGTAATGACAGCAACCTTATTTTCTAACATTTTCTCCACCATACCTTTCATAAATATTATACCCCATTTTTTAACTAAGGAAAATACTTCTTTAGATTTTTCTTTAAAATATCGTGAATTTATCTTGAATGTCATAAGGAATAACTTGCGAAAATGTCCTTTTTTTGGTATACTTATAAAGTCTTTGAACTGGATAAAAAGAAAGGAGCAAAAAGTAATGAGTAAAATTAAAATCTTTAGTCTAGGTGGATTAAATGAAATTGGGAAAAATATGTATGTAATTGAAATTGATAAAGATATCTTAGTAATCGACGCTGGACTAAAATATGCAGATGAACAAATGTTAGGAATTGATTATGTTATTCCTAATATTGATTATTTAAAAGAAAATAAAAAAAGAGTAAAAGGTATTTTTTTAACACATGGACACTTTGAAAACTTTGGGGCAATTCAAGATATTGCCGAGTCTCTCGATAAGGTACCTATCTATGGTTCAAAATTTACAATTGCCTTATTAAAAAAAGAATTAGAAACAAAGAAAGTATCAACAAAGAATCTAATTGAAATACCAGCCTATAAAACCCTAAATATTGGACATGTCAAAGTATTTCCAGTAGGATTATCCCATTCTATTCCCGATAACCTAGGATATGCAATCTATACCAAAGATGGCGTAATCTTTTATGCCTCAGACTTTGTATTTGATGCAACAATGAGAGGACATTACCAAACAGACATGGGAAAACTTGCTTATATTGGAAAGCAAGGCGTATTATGTTTAATGTCAGAGTCTATTTATGCCCAAAAAAGTGGACATACCTCTCCCCATCATCGAATTTCTAATCTAATTAGAGAGACCCTTAGTAAGGCAAACGGAAGAATTATTTTTAATGTTTTAAGTTCCCATTTATATCGAATTCAAGAATTATTTAATGAAGTATCAAAGACCGATAGAAAAATTGTAATCATGGGAAAAAAATTACAAAGTATTGTTGATTATGCAACAAAAAATAACTATTTATTTATTAATGAAAAGTGCATAGGAGACTTATCCAACATTAATGACCCTGATGTTGTTATTCTAAATTCCAATGAAAGAGAAAGACCTTACTCAACAATTTATAAAATCGTGAATGGCTATGACAAGTTTATCAAGTTAAGAGAAAGCGATACTGTTTTCTTAGCAACACCAATTTATGAGGGAAGGGAAAAAACTTTTTATAAATTGCTAGATGATATATCAAAATTAGATGTTGAAGTAGTAACGTTATCTAAAGATAATCTATCCCATCATGCTTCCGCTGAAGACTTAATGATGATGATGGATTTAATGAAACCAAAATATTATTTTCCAATCAAAGGAGAATATCGTCATCAAGTTGCTAATGCCACCCTAGCTAACCAAGTAGGAATTCCAGATAGTCATATTATCTTAAAAGAAAATGGATTTGTCGCAAGTTTTAACAATGGGAAACTCGTTGAAAATGATTTTACTAAAATTCCATGTGGAGATATTTCCATCGATGGAGATTCTAGTGATGATATTGGCGAAATCGTTTTACGGGATAGAGAAATGCTATCAGATAATGGAATTATTGTAATTTCAGCAACTTTATCTAAAAAGACAAAAAAAATAATCGCTGGCCCAGAAATTTTAACTAGAGGTTTCGTTTATGTAAAAGATAGCACTGACTTAATTGATCAAATTAAAGAAATATGTGTTAAAGTAATTAACGAAAACGTCCATGAAAATTACGTTGATTATGGTAAAATCAAAAGTGCCATCAGAGACAATCTAAGTAAATACTTAAGTAATCAAACTGGGAATAAACCAATGATTATCAGTGTATTGCAAGAAATATAAGAAAAGTACTTTAAAGTATTTTTCTTTTTTTAAAATTTTGCTATACTTAAAATAATAGGAGAGTGCAAAAATGGAATTTAGAAAATCATACCCAACTGATGCATATAAAATTGTAAAAATTAAAGATGATGTTTGGAAAAATACTTATTATGACATCTTACCAAGTAGAATATTAGTACAAAGAAAAGAAAATCTAGAGGATAGAGTAAACCATTTAAAAGATCAAATTATTGAAAATAATCGCATTATCGTTGCCACTGAAGAAGAAAAAATAATTGGTTATATCTTTTATGCCAAAAGCTTACTCGAGGCTTTTCCTGATTCGGCCGAAATAAGAGAAATTGCTGTCTTACCCGAGTACCAAAGAAAAGGAGTTGGCTTAAACTTGTTTAAATTAGCCGAAGAGGAAGTGAAAAAATTAGGGTATCATTCCTTTGTTATTCAGTCTCCGACTGAGGGAACTTATAAAAACTTCTTTCAAAAAATCGGGGGAATCATCAAAAAAAGCAGTCTCAAAGAAGTAGCTGATTACCAACTATCTTATGATATATTTTATATTGCCTTTGAAAGAAGGGATGAACCAAAAGAAGACTGGAATATTCTCTTTTTTAAAGCACAACAAAAATTGTATTTATTAAAAGAGACCAACAAAGAAGTAGCCGTCATCCTCTCAAGCAACCATCACTTTTATTTTGGGCTAGGAATCAAAGATAAAGTCCATCCCCTAGAAGCAGCTCTATCAAATCTTTATTTAAATGAGGAAAATACTATTGAAAAAATATTAATCCTAAATAAAAATAGCAAACCTGTCCTACCATGTGGAAAATGTCTAGACCTCTTAATGAATTTAGGACATAAAAATACAGAAATATTATTTGACTTAGGAAGCTTAAAAACACTAACAATAAAAGAATTAATGCCTTATTATAAAGACGAAGAAAAAGTATAAGAGTAGAAAAATCTTATACTTTTATTTATACAATTCTTTTTTTAACTGATTAATATTATTGGTCATAATCGTTAAATAATTATCATTACTACTAGTAATATTTCCATCTGTGGAGTGCATTGTATTAATAGGAACTAAATCCAAATGATATTCATCAATTAACCCACTTACAGTCTCATTACTTTTACTACTGGTTGAATAAATATATTTAATTTGCTTATCCTGAATTAAATTCTTAACTTCTTCAATTTTATTACTACTTAAATCTTTATTTTCTTCTAAAGAAATTACCTTAAGTCCATATTTCTCTAAATAACGAAACATATCATTATCCACAACAATAACCTTATAATTAGCCCCACTTACTGCCTCTGTTAAACTAGCATCCAATTTAGAAATTTCATACTCTAAATCCTTATATTTATCTTCAATTTCTTCAACCAAATAAGGATTATTAATATATTCTGCAAGCCCATTTTTTAAATTTTCGGCCATCATAAGATAATTATTAGGATTAAGCCATAATTCTTCAATGGAATTATCATATTTCATTCCAGTAGCAACATCAATCACTTTCAATTTAGAATTTAAATTAATCATTTTAACAGCATAATCTCTATCTTTATCTAAACTATTAAAAACAAATAAATCACTATTACTATATTCTTCTAACTTTCGATTAGAAAGTTCATAATGAGAAACATCTACCCCCGTAGGATATACACTATATACTTTTGAATGATCCATATACAACTGATTAATAATAAATTGAATTGGATAAGTCGTCGTATAAATATTAATATTGTCCATCGTTTTCTCATTAACATCACAACCACTTAATAAAAAAATACAAATAACCAAAATAATAGAAAAAATCTTCTTCCGCACAATTAGCATCTCCTATCTAACATAATAATATTTTACAGTATTTTAAACTTTTTGTAAACATCTACTAAATAAATGTTGAAAAAATAAAATACATGATATAATAAAAGAGTTAGAAATTAGGTGATAATTATGGAAATATTAGATAAATTAAATATTCATACGAATAAAGATTTATATCAAAAAGCATTTACCCATACTTCCTATAGTAATGAACATAATGTTGAAAGTTACGAGCGATTAGAATTTCTAGGAGATGCCGTCTTAGAATTAACAATCAGTGACTATTTATATAACGAAAAACATTTAGAAGAAGGAACCATGACCAAAATGAGGGCTTCCTATGTCTGTGAAGAGGCTTGTGCTACTTATGCAAAAGAACTCAAATTAGAAAAAGATATTCTCCTAGGTAGTGGGGAGAGTGAAGCCAATACCACCATTTTAGCCGATGTCTTTGAGTCTTTTATAGGTGCAATGTATTTAGATAAAGGATTTAGAACTACAAGTAAGTTTGTGATGGATATCATTATTCCCTACATTGAAAAGAAAATAGATTTTTTACACGACTATAAGTCAGAATTACAAGAATTAGTCCAAACAGTTAGAAAAAGTGTAAGTTATGAAATTATTAATGAATTAGGCCCAGCACATAATAAAACATTTACTTGCCAAGTAATGGTGGATAATATTGTAATGGGTATAGGTAGTGGTAGCAGCAAAAAACAAGCCGAACAAGCCGCTGCCAAAATGGCCTTAGAAAAACAAGCCAAATAAAATGAATTTTTTATCCTACATTCAGTATAATTCTTATGTGATTCTTTCTTATTTTTTTCTCTCCCTTTTCGTTCTTTTCTTAGGAAGAATAACGAAGAAGAAAAGTACTTATTTCTTTTCATCTAGTAGAGGAAATCCTTTTTCACCAGTTACTTATATGAGAATGTTTACGCATATCTTAGGCCATGAAAATTGGTCTCATTTTCGAAATAATTTTATTTATATTCTCTTAGTAGGACCAATGATAGAAGAAAAATATGGTAGCATAAATTTATTAAAAATGATTCTCTTAACCGCCTTTATTACAGGCTTAATTAACGCTATCTTAAGTAAAAATAGTATTCAAGGAGGAAGTGGAATATCATTTATGACAATTCTTTTAAGTTCACTCGTGAATATTCAAAGTGGAAAAATTCCACTAACGCTAATTTTAATCTTTTTCTTCTTTGTCGTTAGTGAAATTATTGATGGTATCTTTAAAAAAGATAATATTTCCCATCTGTCCCATTTAATCGGTGCTATCTGCGGCCTAATTTATGGCTACTATTTATTTTAGGAGGTGAGGTAGAGTGAATAAATTAGAAAGACTAGAAACGACAATTCTTTTATCTAAAATAAGAAATATCCTCTTATCCGAAAGAATAAAAGGATATTACCGAAATGAAATGAATATAACAGAAATAATTCCACTATCAAGTGAAAATCAAAAACTAGTTATCTACAAAAATAACATGACGGATATCGTCGAAGTAAACGCAAAACCATTAACAAAAGAAAAAAAGATAAAGTCATAAAATAATCAAAAAAATGAAGCAATAAAGCTCCATTTTTTAATTGGTATATCTTAAACTTTCGTTAGATACATTAAAAATCATTCCCACCAGTAACATATAAGAAAGAAGAGAAGAACCTCCATAACTAATAAAAGGTAAAGTAATTCCCATAATTGGTAAAAGCCCAATTGTCATTGAAATATTTTGCACTTGTTGAAATAACAAAACTGCAACAATTCCTCCGATAGCGTATTTATCCATAAAGTCATTTGCTTTAAAAGTAATATGAACCAAATTCATATCAAAAAAAATAATCAATAAAATTAGCAAAGCCGCTCCAAGAAGTCCAAAATTTGAAGCAATAACTGCAAAAATAAAATCTGTCTGCATTTCAGGAAAGTAAATAGGAGTGTGATTAAAACCGTGACCAAATACACCAGCAGATCCAATCGCAATTAAAGAATTTTTAAGTTGCATCCCATTACTAGAAGACCAATTTGTAATTCTATCAATCCGATAAAATAAACTCGTTCCAAATATTTTAATAAATAAGTCTTGACTAGAAAGATAAATAATTGTGCCTATTCCTAAAATACCACCAATAAGCATAAATAACAAGAAGAACCATCTTTTTCGAACTCCACCGATAAATAACATAACGATGGTAATAATTAGATAGATCATCACTGCCCCAGTATCTGGCTCTATAAATGTTAAAGCAGAAGGAATTCCTACTAAAATAATAATCTTAAGTAAAAATTTAAATTCTTCATAAACTGTAGGTTCAAGATATTTTTCATTAAACTCATGAATCAATCTTGCTAAAATAATAATTAAAAAAACTTTCATAAACTCACTAGGTTGAATCGTTCCAATATAAGGAATTTTAAACCAACAAGTAGCATTCTTTCTAGTAACACCAAAAAACAGCACAAGAACTAAGGATAAGACCCCCAAAAGATAAAACCACCAAGCATTATTATATAAAAACTTATTCCCTAAAAACATCATCATATAAGCAAGTCCAATCCCAAGAATATACCAAATCCCTTGTTTAATCCAATAATCTTGGAAATCAGCTCCTAAAGTACTTTTAGTACAATAAATAGAAATAATACTAATAATTCCAAATAAAATAATTGGAATAATAATTCCATTTTCTACCTTAAATTTCGATATATTTTTAATCTTAATCACCACCTAAACACTAAATATTTTAACACACATTAAAAATATTTTAAACTATATTATTGAAAGTTAATTAAATTTATGATAAAATCTAATACAGAATAGAATAACTAAAGTAGGAGGAATCAAATGGAAAAAGTCCTTGATAAATTTTATGATTTCATTGATAAAATTGGTAAGCCAAACTTTATCTTTCTTGTCTTTATTATCTTTATTATCCTAGTAACAGGTTTATACCAAACTTTTTCATTATTTACTTCTACTGATGGGACAAGTATAATTGATGGCATTCTAACTTATAAATTTATTTTAAATAATGATAATACTGAAAATTCTATAACAATAGCAGCAGACAATACGAAGAATATTATGCTAACGATTTCTAATCCAGAAACCCTAAATTTAAAATATGGTATCTATTATAGTTCTAGCGATGATTTAACAAATGTAAGTCTAGGTTACTTATCTTCAAGTGAACATAAAGCAACTGAAACAATTACCTCAAAAAATGATTATATTATCAAGTTAAAAGTAAACAATGCATCATCCAGTGATGTTACCATAAAATTTGGCATTTCCTATGGCCTTGAAACAGGCGGAGATTTACAACTGGATACAGGAAAACATTGGCTAGGAGAATATTACCCTTACAAAGAAACACTAGAGTATTTAGAAAGTGATGGAGTACATTATATTAATACAGGTGTAGCACCAAGTAATATGAATATAAAAGTAGAATTAGAATATCAATATTTAGCAAATAACTTAACTTGGGATGATTCCATTATGGGTTCAAGAAGTGAAGGACTTGATACTAGATTTTATCCATCATCTTTAGGTGGCACAAATGATAGGCACGTTCTTGGGGATAATGAAGTAGTTTCTACTAGTGATTTAAACAAACATACAGTGTTATTTAATGATGAGGCACATGATACTTATTTAGATGGCACTAAAATTGGAAATTTGGGAACAAGTTTTACCCCTCATAATCAACCGATGTACTTATTTGGGTTAAATTTTCAAGGAAGTTTTCAATATCAAAGTCATTCTAGAATTTATCATTGTAAAATATGGGATAATGGAATATTAATTAGAGACTATATTCCAGTTAAAGATATAAAAGGTGTTTCTTGTCTATATGATAAAGTAACTGAAGAGTTATACTATTTGAAACAGGGAACTAGATATCTATCAGAAGCTTTAGTAGGTAGTTATGTCAAATATACAGGAAATAACGGTTGTTCAGGAAAATCATGTGAAGGACAAAATGCCAATTATGTAAGTGGTAGCACTAATGGATACTGTTGGAATGCAGATTATACATTTGCAAACTCAGGTTGGCGAATTGCTTATATTCAAAATAATACAGCATACCTAACTTCAGCAGGTGCAACGGATTGTATGTCAACAGATGCAAGTGGAAATACTTCTACAGGTACGGCCTCTAGTTCTACAAGTGGAGATGGTAGAAATACACACTTTACAAATATGAATAATATTGCTTTAAAATATTGTAATAGCAAATTTGCATACGGTGGTGTCTGTAATAGCAGTAGTGCTTGGGCAATGAGTGCAAATGATCATAAAATAATAACTGGAGGAACAGAAATAACAAACTGTATTCAAGTAAGTGAGTCGACGGCTTGTGGATATAATAATTCCCTACTGGATAATGGTGGCTTTTATTGGTTTGCAACTGCAAATACAGCATCTAATACTGGAATATTTGAATTTGGTGCACAATATAGAAGAGTAGGGTATTATGATTCTAATCTTCCATTAGGAGTAAGACCAGTCATTAGATTAGATAACTCTGTTATTGTAACAGGAGGAATTGGCACTGCTAGTAACCCTTATACAATTGATACAAATATTGAGCATTCTGAAACTGTGATAGAGGGGGAAGAAACTTCTCCAACAATTCCTATGGGATAAATAAAATAAACATTTTATGAAGTGTTTATTTTTTTAAGAAAAATAAATTTAAGTATTTTAAAAACAAAACATTCATTATATAATTAAATAGAAAAGAGGTAAATATGAAAGTTGTCGTTCAAAGATGTATGAAAGCATCGGTTATTGTAGATGATAATACTGTAGGTGCTATTAGCCAAGGACTAATGCTTCTTGTTGGCTTCACTGAAAAAGATGGCATCAAAGAAATTAATTATATGGTAGATAAAATCATTAATTTAAGAATCTTTGATGATGAAAAAGGGGTAATGAATAAATCATTATTAGATACCAAGGGATCTATTCTCTCAGTTAGCCAGTTTACCTTATATGCAGATACCCAAAAGGGAAGAAGACCATCTTACATAAAAGCACTAAATGGAGAAGAAGCCAAAAAACTCTATCAAACGTTCAATCAAAAATTAAAAGAAACAGGCCTTAATGTTCAAACTGGAATTTTTGGTGCGAATATGAAAGTAGATTTTGTCAACGATGGACCTATTACAATCATTTTAGAGAAAGAAGGAAAAAATAATGGAAAATAAAGTAAACTATAAATTATTAAATATCTTATTAATCGTTTTAATTATCTGCCTGTTATACTTAATAAGAGGCTTATGGCTAGGAATTATTGCCAAAATAATTGCAATTCTTCTTCCGTTTATCGTTGCTTTTGCAGTCTCTTATGCCCTTTACCCATATACCAAAAAACTAGAAAATTATGGCCTTCCCAAATGGTTAGCCATGGCAGTAATATACTTTATTATCATTGGCTTTCTTATCTTAATAGGAATCACAGTAGTTCCAATGTTATATGACCAAACTGTTTTATTTTTAAGTAATATTTCTGCAGTTATAACCGACATTTCCTCTAAATACGAAATTGACCTAGGTGTTTTGCAACAATCCATTTCAACCATCTCAACTGACATTCTAAAGGGAGTAGGAAGTTATATCTCTAGTGGCGCCATTAATATCTTAAACGCATCCATCAGCGTCATCACTAATTTAGTCATTATTGCTGCAGTCAGTGTATATTTCTTATGGGATATGGATAATATCAGATTAAGTATAAAAAAACTTCTAAAAAAACAAAAGGGAAGAATGTATCAATATATAAAAAGACTAGATACCGAAATTGATAATTACTTTAATGGCCTTTTCAAAACCATTCTCATCCAATTTATTGAATACACCATTGTCTTTAAATTAATTGGCCATCCCAACTATCTGATTCTAAGTATCTTAGCAGCCGTAACCACCATCATTCCTTATTTTGGAGGCCTATTAGTCAATATCTTAGCCGTAATCATTGCATCTGTCGTAAGCACCAAATTATTAATTTTAACCATTATTGTCTGCTTAATTTGTCCAAATATTGATGGTTATATCATTGCTCCTAAAGTCTATGGCAAGACCAACCAATTACCAGCGCTAGTCAATATTTTTGCTGTCTTTGCTGGAGGCATTTTAGCCGGTTTCTGGGGAATCGTTATTTCCTTACCAGTTGCAATTATTATTATTGCTACCATCAAATTTTTCAAAGAAGACATTAACAACAAAATCGTCACCATCAAAGAAAAAATATAACCAAAATAATTGACAAACAATACTGATTTAGAAAAAATCTTTATCTAAAGAATAAAACTAAATCAGTATTTTCATCAAATGAAAAAGAAAATAAGCACACCCTCCTGATAATAAAGCATGAATAAGGCGAAAAACAAAAAAAGGAAAATAAGAAATATCCGTCTCAACAATTTGAGAAATAACTTGCAAATGCACTGACAGTCCACCAAAAGAAAGAAACATCGCCGCAATAACCACCTTATAAATATCCGCTATTCCAAGATAACTAAGTTCCCTAAGTCCCATTGTAATTTCTAACCCACCCTTAATAATAGCCCCTGGATAAGGAGAAAAAGAGAATAATTGAATGAGTAAAGAAGAAACAATTAAGAAGAAAGTAAGCGTTCCTGCAATTAAAAGTAAGGTATCAATAGAAGACTTTATCGAATGAATAAAAACTTGGCTAAAACTTTGACTTTTCGTCTTTAAAGTCGTATAATTTTTACATGGAGTAGACTTTCCTCTAAAAAGAATTCCAATCAAAATATTTCCAAGAATATGACTAATCAAAATAATGATGCCATAAATTTCATTGTGAAAAAAAGTACCACCTACCACCGTTAAAACAAAAATAGGATTTGAAAAATGGGTAAAAGTTAAAGCTCGTTCAGCTTCTTCCCTTGAAATTAAATTTTGTAGATAAAAATTCTTCGTATTCCTAGCATTACTAGGAAATCCACTAATACAAGAAAGAAAAAAGATAGTAACTACATTTTCACTAACATGAAATACCCTAGAAAAAACATTTTTAATAAACGAAGGAATATACTGAGTAATGTGATAAGAAATTAAGATATCAGAAATCACAAAAAAAGGAAACATTGTAGGAATAAGTGTCGTTGTCCATATTTTTAAAGAATAGGAAACACTTTCAAATACGACATTTCTTTCTAAAAAAACAAGAACAAGTAACCCCAAAAATAAAAATACGATTAAAGTATTTATAATATTTTTTATCATACTAAATTATATGTCAGAAAAAAAGAATAATTAGAAAGAGTGATTACCATGCGAACAATAAAAAACATTTTAAAAGAAGATAAATTTTATATCATTGCCCTTGCTATTCTAATTTTAATCTTTAATATCCGCTTACCATTTTATGTTAATGCCCCAGGTGGAACGATTAATATAAATAATAGAATTGAATATCAAGATAAAAAAGAATATAAAGGAAGCCTAAATATGTTATATGTAACAGAGTATGTATCCTCCATTCCCTTTTATTTATTATCCCATATTATACCCGATTGGGACTTAGAAAGTATTAAAGAAAATCAAGTATCCTCTACAGAAAGTGTTGAGGAAATTAACAAAAGAAATAAAATACTTTTAGAAAATTCAATTAATAATGCAACCTATGTTGCCTATAAGTCTGCAAATAAAAAAATAGAAATTACTAAAACCAAATATGTTGTTGTAGCAGT
Source organism: uncultured Bacillota bacterium (assembly GCA_945867665.1). GTDB lineage: Bacteria > Bacillota_I > Bacilli_A > RF39 > UBA660 > RUG11198. Next base: position 26,533 of record CAMBIR010000011.1, read on the forward strand.
TACCAAAGAAAATGGTCTAAAAATAGGAGATGAAATTTTAGAAGTAGAAGGAAAGAAAGTTTCTAGTCTAGAAATGATAAAACAAACAATTGAAGAAAAAAATGTAGGAGATGAAATCAATTTAAAAATTAAAAGAAATAACAAAGAACAAGAAGTGGTGGCCAAAATAGAAAAAGATCAAAATAAAAAAGCCTTAGGCGTAATGATTGTCACCAATTACAATTTAAAACCAGAAAAAGAAGTAAAGCTAAAATTTAAACAAAGTGAAAGTGGCTCATCCGGAGGATTGATGATGAGCCTAAGTATTTACAGTGCCATTAGTGACAAAGATATCTTAAAGGGAAGAAATATTGCCGGAACTGGAACCATTGACATGAATGGAAATGTTGGTGAAATAGGAGGGATAAAATATAAAATCATGGGCGCAGTAAAAAATAAAATGGATGTTGTCTTAGTTCCTAGTGCGAATTACGAAGAGGCCATCAAGGTAAAAGAGGCTAAAAATTACAAAATAAAAATTGTTAAAGTGGATACCTTTATGGACGCGATTGATTATTTAACAACTAATTAAAATCAGTGAAAAAAGCATTGATTTTTTTATTATTTTAGGATATAATACATACCCATGAAGGGGGAATAATCATGAAATCATATCTAAAATATATTGTTTTATTTATTATTTTAGTCGCTATTGGAATAGTTGGTATCAATTTATATAGCAACCAAACATTAAAAAATATCAACAGCAAAATGGAAAATAAACAAACAAGCAATCAAGAAAAAGAAAATAATAAAGCCACGAAAGATAGTCAAGCTGAGACAATAACAGATGCTAAAACGGAAGAAAATAAAAATGAAAGTAATCCAAATACTACTACTTCAAATCAAACAACTTCTTCTTCAAATAACACCTCAACAAACGATGATGAAGAAAATAACAGTAAAACAACCACTTCTAGTGTTGCTACTTCCCAAAATGAAGAAAGTACAAACTCTATAAGTCAAGAAGAGAAAAATGAGATTGAAGTAGAAGAAAACCAGGAAAGTAACTCTATTCAAAGTTATACGAATAACTCTTTTACAAGTAATAATGAAATAACCACTAGCAATACGGGTGATACTAACAGTGCATCAAATAATTTTGTAATAGAAGTAGACCCTTCCATTTATGAAGAGATTACAGATACTACTAAAACAGTAATTTATCCAACTTACCCAACAGAAGCTACAACAAATAGTGATACAAATAACAATACAGAAAATAACAGAGAAATACCCAAAACGATTATAGAGCCAACTTATCCGCAAACGAGTAGTCAAATTACTAAAATTACTTTAAATAAAACGATGATTACCTTAGGTTTAGAATCAAGTGTAACAAGCATTGGTAAAAATTACACTACCAATAAAATGAAATTGAATATTAATGAAACCATTACAAATGATAAAATTGTATGGAGTGTAGTAAACGGATCAACAGTAGCCAAAGTAGATAGCAATGGAAACGTTACTGCTCTACATGGTGGAACAGCCATAGTTAGAGCTTCCTTAGCAAGTAACCCAAATATTTACGCCAACTGCCAAGTAACCGTGGTCCATGAACTTTATGAAAATGTAAAAATCACTTCAAAAGTTACCGTAAAAGATATCTATACTGGAAAATCAATTACCCTAGCAAGTGGAAAAAAAGTTGTCTTACTTGGAGAACTAAAACATAAACGAAATGACTATAAGAATAAAACCTATACGATTCGTATAGATGAAAATAGTATTGCTAAAATTTCTGGAAAATACTTAAAATTCTTAAGCTATTATGTTGATGATGGTTACACCAATCAAGTATACGAAAACTTTATTAATGATATCGGATTTACAAGTAAAACGAATTATTTAATTTGGGTTAACCGTGGAACACAAAGATTAATGTTATTTAAAAAAGAAAATTCCAAATGGACGCTTGTTGAAAACGTAAAAACTTCAACTGGAGACTCTGAAGGAAAATACACTGGAGACTCAGGTGGGTCAACTGTAACTAGATTCAATCTAGAAGTTCAAGACTTTAACAGTGAATCATCAGTCGGAAGAGCAATTCACGTTCGCTACGAAACAACCAAGAAAAATCATGGCAATACGATGCATGTAGGAAGTCTTCCAAAAAATACCGCCGGAGGAAATTCTTCTGAAAATGCTCCATCATCACATGGATGTCCACATCTATCTACAAGTTTTCGAAATAAACTATATAATACTTACAATGGTGGAAGTAAAAATAAATTAATCAATTCCAAAGTAATTTATTATTAGTTGTTAAAAATAGAAATATATGTTATACTAAAGGAGTAAAAATAAATTAGTATTAAAGAGATGAAAGTAGAAAATAGTACTTGCAAATAAAGAGAGTTAATGATTGGTGAAAATTAACACAAGTCTATTTTACGAATTACCTATCTTTAGCTAATCGGGTAAAACCGTTATCAAATTAAGAAAAAAATTAGGATGGTACCGTGCTTTTAGCACTCCTAGAATGGTATCATTCTTTTTTTATAGAAAGAAGGAACAATATGACATTATTTGAAGAGTTAAAATGGAGAGGACTAATTAAAGATATCAGTAGTCCAGAATTAGAAAAAAAATTAAATGAGGATAAAATAACTTTTTACTGGGGAACAGACCCAACGGCCGATAGTCTTCATCTAGGACACTATTCCTCATTAATTACCGCTAAAAGATTAGCAGAGTATGGACACAAACCAATTCTTTTAGTAGGAGGAGCAACAGGATTAATTGGTGACCCAAGACCAACAGCTGAAAGAGAAATCATGGATAAAAAAGTATTAGAAAAAAATTTAGAAGGAATCGCTAAACAAGTCGAGAAAATCTTTGACGGAAAAGCAACCATTGTAAATAATTATGATTGGTTTAAAGACTATGAATTTCTAGACTTCTTAAGAGATGTTGGAAAATATATCAATGTAAATTATATGCTAGATAAAGATATCATCAGAAGAAGGTTAGAAACCGGAATAACTTATGCTGAATTTTCTTACACCCTAATCCAAGGCTATGACTTTTTAAGATTATTTCAAGATTATGATTGCATTCTTCAGGCATCCGGCTCTGATCAATGGGGAAATATCACAACTGGAATTGATTTAATTAGAAAAATAACAGGAAAAACAGCTTATGGCTTCACTATGCCTCTTGTTTTAGATAAAACAGGAAAAAAATTTGGAAAAAGTGAAGGCAATGCCTTATGGTTAGATAAAAATAAAACATCTAGCTATACCCTATATCAGTATTTAATTAACACCGATGATTCCATCGTAATTGATTATTTAAAAATATTTACCTTTTTAACCAAAGAGGAAATTGAAGCATTAGCAAAATCAAATAAAGAAGAACCAGAAAAACGTCTAGCCCACGAAGCCTTAGCAAGAGAAATCATTACGGATTTACACGGAGTAGAAGAATACAACCATGCCGTAGAACTTTCGCATCTTCTTTTCCAAGAAAAATTTAAGAATCTAACCAAAACAGATATTAAAGAAATTTTTAACGAACAAGAGATAAAAGAAGTTACTGCTACTACCTTAGTAGACCTATTAATCGAAGTTGGGGCTGCCAAAAGTAAAAGAGAAGCCCGCGAATTCATCATGAGTGGAGCCATTAAAGTAAATGGGGAAAAAAATACTTCTATAGATAGTATCCTAAAAGAGGAAGATTATATTGAAAAAGAATATATCATCATTAAAAGAGGAAAGAAAAACTATTATCTTGGAAAAAGAAAAAAATAACAAAAAGAGGAAAAAAAAGAACATTTGCTTCTTCCTCTTTTTTTCATGAAAAAAAGTAGAGTAAAAAATTATACTCTACTATAGAATTCAACAATCAATGCTTCATTAATATCAGCGTTCAATTCGCTTCTCTCTGGACGTCTAACAAAAGTAAGTTCTTTTTTTCCCTCATCATAAGATACAAAATCAACACGCTTAGTTGTTTTCTCAAGAGATTCCAAAACAATCTTTAGATTTTTGTCATCCTCTTTCAAACTAACAACATCCCCAATCTTAACTCTGTATGATGGAATATCTACCTTTTTACCATTTACAGTAACGTGACCATGATTAACAAGTTGTCTAGCACCACGTCTTGTAGTAGCAAATCCAGCACGGTATACCATGTTATCTAATCTACTTTCTAATAAGAATAATAGATTTTCACCATGAACACCCTTCATTTTACCAGATTCTTCAACTAATTTTTTAAATTGTTTCTCGCTAATTTGATACATGAATCTTACTTTTTGTTTTTCCGTTAATTGAACAGAGTAGTTAGAAGGTTTCCTTTTACGGTCAGCACCATGTTGTCCTGGACCATAACTTCTTTTCTTACCTTTAGCAAACTCTACACCGCTTTCTAATACAGAAAAACCAACTCTTCTTGATTGTTTGTTATTAGGGCCTGTATATCTAGCCATTTTAAACTTCCTCCTTCTGCAAAAGGGGTATCTTTTTTATTATAGGGTGTTTTTCAAGATACTTTCATTTACGCAGCAACCTAAATTACTTATATAGAACACAATTACAACAAAAAGATACTGCTGCCAAATGCATAAGTATTATATAATTTTTATATCCCTTTGTCAATTCTTTTTTTCAAATTTTTATCTTCAAAAAAACATGAAAAAATAAGTTATCCACAGAAAAATTAATTATAAGTTTATAAAATACAATTTCTAGTTAAATGCTTGTAAACTTTATAGAAAAATAAAAATGAAGTTGTTATACTGTAAATGAGAATAGAAAAGGGAAAGAGAAAGAAAGGAACAAAATATGAAAAAAGGAATGAAAACAATGGAAAAATTTGGAAAAATTTTACTTGTACTAATGTTTTCTTTTTCACAACTTTCTTTTCCAATAGAAGTTTTAGCTGACGAACTAAGCCAAGCAAGTGAAACAACTATGGAAATGAAGGATGAAGAAGAAAAAGTACAAAATAACGAAGAAGATAACCAAGAAGAAAAAGGAGTAGAGGAAGAAAATAACCATACTGTTACCCCTACATTAAATCAAAGTGAAAATGATGAAGAAAATGTAGATGATAGCGAGAAAACAATTCAACTAACTATTAATGGCATCGCTGCGGATGAATATGATTTGATGAGTAATGATCCAGATAAAATGATTCGTATCTCTTATGGATATGAGAATGAAATGACTACCGAAGAAATTGATTTTTCAAATAAATTATATGGTGATTATGAATTCGAATATACCATTAACTCAACAGAAGAAGTGGTAAAAGTTACGATTCATTACATTGGAAATAATGATGAAATACTTAGTAAGTATTTACTAAATGATATTTCTCTTGAAGAGGGAAAGTTTGTTATTTTAGGAAGTTTTGATGGCATTAAAAAAACAGACTTTTTAAACAGAATCGATTGGAAAAAATTAATGAATGAATATAATGTTTCTGGTTATTCAACATCAATTGAAGAAGGAATTTCTATAGTTGCAGATGGAGAAAAATTAATCATTCAAACCGACCAATTTGATATCTCTTACCCAATTCAAGTTGTTGGGGATTATAATCAAGATGGCGTAGTAGATGTTCATGATTCTTTATTTATTATCGACAATATCTTAACTCCAGAAAATGAAAAAAATTATAATATTTTAGATGCAACTAACCCTGTATTCTTTAACGGTAAGTGGGAAAATAATATTGTTGCACATGATGATTTACAAAATTCATTCGTCAACAAAACAGAAATTCCTGTTGGTGAAGAATTAGTGGTTAAATATTATATTACAGGCTTCCAAGAAGATAAATTAACAGGTATAGAAGGAAATATCAATTATAATAAAGAAATTTTAGAATTAATGAATGTTGATGTTTCTACAGATTTTTATGGTACAGTTTTAGAAAATGGCCATTTTGCTTATTTATTAAGTAATTATTCCAGCGAAGGAATATTTATGACTCTAACTTTTAAAACATTAAAATCAGGAGATGCAAATATTTCTATCGATAACATTTTAGCGTCCCTTGGGGTAAAAGCAAATTTAGATGATTCAGTCTCAACAACAGTAACCGTTTTTGAAAATGGAAAAGGTGGAGATGTTGATCCAGAAAATACAGTAACTCCAGTTCAAACAAAAACAGAAGAACCAGTTGTAACACCAACACCAGTTGTTTTAACAAACACAACTAACGTTACAGCAAGAACAATAAAATTATCTAGTGACAACTTAATCAAAAGTCTAACAATAAAAGGATATGACATTAAGTTTGATCCAAATACCCTAGAATATAGCCTAAAAGTAAAAAATAGTGTAAAATCATTAGATTTAAAAGTTGTATTAAATTCTTCTTCCGCTAGTTACGAAATCAGTGGTAATCAAAACTTTAAAGTAGGAGCAAACACAGTAACAATTAAAGTAACCGCTGAAGATGGAACAGAAAGAACATATACCCTAAAAGTAACAAGAGAAAAAGCCAAAACAGAAGAAGAACAAGAAGAAAAAAAATCTTCTAAAACAATCATCATTATTTTAATTATATTAGTAATTATCGGCCTAATTTATGTAATATTTAAAGATGATGAAGAAGATAGCAAAGAAAGTAAAAAATAATACTTTCTTTCTTTATTGAAAAAATACGGCTCAAATAATTGACAAAAGGACTATTTTAATGTATGATTTACTTATATGAAAGAGGTGTATTAATGAACTTTTTAATTGATTTATGTAGTGATAAGGAAGGATTAGGACAGGTAGTAACTTTATTAAAAAATGTAGTTACATTGATCCAATGGGGGATTCCACTAGTTTTAATAGTATTTGGATTATTAGATTTAGGTAAAGCAGTTATGGCTGGAAAAGAAGATGAGATGAAAAAAGCACAACAGACTTTAATTAAAAGATTTATGTATGCAGTAGCTGCATTCTTAATTGTTGCTTTAGTAACCTTTGCAATGGGATTAGTTGGCTCGACAGAATGGACAAACTGTTGGAAAGGTACGGGCAGTGCCAATATAAATACGGTTGAATAAAAAATAGTTAATATTCAAAAATACTTATTTAGAATAACTTTAATAAAAAAAGTAAAGTTCTAGATAAGTATTTTTTTGCTTATAAACTAATATGATACTTGTTTTCTTTTTTTCTATTTCTGTGATATGATAAATATGGAATTAAGGTGAAGTGATGAAAAAAGTAATATTAGTAGATGGAAACAATTTGTTATTTAGAAGTTATTATGCCACAGCATATTCAGGAAATTTAATGAAAAACAGTAAAGGATTTCCTACCAATGGACTATTTGGTTTTGTCAATATGATGAATAAAATCATAGCAGAAGATAAACCAGAATATATTTTAGTTGCTTTTGATATTGGAAAGACGTTCAGACATGAAAAATATAAAGATTACAAAGGTGGAAGAGATGAAACTCCCCTAGATTTAAAGCGACAATTTCCAGTTGCCAAAGAAATACTAAAGGCCATGAATATCAAGTACTTAGAAGTACCAAACTATGAGGCTGATGATATTATAGGCACCTATGCCAAAATGATAGATGAAAGTAATGATTATGAAGGATTAATTGTAAGTAGTGACAAAGACTTGCTCCAATTAATTACCAATAAAGTAAATGTAAAACTATTAAAAACCAAAGATTATATCATGATGACTCCAAAAACATTTAAAGATATTTATGGCGTAGAACCAGCTAGAATGACAGATTTAAAAGGACTAATGGGCGATGCTTCAGATAACATTCCTGGCGTAAAAGGAATCGGAGAAAAAACAGCAATTAAATTATTAAGTCAATATCAAGATTTAGATAATTTATATAACCACATTGAAGAACTTAAAGGTGCTACTAAAAACAAATTAATTACAGGACAAACTAGTGCTTTTGAAAGTAGGGAAATTGCAACAATTGATAAAGAAGTACCCGTTAGTTATACCATCGATGAATTAAAGTTTAATAATACCAAATCGAAAGAACTAATCGATTTATATAATGAATTAGAATTCTATTCTTTCCTAAAAAAAATAGACACCACATTAACATCAGAAAAAATAGATTACAAAGTAGTGAGTAGTGATGAAATAGAAGAAATTAAAGAACCAGTTGCTATTTATATAGATATGGATGGTGAAAACTATCATAAATCTAATATCGTAGGAATTGCTATTTATAATGAAAAAAATCATTACTATATCCCAAAAGAGAAACTAAATAGCCTATCTTTTATGAAGGGTGAAGTCTATACATATGATGCAAAAAAGAATTATTGTTTGAGTAAAAGAAACAACTTAACTCCTCCTAATACTACTATGGATGTAATGATTGCTAGTTATCTATTGGGCTATAACGTCAAAGAAGATATTGCCAATGTTGCTATAACCTTAGGCTATGAACTAGAATTCTATCAAAAAAGAGAAAAATTAACCCCTCCTGAAATTGCCAATCGTAGTCTTAAAAAAGCCAAATTCATCTATGAAGTAACCCCTAGACTTTACAAAGAGCTAGAAGAAAATGAAGTACTTTCCCTTTACAAGGATATCGAACTGCCCCTAAGTACTGTTTTAGCCAAAATGGAATTAGAAGGCATTCGCTGCGATACACATGTTTTAGAAGAAATGGGAAATGAAATTCAATCTAGAATTCATATCCTAGAAAAACAAATTTACGACAAGAGCGGTATCGAATTTAATATTAGTAGCCCAAAACAATTAGGTGAAGTTCTCTTTGAACACCTATCCCTTCCACATGGCAAAAAGAAAAAAACAGGATATTCTACTGACGAAGCAACTTTATCCAAATTAAAAGAATATCCCATTATTAATGATATTCTAGAATATAGAATGTTAACAAAACTTTACAGTACTTATATTGAAGGACTTAAAAATAATATTCTAGAAGACGGTAAGATTCATACCATTTACACTCAAACATTAACTAGAACCGGTCGCTTATCTTCAATTGAGCCAAACCTTCAAAATATCCCTGTTCGAAATGAATATGGAAGACAAATTAGAAAATCATTCGTTCCTGAGGATAAAAGTTACATCTTAAGTAGCGATTACTCACAAATTGAACTTCGAATTTTTGCCCATTTAGCTAGTATTGACGCCCTAAAGCAGGCTTTCAAGGAAGAATTAGATATCCATACGAAAACAGCAAGTGATGTTTATGGGGTTCCACTAGAAGAAGTTACAAGCAATATGCGAAGAAGCGCCAAAGCAGTTAATTTTGGAATTATTTACGGAATTAGTAGTTACGGCTTAGCCGAAGACTTAAACATTTCTCCTAAAGAAGCCAAAGCCTTTATTAACAAATATTTTATGACTTTTCCTGGAATTAAAACTTATATGGATGAAGTCATAAAAAATGCCCATGAAATCGGCTATGTCAAAACCATTATGAATCGAAAAAGAGTAATTGATGAGTTAAAAAATAGCAATTATATGATAAGAAGTATGGGAGAGAGAATGGCTTTAAATACACCAATTCAAGGAAGTAGTGCGGATATATTAAAAAAAGCGATGATTGAAATTGATAAAAGATTTGAAGAACTAGGCCTAAAAAGTAAAATGTTATTACAAATTCATGACGAATTAGATTTTAATGTTTACTATGACGAATTAGATATTGTAAAACACGAAGTAAAAAATATTATGGAAAATACCATTCAACTAACTGTTCCCCTAAAAGTAGAAATCAATATTGGTAAAAATCTATATGAAGCCAAATAAAAGAGAATACCTTAAATTCTCTTTCTTCTTCTTTTGCACATTTTCTTATTAATAAATAGGTATAAAATAATAGAAAATAGAAAAAATAAAATAACCAATTAGCAATAAGTAATATATCACTAGAAAAATAAAGATAATCAATAAGTACTAATGAATCACAATAATAAAAGGAGGGAAAACAAGTGCCAGAATTACCAGAAGTAGAAACCGTCGTTCAAGGTTTAAAAAGAAAAATATTAAATAAAACCATCCAAAAAGTGAGCGTCTATTATGATAAAATTATCGAATATCCCAGAGTAGAGGAATTTAGTGAAAAGATACAAAATCAAACCATTCATGACATCAAAAGATATGGAAAATGGATAATCTTCATTCTTGACACCGATTACTTGCTATCTCACCTAAGAATGGAAGGAAAATACTTTATTAAAGAAAAAAATGCCATCCATAACAAGCATGAGCACGTAACTTTTCTATTTACAAACAATGAAGAATTAAGATACCATGACGTCAGAAAATTTGGAAAAATGTTACTCATCCCAAAAGATAAAATTGCTAAAATTGGCCCCCTTAAAGAAATGGGCAAAGAACCATGGGATAAAACCTTAACAAACACTTATTTAGAAGAAAAACTAAAAAAGAAAAGCATCCCCATTAAAAGTAGCCTATTAGACCAAAGCATTATTGTTGGAATAGGGAATATTTACGCTGATGAAATTCTTTTTTCTTCAAATATCAACCCCTTAAAAAAATCAAATGCCCTAACTTCAAAAGAAAGACAAGCCATTATAATAAATACAAGAAAAATCCTAGAAAAAGCCATTGAAAAAGGGGGAACCACCATTAGAAGTTATACCTCCGTAAATGGGGTTCATGGTCTCTTTCAACAAGAACTATCCGTTCATGGCAAAGAAAATCAACCATGTCCAATTTGCAAGAGTAAAATTCTAAAAATAAAAGTAGCGGGTAGAGGCACTTATTATTGTCCACACTGTCAAAAATAAAAAAAGAAATCTTGGTGATAGAATGTTTTATCAAATAAAAAATGCAAGTATTTCCCTAGATGGAAACACCATTCTAGAAAATATTAATTTTTCCCTAAAAGATAAAGAAAGAATAGGTCTAGTTGGCCGAAATGGCAGCGGCAAAACAACCCTTTTAAAGGCCATCATTGGTCTTATTCCCTTTGAAGATGGCTATGATACCTTAAAAATAGAAAGCTCCAATGACTTTAAAATAGGCTATGTTGAACAACAAATTCAAAATCAAGACCTAACCTTAAACGAATACATAAAAACATCTTATCAAGAGATTATAAATATTAAGAACAAAATAGAACAATTAGAAAAAAGAATAGAAAAGCATTATCACGAAAAAGAAATAATAAAATACCAAAATTTATTAGAACAATATAACTACTTAGGTGGTTATCAGTATCAAAAAGAAATCGATATTGCCCTTTCAAAATTTGGCTTTCTAGAAGAAGATAAAGAAAAACAACTAAAAAATTTTTCAGGTGGCCAATTAACGAAATTATCCCTTCTTCATTTAATCCTCTCCAAACCAGATCTCCTAATTTTAGATGAACCAACCAATCATCTAGACATTAAAAGTATTTGCTTTCTAGAAAATTATTTAAAAGATTACCCCAAATCAATGATTATTGTAAGCCATGACCAAATGTTTTTAGATAAAATTACAACCACAACTTATGAAATAGAAAATGGCTTTCTAAAAAGATACCCTGGTAATTATACAGCATTTCTTCAAGCCAAGAAATTAAATCAAGAAAAATTTCTGAAAGATTATGAAAAACAAGAAAAAGAAATAAAACGCCTAACTGCTATTGCAGATAGATTTCGCTACAAACCAACCAAAGCCAAAATGGCCATGTCTAAGTTAAAACAAATTTCTAGAATGCAAAAATTAGAATTACCAGAAAAAGAGTATACTAAAACTTTTCATATCAAATTAAAAATGGAAGAAAAGAGTTACCACGATGTCTTAAAAGTTAAAAACTTATCGGTTGGCTACCAAGAAGAACTGGCCACTTTTAATTTTGAATTAGAACGTGGAGATAAATTAGGAATCATAGGAGAAAACGGAATCGGAAAATCAACCCTTCTTAAGACACTAGTAGGAGAAATTCCTCCCTTATCGGGCCATTTTCGCTTTGGAGAGAGAACGAAAATTGGCTATTTTTCCCAAAATTTCACTATCTTAAAAGAAGAAAATAGTATCGTTGAGGAAATCAATCAAACCTTCAAAAGTATGCCTTTGAATGAAATAAGGAGAATATTAGGTGCCTTTGATTTTCATGGTGAAGAAATTTACAAAAAAATAAAAGACCTCTCTGGAGGAGAAAAAGTACGACTTTCTTTATGTAAAATACTAAATCAACACCCCAATACTCTAATTTTAGATGAACCCACTAATCATTTAGATATTATCAGTAAAAGTACAATCGAAGATATCCTCCTGAACTATCCTGGAACCATTCTTCTAGTAAGTCATGATAGATACCTAATCAATAAAGTCTGCAACAAAGTTCTAGTAATCGAAAACAAAACAACAAAACTATATCCTTATGGTTATTTACAATATGAAGAAAGTAGAGTAGATAAAGAAAATACTTCTAAAGAAAAATCTCTAGAAATAAAAGAAAAGAATAAAGAAAAAGAAACAATATCCAAAAAGGAAAAGAAAAATAATCAAGCCAAAGAATTACAAAAAGAATTAAATAAAGTAGAAAAGAAAATCGATAAATTAGAACAGGAAATAAAAGATTTATCAAAAGAATTATTAAAGGAAGAAGTTTATCTAGATAGAGAAAAAGCCTTATCTATTCAAAATAAAATAGATGAATTAAATTGTTCTTTAGATGAAAATAACAAAGAATGGGAAGAATTAATGGAAAAAACAATTATAACTTAGGAAAGTTAATCTCTTTGAGAGTCTGTAGGGAGTGTAAATAATTCTGGGTAAATGGTAATCTAAACATGATATTTTGAAACCTTAACTGGTTTCTTTTTTTTGCAAGACTCAAAAAAATCAATCTTTCGATTGATTCTATATATCAAGTCCAAACTAAATAGTTCGAACAGATTCATCAATGGAGCCTTAACTTTACTTATGTTCGAAAATTTATACTCCCAAGATGGATTAAATCAACTAAATAAATTATAGCAGTTTTTGAAATTATTACAATACTTTTTATAAACTTTCTTATGACATTTATTGCGACATTTCTTACGACATGATATAATTATGTCATAAGAATTAGGAGGTAAAAATGTTAGATGTAATTGAAGATGTAAGAAATGAATTTAAAGTTAAATTAACAGATAAGTTTGAAGAGGAAGTAATATCATTTTTAAATACAAATGGTGGTAATATTTATATTGGTGTTAATGATAAAGGAGATATTATTGGAATTAATGGTAATATTGATTTACTTCAAAGAACTATAAAAGATAGAATTAAGGATAATATTATGCCATCTACATTAGGTCTTTATGATGTTATAGTATTAGAAAAAGATAATAAAAAATATATTAAAGTGATTATTGCTAAAGGAAGTGAAAGACCATATTATTTAAAAGGAATGGGAATGACTCCTGATAGTTGTTTTATTAGAGTTGGTAGTTCCATACAATCTATGCCTAATGAAATGATAAATAATGAATTTAGTAAAAGAACTAGAAATTCTTTAAAAAATATTGTATCACCTAAACAAGATTTAACATTTAGTCAATTAAAAATATATTATGAAGAAAAGGGTTTTAGTATAAATAATAATTTTTTAAAACAATTAGATCTATATACTGATGATGGTAAGTATAACTACAATGCTTATTTACTTGCTGATAATAATTCTATTTCAATTAGATTTGGCAAGTATGATGGGATTAATTCAGTTAATTTAATAGAAAATGAAGACTTTGGTAATTGTTGTATTATTAAAGCAACAAAGAATATTTTAAATAAACTTGAGATTGAAAATAAAACTTTTACTAAAATAGAATATCCTGAAAGAAAAGAAATTAAAATGTATGATTATATTGCAGTAAGAGAAGCCGTTGTTAACGCAATAGTACATAATGATTGGTCTAATGAATATTTCCCTAAGTTTGAAATATTTAGTGATAGATTAGTAATATCTTCAAATGGTGGAATTCAAGATAACACAACAAAAGAAGAATTTTTAGAAGGATTTTCACTTCCTAAAAACAAAGAATTAATGAAAGTCTTTAATGATTTAGATTTAGTTGAACAAATGGGAACAGGAATAATAAGAATACTTCAAAGTTATAATAAAGATTCATTTGAATTTTTTCCAAACTTTATAAGAGTTACATTCCCATTTAATGAAAATAAATTTAAGACAAATACGAAAGAAATTAAAAATAATAATTTAACTGAGATACAAAACAGTATTATCGGATTAATGCTAGATTCACCAACTATAACTCAAGAAACACTCGCAAGACTTTTAGATGTTAACATTAGAACTATTCAAAGAAATATAAAAACACTTATAGATGTAGGATTGATTGAAAGAATAGGCGCTACTAAAAAGGGTGAATGGATTGTAAGAAAATAAAGGAGGTATAGATTATGAAAGTATTAAGTTTAACAGAACCATTTGCTACTTTAATAAAAGAAAAGATGAAATTAATTGAAACAAGAAGTTGGAAGACGTCATATCGTGGTGAATTGTATATTCATGCTAGTATGACTGAAATGGCTAAGCATGATAAAAATGATAAAGAGTTAATGGGTTTGATTGAAAATAAACAATTAAATTATGGTTATATAATTTGTAAATGTAATCTTGTTGATTGTATTTATATGACAAAAGAATATGTAGAAAAGATGAAGAAGAATAACTATCAAGAATATATTTGTGGTGAGTATACAGAAGGAAGATATGCATGGATATTAGAAGATATTAAGCCATTAGACAATCCAATAAAAGCAAAAGGTCAATTAAGTATTTGGAATTATTATAATGAACTAGAGATAATGGAATTAATGAAAGCTATTGAATATGGTTGGATTGACAAACACAATAATAAACATAATATTGTTAATGAAGAATATGCTAATAATTACATACTGCAATCTCCAAATGAAGTTATAAAGAATAAAATCGGTGTATGTTGGGATCAAGTAGAACTTGAAAGATATTATTTTAAAGGAAATGATTGGAATGTAAAAACTTATTTTATAGTACATGATGATGGTAATAAATGCCCAACTCATACATTTTTAACGTATGAAAAAAACAATAAATATTATTGGTTTGAACATTCATGGGAAAGATTTAGAGGAATACATGAATATAATTCTTTAAAAGAATTATTAAATGATATAAAAGATAAATTTATTAAATATGAACTATGTGATAATTATGTTTTAGAAAATCTAATGTTATACGAATATAAAAAGCCAAAATATCATATTTCTACTCAAGAATTTTATGATCATTGTAATAATGGTATAAACATATTTTAACATTCTATAATATAGTAAATATCATAAACAGTAATTTAGTTAAATGAAAAGAAAAACATAAAAAAGTATTATAATATTAAGGGAGGATTTTAGTATGAAAAAAATTGTTTTAGATTTAGATGGAGTTGTGTTTGACTCTGAAAACTTATATAGAGTGTATACTGAAATTTATGATACAGACAACAATAAAAAAGATACAATTATAGATAATTCACAAAGAATTTTTCAAAAAAGATATAATTGGAGTCAAGAAGAGTTTCAAAAATTTTATAATGATAATGCTGAAAAAGTATTAAACTCTGAAAACATAATGACAGGAGCGAATCACATACAAGTTACGAACTAAGTTCTCTTTCTGAAAAACATTATATACAAAATTTTCACGAATTTCAATGAAAGTATATAAAGTTATCAAATTAAATGATATAATTTGTTTAAAATTACAAATAACTTATTTTAAGGATGTGGTTATATATGTTAGATATAAATTTTAATCAAATTATTGAAATGATTGAAAAGCGAAAAAATAATGCTTACAGAAAAGTAAATGAAGAAATGATTTTATTGTATTTAGAAGTTGGTAAATTTCTATATGAACTAAGAGAAAATAGTAATTATGGTGATAAAATAACAACAAAAGCCTCAGATTTTATGAAAAATAATTATCCTAACATAAAGGGATTTACTAAAAGAAATATAGAACGTATGATTCAATTTTATAGTACTTATAAAGATGATGAGATTGCGACACCACTGGTGACGCAATTGTCCTGGACAAACAATTTACTTATATTAAGTGGAGCTAAAAGCCAAGAAGAAAGGCATTTTTATTTAAAATTATCTATTAAAAATAATTATTCAAAAAGAGAATTAGATAGACAAATATCATCATCATATTATGAAAGATATATGCTTTCGGATGGAAAACAATTGCCTACAATAAATAAAACTATAGATGAAGATGATTATCCAAACACTAAAATTTTAGATACTTATAGTTTAGAGTTCTTGGATTTACCAAATGAATTTTCAGAAAAGGATTTAAAAAATGCAATTATAAAGAATTTAAAAGATTTTATATTAGAAGTTGGCAAAGATTTTACTTTTATAGGAGACGAATACAGAGTTCAAGTTGGAAATCATGACTTCTTTATTGACTTATTATTCTATAATAGAGAATTATCTTGTTTGGTAGCATTTGAATTAAAATTAGGAGAATTTAAAGCAGAATATTTAGGAAAAATGAATTTATATTTAGAAACACTAGATAGAGATGTGAAAAAAGAACAAGAGAATCCAAGTGTTGGTGTTATACTTTGTAGTTCTAAAGATAAAGATGTTGTTGAATATTCAATTAGTAAAAA
>CAMBIR010000012.1 GCA_945867665.1 uncultured Bacillota bacterium
ATGGAGTTTAGTTATAACTCCATAAAAAATTAACATTTATTTTTGAACAATCCCTAATTGAAAATAAAATAGTATAATTTTTATAGAAAAAGAATAGAAAGCAGTAGGTAGTATGTAGGATGAAAAATGAGAAAAGAGATGACTATAAATTTGATAAAATAACTATGTTAGGAATTTTTGCTCTAGTTATTGTAATAACAGGAATATTTGGTTTTTTATATGAATACATCTTTTATTATTTTAATGGAGGAATGAAGGGCTTTTATTGGCGAGGAGGAAATTTCTTGCCTTGGATTAATATCTATGCTACGGGGTCTTTAATGATTTATTTTTTAACTTATCATCGTCGTCATAATCCAATTTTTGTTTTTCTTGTTAGTTTTATTTCTTGCGGCATACTAGAGTATATCTCAGGACTAGGCATGTATATTATTGGCAATGGCCTAAGATGTTGGGATTATAACCAAGAAATTTTAAATTTTGGAAATATTAATGGGTTTGTCTGCTTAAGAAGCGTGAGTTTCTTTGGCTTATCTAGTTTACTTCTCATCTATGGCATTTTTCCACTGTGTTTTCATCTTGCTAGGAAGATGGATAAGAAAACATTTTTAACCATTAGTTTTACCTTATGCTCTATTATCTTATTTGATGAATTTTATAATCTCTTATTTGCAAGAATCTTATCTCTTCCAAGAGCAACTGCCATTTATAAAAAATTAGGTGTTCATTTTGTTCATTTTAAATAAAATACTGAAAAAAGCCTCACATCTTGATAAGTATTTTTCTAAAAAAAATCCATAATACTAAAAGAAAGGTGGAATGTAATTTGAAAAAATTTTTAAATATTTGTTTGTGTATTTTATTATCTTTCTCTATTATTGGAACAACACTCTATGTATCCTTATCTAATTCAATAACAGAAAAACAAATTAAAGAAAGTATTAAAAAAAATTTATTAACTGGTTTTATTTATGATGAGAGTGGAAATAAAACCGAAATCTTTAATACTATACTAAGACTAACTCCTTTGGATGAAGAAACAGTAATTAAACTAATGGAAAACGAAACTGCCAATGATATTTTAACAGATATTGTAAATAGTATTTATGATTATAATTTAACAGGGGATGATAGCTATAAATACACACCAGAGAGAATCATTCAGATAGTAGAGAATAATATGGATAAAGTTTTAAAGGAAATTGATTATCCAATTACTGAAAAAGAAAGAGAAGAAACTATAGATTATGTAAGGACACATACTGACTATATTATTGATACTATTTATAAAACAGATATAGGAGATTATAGAAAATGATAAATATAAGAGAAATATTCAATCCAAGTTATAATTTTATTGGTCTATTATTCATTGTACTGTTGATTGTCATTATTTTAATGATCAATAAAAATATAAAATATGCTAGTAAATTAATTGGAAATACCTTTTTAATCTCAGGTATTGTTACCTTATTTTTAGATTTTATTTTATCTCTATTTTTAAAATTAACGCTATCATCTTATTATAAAGTAATCATTGAAGTCATTAGCAATCATCTATTAAAGGAGTGTTTGTATTACTCAATATTTAGTATTGGACTTGGAATAATTTTAAAAATGATTTTTAAATTAACTTCTTCTAAGAAGGCATAAAAAAAGAAAGAAGGAATAATATGTATTGTACCTCATGTGGAAAGAAAAGAGAACAGGAAGAGAAGTATTGTACTTCCTGTGGAAAAAAATTTGAAGAAAAAAAAGAAGAGTTCCAAGATAAGGAAACAGGACCAAAAATTACCAATTATCAAAGTGAAGTACCCATTATTTTAACAGGCATTTTATCACTAGTGTTTTTACTTGTTCCCTTTATCTCCATTCCTTTAGCGATAATTAGTATTTGCCTAGGAATTTCTTACCTTCATAAAAATCATAAATTTAGTATTGGTTCTATTTTAGGAATAATTACAATAATCATTACAATTTTTCTTTTTTTATCTACTCTTTTTGCTGTACCATTATTTAATATCATTACAAATGAAATAGAGTTTCCTGAAATAGAGGAAAGAGAAGATAATACTTCAGAGCATTTTAACCTTACTGATTATAGTTGGCAAGGAAGTGATATGAGCATTTTAACTTTTGAAGGAAATTCTAGATTTGTTTGGCAAAAAGATAATCAAAATATTTTAGAAGGAAAATATCAAATTTATAATGGAATGGACGTTGTTACATATATTACAACTCATTTAGAAGATTTTGGTTTAAGTTCTGAGGAAGGAAATGAATATTTTAAGGATAAAAGCAGTAGTTTAGAAAATTATTATTTAATTATTTTATCCACAACCAATGAAACTACTTATTTGTGTGGCATTTTAGATGATGAAAAAAAGAATTTATCCTTAAAAGATATTAAGACTAAAGAAGAATTTAGTTTCACAATAAAAGAAAGATTAGGTAGTGTTGATATTTAAAAAGTACTGAAAAAAGAATTATTTCTAAGAAAATTTTAGCAAATCCACAAAAAAATTAATTTTTTCTAAAAAAGTGGTTGTCAAATCAAGAAAAGTGTTATATAATGAACTAGACATCAGCAAAAGATGTTTGTAAAGTTCGATGCCTGAGTGGCGAAATAGGTAGACGCACAGGACTTAAAATCCTGCGAGATTCAAACCTCGTGTCGGTTCAAGTCCGACCTTAGGCACCATTTTATTGGAGGAATACCCAAGTCCGGTTGAAGGGACTGGTCTTGAAAACCAGCAGGTCGTGAAAGCGGCGCTAGGGTTCGAATCCCTATTCCTCCGCCACTTAATTTTATTTATCGCGGGATGGAGCAGTTCGGTAGCTCGTCGGGCTCATAACCCGAAGGCCGTTGGTTCAAATCCAGCTCCCGCAACCATGGTTCGTTAGTCTAGAGGCCTATGACGTCTGCCTGTCACGCAGAAGATCACGGGTTCAAATCCCGTACGAACCGCCATTGTGGCTCTATAGCTCAGTTGGTAGAGCAGAGGACTGAAAATCCTCGTGTCACTGGTTCAATTCCCGTTGGAGCCACCATGATGAAATAACCCCTTATTTGATAAGGGTTTTATTTTGCCCAAATCATTTTACAGACCATTTACAGACTATTTTCATGTAGTTTATTAAGAGCATTGACTGTATTGCTCTTTTTTTATGATATTTTTATCATTTATTTATAGGAAAAAAATAGAGAAAAGTATCATTAAAATTTAAGAAATGAATAAAATATTAATAGTCTAGTTAAAAGTACTTGATGTACGTAAAAAAGTACATTATAACATTAAATGTGAGGAGATAACATGAGTACAATTAACATTACAAAAGCAAGATAAAAATTATTTCAATTAGTAGCTGATGTAAATGTTGGCTTTAATCCAATTACTATAGTGAATAATAAGGAAAAAAATGCTGTTTTAATTTCTAAAGAGGAATGGAAAAATATCGAGGAAACGCTATATTTATCTAGCATTCCTGGACTAGTAGAAGATATCAATAATATTAGAAAAAATAAAAATTGGCAAGAAGCCAAGGAATTTGATCCAGATGAAGAATGGTAAAGAGTACATTATTAAATTCTCAGAACAATCTGAGAAGAATAAAACGAATTTAAAAAGTTCGGGATTAGATAAAAGTTGTAAGAATATTCTTGTCTTAATGAAAAGAAATACATATTTTAAGAATGTTGACACATTACACTAAATTATAGTTATGAATATTTGGACTAGAACTAAAAAAATAGTTCTTTTTTTCTTAACTTTAAAAATGATAGTTATTGTAATTCAAGGAAAAATAAAAATTTTTACTATCTAAATAAAATAGATTTCTGCACTGATCAAAAAAACACTTCTATAATATATTAAAGTAGAGGTGGTGAGATTGACAGAAATTAATGTAATAGAATTAACACATTTAAAAGAGGCAAACATTATTGACATAAGAAGTTTGTATGATTATAGTATAGGGCATATTGATGGGGCAATAAATATCCCTTATTATAATCTCTTAAACAATTACACACATTACTTAAGTAAGTATTTACTCTATTATATGTATTGTGAAACAGGAGAACAATCAAGAGAAATTGCTATTCGTTTAAATCGTTTTGGATATCATATCATAAACATTACAGGGGGCTATCAAGAATATCTTAATTTTCTATCAAAAAGGTAAGGCTTTTTCCTTACTTTTTTGCTTTTTAAGCAGGTTGACTCTACTAGTTTAATGTGTTAATATTTTAAGTAAATAAGAGGTGATAAAAATGATTGATGTTATAAAAGATACCGTTATAGATACTCTAAAATTACTTCCCTTTTTGTGGATTACTTTCTATTTTATTGAAGTAATTGAACATAAGTATAAAAATAAAAGTAAGAAATTTATCCAAAAATCAGGAAACTTCGGCCCACTTCTTGGAGGCATTCTAGGCATTATTCCTCAATGTGGCTTTTCCGTTATGGCAACTAATTTATATATTACTAGAATTATTACCTTAGGCACACTAATTAGTATATATCTATCTACTAGTGATGAAATGTTACCAATCTTACTTGCTGAAAATAAAAATATTAAGGACATCCTCTTTTTATTACTAATAAAAGCAATTATTGGAATTATCTCAGGATTTATGATTGATTTTATTGTAAGAAAAAAAGAAGATGTACAAGTAGAAACAATTTGTAAACAAGAACATTGTCATTGTGAAAAGGGACTATTTTCATCTAGTTTAAATCATACCCTAAATACAACAATTTTTATTTTTATTACTACATTTTTCATTAATATTCTTATGCACTATTCCCTAGAGGAGTACTTAAAAAGTATTTTTCATAGCCAATCTATCCTAACACCTTTTTTATCTAGTTTAATTGGCTTCATTCCAAATTGTGGTTCTTCTATTATTCTAACGGAATTGTATTTAAATCAAATCTTATCAACAGGAAGCTTAATCGCAGGCCTTCTAACCGGAAGTGGCGTAGCAGTTTTAGTTTTATTTAGAAACAATAAAAATAAAAAAGAAAATTTAACAATAGTAGCCCTAATCTATTTTATTGGAGTCTTTTCAGGCCTTATCTTAAACTTGCTGGGCATATAAAGGAGAAAAAATGAAACAAAAATTAGAATATCAAAAATATTTAAACCAAAAAAAATTCTATGAAAAAAAAGTAAATAAGATAGCTAGTTTAAGAATGATAGCTTTTCTCATTATGATTTTTAGTTTTATCCTAAAGTATTACTATTATAAAGTATTTTGGGAAACCATTTTTATCTTATCTCTAGTTAGTTTTTTTATTCTAGTAATCATTCATGATAAGTATTTTAAAAAATATCACTATTATGCATCTTACTTAAATATTTTAGAAAACTACCTTCAAAGAGCAAGTGGAGAGTGGAAAAAATTTAAAGATACAGGAGAGGAATTTTTAAAAGAAGAAAATCATTACTTAAGAGATTTAGATGTCCTAGGACAAAATTCCTTATTTCAATATTTATGTATTTGTAAAACTATCGGAGGCAAGAGAAGATTATTTCAAAAATTATCAAATGAGAATCTAGATACGCAAAAATTAGTTGCCACCCAACAGGCAGTAGAAGAATTATCGAAAAGTAAAGAATTTATCATTAATTATCAAATTGCCTTAGCCAAGTATCAGAATAAAGCAATTGATTTAAGTACCATCTTTTCGACATATACTAAAGACCAAGCCCAAAATGTTCGGGATTATCTTATCTCGGCAATGACAACAATTCTCTTAATTACTTTCTTTTGTTTATCCCTTTTTCATTTTATTAGCGTAAAATACTTCTATGGCTTATTTCTTTTTAATTATCTTATTTCTTTTATGTATAGTTTAATCTATCATAATGATTTTGATAAAATGACCAATCTTGTTAGAACTTATCATCAAATCCCTTATCTAGCAAATATTATCCTAAAAGAAAACTTCACCAGTAAAAAGTTACAAAAAATCAAAAAAGAAGTATTCACTACTAGTGAAATGACCAAAAAAATCAATTTTTTAGATTCTCTAAATAGCATTAAAGATAATCTCTTGTTCAATTTTTTATTTAATGGACTTTTCTGCATAAACCTAATTTCCCGTTCGTATTTTAACTTATTTTTAAAAAAGGATTTTCCAAAATTAAAATCAAGTATTCATGATATGGAAGAATTAGAGGCATTAATTAGTCTATCCACACTTGGTATCTTAAAAGAACATATATGTATGCCAACAAAATGGGAAAAGGTGAGTATTGAATTTAAAGAAATAAAACATCCTCTTTTAGAAGAAAATATTTGTGTTGCCAATGACTTTGAAAGTGATGCTGGCGTAAATATTATTACCGGATCTAACATGGGAGGGAAAACTTCATTCCTAAGAACGGTAGGCATTAACCTTATTCTAATGAATGCGGGAACCTTTACCTGTGCTACCTCTTTTTCTTCCAATTACTTCAAAATATTTACTTCTATGCGAATTAATGATGACATTGAAAAAGGAATCTCAACCTTTTATGGAGAACTTTTAAGAATTAAAGAAGCACTTTCCTATTTAGAGAAGGGAAATATGATTGTTTTAATTGATGAAATATTTAAAGGAACCAATTATCAAGATCGCATTTATGGTGCGAAAAAAGTGATTCAAAGATTACAAAACAAACAAGTCATTACCCTTCTAACTACGCATGATTTTGAACTTTGCGATGAAAAAAATATTAAAAACTACCATGTTAAAGAATATTATGAAGGAGATAAAATTCAATTTGATTATAAAATAAGACCAGGAAAATGTAGAAGCACCAATGCTAAGTACTTAATGGAAAAATTAAATATTATTTAATAAATTTAAAAGTGTAGAGGAATTTTTATGAGGAAAAAAATATTATTTGTAGTAATAATTTTATTAGTAGTAAATCCAAAATTTGTTTATGCCGGACGGGGATGTTGTTCCCATCATGGAGGTCAAAATTATTGTGGAAGTGATGGGTATTGGTATTGTAATGATGGCTCTAAAAGTCCAACTTGTAGATGTAGTGGAGGAAGTTCTAGTAACTCTAATAATTCTTTTAGTTATCAAAAAAAAGAAATATATGGATGTACAGACAAAAATGCCTATAATTATAATCCCTCAGCCACCACAAATGATGGAAGTTGTATTCAAAAAATTTATGGATGTACCAATAAAGAAGCATTTAATTATAACGAAAAAGCAAATGTTGACAATCATTCTTGTATAGACAAAGTCTATGGTTGTATAGATATTAGTGCCATAAATTATAATAAACAGGCTAACACTAAAGATGGCAGTTGCTTATATCAAGAAAAAAGAACAGAGAAGAAAAAGATAAAATACAAAACCAAGAAAAAGTATAGTTTCTTTAGAAAAGAAGGAAAAGTAATTCAAAAAGGAAAGAATGGAAAAAAAGAAATCACTTACCAAATTACAAGAAATGAAAGCAAAGAAGTAGTTGAAAAAAAGAAATTAAGTGAAAAAATTCTAGTAAAACCAACGCCTAAGATTGTATCAACCAAAAGCAGGAAAAAATAGCACCCGTATGATGCTATCTTTTTAATTAATCTAGATCTCTATCAGTATTTTCATAGTATTAAAATAAGATATTCTTTTTTTAATATTTATAGTATAATAAAAATACTTAAGGAGGAACTTACGTGAAAGAGAAGTATTATGAATTTACAACAACATTTGCGATGGGAATCATTTTCTTATTTGTAGGAATGATTTTAGCAATTGGAAAGGATGGACTTTACCAAAGCATTATCTCTACCATTATCTTTCTTTTGTGGGGAAATGCTTTTGTCCAACTAGTTCGCCTTTATTTCAGACACCAAAGTAAAGAAAAAAAGAAAAAAGCCTTAATTTCTTGCTTATTCCATCTCATTCTCTGTCTCTTTTTTGCACTTCTTCCTGATTTTATTTTAGGTCTAGCTCCTATTCTTTTTTCTCTCTATTTAACTATTCTAGGAATAAGTCAGTATATCATGGGGTATTTAGAAATTAAAACCAAAGAAAATTTTGGCGTTCGCTACTTCTTATTAGGTTGTATCTACTTAGCAATCGCGATTCCCATTATCTTATCTCCTTTAGGAAAACTAGATAATTTTCTAATCTGCTTAGTTATATATGCCATATTCTTAGGTCTATCCTTCATCTGGGATGCCTTAATTCAAATAATTCCAATAAACACCAAAAATAAATTTAAAAGAAAAATAAAAATAACGCTTCCTAAAATCATAGAAGCCATTATTCCCTATAGAGTTATGATAGATATTAATAGAAATCTCGAAGTAAAAGAACAAAGCTATTCCTACCATAATCCAAATGATAAAACCGTAAATCTAAATATCTTAATTCATACCTCTAATCGAGGATTTAATCGAATGGGGCATATTGATATTTACTTTGACAATAAAGTAATCTCTTACGGTTGCTACGACGAAGGATCTAGATATGTTGGAGAATTATTCGGAGATGGTGTCTTATTTCTTGCTAAAAGTAAAAAAGAATACATTAACTTCTGCATTGATAATAGCAAAAAAACCATCTTTGATTTTGGTATTCATCTAACAGATACAGAAAAGAAAAAAGTAGCGTTAAGAATAGAAGAACTATTAAAAAATACTTACCCTTGGAATCATAAAACTGATAAAAACTATCGTAATGGAAAAAGTTATGCCGCTAAACTCTATAAAAGAACTTCCGCTAAATTCTATAAATTTAAATCGGGAAAATATAAAACTTATTATGTTTTAGGTACCAATTGCTGTTTCTTAGCGGACGATATTATTGGAAAAAGTGGCATGGATATCTTATCCATTAATGGACTAATCACACCAGGAACCTATTATGATTATTTAAATAGAAAATTAAAAGGAAAAAATAGTAATATTATTTATAAAGAAATTTATAACAAAGATAGAAGAGCGTGATCAAATGACAAATCATACCAAATTATTAGAAAATTACTACAATAAATTTAATGAAGATAAAAGACTAAATTCAAGAAGAGGTCAAGTAGAATTTACAACAAATTTAAAATATATTGAAAAATATATTCCCTTAGGGGCTAAAATTTTAGATGTCGGAGCCGGCACTGGAAAATATAGCTTATACCTAGATAAATTAGGCTACGATGTAGAAGCAGTAGAATTAGTAAAACAGAATCTAAATGTCATCAAAAAGAAAAAACCAACCCTAAAAAGTTATTTAGGAAATGCCCTAGATTTATCATTTTTAAAAGAAAATACTTATGATGCTATTCTCCTTTTTGGTCCAATCTATCATCTAAAAAAAAGAAGTGAACAATTAAAAGCAATTGAAGAAGCAAAAAGATTATTAAAGCCAAATGGCCTTCTCTTTATTTCTTATTGCATGAATGAATATGCCATCATCACCCATGGCTTTAAGGATGGAAACATTTTAACATCTATTGCTTCTGGAAAAGTAGACGAGAATTTTCATATTTTAGAAAAAGGAAATGAACTATATGATTATGTTCGATTAGAAGATATTAATTTCATCCAAGAAAAATCTAATTTAAAACGTCTAAAACTAGTCTCCTCCGATGGAGCAAGCAGCTATATCAAAGATACCTTAAATAAAATGGACCAAAGCACTTTTGAAGTATTTTTAAACTATCACTTAAAAACTTGTGAAAGACAAGAACTCTTAGGAGCATCTACCCATATTTTAGATATTTTAAAAAAATAGTCTTAACCTAGTTGTTTATATTAAGTAAAAATTCCTCTTCCTCATAAGATACACTAGAAAAGGAGGAATTTTGATGTTTTATAATGATGCCATGGGACGCGATGATTTAGATATTAACATCACCAATCAAAATGTAAATACCAATACAAATGATAATATGAATTATAATGAAGTAGGAGGATATGACATGATGCCTATGCAAGGAAATGTCATGAGTCCAATTGTAGAACCAGGAAGAGAAAGAATTGTAAATAGAACCTTCATCCACGAAGTACCACATGTATGCCCAATCAATACAAGAATTATTAATAATCATATCTATCGCCATACTTATCAACCAAGATATACTTGCTGTGAGGAAAATGTTGTTACCCAACAACAATGTGGTTCATGTTGCTGCTTTAAATAACGGAGACTAAAGTCTCTTTTTTTTTAAGATAAACTAATGACTTTTTCTTAAATTTTTGTTAAAATTAAAACAATTAAAGCAAAAAAAGGAGAAGATGGTTATGGAAGTAGAAAAAATTAATGAGATGACTAATTTAAAATGTGATGATGGCGTTATTGCAATCACTAAAGAAGGGGAAGTATTAGTATCCAGAAGAAATCAAATAAATGCTAGACATTGGTGCTGTCTTGATGAGATAGAAGAATGTCTAAATTTAAATTCAAACGCTGGAACAGACCAAATGGAACATGCATGGTTTTTAGCAAAAAACGGAATAATTTCTTTACAAATAGTAAAAGATTTAGTATGTATTATTGTCTCACCAGAAGTCAATATGTTAAAGACAGCACAATTACAAAGATTGTATGAAGTAATAGAAACTAATTTTAGTAATGTTGGAATGTTTGGTGTAGATTTAGTATCAGAAGACGGGAAACACAAGCCAATTGAAATAGATAATCAATTTGAATATGGAATTAAGCAAATATACCAAATATTTACTCGAAACTCTTCAGTAAACCACAAAAGAAGATAATTAAATTTAAAATAAAAATATAGAGCAATTGCTCTTTTTTTCTTTCAAAAATCTGATAAAAGATATATAACTTTAAACTAGAAAGTGTTATAATAAACATAAAGTAGGTGGTCTTGTTGATACAAATATTTGAAATAAAAAAGAAACATCAAAATCTTAAAAATAATGATACCAAAATATTAGAAAAATACTTAAAACTATCTCAACTAGATGAACAAGAAATATTAATAAAAGAAAAAACAAAAAAAGAAGGACTAGATGCAAAAGAAGCAAAGTCTAGGTTAGTTCAGGATGGAAAAAACATTGTCATTAAAGAAGAGAAAAGAAGTTTCTTATATTTTTTAATTGCTTCTTTTAAAGATGAATTTATCCTAATTCTTTTATTTCTTAGTTTAATTAATTTCTTCTTACAAGATAAATTAGGTTCTCTAATTATCCTAATCATTGCCTTAATTAGTGCTTTAATACGTTTTGTTCAAGATTATTCTGTAGATAAATTTAATCAAAAATTAAAGTCTAGAATTTATTCAACTACAACAGTACTTAGAAATAATCAGGAATTAGAAGTTAGGGTAGAAGATGTCGTAAAGGGCGATATAATCAAACTAAATGCAGGAGCAATTATCCCAGCAGATTTAAGAATTATTGAAGCAAAAGACTTATTCTTAAATGAATCTGTCTTTACCGGAGAAAGTGCTTTAGTAGAAAAATCTTCTTCCATGAAAAAAGATAGACAAGAAATATTTGCTATTGAAAATATTGCCTTAATGGGTTCTAGCGTTGTCAGTGGATTAGGAACAGGAGTAGTGATTGAAACAGGATTCTCTACTTATTTAGGTACACTAGGTGGAGAAATTGAAAATAAAAAAGTACAGACAAATTTTGATTTAGGGATTAAACATATCTCTAATTTGTTAATCAAATATATGATTATTGTATGCCTAGTAGTCGTAATAATTGATGGTGTAATTAAAAGAAACATCAATGAAGCCTTACTCTTTGCCTTATCGGTTGCTGTAGGCATTACCCCAAGTATGTTACCAATGATTCTAAATGTAAACCTAACCAAAGGAAGTAGAAGTCTAGCAAAGAAAAAAACATTAGTGAAAAAAATCGAATCAATCCAAAATTTAGGCGCTATTGATATTTTATGTACCGATAAAACAGGCACATTAACAGAAAATAAAATTATCCTAGAAAAATACATAGATGCCAAAGGAAAAGAAAATAACAGTATTTTAGAATATGCTTACCTCAATAGTTATTATTCTACAGGAATTAAAAATCTAGTAGATAAAGCCATCCTAGATTATGCTAAAAAAAATAATTTAAATAAGTTAGGTAAAGAGTATGAAAAAATAGATGAAATTCCTTTTGATTATACGAGAAAAAAACAAACTATCGTAGTGAAAAATGAAGGTGGATATCGGGTAATCACAAAAGGAGCTTTGGAAGAAGTATTATCAAGTTGTAGCAAAATAAAAATAGATGATGAAGTGAGCCAGATTGATGCATCAAGGAAAAAAATCATAGAAGATAAAGCAATAGAATTAGCAAGTATTGGTATGCAAGTCCTTGCAATTTCTGAAAAATTAGAATATACAAATTCCAATAGCACTTCAAAAATAGAAAGTGAAATGACGTTTGTAGGCTTTGTTGGTTTCCTAGATCCAGCCAAAAAAGATGTTAAAAATACTCTTGTCAATCTATCCAAAATAGGAATTCAAACCAAAATGTTAACCGGAGATAACCCTTATGCAACAAAAAATATTTGTAATCTAGTAGGACTAAACGGCAATGATATCTTATTAGGAAGTGATATAGATAAACTAACCGATGAAGAATTATTAGAAAAAATTGATACAATTGATGTTTTTGCCAGAATGAATCCTCTTCAAAAAGAAAGAATTGTTTCTCTTTATAAAAGAAAAGGACATGTCGTTGGTTATATGGGAGATGGTGTCAATGACGCCCCTTCCTTAAATATTGCCGATGTCGGAATATCCGTAAATACTGCTGCCTCTATTGCTAAAGAAGCCAGTGATATCATTATATTAAAACAAAGTCTTAAAGTAGTATATGATGGAGTAATAGAAGGAAGAAAAGTCTATGGCAATATCATTAAATATATGAAAATGGCCTTAAGTGCCGATTTTGGAGATGTCTTTAGTATTATGATTGCAAGTATTTTCCTACCATTCTTACCACTTTTGCCAATTCAAATGCTCCTTCAAGACTTTATCTATGATTTCTCTCAAATTGGTATTCCTTATGATAATGTCGATGCCGAATTCTTAAAATCACCTAAAAAATGGGATACCAAAGGAATATCTAGATTTATGAAAGTAATGGGAATTACCAGTTCCTTAATCGATGTAATATCATTTATTATTTTCTGGTATTTACTAGGTTATAACACCAACAGTATGGCCTCATATTTCCAAACAGCGTGGTTTGTTACTTGTCTTGTAACAGAATTGATGATTATATTCAATGTAAGAACTTCTAAAAAGCCCTTTATCGAATCAAACGCAAGTAGTAAACTAAATTACTTAACCATATTTTCACTAGTATTAACAATATTTACCCCAATTTTTTTACATAAAATTCCATCATTTCACTTTGAAATATTACCACCATCCTTTTACTTCTACCTAATCATACTCGTTTTATTCTACTTCTTTATTGTCTCAATCATAAAAAAAATATATATCAAAAAATACCATGAATGGTTATAAGAAAGGAAAAATAAAAATGAAAAAAAATTTAATCTATCTCTTTATTCTACTATCTCTAACAGCGTGCGCAAAAGAAAACAAGGATAAGCCAAACACAAAAGATACAAAACTAGCTACCATTACCTTAGAAGGAAATGAAACAACAGGATATACCTGGAATTGTACGGAAGATAATGGTTATTTAAAAATAAAAAGTACTTATCATGAAGAGGACAAAAAAGATGAAAATATGACTGGAGTAGGAGGAAAGTATACCATTACTTTAACTGGTCTAAAAGAAGGGACGACCTCTTTAATTTGTAATTATAAAAGAAAGTGGGAAGAAAACGCTTTAGAAACTAGAACTTATTCAATTGAAATTGATAAAAACTTAAAAGTAAAAGTAGGTGATTTTACAACAACTAAGACTAATGCAACAACAGAAAATAGTCAAAAAGAAAATACAACAACCAATAAAAAATTAAAAACATTTACCTTTGACAATGCTTATGGTACAGAAACAATCGAAGCAGAAGAGGCTCTAACCGCAACCGGAGCAGCAGGCGCTAGTAATATTATTTTTTACTTAAAAGAAAACAAATTATACCTATATGGCCATGGAGAAGAAGATGAATTATTAGCAGATGATGTCGATAAAATTTATTATAAAACGACTCATGCTGAACAAATTACGGTAGTCTTAAATAAAAATTCAACAATTAGTAAAGAAAATAGTTATCTTGAATATGAAAGGAAATAAAATATGCGTTATCTAAAAGTTAATTCGGGGGGGGGGAAAGAGAGAAATAATCACTTAAAAAGAATACTTCACTTTCTTTTACTTTTAGTTGTATATTCTAGCCTAATAACAGGTTCAACTTATGCTTATCTTTACTTAGGAAGTAATAACAATGGCATCAGTGGATCTGGTAAATGTGAAGGAGTAAATTATAAGGGTGAGAATATAAGTGCTAGTAATTTAGTAAGTACGACTAACTATTTAGAAGGAGCAAAATCAACCATAACTTTATCAAAAAATAAAGATTGTACGATTTATACTTATGTTAATCTTTATCTTTATACCAATAATACAACAACCGCCCCCATTACAACAGTAAAAGCCTTAAAATATAAAATAGTCTCATCAAACAATGTAACTTATTCAGGTGTAGTATCTTATATGGGAGATACTCTTCTAGCAACTCTTCCCTTAGACGATAAAGAAGTTACCTATACTATCTATCTTTATATTGATAGTACCCTATCTCTAGGTAACTACAATGATAAAACCTATTCAGGATATATTTATGCTACAACAGAACAAACTTCAACAGTAGGTAAGAATGAAGATAATACCAAGAAAAATCTAGGATTACAAACCATCGATTTTGACTACTTAGGTAATGAACAACAATTTATAGTTCCCCAAACGGGAACATATCAGTTAGAAACATGGGGAGCCAGTGGAGGAAATGGTACGGATGCTTATATTGGAGGATATGGTGCTTATTCGATTGGTAATATCAATATAGTGAAAAATGAACAAGTATTTGTAAATGTTGGTGGTTCTGGAGTCACTGGAAAAATAGCACCTGGCGGTTATAATGGCGGTGGAACATCAGGAAATCAGCAAGAAACAGGAGGCTCAGGTGGTGGGGCAACCCATCTATCTTTTCAAAGTGGGTTACTTTCTAACTTAAGTTCAAAAATTAATGAGATTTTGATTGTATCTGGAGCAGGAGGAGGAGGTGCATATTTTCAAACTGAAGATACTGGATTTGGTGGACATGCGGGTGGCTACAAAGGTAGTGATGGAACTAGCACAAAATCTGAAGACAGGAAGGGAGTAGGTGGAACCCAATCAAGTGGTGGAATAACTCAAATTTATTATAATGGTTCTCAAATTTGTAGAGGTAGTTTTGGAAAAGGCGGTAGTTATGATAGTGGTAATAAAATTTCTGCTGGTGGAGGTGCCGGACTGTATGGAGGGTCCTTTGGAGGAGATTATGGTGCTGGAGGTGGCGGAGGCTCTGGCTATATAGGTAACTCCCAACTTACTAATAAAGCAATGTATTGTTATAACTGTGAAGAATCAACAGAAGAGTCTACCAAGACAATATCTACTACCAATGTATCAGAAACTCCAATAAGTAAATATGCAAAAAAAGGAAATGGCTATGCCAGAATAACCATTATAAATTAATAAATATCTAAATAAAAAATTTGAAATTTATAGAACATAATGATAAAATGAAATCAGAACATTTAAGAGGAGGATAAACCATGGAAAATAAATATAACTTAACAAGAGAACAAGCAGTATTTATTGCCAAAAGAAATATTGTTGACTATATTTGGAAAAGTGCCAATTTAGAAGGAATAGGAGTAACCTATCCAGAAACACAATCAATTTATAATGGAGGTATTGCCAATGGACTTACAGTAGATCAAATTATTGCAATTAATAATTTAAAATATGCTTGGCAATTTATCTTAGAAGAACCAGAGATTGCCTATGATTTTAAATCGTTATGTTATATCCATAAATTAGTTTGTGATAAATTAGTTTTAAAACAAAACTTAGGACAAATTAGAACAACCCCTGTAAATATTGGAGGAACAACTTGGAAACCACAATTTCCAATTGAAAGTCAAATTAAAGAAGAATTAGAAGAAATATTATCTCAAGAAGGAAAATCTAAAACAGAAATAGCTCTTGAAGTAATGTTATTTATAATGAGAAGGCAAATGTTTATTGATGGAAATAAAAGAGTAGCAATGCTATTTGCCAATAAAATTATGATTGATAATGGATGTGGTATTATTAGTATTTCTCAAGAAAATCAAACAATATTTTTTGAAAAACTAATTAAATTTTATGAAACTGGAAATAATAATGATTTAAAAAATTGGTTATATCAAACAAGCATCGATGGAATAGAGTTATAAAATAGAAAAGAGGAATAAAATGAGTAACTCAAAAGTTAATTTTGGGGGGCAAGAAATAATAACTTAAAAAGAATACTTCACTTTCTTTTGCTTTTAGTTGTATATTCTAGCCTAATAACAGGTTCAACTTATGCTTATCTTTACTTAGGAAGTAATAACAATGGCATCAGTGGATCTGGTAAATGTGAAGGAGTAAATTATAAGGGTGAGAATATAAGTGCTAGTAATTTAGTAAGTACGACTAACTATTTAGAAGGAGCAAAATCAACCATAACTTTATCAAAAAATAAAGATTGTACGATTTATACTTATGTTAATCTTTATCTTTATACCAATAATACAACAACCGCCCCCATTACAACAGTAAAAGCCTTAAAATATAAAATAGTCTCATCAAACAATGTAACTTATTCAGGTGTAGTATCTTATATGGGAGATACTCTTCTAGCAACTCTTCCCTTAGACGATAAAGAAGTTACCTATACTATCTATCTTTATATTGATAGTACCCTATCTCTAGGTAACTACAATGATAAAACCTATTCAGGATATATTTATGCTACAACAGAACAAACTTCAACAGTAGGTAAGAATGAAGATAATACCAAGAAAAATCTAGGATTACAAACCATCGATTTTGACTACTTAGGTAATGAACAACAATTTATAGTTCCAGAAACGGGAACATATCAGTTAGAAACATGGGGAGCCCAAGGAGGAACTTATGATGGAATAGGAGGGCTCGGTGGATATACTAAAGGCAATATTTCTCTATCCAATTTTAAAAAATTATATATTTATGTAGGAGAATATCCAAAATATGTTTCAGGAAATTGTTATCTTTCCAATCGCAATGATTCTTTTAATGGAAATAAATTTGGTTCCTGTTCGGGTGGAGGAGGAGCCACTGATGTAAGATTAGTTCCAAATGATGTTTGGTATAGCTTTAATTCTCTAAAATCAAGAATCATAGTTGCGGGTGGCGGCGGCGGAGCAACATATAGTGGAAATGGGGGAACAGCTGGAGGAATTGCTGGGTATCAAGGAATTGGGAGTGCAGATAACAACTATCCAGCAGGAATAGGTGGAAATCAAACTTCTAGTACTTTTGGCTTTGGAAACAGAGGAACATCTAGTGGCGGAGGTGGATATTATGGGGGAGAAGAAGGTGTTGCAGCTAATGCTGGTGGTGGTTCTTCCTTTATCTCCGGACATGATGGATGTGATGCCATTGAAGAAGAATCAACGGAAACAAATATCATTCATACTGGACAAAGCAAGCACTACTCAGGACTTTATTTTACAAATACATTAATGATTGATGGCAATGGATATAAATGGACAACTAAAAAGGAGGAATATGTTGGCATGCCAACTCACGATGGATTAGGAATAATGGGGGGAAATATAGGAAATGGCTATGCCAGAATAACGATTATTGAATAAATAAAAAATAGAAATATCAGCTCAAGGTATTTCTATTTTTATCTAAATATTGAAAAACATCCTTAATATCATCATGAATCACCAAATCAGATAAACTATCCATAAATGTTGTATCCCTGTTAATAATAATCAAATGCTTCCCGTGAAAATAACGAACAAAAGCAGAAGCTGGATAAACCACTAAAGAAGTTCCGGCAATAATTAAAACATCCGCCGCATCAATTTCTTGGATTGCCCTAGAAATAACTTTATCATCTAGAGCCTCTTCATATAAAGTAACTGCAGGTTTTATTATTCCACCACACTTACAATGAGGAACACCATTTGTAGAAAATACTTCTGAAGCTTCCATCTTAGAATTACAGTTCATACAATAATTATTCATAATTGTCCCATGTAATTCGATTACATTTTTACTTCCTGCCTTTTGATGCAATCCATCAATATTTTGAGTAATAATAGCTTTTAGTTTTCCTTTTTGTTCTAACCACGATAAATATTTATGACAAATATTAGGGCTAGCACTTAAACTATTCAAATTCTTTTCATAAAATGAATAAAAATATTCAGTATTTTTCATAAAAAAAGAATGACTTAAAACCTCTTCAGGAGAATATAAAAATTTTTCATGATATAGCCCATTCTCACTTCGAAAATCCTTTAATCCACTAGCCGTAGATACACCAGCACCTCCAAAGAAAACTAAGTGCTTAGCTTCATTAATATATTGATTCAATAATTCTAACTCATTCATTCCTATCACCAGAATAATTGTAATACAAAACAATATTTTTGTTAAGTATTTTCTTTTTTTTAAACTTTATGTTAAAATGTTAAACGAGTAGGTGATAACATGTTTAAAATTGGTAATATAGAAATTAAAAATCGCATTGTCTTGGCTCCTATGGCAGGAATATGTAACAGTGCCTTTAGAAAAATCATTAAAGAAATGGGAGCAGGATTGATTTATGCGGAAATGGTTAGCGATAAAGCCCTGGTCTATTCTAGTAAAAAAACAGAAGATATGCTTTATATGGAAGAATGTGAAAGACCTATTGCTCAACAAATTTTTGGAAGTGATAAGGAAACTTTTGTAGAAGCAGCAAAATTAGTTTATGAAAAAATGCATCCAGATATTATTGATATCAATATGGGATGTCCCGTTCCTAAAGTTGCCATTAAATCTCAAGCTGGGTCTGCCTTATTAAAAAATCCAGAAAAAGTAAAAGAAATTGTTGCATCTGTTGTAGCGACAGTCCCTGTTCCTGTAACGGTAAAAATTAGAAGTGGCTGGGATGAAAAAAGCATTAATGCCGTAGAAATTGCTAAAGTAGTAGAGAGTGCAGGAGCATCTGCCATTACCATCCATGGAAGAACAAGAAGTCAAGGCTATTCAGGATGTGTCAATTATGAAATCATTAAAGAAGTAAAAAAGGCCGTATCAATTCCCGTAATTGGTAATGGCGATATTGTAGATATCGAAAGTGCCGAAAAAATGTTTGCAACTGGTGTAGATGCCATCATGATTGGAAGAGGTGCCCTAGGCAATCCTTGGCTAATTAGAGAGTTAGTAAGTTATTTTGAAGAAGGCAAGAGAATAGACAAGCCAACATTTAAAGAAAGATTAGAAATGTGTTTTCATCATATGGAATACTTAAGCAAAATAAAATGTGAAAAAATAACAGTCTTGGAAATGAGAAGTCATATTGCTTGGTATTTAAAAGGATTACCTGGTAGTATTGAAGCTAAAAATAAATGCTTTAAAGCAACCACAATAGAGGAATTAAAAGAAATCTTAAATAATTATTTTAAAGAATTAGAAAATAGTGTATAATAAAACTATATTTTTATTTGAATTATATCTTACTAGGTTCAAATAAACATAAGTATTTTTAATAGAGGTGAAAAGATGGAAGTAATAAGAAGTGAACAAGAACTAGTTCGTAGAGAAAAATTAGAAAAAATAAAAGAATATTGTAACCCTTATCCAGAAAAATATGAGGTAACAAATTCAATCAAAGAAGCAAGAGAAATAGATGATGGAACACAAGATATAAAAATTGCTGGCAGAATTGTTTTTATGCGTAAAATGGGAAAATTAAGTTTCTTAAGAATTCGTGATATCCAAGCATCTATCCAAGTATCTATGCAATTAGATTTAGTTGGAGAAGAAGCCTATAAGTTTATGAAAACATCACTTGATGTTGGAGATTTTATTGGGGTAAAAGGAGAAATCGTTACTACTCAAACAGGAGAGAAGACATTAAGAACGCATGAATTTAAATTCTTAGGTAAAGCATTAAAACCATTACCAGAAAAATTCCATGGACTATCTGACCAAGAATTGAAGTATCGAAATCGTTACGTAGATTTAATCATGAATGAAGATGCCAGAGAAAGATTTTTATTAAGAAGTAAATTAATCTGGGAAATTAGAAGTTTTTTAAATAACCACGGTTATGTAGAAATTGAAACGCCAATTTTAAATAATAAAGCAAGTGGCGCTATGGCAAAACCATTTAAAACACATCATAACGCATTAGATATTGATTTATACTTAAGAATTGCTCCAGAAACTTACTTAAAAAGAGCAATTGTTGGAGGATTTACCAAAGTATTTGAATTCGCAAGATGTTTTAGAAACGAAGGAATGGACACTACCCACTTACAAGACTTTACGATGTTAGAAGGATATGGTGCTTACTTAAATTATGAAGATAATATGAAATTTTTGCAAGAAATGATTCAAACCGTAGTTGCAAATTTATTTGGTAAACTAGAATTGACAATAGATGGCGTAACTGTAGATATCAGTGGGGATTGGGAAAGTATTTCCATGAGAGATTTAATCTTAAAATATACTCCAATTGATATTTATGAGTATGATACAAAAGAAAAATTATTAGAAAAAATCAAACAAGAAAAGATTGAAATCGATAGCGAAACTCCACTAGAAAACTTAGGCTATGGAAATTTAGTCGATCAGCTTTATAAGAAAGTTGCTCGTCCTCACGTAGTAAAACCATGCTTCTTAACTAAACATCCAATTAGCTTATCTCCACTTGCCCGTGCAAATGACAACAATCCTAATTTGACGGATAGATTCCAATTAATTATCAATGGTGCAGAAATCATTAATGCTTATTCAGAATTAGTTGACCCTATTGAACAAGAAAAAAGATTAGAAGAACAGGCAAGACTAAAGAGTAATGGCGACGAAGAAGCCATGATGATGGATAGAGATTACATTGGCGCTATGGAATATGGAATGCCACCCATCAGTGGATGGGGAATTGGAATCGATAGGTTAGTCCAAATCTTAACAGATGCTGAGAATATTAAAGATTGCGTTTTATTCCCATTAATGAAACCAGAAGAATAATTTGATACAAGAAAAATACTTTTAAAGAAAAATCTTTACTATAAGAAATTTCTTCTAAAGTATTTTTTTATCCCATAATTAACCCAAAAAAGTAAACAATTGGCTAAAAAGATAGTAATTAGGTCTTTTCGTGTTATAATGAATTTGGAGGTAAAAAAAATGAAAAAGAAATACGGATTAATGAAAGTATTGTCTGTATTGCTACTATTAGTCGTAGTTGCAAGTTATTTCATTAAAGATAGACAAGGAACAATTAGTTATATTGCCCTAGGAGATGTTTTCCTTAACTACGTTCAGTCCTTTTACTATTTCTTTGATACCGTTATCTTCATTTTAGTCGTTGGAGGATTTTATGGATTCTTAAATAAAATTCCTGCCTACAAACAAATGATAGAAAGTATTTCAGAAAAAATAACAAGTAAAGGGAAAGAAAAATTATTTGTCATTCTTGTAACAATTATCTTTGCATTACTTGCATCATTAACAGGATTAAATATCATTTTATTATTATTTATTCCTGCAATCATATCAATTATTTTATTGATAGGATATGACAAATTGGTAGCATTATCAGCAACTATTGGTGGTGTTTTGGTTGGATATATTGGTGGTATCTTTTTAACGCTTAAAGATGCAAGTAACCAATATGCTGTAAGTTATACAACTTTTGACAAATTAGTAGGTTTAAAAAGCAATTTTAGCAATGTAATACCAAAAGTTTTATTATTAGTTGTAGCTGTTCTTTTACTGATTTATACTATTGTAAATCATATCAAAAAAGGAAGTAGTGAAAAATATAATCTTACAAAGACAGATAGTTTATTTGTTGAAACCAAAGAAAAAGAAACAAAGAAAGAAAAAGAAACAAAGAAAAAAGCCCTTCTATGGCCTCTTTATGTAGTATTAGGATTATTCTTAGTCATACTAGTTTTAGGATATTTACCATGGAATGACTTATTTGGTATTAAATGTTTTGATGATTTCCACACATGGCTAACTGGATTAAAAATAGGAGATTATGCAGTATTTACAAGTTTAATTTCTAGTAGTTTTACCGCATTAGGAACATGGGGAAACTTAGGAAATTACATGATGGTGATTTTATTTATTGCCTTATTTATGGTTGTATTAATGCTAATCTATCACGTTCACTTTGAACAAGCAATGGATGGATTTATCTATGGAATGAAGAAAATGCTTCCTGCCGTAATGATAACAGGACTAGCTTATTGCGTACTAGTATGTAGTTACAATAATGGTTTTTTAGAAACAATTATTACAAATGCCGGCAAGAGCTTTGGAGATAATGTGATTATTAATGCATTAATTTCTGTTCTAGGAAGTATTTTAAATGTTGATACTTACTATACATCAGCAGGTGTATTCACTTCTATTGTATCAGCATTACCAGATAAAGCAAATTTATCAGTATATGCTCTAATGTTCCAAAGTTTATATGGCTTAGTTCAATTAGTTGGGCCAACAAGTATTTTACTAATTGTAGGTTTATCTTATTTAGAAGTACCATACAAAACTTGGTTAAAATACATTTGGAGATTTATTATTGAATTACTAATCGTTATTCTAATTACATTAATGATTGTATCTTTAATATAATAATAAAAAAGTTATCACTTAGCCAGTGGTAACTTTTTACTTCTCATTATTACATTTTTCAAAAAATAACCTATAATTTGATTTGAATATAAGAAAACCCTTGAAATACAAGGGTTAATATTCTAATGGTGCGCCCATAGGGATTCGAACCCCAAACCTTCTGGTCCGTAGCCAGACGCTCTATCCAATTGGGCTATGGGCGCTTCAACGTATTCATTATATAATAAAAACATAAAAAATACAATAGTTTTTTCAAAGAAAAATGAGATTAATCATCGATGAATCCCATTTTTTTGAATGTTGTAATCACTTTTTCTGAAGATAGATCTCCTTCGATTCGATTTAAAACACTAATTTCTTTTCCTTTTTCAAAAAATAAAGTCATTGGAGTAGCCCCATCAAGATTAAATTTCTCTAAAAATTCTTTTTGAGTATCTTCAGTTTCCTCATCATAATCAATATAGTAAACATCAGTACCATATTCTTTGACAATTGCTTCAATTTTAGGTTTATAAGTCGCACAATGAGAACAAGTGCTTTTACTAACAACTAAGATAAACTTATCCTTATTATCCACCTTTTTTATCACACCTTTATAATCGAGTTGAATAAAACTCCCTGGTTTAGGTGTATTAGCATAGTTTACTAATAATATAACAATAATTGCAACAAATATAATTAGTGCAATATAAACAATTTTATTCTTCATCCTTCACCTCTATTCCACAAGATATATCATATCATTTTTTAATTTTTATTACAATAAATAAACAAAAAATAATGCTTTCAATTTTTAATAATATCGGTTATAATAAAAATATAAAGGAAGTGACTAACATGGAAATTAAAGAATTAAAACAAGCTTATTTAGATTTAAAAAATGACTTAGATTCAATTAGGAGGTCTCTTTGACTACGACAGTAAAAGACAAAAGTTAGAAGAATACCAAGAAAAACAAAATGAAAGTTCTTTTTGGCAAGATAAAGATAATGCCAATAAAATTATTCAGAAAATTAATGAATTAAATACAACAGTGATTCCTATTCAACACTTAACTAAGAAAATAGAAGACAACCTTACCACATTAGACTCACTATCAAAAGATACAGAAGATTTAAGTATTTTAATTGAAGAAGAATTAACAGAGGATACAAAGCAATTAGAAGATTTAAAATTACAAACCTATCTTTCGGGAGAGTATGATAAAAATAATTGTATTTTAGAGATTCACTCAGGAGCAGGAGGAACTGAGGCTTGTGATTGGGCAAATATGCTCCTTCGTATGTATCAAAGATATCTTTCAAAAAATCATTATAAAGTAGAAGAAGTGGATAGGCAATTAGGAGAAGAAGTAGGAATTAAAAGTGTTTGTTTAAAAGTAAGTGGCAAAAATGCTTATGGTTATTTAAAACATGAAAAAGGAATTCACCGATTAGTTAGAATTAGTCCTTTTGATGCTGGAAAAAGAAGACATACCTCCTTTGCAGCGGTAGAAGTTACACCAGAGATTGATAAATCAGTCGAAGTGGATATTCAAGATAAAGATTTAAAAATTGATATATATAGAAGTAGTGGACCAGGAGGTCAAGGGGTCAATACAACGGATAGCGCAGTTCGGGTAACTCATTTGCCAACGGGAATTGTTGTGACTTGTCAAAATGAACGGAGTCAAATTCAAAATAAAGAGCATTGTTTAGAAATTTTAAGAAGTAAATTATTAAAACTAGAATTAGACAAAAAGAATGAAACCATTAATAATATGAAACAGGGACAAAAAACAATTGCTTTTGGCTCTGGAAAAAGAAGCTATGTGATGTGTCCTTATACATTAGTAAAAGATAATGAAAGTGGCTACGAAACAAGCAATGTAGATAAAGTATTAGATGGGCAGTTGGATGAATTGATAAAATTTGGTTTAAAGGTGTGATAAAATGTTTTTTAAAAGGAGAAGAAGAAAAAGGATTAATGACATTTTGGAAAATATCGAAAAAAAAGATTTATTTAAACGTTATTTTTTACTTGCTTTGGGTTGTTTTATTGTTGCATTCGCGTTTAATGTTTTTTTTAAACAATATGAAATTGTTTGCTTTGGGGTATCTGGTTTATCTATTGTTGCAGAACATTTTGGAATTCCTAGTTTTTTATTTATTTTAATTTTTAATATTATTTTACTAATCATTAGTTATTATACATTAGGATTTAAAAAGACTAGAAATGCAATTGTAGGTTCTTTAATTTTTCCCATCTTTGTTGCCTTAACAGAACCTCTTGTTCCCTATATTCATTTTCAAGATGTTGAACTATTAGTAATTGCGATTTTTGGTGGCGTTTTATCGGGACTTGGTTATGGGTTAATTTATAAGACAAATTTTAATACAGGAGGAACGGATATTATTTGCGAGATTGTTGCTAAATATACGAAAATTAGTATGGGAAAAGCCATGTGGGTATCTGATGGATTAGTGGTATTATCTGGCCTTTTTGTTTCTTCTTGGGAAGTAGTTTTATATGGATTTTTAGTTTTATATATCATTAGTTTTATGACAGATAGAGTAGTACTGGGTATTTCTCAGAGTAAAGCTTTTTATATTGTAACGAGAAATGAAGAAGAGGTTAGAAACTTTTTATTATCCATAACCGATGGTGGTGTAACTTTAGTGAATGCAAGAGGGGGATATTCCAATGAAAAAGAGACACTTCTTTTAGGAGTTGTCCCAACAAGACAGTATTTTATTGTAAAAGAAGGACTAAGAGAAATTGATCCTAGCATTTTCTTTTTAGCCTGTGATGCTTACGAAGTTAGTTCGAGGAAGAATAAATAATGGAAAAAAGAGATGTAAGAATTGAAGAAGTTATTAATGCCCTAAACGCTAGGAATCGTAGCGAAAGAATTGCTATCTTTATTTGGGGAGTGTTAGTATATGCTATTTCTTTTAGTATTTTCTTTTCTCCTAAAAATATTGTAACCGGAGGCACGGTTGGTCTATCATTAATTGTGGATAAATTTTTAAAAATTGATACCAGTGTTTTTGTCTTTTTTGTCTCATTTACGCTTTTAGTGATTGGTTATTTTCTTTTAGGAAAAAAGAATACCATTAAAACCATCTTTGGCGTTATTCTCTTACCTATTTTTTTAGAGTTTAGTAGCGTTTTTCAAGTCTTATTCCATTTAGAGGCTTCATCATTATTTTTAACGATCTTTTTTGGAGGAATTATGATGGGACTTGGTAATGGAATGATTATTAGAAGTGGCTTTTCTGTAGGAGGATTTCAAACCATTTATCAAATTCTCTATAAGTATTTTGGCATTTCTATTGGTAAATCAACTTTGTGGGTAAACGGCGTTTTAATTTTTATAAGTGGTATGATTTTTGGCGTTTCTAATGCTCTATATGCCATTATTGGTCTATATATTTCTTCAGTAGTAACAGATAGAGTAATGTTAGAGTCATCCATTACCAAAACTTTCTTTATTATTACCAATAAAGAAAAAGAAATTAGTCAATATATTGTCGAGAATTTAGGATATGGAATAACAGTAATGAATGCAGAAGGCGGTTATAGTGGAAAAAATAAAAAAATACTGATGTGCGCTATTCCTACAAGACATTATTATGAGCTAAAGGAGAGTATTCAAGAATTAGATGAAGAAGTATTCTTTCTAATTACGGATACTTATGAAATTTACGGTGGAGTGTAAAGAGAGAAATTATACTCAAAATACTGTAAAATCTAGAAAATAGTATGATATAATAGGAAGAAGAAAAAGGTGATAAAATGGAATTAATTAGAGTAGATAATGTACAAAAAACCTATAAAAATGGTGTTGTAGCATTATATGATTTTAATTTAAGTATTCAAAAAGGGGAATTTGTCTTTGTAATCGGTGCCTCTGGCTCAGGAAAATCTACTTTAATCAAAATGTTATATCGTGAGGAACGTCCAGATAAAGGTTCAATCTTTATTGGAGGCATTAATGTCGCTAAATTAAAAAATAGAAAAGTATATATTTTAAGAAGAAAACTAGGAGTCGTGTTCCAAGATTTTAAATTACTTCCAAAGTTAACTGTTTTTGAAAATGTGGCTTTTGCTATGGAAGTATTTGGCTATGAAAAAAGCGAAATTCAAAAAAGAGTATTAGAAGTATTAGATTTAGTAGGCCTTAAAAATAAAGTAAGACAATATCCTGATCAATTATCAGGTGGAGAGCAACAAAGAGTAGTTATTGCAAGAGCAATTGTTAATCGCCCAAAATTATTAATCTGTGATGAACCAACGGGAAATTTAGACCCTGATACATCGATGGAAATTATGAGGGTACTAGAAAATATCAATAACTTAGGAACAACCATTATCATGGCAACACATGATAGGGAAATCGTAAATAAAATGAAAAAAAGAGTAATTTTAATTGAAGATGGAAGATTAAAGAAAGATTATGAGAAAGGAACGTATTATAATGAGAGGTATTAGAACAATTCAAAGGTATATTAGAGATGCCTTTAAAAGTGTAATTAGAAATTTTTCTCTATCCTTAGCTTCTATTTCCTGTATAGCAATTACCTTAGTTGTAGTCGCATTTTCTCTTGTAATCTCTTACAACGTAGAAAATTTTACAGAATCGATTCGAAAAGATGTAACGATGGTCATATTCTTAGACAAAACAGCTGATAAATCAGATTATGCTAGAATAGAAAAAGCGATTCGTTCCACTGGAAACGTAGAAAAATTAACTTTTAAATCCAAACAAAAATCAGCCGAAGAAACGGCTAAAGGAAATGAAGTGTTTGAAGCAATTATCAGTGGTTGGACAGACGATACAAATCCTTTGTTAGATAGTTTTGAATTAAAAGTAAAAGATGTTGAACAAATTAAAGAAACAGCCAAGACAATTAAAAGTGTGGATAAAGTAAATACAGTAAGCTATGGGGAAGATATGGTTGACCAGTTAATTACTATCTTTGATGTTGTAAAAAAAGTATCTATTGGAGCAGTTATTGCCTTAATTGTTGTAACAGCCTTTCTAATTGCTAATACGATTAAGTTAGCGATTTATGCTAGAAAAAGAGAAATTGAAATTATGCGTCTAGTTGGTGCCTCTAATATTTCTATCAAAATTCCCTTTGTTATTGAAGGTTTAT
Organism: uncultured Bacillota bacterium; assembly: GCA_945867665.1. Classification (GTDB taxonomy): domain Bacteria; phylum Bacillota_I; class Bacilli_A; order RF39; family UBA660; genus RUG11198. Next base: position 27,979 of record CAMBIR010000012.1, read on the forward strand.
TTTTAGGACTTCTGGGCTCCATTATTCCAATCATTATCACTATCTATGGCTATACATCACTTTATAATTTCTTCCATGGAAAATTGTTCTCCTCATCCCTTGCCAAATTAATTTCACCAACGCCATTTGTTTATTTAGCGTCCCTTCTTCTTATGATAATAGGAATATTAGTTGGAATGTTTGGCTCATGGAGGGCAGTAAAAAAATACTTAAAAATCTAATTTTGGTATGAGAAAATAGGAAAGTAAAAAATACTTAGAAATCTTATCTTTATTTTAAAAAAATCATTATTTCATTTTATCTAAATAAATTTGATAATATTCTAAAATCTTTAAGTAAGTATCATGAGATACTTTCTTTTTTATTTCCTCTAATAATTCTTTTTCACATCCCATAAAAAAATCTTGATATCTATTTTTAATATAGAAATAAATAACATCTACCTCTTCATCAGTTAAGGGGATGTTTTGCTTTTTACTAAAATTTATAATATCATTTTTTTCTAATTTTCTAATATAATTTAAAATAAAAAAACGATTCATCATCATCACCACTTTATTATATGTAAATACTTAAAAAAAAGAATAGACTTCCATCTTTTTTTACAAAAAAAATAAATTTTTGTGCTATAATGTTGTTAATGTGAGGAGGAGAGAAAATGGCAGAAAAAAAGAAAATCAAATTAAAAGGTTCTAGTTTTTTTGACAAGAATAAACCCATCAATAAAATAAGAAAAACAAAATCATCTTCTCCTAAAGAAAATACTTTACATCATAAAAAGCCTCTAAATAAAATGAGTAAGACAAAGCAAGTGATTAGAAAAAATACAACTAGACCTTATAGCAATAAAGCACCAACTTCAGGAACAAGGTATTTACCAGATATTATTGAAAAGAGATATCTTTTCTTATTAGTCGTAATTGTTATTTTTTTTAGTGCGATTACAACAAGACTATTTCAACTTCAAGTTTTAGATACAGAGGATTATGAAGAAAAATTAGTTGCGGCAACAGAGAAGATTGTAGAAGGAGAATCGACTCCAAGAGGAAGAATTTATGATAGAAATTATAAATTATTAGTCGATAATGAAGCGGTAAAAACGATTTATTACAAAAAACAAAGCGGTATAACGACTGAGAAAGAATTAAAATTAGCAAAGACACTTGCAGAAAATATTGATGTTGATTATAGTAAATTAAGTGAGAAAATGTTAAAGACTTTTTGGTATAAAAATAATGAAAAGAAGGCCAAGGGGAAAATTACTAAACAAGAGCGAGAAAAATATACCCAAAGAAAGTTAAATGATGATGATTTAGAAAATTTAATTTATGAAAGAATTACTGAGGAAGAACTTTCTGTTTATAATGAACTTGACAAAAAAACAGCTTATATTTATTATTTGATGAATAAAGGCTATTCTTATGCTGAAAAAGTCATTAAAAATTCTAGTGTAACCGATAGCGAGTATGCTTTTGTTAGTGAAAATATTGACACACTAAATGGTGTAAATACCAAATTAGACTGGGAAAGAACGTATCCTTATGGAGATGTATTTAAATCGATTTTAGGAAATGTTTCTAGTTCAACGCAAGGCATTCCTTCTGAATTAGTGGAAGAATACTTAAAAGAAGGATATAGTATGAATGATAGAGTGGGGATTAGTTATTTAGAGTTTCAGTATGAAAAATACTTAAAAGGAACAAAAGCAAAATATAAAGTAACTTCTGGAAATAATTATGAACTAGTTGAAACAGGTTCCAGGGGAAATGATATTGTCCTAACAATTGATATTGACCTTCAAAAATATTTAGAAGAGAAGTTATCTGAAGAAGTATTAGCAACTAAAAATGAACCACATACTGCTTATTATGATCATAGTTTTGCTGTTGTTGCAAACCCTAAAACGGGAGAGATTTTAGCAATGGCTGGAAAGCAAGTAAAAGAAGCAAATGGGACTTATAAAGTAACAGATTACACTCCAGGTGTCATTACAACTTCCGTAACCCCAGGTTCCATTGTTAAAGGTGCCTCTATGCTTGTTGGGTATAAATATGGTGCCATTAATATTGGTCAGTATCAAATGGATGAATGTATAAAAATAAAGGCAACCCCTGAAAAGTGTTCGTGGAGAACACTGGGATATATTAATGATATTAATGCCTTAGCGTATTCTTCTAATGTTTATCAGTATAAAATTGCTATCGCAATAGGAAATGGAACTTATCGCTATGATCAGGCTCTAGCTTTAGATAAAAGTGCTTTTGATAAATATAGACAAATGTATTCTTCCTTTGGTCTTGGTGTTAAAACTGGAATTGATTTGCCATCTGAAGGACATGGCTATTCTGGAAAATCAACTATGCCAGGACATTTATTAGATTTTTCTATCGGACAGTATGATACCTATACGCCAATCCAGATTTCACAATATATTAATACTCTATCGAATGGAGGAACAAGACTTCAACCATATTTATTAAAAGAAGTTTATGAAACAACTAAGGATAATGCGGCGTCATTTGGAAAGAAAATATTTGAAAATAGTCCTAAAGAGTTAGGAAAGGTAGATGTTGAAGAAAAATATATCAATCGTGTAAAAGAAGGTTTTAGAGCAGTGGTTAGTTATGGTCTAGGAACCCAATATATGGGCTCGTACCAGTCTATTGGCGCTGGAAAAACCGGAACTAGTCAGAGTTTTATTGATACCAATAATGATGGAACGGTAGATACTGAAACCATCACAACAAGTTTTGTTGGCTATGCTCCTTATGATGATCCAAAGATGAGTATTGTGGTTATTAGCCCTGATGTTGCTGATGCAACCGCGGATACAACTAGTGGAATTAATAAGCGCTTATCTTCAGAAATTGTCAATAAATACTTTGAAATTTACAAATAATGTGTTATAATACGTTCAGTGCTTTAAAAGGAGGTGCATTATGGCTAAGAAAGAAAGTAGAACTTTAGTAACCTTAACATGTCAAGAATGTAAAAAAGTTACTTATAGAACTCCAAAAAATAGTGATAATACAAAAGAAAAATTAAGTTTAAATAAGTATTGCAACAATTGCCGTAGGGTATGTGAGTTTAAAGAAACAAAAACAAAATAATGAGTGAGGGGATTTAAGTTATGATTAATGTAAATGATTTTAAGAATGGGGTAACCATTAGTTACGAAGGAAATATTTACCAAGTATTAGAGTCAGAACACGTAAAACCAGGAAAAGGAGCCGCTATTGTCAAAGCAAAATTAAAAAATCTAAGAACTGGTGCGATTGCAATGCAAACCTTTAATGCAGGTATTACCATTCCTAAGGCTCACATCAATAAACAACAAATGCAGTATTTGTATGCAACTGGAAACGTTTATAGTTTTATGAATATGGAAACATATGAACAAATTGAATTAGACGAAAGTCAGATTAAAGACCAAGTTAAATTCTTAAAAGATGGTTTAAATGTTTATATTACTTTTTATGAAAACGAAATGTTAGGCTTAGAACTTCCAGAGAAAATTGATTATAAAATTACATCTACTGAGCCAGCAATTAAAGGAAATACAGCAACTAATGCCACAAAGGATGCTATCATTGAGACTGGATTATTAGTACGTGTACCTTTATTTATTGATGAAGGCGAAGAAATAATTGTATCCACAAAAGATGGAAAATATGTATCAAGAAAATAAGGAATTCCTTTTTTTCTTTACAGGAGAATAAAATATGAATATTGATTTAACAAAATTAATGACTAATATAGAAGATGAGACAGTTATCAATGAAAATTTTGAATTAGATGAGTCTTTCTTCAAAAATACGCCGATTCGTGCATTAAAAAATACTTCATTTTCTGGTGGCGTCACAAAGTTATGCGATGGTAGTTATGAAATAGAAGGATGTATTAAAGGAATAATGATACTTCCAGATGATATTACCTTAGAAAATGTGGAATATCCATTTGAAAGTAGTATCAAAGAAAAATTTAGCGAGACGGGTACGGCGGAAGAAAATAATTTAAAAATAATACAAAATAGACTTGATATTACTGATATTTTATGGCAGAATATATTAGTGGAAATTCCTTTGAAAGTAAAATCAAAAAAATCAGAGAATTTAACCTTAAAAGGAAATGGGTGGCGTCTTGTTACCGAAGAAGAATTAGCGCACGGTAATAATTCTCCACTTAGTGAGTTAAGTAAAATATTTGATTCAAGGAAGGAGTGAGAACATGGCAGTTCCATTTAGAAAAGTTAGTAAAACAAGAAGAGATATGAGAAGAACACATTATAAAGTAGTAGCAAATGGATTAGTAAAATGCTCAAATTGCGGTGAAATGATTCGTCCACATAGAGTTTGTCCAAAATGCGGATTTTATAAAGGTGAGCAAGTAGTTTCAAAATAGTCCTATCAGTTAGGGCTTTTTATTTTGCCAAAAATCAAGTTAACTTTAAACTCTTCTTTCTCTTTTTTTGCTATACTAAGTAAAAATAGAAAGAGGGAATAGAAATGTTACCAGCATATTTAAAATTTTGCTTTGGGGCAATGGGATGTGGCAAGACTAGAAAATTACAAGGAGATTATTTTAGCAAAATTGAAGATAATTTTGAAACAATTATTATGAAACCAGTGATTGATAAAAAAGCTGATGATAAAACATTAGCTAGAGATGGAAAAGAATTAAGGGTAGACTTGTTAATTGAACCAGATACGAATGTCTACCTACTTATCGCCAATTATTTAATTGAGCATAACTTAGATTTTATTTTAATTGATGAAGCACAGTTTTTATCTAAAAGACAAATTGAGGAATTATCCGATGTTGTTGATATTTTAGGAATTAACGTCATTTGTTACGGCTTACGCACTGATTTTCGAGGAGAACTTTTTGAAGGAAGTAAACGCCTCTTCGAAATGGCGGATCCTATTGAAGCCATCACAAGACAATGTAGTTGTGGCAACAACAAAACCTATAATATGCGCATCGCTAATGGTGTCCCTATTTTTTCAGGTGAACAAATTGCTATTGATGGTATCGATGCCACTTATCAATCTCTTTGCCGCAAATGTTACAAAAATGCTAAGAAAAAAACATTAAGTCGAAACACTAATGGAAAATAAAGTACTTAAAAATATTTTTCTAGAAAATGATTATTTTTCTAAAAAAGTAAATTTAAGTATTTTTTCTCTTGACAGATATACCCCCTATTCCTATAATAGGAATTGGTGATAAAAATGAAAGAATCAAAAAATACCCTTAAAACAAAAGAAAGGGAAGAAGAAGAAAAGCAAAAATTAATAAGAAGATTAAATATTATTGCTGGCCAAGTAAGTGGATTACAGCAAATGGTCTTAAATGATAGATATTGTGCTGATATTTTAATTCAAATTTCCTCAACCACCAATGCCCTAAAAAGTCTTGGGAGTGAAATTTTAAAAAATCATATGAAAAGTTGTATGGTAGAAGAAATTCAAAAAGGAAATTTTTCTACTATTGATGAAATTCTAGATTTAGTAAATCGATTAAAATAAAAATCACAAAAAAGGAAGAGAATAAGGATGAAAAAAATAATTTTAAAAATAGAAGGAATGAGTTGTAGCGCTTGCTCAATTGGTCTAGAAAAATATTTAAAGAATCAAGTAGGAATTATTGATGCCTCCGTTAATCTAGTCATGGCGGAAGCCTTAATCACTTACGAAGATAATCTAACAGAAGTGGATTTAAATAAAATGGTTAAAGATGCGGGCTTTAAGAGTTTAGGAAATATTGAAAAAATCAAAATAAAAGAAAAAACGGAAAATAAAATCTCTTTTTCCCTTTTTACCATTCTAACCCTTTTAATTCTCTATATTTCTATGGCTCATATGATATCTCTACCCAATATTCCCTATTTGAATATGATAGTCTATCCCAAAAATTATTCGGCTATTTTACTTTTATTATCGATTCTCTTCCTTGTTTATGGGGCAGATATTTTAAAGAATGGATTAAAAAATCTAGCACATAAAACGCCAAATATGGATACACTAGTTTCTATTGGTGTCCTTGCTAGTTTAATTTATAGTCTCTATAGTACCATAATGATTTTCTTAGGAGATAGTATTTATGTAGAACATCTCTATTATGAATCAGTTTGCACAGTAATATATTTTATTAAATTAGGAAGGTATATCGATACAAAAAGTAAAAAGAAAACCAAAAGTGCCATTGAAGATTTAGTTCAAATAACACCGACTAAGGCTTATCGAAAAGAAAAGAATAACATCAAAGAAATTACAATAGATGAGGTAAAAATAGGAGATACACTCGTATGTCAAGCAGGAAGGAAAATAGCCGTTGATGGTGTGATTACAGAAGGTACAGCATACTTTGATGAATCTTTCTTAACAGGAGAATCAATTCCAGTGAAAAAGAAAAAAGGAGATACCATCATGGCAGGAAGTCTAAATTTAGATGGAGAAGTCTTTTATGAAGCAAAAAAAATAGGAGCATCTTCTACCATCTCAGAAATGGTACGTCTAGTTATTGAAGCAACCAACACGAAAGCCCCCATAGCCTCTTTTGCTGATAAATTAAGTGGAATTTTTGTTCCCGTTGTTCTTCTTATCTCAATATTCACTTTTTTTTCCTATCTTTTATTAGAAAAAAATATTGCCTTAGCACTTGTTCATTCAGTTACCGTCCTAGTAGTAGCCTGTCCCTGTGCCTTAGGCTTAGCCACTCCCTTAGCAATCGTTGTATCTGTCGGAACAAGTGCTAAAAATGGAATTTTAATAAAATCTAGTGAAATATTGGAAAATGTAAACAAAGTGCAAAATGTTGTCTTTGATAAAACAGGAACACTAACTTATGGAAAATTAAAAATAGATAAATATTATAACTATAGTACTTATTCAGATAAATCTTTTTTAGAACTAGTTGCTTCCCTAGAATCATCCTCAGCTCATCCAATTGCTTCCGCTTTTAAGTCATATCCTACATCTAAATATAAACCATTAGATTATCAAAATATTGCTGGAATAGGCTTTACAGCCCAAATTAACAATAAAAAATATTACTTAGGAAATCAAAAAATTCTAAAAAAGCTAAAACTAACAAATACATACCAAGAAAAAGAATCGTACTTATCCAAAAGAGCAGATAGTATTATTTATGTTATTGAAAATCAACAAATTATCGGTTTAATTGGCGTTAAAGATATTTTAAGAGAAAAAGCCAAAGAAGTAATATCTTTATTAAAACAAATGAACAAAAAAGTAATCATGCTAACTGGAGATAATCAAGTCACGGCCTCCATTATTGCTAAAAATTTAGATCTCGATGAAATCATTGCCGATGTTATGCCAAAAGAAAAAGAAAAATACATTCAAAATTTAAAAAAGCAAGGCAAAGTAATGATGATAGGAGATGGAATTAACGACGCCCCAAGTTTAGTTCGAGCGGATGTTGGAATATCCATTTCTAGTGCAACAGATATCGCTAGTAATGCTGCTGATGTCATTTTAATGAATGATAACTTGCTAAATATTATAAATTTATTTATAATAAGTAAGAAAACAATTTTCAATATTAAGGAAAATTTATTTTGGGCATTTTTGTATAACATTTTCATGATTCCAATAGCGATTGGCATAACCCCTATTCAAATGAACCCTATGCTTGCATCTGCTGCTATGACAATGAGTAGTTTTACTGTCATCATCAATGCTCTACGCCTTAAAAAAATCTCTTTTTATCAAAAGAAAAAGACAAATACAAATGGAGGAAAATAAAATGATATATTTAGATTATGCGGCAGCAACCCCTGTTGATAAAGAAGTTCTCTTACGCTATGTGGAAGTTACAACGAAGTATTTTGCCAACCCAAATGCGAATCATAAATTAGGTCAAGACGCTGCTAAGTTAATTAGTGAATCAACAAAAAAAATTGCTTCGTATCTTGGAGTTGAACCTGAAGAAATTATTTATACCAGTGGCGCTAGTGAATCTAATAATTTAGCCATCAAAGGAATCAGCGAACGTTATAAAAATTTTGGACGCCATATTTTAATTAGTAGTCTAGAACATAATTCGGTAGTATCATCTGCAGCCAGGCTCCAAGAACAAGGCTTTGAAGTAGAAGTTGTACCAGTTAATCAAGAAGGACTAATTGACCTTAACTCTCTAAAAAGTTTGTTACGTGAAGATACCATCTTAGTTAGTATTTGTACTGTTGATAGTGAAATTGGATTAAAACAACCTATCGAAGAAATAGGAGAAATTCTAAAAAATTATCCCCATTGTCATTTTCATACGGATGCGACGCAAGCAATTGGAAAAATTCCTGTCCATTTAGAAAATGTTGACCTTCTGACTTTCGCTCCACACAAATTTTATGGTCTAACAGGAATAGGGGTCTTAATCAAAAAGAAAAATATCAGCCTTCGCCCTCAGATGGATGGCGGAAAATCTACAACGATTTATCGAGCCGGAACTCCTGATGTTGCTAGTATTTCTGCTTTAGAAAAAGCACTTTCCTTGTCTCTTGAAACACTAGAAAAAAGATATAAAATTGTCTCTTCTCATTATGAAAAAGTAAAAAACACCTTACTAACTTATCCAAAAGTGATAATAAATAATACTAAAAATTCTATTCCTTATACTCTAAATTTTAGTATAAGTGGAGTAAAAGCAACTTGGGTACAAGAAAAATTAGAAAGCTCTGGTATCTATGTTTCGACTAAAACTTCTTGTTGTCCTATCATGACGCCATCAAAGTTAGTGTACGCCTTGACAAAAGATAAAAATAAAGCGCTATCATCGATTCGACTAAGTTTTTCTCATTTGACTACTTCAGAAGAAATCGATACATTCATCTTAGTATTTGCTAAGATTTATAAGGAGGCAGAAGAAAATGGAAAAATATAAAGAAATTGAACGAAGTATTATCAAAAAATATCGAAAAGAAATCTGGAGCCGTTTTGTTAAAGCGGTTATTGAATACAAATTAATTGAAGAAGGAGATAATATCATGGTGTGTATCTCTGGGGGAAAAGACTCATTTTTACTTGCAAAATGTATTCAAGAATTAGAACGTCATGGAAAATATCATTTTACAGCACACTATGTTGTTATGGACCCAGGATATAATGAATATAACAGAGACTTTATTTGGGATAATGCTAAGATTCTTGATGTACCAATTGAAATGTTTGACTCAAATATCTTTGATGTTGTTAGTGAAGTTGATTCCAAAAGTGCATGCTATCTTTGTGCTAAAATGCGAAGAGGATGTTTATACAACAAAGCTAAGGAATTAGGTTGTAATAAAATTGCTTTAGGGCATCATTTTGACGACGTAATTGAAACAACGCTGCTTTCAATGCTATATGGTTCTGAGATAAAAACCATGATGCCAAAACTTCACAGCGATAATTTTGAAGGCTTAGAATTAATTCGTCCTTTATATCTTGTACATGAAGCATCCATTATTTCTTGGCGAAATACTAACGATTTAACTTTTATTAATTGTGCTTGTCGCTTTACAGAAGGATGTTCTTTAATTAATGATGGAACAAGTAAACGAAAAGAAATCAAAGAATTAATTAAAAACTTAAGAAAAATAAATCCTAATGTTGACCATAATATTTTTAAGAGTTTAGATAACGTCAATTTAAATTGTGTCTTAGGAACAAAAAAAGAAGGGGTATATCATAGTTTTCTAGAAGGTTATGAGAAAAAAAATTCATCAGAAAAGGAAGAGGTATAGAAAATAGAAGACTATATCTTTTTTTATACAAAATCATTTTCCAACACATATAAATTTTTATCTATATAAATAGGAAAAGAACCTATAAAAAGGAAAGGAAGCAAAAAAAGAAAAGGATAGCAAAGTACAATATATGAAAGATAAATAAAAAGAGAAAAAATTACATACAGAAAAAACAATAAAAAAGAATATAAGGAAAGATAGGAATAAAAACCTATAAAGTAGGTCTCTCTTTTTTTGAAAGTCCACTTTATAGGTTACATTTTAAAGAATACATCTATATTTTTTATATGTTTGATTACTTTTATATCTTAAAGTACTGAATTTATCAAAAAAATTTTTAGTTAGAAACTGAAAATAAATAAAAAGACGATTTATAGTGAAAAATTTTATTACATTTCGTTCGACTTTGGAGATTTTTATTGCCTTATGGGAAAAAGATAATAAAAGTAGTCATTAAATATTGATTTAACCCATAATAAATAGTGCCGGGATAAATTAGATTTTTAGAAATTAAATAGGGCACTATAAAGTGTACGACATATCATTAAATAATATGTATTTTTTTCTAAAAAATAGGGCTATTTTCTCTTCTTGTTAATATTTTCTCAAACAGCTGAAAAAAGTTTCAAAAAAGCACAAAAAAGCATTGACAGTTTTCTCTTATTTTGATAAAGTATTAATTGTCCTTTTGAAAGAGGGAAAAAAATCAAAAAAAACCTTATAACAATTGGAATTATTAAGATTATGACAAAGGTAAAAAAAGTTCATGAAATTAAAAAATTAGTATTGACTTTGATTTAAAACTTTGTTATAGTATATCTTGTCTTTGAAAGAAAGACTGATGTTCTTTGAAAACTGAGCAAAACGTCGATTTTGAGTAGCAGGTTAAAGATAACTCAAAAAATATTTTTTTGGAGAGTTTGATCCTGGCTCAGGATAAACGCTGGCGGCATGCCTAAGACATGCAAG
>CAMBIR010000013.1 GCA_945867665.1 uncultured Bacillota bacterium
ATGTAATACCTAGTATATCATAAAATCAATGATTATTTTTAAGCGATTGCCATAATCTTGTAAAAAAATAAAAATAGGAAGTGTTGTTTTCCTATTTTTATTTTTCTTCTTGGTAAATTGATTTTTCGACGTCGTTGTAATAATTATTTCCTTTTTCATAGTATTTTTTTATTTTTTTCTTTTCTTTTTCTGTAAACATTTCATCTGATAGTTCTAATTTTTTTAAGTATTTCATTTTTATCACCATTTTTAGTATGGTGTTTTTTTCTTTATTTATTCTTGGTATAAAAAATTTAATTTTTGGTAAAATATGTATAGAATGGAGTGAAGAAATGAAAACGACTGGTATTATTAGAAGAATTGATGATTTGGGAAGAATTGTAATTCCTAAGGAACTTCGAAAGTCACTTCGTATTAAAAATGGGGATTCTTTAGAGATTTTTGTTGATCAGGAAGATATTATTTTAAAAAAATATTCACCTATGGAAAGCATTGAGGAAGCAGCTTCTAAGTATGTGGATAGTTTTAATCAAGTGATTAAACACAATGTAATTGTTACAGATAAGGATAAAGTTATTGCGGCTTCGGGAATATTAAAGAAAAAGTATTTAGGGAGAAAAATAACGGAATTTACAGAGCATAGTATTGAAAGGAGAGATAGTTTTGTTGAACGTCAGAAAAAGTTATTTTCTTTTGTGGAAGGAATAGAAGAATTGGGGTATTATTCTTTTAGTTCCATTGTTTCTAATAGTGATACAATTGGTAGTGTAATTATTTTTTCTGTTGATGCACCTATTTTAGAAAGTGATGAAAAATTGGCAATTATTTTGTCTAAACTTTTATCGGGAAAGTTTCTTTCCAATTGAAAAGAGAAAGTTTTATTTTTGCTTTCTCTCTTTATATGTTGTTATTCCAAATAAGAAAATTCCAATACTGCTAATGACGAGACTTATTTTTTTGAAAGGTGCTTCATAAGTAATTTTAATTTTATGCATTCCTTTTGAAATAGGAAAAGTAATGAAATTTGCGCCTGATTTTTGATAGTTGATTTTTTTATTATCTAATTGAATTTGAAAACCTTTATCATAAGGAATGGATAGTGTAAAGTAGGAATTATTTTTAGTAACATTAATTCTTCCTTCTATATTGTCTCCTTTTGTCGGATTTTTGCTGATTTTAAAGGCATTTATATTATTATTTGCATTTTTTATTGTGTCGTAATCTAGAATGTAAGTATTGAATTTGTCTAAGAAATATGTTCCTTTTGTTAGCTTGATGTCTAATATATTTGTGTTTTCAATGGTGTAATGGAAAGTGGTATTGTTATTAAAGTATTTCCATTTTTTGCTTGTTAGTTTATTCTGAATGCCATTAATTGTGATACTTAGGTCAGTGTTGGATGGTTTTTGATGATGAAAACTTATAAATAATAGTTTATTGTTCATGTCGGTATTTAGTTTTATTTTGAGGTGGGCATTATTTTTGGCGTTAATTTTTATTCTTTGTTTTTCTTCTGTTATGTTTAGATTCTTTTTTTCTAGAATGGTGTAGTTTATTTTTTGTGTATTTAAAGTACTTATGTTTTTCTTTTCTTTATTATTTATAACGATATTTGTTATAAGTTTGATGGTGTTGTTTGGGTAATTTAACTTTTTAAATTCTTGTGTGGAGATTGTTTGATTGGTTGCATAACCGATTGGAAGGTAATTGATATTTTCATAGAGGTTGATATTATTTTCTGTTTTGATTAGTTTATATCCTAGTGTTAATTTTTGCTTGGTTATGATATATTTTTCTCCTAATATGATTTGAGATAATAGGTTAGAGGAAGAATCAATCATGAATTTATTTCTATTCGGTATAGGATTATTTAGTATTTGGTTATAAGTGTTCGTGTAGTTTTGGTTTGAGGTTGATGAATAAATTGTTGTTTTTCTTACGTTAATATTTTCTATTTTATTGATGTATTTGGGATCGTTTAAGTTGGTATTTATTCTATAGATGTCTTTATCTTTTTTTGTAATTTCGTTTATTAATTGATTTACTGTTTGGTATTCTTGGTTGTTAATATCGCTTTTTTTCATTAATTTGTCTTTTGAATTGGTATAAAGGCAAATGCTAAGGGATGAGAGAATGAGATAAGTTATTATGAATGCTTGTTTTTTTTGATTGTGATTTTTTAAAATTATGTTTAAAAAATTTGCTACTAGGATTAAAATGAGTGGAATAAACGGAATAAGTGATTTGGCATTTATATATAGTGTTCCATTTAATAGATAATTAAATATAGGGAATATTGTAATTGAGAGACAAGTGATTGATAAGTATTTTGTTTCTTTTTTTCCCTTTAACGCAAAATAGATTAAAGTAATGAGGCTAATTAGGGTTAAGCCAATACTATAAGGGGAATAGAGCAGGGAAGTGGTGATGGAAGGTGTAAATAAATTTAGTAGGTTTATCTTTTTTAATGAAGATGCTCTTCCGTTTAGTAAGGTGTATACTGTTGGAAGAAGTAGAAGAGCGGATATCATGATACTAATAAGGAATGGAGGAATTATGTGGCTTGTTTTTTTTAGTAATTTTTTGATTGTGATATTCTTTTCTTTTTGGATGTATTTATAGATGTAGTATAAGTATAATACGATTAGAGAGGGAATACTAAAATAATAACTGCTTAGTATGATTAGGGTTGTGGATAAAATTAGAAGGGAGAATTTATTCTTGTCAATGAAGTGGTCGATAGCAAATAAGCCACTAATTAGAAATGGGAAATAATTGATAAACATGATATGTCTTTTTGCATGAAAGATTAATGGACCACTTGTTAAAAAAAGGAAAGCGGTGATAAAACTTATTTTTTCGCTATGATGATGTTTGCGTAGAAAGTAATAGAAAAGTATTGTACTAATTATGACGATAAGGCAATTTACGGTAATGAGGTAGGTAATCATTTTGACATGAGGGAATAGGTAGGATATTAAGATGTAAGGGTTGTATAGTCCGTAATAAGATAAATAGTAAATATTTTGTCCACTTCCTAAGTTGAAAGCGAAATCTGGGAAGGGATCGTGGGTGCTAAAAAATAGTGTTCGGAAATATTCTGGGATGAGGTAGTGTTGATATTTGAAATCAATATTAGAGGCAAATAGGGAGTTATTTTTAGTTAAAAGTAGATAAATTATAATAAAAGTGATGATAAAAATTATATTGGCGAATAAATCTTTTTTTGTTATTTTCATATATTTTCTCCTTTCAATAGGACTATTATAGCATATCTTTTCCTTTTTAATTTTAGGATGTTATGTTTATCAATGTAAAATATGTCAAATTTTTTTTTATAAATGCTTTCTTTTTTCTTATTCTTAGTATAAAATATTAATTCGTGAGGTGTCCGGATATGGAAGTAAAAAATAGTGTTCAATTGAATTTTGAAGATATTAAGAAGGAAATTGTTAATTTTGTTGGTAAAAGTGCTTATCAAGATTCAAAGAAAGTAGATGCTATTCGTTTTGTGGGGAGAGGACTTTCTGGAGACTCCATTTATTGTGAATTTTTGGTTCAAGATGATAAGTATTGGTATCAGCGATTTCAGGTTGTTGCTATTTTACAAAATCATCATCTTTTAAGAGCGAGATGTAATTGTTCTTATGAAGGTACTATGGGTAAATGTAAGCATGTAGCGGCGGCACTTTTGCGTTTTCAGGAAGATATTTTTAGGATGGATGAGAATGAGATTATTCGGAAATGTTCTTTGGATGTACTTGAAGAATTTAGGAAAGAAGCAACGATGAATCGAAGGACGATTAAAGAAGAGTTAGGATTAGATGTTGTTTTTGTTTGGGAAGGAGATCGGTTTGGTTTTTATTTAAAAATTGGTAATCAACAAAAATATGTTTTGAAGCAAAAATTATCCCGTTTTCTTTCTGTTTATCAAGAAAATAAAGGAAAAGTAGAATTTGGTAAAAAATTAGTTTATGAACCTAAGAAATATTATTTTAACGAACAGAATACGGCTATTTTAAATTTTGTTTATTCTTATTTTGAAATGCACCGCTACTATGAAGATGTAATAAAATTAAATGATGCTCAGATGAGGCAATTTTTGGAGTTATTAAAAGAAAAAGAGTTTATTGTGGAGAATGTTGGCACGATTGATTCTATTTTGAATGAATTTCCTTGGGTTCCTGTTGTTAAAAAAAGTGATGATGAAACTTATATTTTAGATTTACCTATAGAAGTGGAACAGTTTTATCCTTTTACTGATGATTGTGAATATGTACTTTATCAAAAAAATGCTTATCATTTAAATAATCAGAATGCGAATTTTATTTGTAAGATGTTTAATAATGGGATTAGTAAATTAATTTTTGATAAGAAAGATTTGTCAAAATTTACGAATTATGTTATTCCTACGATTCGAGATAATATTGTTATTGATGAAGGGATTGATGATATTGTTGTGGTGAAAAGGCCAACAGCTAAGTTATATTTTGATATTGCCTCGAATTCTATTGTTTGTAATCTAAAGTTTCTTTATCAAGATAAGGAAATTGATTACTTTAAAAATAGCAGGTCTATTGTAAGAGATATTGACTATGAAAATGAGGTCGTTATGGATCTTATTGGACAGCATTTTTTGGTGGAAGATAAAAAGATTATTTTGGATGGAATTGATAATATTGGTTATTTTATGGAAGAGGGTTTACCTAGGTTGCTGGAGAAGTATGATGTTTATACTTCAAAGAAATTAGATGCGATGAATTTTATTTCTAAGATAAATATTCATAGTATGTTTTCTATTGGTGCTGATAATATCATGAATTTTACTTTTGAAATGGATGGGATTTCTAATAAAGAGATTGACGCAGTTTTAAAAAATGTTAAAGAGAAGAAAAAGTATTTTAAATTAAAGAATGGCGATATTGTAAAATTAGACCAGGATGATGAAATTGAGCAATTTGGTGAAATGATTGATAATTTGGAACTTAACCAGGGTGATATTGCTAATGGTGTTGTTGAAATTCCTAAGTATCGTGCGATTTATTTGGATAGTTTACATAAAAGATATGATTTTGTTGAGACTAATAATTTGTTTGATGAATTTATTTCTAAATTTAATCAATATAAGGATGTTTCTTTAAGTCTTAATTCTAGGGATAAAACAATTTTAAGAGATTATCAGATAATTGGAGTAAAATGGCTTTATAATATTTATAAATGTGGTTTTGGAGGAATTCTGGCTGATGAAATGGGGCTTGGAAAATCTATTCAGTTAATTTATTTTATTAAGAGTTTATTAAAGGAAGATAATCATGCTCGGTTTTTGATTGTGGTTCCTACTTCTTTGGTTTATAATTGGGAGAATGAGTTTAAAAAATTTGCTCCGAAGTTAAAGTATCATATTTTTGCTGGAGCAAGGCAGTCTAGACATGAGGAGTTAAATACCGTTGATTGTAATATTTATATTACTTCCTATGGATTGCTTCGTGAGGATTATGAGGAGTATTATCGTGATAAGGAGTTTAATGTATGTATTATTGATGAGGCGCAAAGTATTAAGAATCCGACAACAGAAATTAGTAAAACGGTAAAGAAAATTAAAGCTGATGCTAAGTTTGCTTTAACTGGAACACCTCTTGAAAATTCTGTTATTGAGCTGTGGAGTATTTTTGATTATATTATGCCTGGATTTTTGTCGGGATTAAAAAGTTTTCAGTCGAAATATAAGGTTAAGGAGTTTGATGAAGTGACCAATCAAAAATTGGTAGGATTGAGTCATTTGATTTCACCGTTCATTTTAAGGAGGAGAAAATCAGAGGTATTGAAAGACTTACCAAGTAAGATAGAAAATAATATTTATATTGATTTATCTGATGAGCAAAAGAAATTATATGCTGCAGAAGTAAAAAGGGTTAATGAAGAAATGGAGAGATTAATTGCAACAGAAGGTTTTGATAAAGCTAGATTTATGATATTGCAACTTCTTACGAAATTAAGACAGTTATGTATATCTCCAAGTTTAATCTATGATAATTATAAGAATAGCTCTGCTAAAATAGATAATTTGGTTAAGGTTGTTCGAGAATCTATTGATAATGGACATAAAATACTTATTTTTACTTCTTTTAAAAAAGCATTAGATTTGGTTAGTCAAAAGCTTATGGAAGAAGGAATAAGGGTTTATACTATTGATGGTAGTGTTCATAGTAAAAAGAGAATGGATTTGGTTAATAAATTTAATGAGGGTGATGATGTTTATGTATTTATTATTACTTTGAAATCTGGAGGTACAGGTTTAAATTTAACTAGTGCTGATATTGTTATTCACTTAGATTTATGGTGGAATCCACAGGTGGAAAATCAAGCTACTGATCGGGCACATCGTATTGGTCAAAAGAATGTTGTTGAAGTGGTTAAGTTGATTTCGAAGGGAACGATTGAGGAGAAAATATTAGAACTTCAACAGAAGAAAAAGACTTTAAGTGATAAATTAATTGAAGGTGATATGAGAGATACTAATCTTATTTCTTCTTTAACCGAAAAAGATATTAAGAAATTACTTTCTTATGAGAATGCTAATGAATAGAAAGTTGACAAAAAAATGTAAACAAAAAAATAGATGTCTTTTTCTTAAGATTAGTGTTAAAACGTGAAAATTAAAGACTTTAACGTAAAAAGATTATTTATTTTGGTGATGTGATAATTTGAAAATAAGAAAAAAATTGATAAAAAGTATTGCTAATGGTTAAAAATCATGATATAGTTAAGTTACTTAGGTAGAGAGTACTTAACATATTACTCATTTAAAACTTGTATTTCTAATAGAGAGGTATATTGATTGAATGACTAAAATAATATCTAAAAAATATTTTTGTTAAGGGAGCTTTCTTTGTATGGTAGAAAAGATATCGCTATGTCTTTATTCTTATCGCCACTAAGTGAAGCGCGCGTTTTTGAGAAAGTTAAACTCAGAATGATAAGAAGTTGAGATAGACACTGATAATGTCTATTCAAGGGGGAATAGTATATAGATTATTAAATAATTCTATATATTATTGATATAATCCCAATTCAACCTTTTCTTAAACTAGAGACGGGTCAATATTATCAGTATTGATTCGTTTTTTTGTTTTTCTTTTTTATAAATATTTGCTAAATTTTTAGTTAATGATATAATAATGATGATGTTAAATATTTTTGTTACTCTATGAAATTAAAAAGAATTTGATGTTTAGAAGATAATGATTTATTATTGGAAATGATTTTTTAAGTATTTTAATTATAATAATAAATTATTTTATTGTTTATGAAGAGTATGAATAAGGAGATGGAATGATGGATAAAAAGTTTTATATTAGTACGGCAATTGCTTATACGAGTGCTAAACCTCATATTGGAAATACATATGAAGTTGTTTTGGCTGATGCGATTGCAAGATATAAGAGATTGCAGGGATATGATGTTTATTTTCAGACTGGGACAGATGAACATGGAGAAAAGATTGAGATAAAGGCTAAAGAAGCTGGTGTTACTCCACAGGAATATGTGGATAATATTGCTGCAGAGATTAAGAATATTTGGGATGTAATGAATACTAGTTATGATTGTTTTGTTCGGACAACTGATGTTAATCATGAAAAGACTGTTCAGGAGATATTTAAGAAATTTTATGAGCAGGGAGATATTTATAAGGGAGAGTATAGTGGGTTATATTGTACACCTTGTGAATCTTTTTGGACAGAGAGTCAATTAGTAGATGGAAAATGTCCTGATTGTGGTCGCGATGTGAAGGAAGCGAAGGAAGAAGCTTATTTCTTTAAGATGAGTAAGTACTCTAAGTGGTTAGAAGAATATATTGAGACTCATCCTGGGTTTATTGAGCCAGAAGCGCGTAAAAATGAAATTATGAATACTTTTATAAAACCTGGACTTCAAGATTTGTGTGTTTCGAGGACTAGTTTTAAATGGGGAATTCCTGTTACGTTTGATGAGGGACATGTTGTTTATGTTTGGATTGATGCGTTATCTAATTATATTACTTTTTTAGGGTATCATCCTGATGGAGAGTGTGGGGATAAGTTTAAAAAGTATTGGCCTTGTGATATTCATTTGATTGGAAAAGATATTTTAAGATTTCATACAATTTATTGGCCTATTATGTTGCATGCGCTTTCTTTACCTCTTCCGAAGAGGATATTTGGCCATCCGTGGCTTTTATTTGGGAATGATAAGATGAGTAAGAGTAAGGGAAATATCGTTTATGCTGATGATTTAGTAGAAAAGTATGGGGTGGATGCTGTTCGGTATTATTTAATTCATGAGATGCCTTTTGCAAGTGATGGTACTTTTACAAATGAGTTGTTGGTGGAGAGTATTAATAGTAATTTGGCGAATGTTCTTGGTAATTTAGTAAATCGTACAATTGGGATGATTAATAAGTATTTTGATGGAGTGGTAGTGGATAAAAATACTTCGGAAGAATTAGACTTAGAGTTAAAGAATTTGGTTTTAAGTACAAAAAATATTGTTGATAGTAAGATGGATGATTTGAGAATTGCTGATAGTTTGGATAGTATATTTGATATTTTTAGGAGATGTAATAAATATATTGATGAGACTATGCCTTGGGTATTAGCGAAGGATGAATCGAAGAGAGAGAGACTTTCAACGGTTTTATATAATTTGGTTGAATCTATTCGATTTGGTACAGTTTTACTTCAACCATTTATGCCAGATACAGCAGATAAAATATTTCGTCAATTAAATACGAATAAGACTACTTATGATACATTAGATAAATTTGGTTATTATGAAAGTTGTAGTCATGTGGGAGAGGCTCAAGTATTATTTCAAAGAATTGAGGTAAAAAAATAAAGAATGATAAGTGATGATTATTTTTCGTCATTTATCATTCTTTTTGTAATTTGGTGGTAATTTGAAGAAGTTGTCAATTGGTACGTTTAAGACTTGACTTAATCTATATAAATTAATAACACTAATCCCTTGATTGATTTTATTGCTTTCTAAATTTCCGATTAGGGCAGTAGAAACGTTTAATTTTTCGGCTAATTGTTCTTGAGTCATTTTTTCTTTTTCTAGACTATATTTTTGTCGATAGTATTTAACATTTTTTCCAATAATATTGAATAATTCTTCTTCTTTGATAGGCATCTTATCACCTCTAATAATATTTTCCCATTATAAAAAATAATTATCCATATATTAAAAATGATATTTTATCATTTACAATGATAAAAATGTATGCTATCATTATTGTAGAAAGGAGTAGAATTATGAAACATTTATTAAATTTTGTGTTAGTAGTAGTGGTTTTGCTGGGAATGACTGGTTGTGATAGTGATGTTACTACTAGTAATAAACCATCTGGAAATTCAAATACAACCTCTAAAGAGGAAGAATCAAAAAAGGTGTATAATTTAAATGAAGATGTTTATTTAAAAAATTCTTCTGGTGAAGAATATCGTTTGATAATTACTTCTGTTAGTGAAACTAATGATAGAAATGAATTTTCTGATGTAATTGCTAATAGGGTTGTTTTGATTTCTTATGAGTATGAAAATATTTCTATGGAAGATGATTTAAATATAAGTAGTCTTAATTTTAAGGTTTATGATAAAGATAATAATTCATTGGAAACTTATCCTGTATCGGTTACTTATTCTGATTCTATTGGAAAAGGAAGGAAGAGTTCTGGAAGTGTTGCGTATGCTTTAAATAACGATAGTAACTATTTGGAATTAGATTATTATGATAATATTTTTTACTCAAAATCAGATTGTATTTTTAAATTAGAATGGTAAGGAGTGAGTGTTTTGTTCAAAAATAGAAGTAAAGTTTTATTTGTTTCATCTATTTTAGTATCTTGTTATGTAATTTATCTAATTATATATTTTGGAGGTACAATTTCTTCTAAAGATTCTAGCGAGGCTTTGGGTGGTGCGTTAGCAACAGCCCTTGTTTCCCCACATATGTTTATGTTAGGATTAGGTGCTATTTTTTCATGGTTAGGTTTCTTTTTGAAAAAGTCTTGGGCAGCATTAGTAGCGGCAATTTTATATTGCGTTGGTGCATTTTTGTTTCTTGTTTATGCTATTTTTGTTACTCCTATGATAGTATTGGGCTTTATTGGATATTCTAATCAAAAAAAATTGTGTAAAATAGCGGAATAATTTAGTGAAAATACTGATAGAGTAATTTTATTCTTTATCAGTATTTTTGAATTATAACAATTATTCGACAAATATTTCTTTTGAAAAGTGTTATTGTAGATTTACAAAATAAATGTGTAAATTTTTATGAAACACTTTTCTTTTATTTACAATAGGGAAATGGTTTGCTATGATTGATGTGGAAGTTAAGCAGTTAGTAGTTTAGGAAAGGAACGAAAGAGGATGCTTAATAAAATTAAAAATCAAGAAAACATAATTATGATATTTTTTGTAGTAACATTGGTATTAGTTGGACTTTATGTTGTTGTAGACAGAAATTTAATTGATGTTATTTATTTTTTTGTGTTGTTGTATTATTTTTTTCGATTTTTAATGATTCGTAGAAAGTAGGAGGTTTTGTTGATGTTGGTGGATACACATTGTCATATTTTTAGGAAATATTTTGATGATATTGATTCTGTTATTGAAAATTGTATTTATCATGGTGTTGATATGATTATTGTAAATGGAACGAATCGTCATGATAATGAAGAGGTATTAAAACTTGTTAAAAGATATGATATTGTTTATGGTGCTCTGGGAGTACAGCCAGAGGAGATTAATGATTATACAGAGGATAATTTGAGGTTTATTGAGGAGCATATTGATGATGATAAGATTCTTGCTGTTGGTGAGATTGGTCTAGATTATCATTATGAATGTGATAAAGAACTTCAAAAGGAATTATTTAAGAAACAACTAGATATTGCTAAGAAACATAATAAACCTGTTATTATTCACAGTAGAGATTGTATTACGGAGACGTATAATATTTTAAAAGAGACAAATGTAAAGGGGATTATGCATTGCTATAGTGGTAGTGTAGAGATGGCTAAAGAATTTGTAAAAATTGGTTTTTTACTTGGGATTGGAGGCGTTAGTACGTTTAAGAATGCAAGTAAAATTCTTGATGTCATAAAGAATATTCCTTTGGAATATATTGTATTGGAAACAGATGCCCCTTATCTATCTCCTGAACCATATCGTGGGAAGAGAAATGAACCTTGTAATGTTTCAGTTATCTTGAAGAAAATTTGTGAAGTTAAAGGTATTGATTATAAGGATGCCAGTGATGTTACAACCCGTAATGTTTTTCTCTTGTTTGACAAACAACTTAAATTATGATAAAATTATAATTGCCTGAGAAATAAAATAAGAGGTGATTTAATGAAGAAAATAGTATCTAATGTATTAATTGTGTCTACACAATTGATAGTTGGGGGTCTATTTTTGTTTATGTTATTTTCAAATAAAACTGAAGATAATAGAGTTGTAGTGGTAGAAAATAATAATTTAGATAAGATGGCTGATGCTGTTTCTGAACTTTTTGAAGTAGACCATGCAGTAAATGTTAATAAGGCTGAAGAGGATGCTAAAAAAGAAGAAGAATTAAAATCTGAACAACAAAGAATTGCAGAAGAAGAAAAAAGAAAAGCAGAAGAAGCCGAGGCGGCTAGAGTGGCTCAAGAAGAAGCTGCACGTAGGGCTCAAGAAGAGGCTGCTGCTAAAAAAGCACAGGAAGAAGAAGCAGCTAGAAGGGCGGCAGCAGCGAGTAATACAAGTGTTGAGGTGTTACAAGCCTATGCTCATGATTTAGTTATTAATTCTTATGGTTGGACTGAATCTGATTTTATTTCCCTTGTTGCTTTATGGAATGCTGAGTCCGGTTGGAGAGTTACTGCTAAAAATGCTTTGGGGGCTTACGGTATTCCACAAGCTTATCCAGGTAGCAAGATGGCTAGTGCTGGAAGTGATTGGGAGACTAATGGTGAAACTCAAATTCGTTGGGGACTAAGTTATATTAGTGGAAGATATGGCACTCCTTCAGCAGCTTGGTTGTTTTTCCAACAAAAAGGTCATTACTAGGAGTTTGATATAATTTCTTAGTAGATGGAAAGTATGTTATGTACTTTCTATTTTTTTTTATTTTTGGTATAATAGTTAAAGAAATTTGGTGATTTAATGAGTGATTTTAAGTTTAAGAAATCTTTAGGACAAAACTTTCTTCAGGATAATAATGTTATCCACAAGATTGTGGATAGTGCTAATCTTGATAAAGATACTTTATTAATTGAGATTGGGCCTGGTGGAGGAGCGATTACTAGGTATACTGTTCCTTTATGTGGGCATGCTTTGTTATATGAAGCAGATAGTAGGTTAGAAGAAAATTTGAATGAACTTTTAAAGGAGAATAATAATTATTCTATTCTTATTGGAGACTTTTTAAAAAGTAATTTAAAGGAAGATATTGTAAAGTATAGTTATTCTAAGATTTATGTAGTAGCAAATCTTCCTTACTATATTACAACACCTATTATTATGAAATTTATTGATAATGATATTCTTCCAGATAAAATGGTGGTTATGGTTCAAAAAGAGGTGGCATCTAGATTATCTGCTTCTATTGGGAGTCGTGATTATGGTTCTTTAACGGTATTTTTGAATTATTATTATGATATTAAAAAACTATTTGATGTTAGTAGGAATTGCTTTATGCCAAAGCCTAATGTTGATAGTGCAGTCGTTTGTTTTGAATTAAAGAAAGAAAGAGAGAAGGTACTAGATATTTCTTTATTTAAAAAATTAGTTAGGGATAGTTTTTCTTATAAGAGGAAAACAATTCGTAATAATTTGAAAAGTTATGATTTAAAGATTGTTGAAAGTGTGCTTTTGAAGCATGGTTTTGATTTAGGAGTAAGAGCAGAGGCTTTGTCTTTAGAGGTTTTTGTTGAAATGGCAAATGCGTTAGTTTTGAAATAAAATACTTATTTTTACTTTGATGACTGTTAAAGAAGTTTTAGTAAAGATAAGTATTTTTTGTTTATTATTGTTCTTTTTTTTATTATTATTCATATAGTTAGATGGGTGGTTTTATGATTAGAGTAGGGGATTTTGTTACGAGAAAATCGTATGGGAATGATATTGTTTTTAAGGTTGTTGGAATTGAGGGGAATAATTGTTTTTTGTATGGTACTTGTATTCGTTTATCAGCGGATAGTCCTATTCAAGATTTAGTTTTGTATGATAAGGAAATTGATGATGATTTTGGGAGTGATTTTAGTGAGTATAAATCTCTTGACCGTCATGAATACTTTTATCTTCCTGGAAAAGTGCTTCATATTGATGGGGATTCGGAATTTTTGTCTAAGTGTATGAATTTTTATAAAAGGAATCGTATTAAAGCATATGGAGTGTTTTGTTCAGAAGGGGAATTATCTTCAAAGATTGTTTCTTTTTTGGAAAAATATAATCCTGATATTGTGGTGATTACTGGTCATGATTCTATGTATAAAAGGGAAAGAGTAAGTGGAAGTTATAAGAATACAACAAATTTTGTGGAGGCGATTCATGAGGCGAGAAAATATGAGAAGTCTCATGAGAAACTACTGATTATAGCAGGGGCATGTCAATCTAATTATGAGGAATTGATTAAGGCTGGAGCTAATTTTGCTTCTAGTCCTAAAAGAATTAATATTCATGCTCTAGATCCTGCTATTGTTGCGAGTTCTTTGGCTTTATCGGATAAAAATAATAATATTGATTTGATTCATATTTTGGAGAAGACGAAATATGGAGCTGATGGAATGGGAGGTATTATTACTAAGGGTACAATGTATGTGGGTTATCCTAGAGAATAGGGGGAATATATGACAATTGATGCAATTCGTGATAATATAACCAGTCATATGGGTAATGAGATTTCCGTTATTCATAATGAGGGAAGAAATCGTATTTTAGAGTATCACGGAAAGGTAGTGGAGGTATATCATAATATTTTTATTGTTTTAGATGATGGAGGAAAAAGAAGTTTTAGTTATCATGATGTTTTGACAGAAACTGTAAAAATTTCTTTTAAATCGTAAAATAATGGTAAAGATAACCAAAAAATATTGACAATTTTATTTTACTTTTATAAAATGTAGTTAGAAAGTAACATTTCTAGAAGGAGAGTTGATACATAATGAAGATTACTTCAGTTACTGTACACAAGATTGAAAAAGAAAATTCTCGTATGAAAGGAATCGCAGTTGTTACTCTTGATGATTGTTTTGTTGTTAAGGGTATTAGAGTTATAGATGGCGATAATGGTTTATTCATTGCAATGCCTAGTAAGACTACTGCTACTGGTGAGCATACTGATATAGCACATCCTATTAATAAGGAAACACGTAAAATGTTTGAAGATGCTATTATTGAAGCTTACAATAACGCTGAATAAGAATTTTATGAAACTATTGATATATAATTAGTTTCTTTTTTTATGCCTGATAGATGTAATTTTATATTTTTTCTTTGATTTATTCATGAATAAAGATAATATTGCATATATCTTATTAGGAGGGACATTTATGGACAAGGTAAAAGAAATGGAAAGTAGTAGTTTTAATCATGGAATATCTATTGCTGAGAGAAAGAATGTTTTGGTTACAGGGGTAAAGAAGATTGAGAGTTTTGATAAGGAAGAATTTTTAATGGATACTACTTTAGGTTTTTTAACGATTAAGGGAAATGGATTAGAGATTATAAAGTTGGATACTTATCAAGGAAATGTTACAATTAAGGGAACTGTTGATAGTATTAATTATACGGCTGGTGATAACAAAAAGAAATCAGAGGAAAGTTTTCTTTCTAAGTTATTTAAGTAATGGTTTTAAAGGTGCAAATTATTTCTTTGGTGGTTTCTTTTTGTTATGGGATATTTTTTTATTTGTTGTTAGAGTTAAATTCTAGATTTTTATATTCTTCTAATATTATGATAAAAGTCATTTGTTCTTTTTTGTTTGTAATGTTTCATACTTTGTTGTATTTTTTGATTTTAATGAGAATTAATTATGGTTATATTCATTTTTATTTCTTTTTATGTATTATTTTGGGGTATATTTTGTGTAAAGTGGTTTATAAAAAAATTGTAAAGAAAGTGTGAATGTGCTATAATCATTTTAAGATAAGTAGGTGATAAGTATGAAGAAAAGAAGAAAATATACTGTTAAGACAAAGGGAAGAATGTTTATTATTATTCTTTTTTTTGGTGCTATTATTGCTACTTTGGGGTATACTTTTTTTCTTGATTTAGGGCGTATTCATGAGATGAAGATGGAAGAAAGGAAATTAAATCAAGAGAAAAGCAAATTATTTGATGAGGAAGAGACAATACAGGCTGATATTAAACGGCTGTCTGATCCTGATTATATTGCTAGGTATGTTCGTGAGAAGTATATGTATTCTAAAGAAGGGGAGTTAATTTTAAGGATTAAAGAGTAAAAAAACTGGTAAGGTGTTATTCCTTATCAGTTTTCTGTTCTTTATTAGATTTTGTTTCTTTAGAAGAATCTTCATCAGTATTTTTTTCTTCTTCTTTATTTTCTTCATTTGGAAGATGTCCTGTTTTTACTAAAGAGTCAATTTGTTCTTTGGTAATGGTTTCTTCTTCTAATAGAGTGTTTGCAATTAAGTCTAATAAATTTTTATTTTCTTTTAAGATTTTCTTTGTTTTTTCGTAACATTCGTTGATAATGCTACGCATTTCTTCATCTATTTCATGGGCAACGATGTCAGATACATTTCTATTTTTTGTGTAATCTCTTCCTAGGAAAGTATTTCCTGATGGCTCTTCTAACATCATTGGTCCTAATTTACTCATTCCATATTCTGTTACCATGCTTCTTGCAATTTTGGTTGCTTTTTTGAAGTCGTCGTGGGCACCAGTGGTGATTTCTCCGAATTCGATTTCTTCAGCAACACGTCCACCTAATAAGCCTGAGATTGATTCTAATAGTTCTTGTTTTGTGCTTGTGAAGGTTTCTTCTTTTGGTGTCATCATTGTATATCCACCAGCTTGACCTCTTGGAATGATGGTTATTTTTTGAACATCATTAGCACCTTCTAGTTTCAGACCAACAACAGCGTGTCCTGCTTCATGGTAAGCAACTAATTTCTTTTCTTTGTCTGTATATTTCTTTGTTACTTTAGCTGGTCCCATGATAACACGGTCGGTTGCTTCGTCAATTTCACTCATGGTAATTGCTTTTTTTCCTCTTCTTACGGTAAGTAGGGCTGCTTCATTTAATAAGTTTTCTAGGTCAGCTCCACTGAATCCTGGTGTTCTTTTCGCAAGATATTCTAGAGTAATATTTTTATCTAATGTTTTATTTTTAGCGTGTACTTTTAAAATTTCTAAACGAGCATTTTTATCAGGTAATCCAACGGTTACTTGACGGTCAAATCTTCCTGGTCTAAGTAGGGCTGGGTCCAATACATCTGGACGGTTAGTAGCGGCAATTACGATGATTCCTTCATGAGGTCCAAATCCATCCATTTCTGTTAATAATTGGTTTAGGGTTTGTTCTCTTTCGTCATGTCCTCCACCAAGTCCTGTTCCTCTTTGACGGCCAACGGCATCAATTTCATCGATGAAGATTAAACATGGGGCGTTCATTTTTGCTTGTTTGAACATATCTCTTACACGAGATGCTCCAATTCCTACGAATAATTCTACGAAGTCAGAACCACTAATATAATAGAATGGTACTTTTGCTTCTCCAGCAACGGCTCTGGCAAGTAAGGTTTTACCAGTACCAGGAGGACCTACTAAAAGTACTCCTTTTGGTATTCTTGCTCCCATAGCTTGGAATTTCTTTGGATTTTTTAAGAAGTCAATTAATTCTTTTACTTCTTCTTTTTCTTCTGTTAATCCGGCTACATCTTTGAAGTTGGTTTTGGTTCCTTCTTCTAGTAATTTGGCACGAGATTTTCCGAAGTCCATTGATTTGTTGTTGCCTCCGATTTGTCTTGTGAATAGCCAGAATGTTGCTCCTACTAGGATTGCTAGTGGAATAATTTCTGTTAATACGGCTAGCCATTCTGAAGATTCAGGGTCTTTTTCAACATTTAGAGTAAATTTATTTTTATCAGCAGCATCTGTTATTTTAGAGATGAATTCGTCTGATTTTGGTAAAGTTAAAGTAAATGTTTCATTTTCATCATAATCTTTTAATTTTCCTGTTATTTCATATGTTTCACTTCTTGTTTTTGGAACGATATTTAGTTCTTTAATTTCATTACTATCTAATTCTTTTATGAATTCATCATAGGTAAAATTGTTTACAGTGGTATTAAAGTTTTGAAATATTAGTAAACATACTATGATAAAACAGAAGAGAAATACATAGGGAAATAATCCTTTTTTTACTGTTTTATTGTTCATTCTTTTCCTCCTTTTCACAGTACTTTAGTATTATATCATAAAACTCTTCGGAATTGCTATTAAATTTAGACTTTTTTAGATTTGGTATCCAAATTATTTGGTCATTTGCATCAACTAAAATGGGATAGGTTTCTCTTTTTTCTTTGGAAACTTTTTTATCGATGAAAATATCGCTTACTTTTTTTGTTCCAGGACTGTTATAAAGGGAAATTTTATCTCCAGGTAATTTGTTTCTGAAATATAAGGGAAGTGTGATGTTTTTTGTGTTTAATCTACAAATATCATTACCGTTTTCAGAAGTTTTATTTATTTTTTTGATGAGAATACTTCCAAAGATATTTTCTTCTTGTAAGGAAACTTTATAGCTAAGGGGAGGATTCTTTTCTTTTTCTTTGATGATTAATTTATTATAGGTTTTTCTTGCTTGTTTATTTTTTGGTAAATCTATGGATAGGTTAGGGGTAGGAGAATTAATAATTTTTAAGATATTGTTAATATGATTATCTGTAATAATATTAGGAATGTTTTGATAAGTATTATTTAGAATATGATAGAGGATATTTTTTTGAATGAATGTTTTTTCTTTTTTGAATAGATTTAAATCTAGTACGTTATCTTTATAGATATTGTTTTCTATTTCTTTAATGACTTCCTCTATATAAGTATTATATTCCAGTAAGACTTTTGAATATTTTAAGAATTGTTTATGGATATCTTTATTTTCTTTCTTTAAAACAGGTAAAATATTGGCACGAATTCTGTTTCTTGTATAAGTGGTGTCTAGATTAGTTTTATCGATAAAATATTCAATATTATTTCTTTCATCATAGTCTAATAAATCTTCTTTGGTATAAGATAGAAAAGGACGGATAATAGTGTAGTCTTTTTGCTTGGAAATCTCTTTAATACCAGCATATCCTTCTAGATTAGAACCTCGATTTATTTTCATGATAATAGTTTCGATTAAATCATCTCCATGGTGAGCCAAAAAGAGATAGTGACTGTTATATTTTTTTAGTGTTTGTTCATAAAAATTGTATCTTTTAATTCTTGCTTCATTTTCAAAATTCTTTTCTTGATATTTTTCTATTTTGTATACTTCAAAAGGAATATTCTGTTTTTGACAGTAATTTTTTAAGTATTTTTCTTCTTCTTTGCTTTCTTTTCTAACGTTATGGTTAATGTGACAACAAATGATTTTGTTTTTTCTATTATGTATTAGATAGTGAAGAAGAGCCATGGAGTCTGGTCCAGCTGAACATCCTACAACAATATTTTCTTCTTCATTTGGAATAAATTTTTCAATATGAATCATGATGCACCTTCTTTTTTCTATATTATAACAAAGTTGTTTTGATAAGTAAATTTTTCTTGCTTTCCTTTTCAGGGTATTGTATTATATTTTCAACGCTCTATTAGAAAGATAGGAAGATAAGTTATGTTTAAAAAATATGATATTGATAGATTATATACTTGTGAAGTAGAAGTTTGGGTGCCATGGAGTATTGGAAATATAGGTGATATGGTTATTGTTGATGGTGAGGTTATTTTTGGATATCAAACAATTGTCTATGAAGATAGTAGAGGATACATAGATATTTATCATTTGAATAGAGTTATTTGTGATATGTCTAAAGGTAATTTTAATTGTATTTGTTGTTCGGATGATGGGTACTTATATACAATGGATAGTAATAATTTGAAAAAATATTCTGATGGTTTATCTGAAAAACAAAAAAATGCAAAAACTTTACAGCGATTACCTTTTGGAGGGAATAGGTTATTAAAAAAGTAAAAATAAAATACTTATTTGTATGTTTCTTTTGTTAGGTAGTTTGGTGCAATTTAGTATTTTTTTTCATATGATATTAGTGGATTTGGTAAATTAAAAATTTGATTGACAAAAGAATAAATTGTTACTATAATTATTTTTACGAGGTGAATTTAAAAAAATGGAACAATATGACCCGATATCTTTTGCTTCGGTGATATCTAGTTTATTACTTTGTAAAAGAGTTTTGTCAGCTAATGAAATTATTAATTTTACTAGTGCGCTTAGTTGTGAGGGTATGGATATAGATGACGAATGGAACATTGATGTTTTGCAGCCGATTGTTTTTATGGATGAAAGATGTTCTTTTGGCTTGGGAAAACAATTTAATTATAATACGTTGCTTCCTTCGGGAGTTACTGTTGATGAATTTTTAAGAAAGTATGCTGATAGTCGAATACTTGATTATATTCGGCAAAATAATAGTGAATATGAGACGATGTATTTAATGAATCATTGTTTTGAAGATAAAGGTGACAAGCAATATTTGAAAGCGGATTCTTTGAATGATTCTTATCTGAAGGAAAGTGCTCCTCATATAAAGACAAAGAAAAGAAGCTTTCTTTATTCTCTTTGGGCAGGAATTCGTTAAAATGATGTTTAGTTTTTTCTAAATGTCATTTTTTTGTCGTTTTTTTTCTTTATTTTTAGAAGAATTTTTGATACAATGTATCTTGTAGGAAATAAAGGTGAGTATAAATGGGAAAGATTATTGCAATTGTTAATCAAAAAGGTGGAGTTGGGAAGACTACAACGAGTATTAATCTATCCGCTTCTTTGGGCGTTTTGAATAAAAAGGTACTTTTAGTTGATTTAGACCCTCAAGGAAATGCTACAACTGGTGTTGGTGTTGATAAGGGGGGGATTAATAGTAGTATTTATGAGGTTCTTGTGATGAAATCTTCCATTGAAAAATCTATTATTAAAACGAAAAGTAAAAATCTTTATTTATTGCCGGCATATTTGAATTTAGCGGGTGTTGACATGGAACTTATTGAGATGGAGAAGAAATATCATGCAGAAGGTTTAAAATTTAATCGAGTTTTACGGTTAAAGGAAGAATTAAATAAGGTTCGTGATAAGTTTGATTTTATTTTAATTGATTGCCCACCTTCTCTTGGAATTTTAACGACAAATGCTTTGGGAGCGGCTGATAGTGTATTAATTCCTGTTCAATGTGAGTATTTTGCATTGGAAGGAATTATGCAGTTGATTAATACGATTATGCTTGCTCAGAAAAAAGTTAATCCTAATTTAGATATTGAAGGTGTTTTACTTACGATGTTAACGACTAATACTAATTTGGGGCTTGAGGTTGTAGATAGTATTAAAGGATTTTTTAAAGAAAGGGTATATGATACTATTATACCAAGGTTAATTCGTTTAGCAGAGGCTCCATCTCATGGTAAACCAATATTGGAATATGAGCCTAGAAGTAGGGGTACTTTGGCGTATTTGAATTTGGCTAAGGAGGTCATTGAAAAGAATGGAACAGAAAAAGAAAGCGTTGGGTAGAGGGCTAGAGCAGTTATTTAGTAGTGAAGTTTTAGATTTTGATACATTTGAAGATAATATTATGGAGAATGCTAAGGAGACGGATATTATTCAAATTCCGTTATCAGATATTCGGACTAATCCATATCAGCCAAGAAAACATTTTGATAAAGAGGCTTTGGATGAACTTGCTACTTCTATTCGTAATTATGGTGTATTTCAACCTATTATTGTAAAGAAGAGTATTAAGGGTTACGACTTGGTGGCAGGTGAGAGAAGACTTCGTGCTTCTAAATTGGCGGGAATGGAGACAATTCCAGCTATTGTTAAAGATTTTTCAGATGAAGAGATGAGAGAGATTGCTTTATTGGAAAATATTCAAAGAGAAAATCTTTCTTCAATTGAACTTGCTTGGGCTTATAAAGGAATTATTGATAGTCTTCATATTCGTCAGGAAGATTTGGCGGCTAAGATTGGAAAGAGTAGAAGTCATGTTACTAATACTTTAGGATTATTGAAATTACCAAATGATGTGCAGGATATGGTTCGGGAAAATCAAATTTCAATGGGACATGCTAGAGTACTTAGTAAGATGGAAGATAATAAAAAGGTTGAAGAATTAGCAAAAAAAGTTGTTCAAAATAATATTAGTGTTCGTGATTTGGAAGATATTTCTAGTCAGGAAAAGGTTGAAAAGAGGGTACCTATTAATCGACAACCAAGAATTAATGAATATCAGTATATTGAAGAAGAATTAAGAGATATTTTAGGTACAAAAGTAAAAGTGGATAATAAAAAGATTGAGATATTTTTTGAATCGAGAGTAGATTTGACTAGAATATTAGATATATTAAATGTAAATGTAGACTAGTTAATAGTCTATTTTTTCATTCTTGGTATTGACTTGTGAAAAAAATTTGATATGATCATAGAGGAGAAATATAAGAAAATTACAGGAAAAGAAGAATAAAGAAAGATATTATTTTGATGGATTTGATTCTATTTATCCAGTAACTTTTGATAATTCTTTAGAATTGATTTTGTTTAATAATCAAAGTGATAAGGAGATGCTTAATAAAATAACATTAAGTAATAACTTTTTGTTAATGGAGAGATATGATTTTAAGATGGATATGGCTCTTATAGAATCAAGTTATTTGGATGTAAGTTTTGATTATGGTAATGATAAGGTCAACTTTTTGAAAGGACTAGCTAGTGGTGATGAAAAATATAAAGAATTTTTGAGTGATAATAGAAAAGTTGAAATAAAAGTTTTGAATGGTGAGATTATTGGTACAAATGAAGAGGGAGATGTTCTTTATCACCGTCCGATGAACAAACAATCATTTTATTTGAATTGTGTACCTATTGTGAAGAAATTTAAAGAGAAAAGTCTTCAATCTAATATGGTTAAGCATCATTAGGTGTTATTAATGTGGGTTAGAGATAACGCACATTTTTTGTTTTCCTTTGGTTATCAAAAGTGCTTTGGGGATAGGGAAAGGGGTAATTTTCTTATCTTTTTTTTATGATTATTTTATTAGAATATAATGAAAATATGCCAATATTATATTATTAGTATGATTTATTTGTCGGATATTGTAGATTTGATAGGTCTAGTAATAGGAGAGAACTTTATTTATAATATTAGTATAGAAGTAAGAGAAGAGAGGTGTAGATATGAATGGTAGAGTAAAATGGTTTAATAATGAAAAGGGATATGGTTTTATTGATCACGCTACTGGTGAAGATATTTTTGTTCATTATTCAGCTATTAAGCAGGATGGATATAAAACTTTATCAGAGGGACAACTTGTAAATTTTGATTTGATTGAAACGCCAAAAGGCCTTCAAGCAATTAATGTTACAACGTCAGTTCCCTCAAAAGTAATTGGTCATTATTAATAAAAAAGCAGGTGACTGCTTTTTTTAGCTGGTTTGGTTGGTTAAAGTTTGTAATTTAGCGATAATTTCTTTAGCAAAGTTAATACTATATGTAAATTTGGAATCATGGTTTGTATATTTTGTTCCAAAGGAGTTTTGCTCTAATATAGGAAGAATAAATACTGTACTTGGGGTAGTAATTCGAATTGTAATTTGATAACAGGAAATGTTAAAAGAAGTCATTGTTGTTTTAGTAGAGCTGTTTTTAGAAAAATATACTTGATTATCTAGAAGAATTTCATAATTAATAAGTTCTTTTGGACTGCACTTTAGTGATTCTTCTTTGTTATGAAAGACTAATGTATTATCTTTATCAATGGATAGTCCAGCATTTAGTTTGTTAATTTTTTGGTAAATAGGGGTGATTCCTAATAAGTATTTTGTTTTTTCTTGAATAATTTTATTGCGAAATTCTTGGCTATTTAGGATGTTAATTAGTGTATCTATTTTATCAGATGATCCATTTATTTCTAGAAGAATATTCATTGTGAGAATGATTTTGCTCATGAGATTATTTTTTATAACTGTTGCGTTTAATTTGGAATAGTCAAATGCACCGTATTCGTTTGTGGAAATTATCCATAAATAACTGTCTGTTGGAATAATAAAGTATTCTTTGTTACTTTTTATTTCTTTGGCGTAAAATACTTCTAAATATGTTTCTTGAATAGGGATAATATTGCTGATAAGTTTTGCTTTTTCTTCGTTGATGTCAGGACAATTATTTTGAATAAAGTTTATTTTTTGTTCTAAATTATTATCTTTTTGGATAGGAATTTTATATAAATTTTGAAATGTTGTTGTGGTATTTAGAAGATTATCTAGGGTATCATTTTCTTGTTTGATGGTATTGTATTTGTCTTTTATGTTTTTTATTGCTTGATTAAACATGTTATCCCTCGTTTCTATCTTTACTTTAATTTTATTCTAATATGGTTTTTGTTATAATGCAAGTAAAAATGATATCTAATCTTTTTATTTTATGGTAAGATAAAAATAAGGTAGGTCGTTTTTATGGATTATTATTTTTTATTTGTACAGGGACTTGATAT
The DNA here is from genome assembly GCA_945867665.1 of uncultured Bacillota bacterium. Classification (GTDB taxonomy): domain Bacteria; phylum Bacillota_I; class Bacilli_A; order RF39; family UBA660; genus RUG11198. The sequence goes on from CAMBIR010000013.1 coordinate 23,755, forward strand.
TGTTGCTTGGTTGTTTATTCTTTTTAGTTATTATCGTAAAAACACGAATAAGATTTTAGTTTTTCAGATTATTGCTACTTCTTTCTTTATTCTTCATTATTATTTGCTTGGCGCTTATAGCGGGGTATTTATTTGTTTGTTGTAAGAAATTAGAGATTATTTATATTATAAGACGGATAAAGATAAATATCTATTTTTTGGTAGTATTCCATTTGTTATAGGGATAGGGATGCTTAGTTATCATAATCTTTTTGATTTGTTACCTATTTTTTCTACTTTAATTGATGGATGTAGTTTAACTTATGGAAAGAGAGTTGTTTTATTTGGTAGTATTGTTTCTTATTCTTTGTGGGTGATTTATGATTTTTGTGTTTTATCATATACAGGGATGATTACTGATTTTTTAGTAGTTTTATCTAATATTGGGATACTTTTTTATGAAATAAATAAGTCTTTATTTAGTAAAAAGAAATGTCATAAGTGATAGTCGATTTAAGTATTTTTATCAAATCAGAAAAAAAGATAGACTTTATTTTATTAATTAGTGTATAATGAGATTTATGAGGTGAAATTTATGTTAGATATTAAATTTGTAAGAGAAAATCCTGATAAAGTTAAGGAAAATATTAAAAAGAAGTTTCAAGATAAAAAATTGCCTTTAGTGGATGAGGTAATTGATTTGGATAAGAGAGTACGTGAGTTAAAGGCAGAGGGAGATACTCTTCGTCAGACTAGAAATACGGTTAGTGATGAGATTGGTGTTTTATTTCGGGAAAAACGTGTAGATGATGCTAACGCTAAGAAAGAAGAAGTTGTTCAGATTAATGAGAAATTGGTGGATATAGAGAAGGAAGAAGAAAAGTTATCTATTCTTTTGAAAGAAAAGATGATGATGATTCCTAATATGATTGCATCTGATGTTCCTATTGGGGAAGATGATAGTAAGAATGTTGAGGAGAAAAGATTTGGAGAGCCGGTTGTTCCTGATTATGAGATTCCGTATCACTCTGATATTATGGCAAGTTTTAATGGTTTAGATAAAGAGGCTGCTGGTCGTGTTAGTGGTGCTGGTTTTTATTATTTGATGGGGGATATTGCTAGACTTCATTCTGCTGTACTTTCTTATGCTAGGGATTTTATGATTGATAAGGGATTTACTTATTGTATTCCTCCTTATATGATTCATGGGGACGCTGTAGATGGGGTAATGTCTTTTGAAGAGAAGGATGCTATGATGTATAAAATTGAAGGGGAAGATTTATATTTGATTGGTACAAGTGAGCATTCGATGATTGCAAAATTTAAGGACCAATTATTGAAAGAAAGTGATTTACCTATTACGATGACTTCTTATTCTCCTTGTTTTAGAAAAGAAGTTGGTGCTCATGGAATTGAGGAAAGAGGTGTTTATCGAATTCATCAATTTGAGAAACAAGAAATGGTTGTTATTTGTCGTCCAGAAGATAGTGAGAAGTGGTATGATAAGATGTGGAATTATTCAGTTCTTTTGTTCCGTAGTTTAGATATTCCTGTTCGAAAGTTAGTTTGTTGCTCTGGAGATTTAGCTGATTTAAAATATCGTTCTTGTGATATTGAGGCTTGGAGTCCTAGACAAAAGAAATATTTTGAGGTATGTTCTTGTTCTAATTTGACGGATGCTCAGGCTAGACGTTTAGGAATTCGATATAAAAAAGAAAATGGAGAAAAAGAATTTGCTCATACTTTGAATAATACGGTTATTGCTCCTCCGAGAATGTTGATTGCATTTTTAGAAAATAATTTACAAGAGGATGGTAGTGTATTAATTCCAGAAGTATTAAGACCTTATATGGGTGGTAAGGAAAAGTTAGTACCTAAAAATTAAGAATTTAAAGAAGAATTGTTATCTAATTCTTCTTTTTTGTAATTGAGTTGATTAATAGTTAATTTTGTGCTATATTAAATGAAATATTTGAGGAGGAATGTGATGAGTAATATTTTAAAGACAAGAAAGAAGGGTAATTTAATTGTAATTAGTGGTCCTAGTGGTGCTGGTAAGGGAACAATTATTAAGAGTTTATTGTCTAGTGTTGAAGGGGTATGGCTATCGATTTCTATGACTAGTCGTGAGATGAGAAAAGGAGATATTCCTGATGTTAGTTATTATTTTGTTTCTAAGGAAGAATTTGAGGATAGGATAGAAAAGGGAATATTTTTAGAGTATGCAACTTATAATGGGAATTATTATGGAACACCTAAAGATAAGATTGTAGAGAAGTTGAATGCTGGTTTTGATGTTATTTTAGAAATTGAAATACAAGGGGCCTTAAAGGTTAAGGAATTAATTCCTGATGCCATATTTATTTTTATTATGCCTCCTAGTATGAGAGAATTAAGGAAAAGATTAGTTAATCGAGGAACGGATAGTGCAGATAAGATTTTATCTAGATTTAGACGGGCTTATCAAGAAATTAATGAGGTTACTAAATATAATTATGTTGTGATTAATGATGAAGTAGAGCATGCTGTTAGTAAGGTTCAGGCAATTTTATTATCAGAAAGATGTCGAGTAGATAGGATCGAGGAAGTTTATTTAAATAATGAAGAAGAAGAGATTCATGAGTTATTGGTAGATAAAGAACTTAATAATGAGGAGAGAGTTATTTAGTCCATTTTTGTTTTGGAGTTGATTTGATGAAGAATTTAGGGACAAAGGAATTAGAGACAGAACGTTTAATTTTAAGGAAATTTACTTTAGATGATGCAAAAGATATGTTTAATAATTATGGAAGTGATAGTGATACATCAAAGTACTTAGTTTGGAATACCCATAAAAATATTGAAGATTCTATTTTATATATTAAAGATGTATTAGAAAAATATAAAAAGGATAATTTTTATTGTTGGGGAGTTGTTTTAAAAGAAACTAATGCTTTGTTTGGAGCAATTAGTGTTATTGATTTTGATATTAAAAATCATACGGCGGAAGTAGGATATTGCTATGGTAGTAAATGGTGGGGAAATGGCTATGCTACAGAGAGTTTTAAAAGAGTGATTGCATTTTTATTTGATGAAGTTGGTATAGAGACTATTTATGCTGATCATTATTTAGATAATGTTGCTAGTGGTAGGGTTATGGAGAAATGTGGTTTGAAAAAAGAAGGAATTCTTCGGAAAAGAATGTATGATAAGAATGGAAATTTAAGTGATTTAGTTAGTTATTCAATTTTAAAAGAAGAATATTTGTATTCTAAAAAAGTAGAAATAATTGATTCGTTGTAAAATTGGTGTAAAAAGGGTGAGTTATTTGGGTAAAAAATACTTAAAACTCTTTTTCTTTTACTTTAAGAGAAGACTAGATAAGTATTATAAATGTAGAAAAATGTTTAAGTGTTGTTATTGTAATGTTTTTTGTTTTGAATTATAATTAGATTAAGAAATTATTGGAAAAGAGGGATAAATGTGGTTAAGTATAAAACAATGGATGCCAATGAGGCGGTTAGTAGAGTTGCTTATTTATTTAGTGAGGTGTGTGGAATTTATCCGATTACGCCGGCATCTCCTATGGCAGAGCATATAGATGAATATGCATCTCATGAAAAGAAGAACTTTTTTGGAAATGTTGTTGATGTTGTTGAGATGCAGTCAGAGGCTGGGGCTGTTGGTGTTGTTCATGGAGCCTTACAGAGTGGAGCGTTTGCTACTACTTTCACGGCAAGTCAGGGTCTTCTTTTAATGATTCCTACTTTATATAAAATGGCTGGTGAGTTGCTTCCAGGTGTTATTCATGTTGCAGCTAGAAGTTTGTCAACGCATGCACTTAGTATTTTTGGAGATCATCAGGATGTTTATGCAGTTAAGGGAACTGGTGTTTGTATGCTTGCTTCTAGTAATGTTGAGGAAGCCTATCATATGGCAGTTGTAGCACATTTAGCAGCAATTGAATCTAGTTTGCCTTTTGTTCATTTTTTTGATGGTTTTAGGACAAGTCACGAGATTAATAAGGTTCGTTTGATGGATGAGAGTCGTATTTCTAAATTGATTGATAAGAAGGCAATTCTTCGTTTTAGAGAGAATGCAATGGATTCTAATCATCCAACTACAAGAGGGACTGCTGAGAATGAGGATATTTATTTTCAACATACAGAGGCTAGAAATACTTATTATGATCATGCTGTTTTGGTTGTTTGTGATGTAATGAAACGAATTAATGAGATGAATGGTACAGATTATCAACCATTTAACTACTATGGAAGTAAGAATGCTACGATGGCTCTTGTGGCGATGGGAAGTGTTACGGATACGATTCGAGAAGTTGTAGATCAATTGAATGCATGTGGTGGAAATTATGGTGTTGTTTGTGTTCATTTGTATCGTCCATTTAGTGCAAAACATTTCTTATCTGTTTTACCAAAGACAGTAGAGAAAGTTGCTGTTTTAGATAGGGCAAAAGATGCTGGTAGTGTTGGAGAGCCTTTATATATGGATGTTACAAATGTTCTTTGTGATAAAAATATTATGGTTGTTGGAGGAAGATATGGTCTTTCTTCTAAAAATACAACGCCTGCACAAATTAAATCTGTTTTTGATTTTTTAGGAAGTAGAAAGGTTCATCATAATTTTACTGTTGGTATTTTAGATGACGTTACGCATCTTAGTTTAAAAGTTGATTCTAAGTTCTGTTTACCAGAAGAGGGAATGAATTTATTAATTTATGGATATGGCTCTGATGGGATGGTTTCTACTTCTAAAGATTTAATTAAGATATTAGGGGATAATACAAAAAATTATGTACAGGGATATTTTCAATATGACTCTAAAAAAAGTGGTGGTGTTACTAGAAGCCATATTCGTATTAGTGACAAGATAATTCATAAACCTTATTATGTTGAAAATGCTAAGCTCGTTGTTGTTAGTAAAGATAATTATATGTATTTGTATGATGTTTTAGATAATATTGTGTCTGGTGGAATACTACTTCTTAATACTTCTTTGTCGGAAGATGATTTGATTCGTAGTTTACCAAATAAAGTGAAGTATTTACTTGCTAAGAAAAATATTCAGTTTTATGTGATTGATGCTTATGGTTTGGTGAATACTCTTGGGTTAAGAGATAAAATTAGTACTTGTATGGAAGCTTGTATTTTTGAACTTATTGGTGTACTTCCTAAGAAAAAATACTTATCTATTATGAAAGAGTCTAATGAGAAAAGATTTTTGAGTAAGGGGCAGTCTATTGTAGACGCTAATAATAAGGTAGTGGATAAGGCTTTATCAGAATTAAGAGAAATAAATGTTGATAAAAAATGGAAGAATTTGGTTTATTTTGATGATGATGCTTTATCTGATGAAGAAATTATTCGTCGCTTGAAGGGGGATAGTTTGCCTGTTAGTTCTTTCATTGATAAAGCAAATGGTGTTTTTGATGGTGGTAATACTTGGAGAGAAAAAAGAGATATTGCCGAGAGAGTTCCTTGTTGGAAGAAGGATTCATGTATTCAATGTAATCAATGTGCTTTTGTTTGTCCACATGGCGTGATTCGCCCATTTTTATTGGATAAGAATGATACTGAAGTAGAAGCAGTTGACTCTATTTTTCCAAGAGACGTAAAATACGCTATTGGTGTATCTTATAAAGATTGTACTGGTTGTGGATTATGCTATCAAACTTGTTCTGGTAAATTGGGAAACAAAGCAATTGAGATGGTTCCTTATGATAGAGATAAATTTAGTCAAGATGATTTTGATTATTTAGTAGAGAATAATATTAATGGCAGTTTTAAGAAAAATATTTTAAATGTCAAGAATACTGGATTTATTGCTCCTAAATTTGAATTTAGTGGAAGTTGTGCTGGCTGTGGAGAGACGGCTTATTTAAAAAATTTAACGCAAGTTTTTCAGGAAAGATTGATGATTGCTAATGCAACAGGTTGTTCTTCTATTTATGGGGCTAGTGTTCCTTCATTTCCTTATAAAGTTGCTTGGGCAAATAGTTTATTTGAGGATAATGCTGAATTTGGTCTTGGTATTTATAAAGGGATAGAAGTTACTAGAAGAAAAGTTTACCAATATATGAGAGAAAATTTGAATAAGGATAAAGAATTATTTTCTAAGTGGTTAGAGAATTTTAATAATGCAGATGTTTGTCGGGAAGTTTTAGCTAAAATTGATTTTGATCAACATAAAAAGTTAAGACAATATGCGAGTTATATTGTACCTAATAGTATGTGGATTGTTGGTGGGGATGGTTTTGCTTATGATATTGGTTATAGTGGAATTGACCATGTGATTTCTAGAAATGATAATATTAATATTTTAGTTTTGGATACGGAGGTGTATTCTAATACTGGTGGTCAGGCTTCTAAATCTAGTAATAAAGGAGCAGTCGCTCAATTTGCTTCTCATGGAAAACAAAGTTATAAAAAAGATTTAGCCCGTATGGCAATGTGTTATCCTAATTGTTATGTTGCTTGTGTTAATATTGGTTATGATAAGGAACAATATTTGCGTGTTTTAAAAGAGGCTGATGAACATAATGGGCCTAGTCTTGTTATTGCTTATTCTCCTTGTATTGAGCATGGAATAAAAAAGGGAATGGAATATAGTTTAGTGGATAGTCATTTAGCAACAGAATGTGGATATTTTCCTATATTTAGGTATTCTCCAGAAAAGGAAAAATTTTATTTGGATAGTAAAAAAGTTGACTTTTCTTTGTATGATCATTTTCTAGAAGGAGAGAATCGCTATTTGAATTTGAAAAGAGTTAATCCAAAAGAGGCAGATGTTATTTTAGAAGATCAGAAAAAGAATGCTATGAAAAGATATGAATATTTACAAAAATTAAGCGATGAATAAAGATATAAAGAAACAATTTAAAAAAGAAGAAATATGGGGACTTGATATTTTATATTAGATAAAGAAATGGATGTTTGGGAAAATATGGGTCAAAATTTTGATATTTTCCTTTTTCTTATATTGTTATGTTGGGGGTAGATTATTTTAAAAATTGGTCAGAAAATGAATTATGATTTATAGTAAACATAAATTATGAAGAATGTAGGTATAGGCATTAGTGGAAATTTCTAACTTAGTGTCAAGAAAAAATATTTGGAATTTTAATGTTTGGTGATATAATGGAGTTATAGTAGAAGAGGAGTTGGAAAAAGTGGCTGAAAAGTTAAAAGGTAAGAAGTTGAATTTTAATAATTTTGAAAATAAAAAAGATGTGATTTTGGGGAATAAAGAAATTGTTCGTGATGAAATGGATAATGTTGATTTGTCAGAAAATACTTTTAAGGTAAAAACTAGAAGGATAAAGAAACCTCGTAGGAAAGGAATTTCTTTTACTCAGGCGATAAATGTTTCTGAAATTAAGAAGGCATCAGAAAAAGTAGCAGAGAAGGAAAAGATAAAAATTAAAGGTAAAAAGATAAAGGAAAAAGTAATAAACGAAAGAGAAAAAGTTACGGATAATGAGTTAGAAAATGAGGAAACAATGTCAATTGCTGTGATTCTTTTCATATTGATTGTATGTTTTGTTATTGGTATTGTACTTGGTTATTTGTTATATCATATCGCTATTAACAGCAGTAATGCTTTGCTAATTGTTCAAAAATTTTTATTTTAATTTTACATGCTAATGTAAATCGTATAATCAAATGTAGCTAGATAGGTTACATTTGTTTTTTTTACGTTGACTTATGTTATAGAAATCAGTATTCTTTGTTTATCTTACTTGAAATTTTAGATAGAAATAAGATTTCACTGGATTAATAGAAGGATGTGATTTTATGATGGATATGGCTATTTATTTTATTTTTTTATTTTATCAATGTGATGAGGTGAAGAGGAGAATTATTTTAAGAAACATGTTTTTAATTAGTTTTGTTTCTGAATATACAATTTCTATTAGAAATGATAGTATTTATTTTAATTTATATTCTAATTCTGTTTATTATCAATATGTTTTTCGATTGAAAAAATTGAGTAAAAAAAATGGAAAATATGTTGCTTCTTTTAAGGAAGATAGAATTAGGTGTTTTATTATTTTGGTTGATTTATATGATTCTTCTTCTTATTTGAAATATTCTTTTGATATTTTATCCAAATTTTTACTTACTTCTTCAAAAAAAGAAGCTAATGATTTATTTCATCGACTTCTATAATTGGTTTTTTTTGATATTCTTTTCGCGTTAATTCTTTGGAAAACGGAAGATAGTATATTGATAGAGCGCGGTACTCTAAATCAAGAATTTTTGAGAAATTTTTTTGGTATGCTGTAATGATAGGAATAGAAAGTTCTTTTTTGATTTTGTTTAGATAGTTTTTTCCCTTTTTGTTAAATCCAATAATACGGATGTAATCAATCTTTATGTTGTTTGCTTCTTCTTTTGTAAAAGATGTTAAGATATGGATTAGCATACGATTGATTTTGTTGTATGTGTACCTTTTTGTTTTTAAAGATTCAACGAGTTCTTTCCAAGTATTTGTAGTGTAAATTACTTTTTTAATTTTATTTTCGATCCCTTCATCGACAGTTTGATAAATGGACAAGTCTTTTTCTGTTATAATTTTATACTTTAAGTAAGGAAAATAGTCTTCTAAAGTTAGATTTTTTTTGAGATATTTTTCTGTGTTAGATGGTAAATATTGGGTTACTTTTTCTTGGTTTTGAATTTTTTTTCTAATTAGTGAGGCACTCGCTATATCGTTTTCTTCTTGTTCTCCGTGGTAGGAGCCAATTCTTTTAATTAAGACAGGTTTGATAGAGGAATTTAGCTTAAGTATTTCTTTTATATAAGAAATTCCTAAGAGGTCATTTGGTTCTTTGGTTGTATATCCAATTATGTCGTTTAGTGCTTTACTTAGGGCTGTTGGGTAATTAATTCCAGTATTTAGGTAGTTTTTTACTTTTTCTTGATATTCTTGATTTTCTATTTGAGTTTTTGCAATTGTAGTTAGTTTTTCTAAATCGTTTGATTCACTTCCAAATGCTAAAATATCGATTTTTAGGTGATTTAGAGTTTCAAGAGCTCCTTTAGCAAAAATGTCTGCTGATTGAGTTGCATAAAAAAAAGGAAGTTCTACTACTAAGTCAATTTGATTATTTAAAGCGATTTTTGCTTTGTCCCATTTATTAATGATTGAAACATCTCCTCTTTGCGTGAAATTGCTATTGGTGATTAGAATTAAAGTGGAGTTTGGATATTTTTTTTTAATTTCGTTAATTTGATATAGATGGCCTAAGTGAAAGGGATTATATTCAGCGATTATTCCTATTATTTTTTGATTCATAATGTTCCTTCTTTCATAGAATATAATTAGAGTATAACATATAATGATTGGGCTTAGTATATGTAATTTTAGTAATTGTTAAATAATTGTGGTAATTCTTAAAAATAATTTTTTAGATAGACTTGTGGATTTGTTTATTTTTTTAATAATTGAATGACGGCTAGGTTTACGGTGATTTTGCAAAATATTGTTGACGTTCATTTTAAAGCATTTTCTTTTTTTATTACTTATATTTTAAATTTTATATGTTTTGGTAATTGTAAGTCAACTAGTGCTTGGTGTTATTTATCATTTAGGAGAAGTTGCAAAAAAGTAAATCTGGTGTTATAATTTTTTTTACGAGGAAAGAATGATTTTTCACGGGAAAGAAGGATGTAAATGAAAAAACTTAATTTTTCTAAAAAGAATATTTTAAAAAAGATAGATAAGTTAAAGTATTTTTTTAAAGAACATTATGTTATGTTTTTTAAAAAGGTTCCATTGCTTTTTTGTTTTATTATAACAGCATTACTTAATACTTTATTACTTAGAGTCATTACGGTTGGTAATTTTACTTATTTTAAGCCATTATTTATGGATTTGGGAATGCTGTTTATCTTATCTTCTTTTATGTTTTTGTTTAAAACAGATAAGGGAAGAAAAAAGTATTTGGTGGGATTATCTATTTTTACTACAGTTGTTTTGATTATTCATTCTGTTTATTATACTTATTATGATTCTTTTGCTTCTATTTCTTTACTTGCTACGTCTGCATTTGTTGTGGATGTTGGAGATGCAGTTGTAAAAAAAGTTTTGAAAATAACGGATTTGCTTTATTTATGGCAGCCTATTTTTGTTTATTTTTATTATATTAAAGAAAAGAAAAAAGAAAAAATCGTGAGTCATAAAAATGAAGAAGTGGATCGTAAATTTTCTTTTGTTAATATGATTATTACGGGGGTTATTCTTTTAATTTTAACTGGGGCTACGATGACTAGTACAGAATGGAGCCGTTTTGGTAAGATGTGGAATAGAGAGTCGGTTGTGTCAAGTTTTGGAGTTTATACTTATCAAATAAATGATATTTTTCAAAGTTTAGAACCTAAAATTAATAATTTATTTGGGCATGATAGTGCTCTAAAAAAAGTAAATGATTATTATGATAATAATCGCGTTTCATCTTCAAAAAATGAGTATACAGGAGTATTTGAAGGGAAGAATATAATTGTTATTCATGCTGAAAGTTTGCAAACAGTTGCTTTAAATCGTTCTTTTAATGGTGTTGAAGTAACACCTACTTTAAACCGCTTAGCTAGAGAAGGAATATATTTTGATAATTATTATTCTGAAGTTGGTGTTGGTACTAGTAGTGATGCTGAATTTACTTTTAGTACTTCTCTAATGCCTTCATCGAATGGTACTGTTTTTGTAAATTATTTTGATAGACAATATGAAACTATTCAAAAATCGTTTAAAAACAAAGGTTATTATACTTTTAGTATGCATGGAAATACTGGCGATTTTTGGAATAGGGCTACAATGCATAAAAATATGGGATACGATAAATTTTATAGTAAAAGTTCGTTTAAAATTGATGAAACAATTGGCTTGGGATTAAGTGATAAATCATTTTTTAAGCAAGTAGTTCCAAAGATTAAAGAGATTTCTGATAAGCAATCTAAGCCTTTTTATGGGACCTTAATAACACTAACTAATCATACTCCATGGAGTGATTTAGAATTAATGGATGAGTACGATACTACTTGGAAGGTGGAGATTGATGGTCAGGAAGTTGTTAGAAATTATTTAAGTGGTACAACTCTTGGGGATTATTTTCGTTCTGTTCATTATATGGATCAGGCTATTTCTCAGCTTATTGATGATATGGATACTATGGGATTATTGGATAATACGGTTATTGTTATTTATGGTGACCATGATGCTAGGATTAGTAAGAAAAATTATAATTTGATGTATAATTATAATCCTTATACGGATTCATTAAAAGAAGAGGAAGATGAGGGATATGTTGATTATAATGATTATGAATATAAATTAGATAAAAAAGTTCCTTTCATCATATGGACAAAGGATAAAAAAGTAACAAAAACAGTTTCAACTGCTACAGGAATGATTGATGCTTTTCCTATTTTGGCTAATTTATTTAATATAAATAATAGTGATTTTCATTTAGGACATGATGTTCTTGGTGAAAGCCTTGAAGATAATACTGTTTCATTTATTGATGGTTCTTATGTTACTAGTAAAATTTATTATAATGGCCAAAATGGAGAATTTTACTCTGTTAGTGGTGATGCTGTTGATTCAGACTATATTAGTAAAAACTCTGAATATGCAGATAAATTGATTGATGTTTCTAATGATATTATTACTTATGACTTAATTAAGGAAATTGAAAGTAAAAAATAAAGACTATCGTCATAATATAAAATTGTTTAATGATAAATTGAAAATCACATCTAAAAATTTAGATGTGATTTTTGTAGTAAAATTAAATTTTAATCTATTTTAGGAATAATTAAAATTTATGATTTTAAAAATAATATTTAAGTAAGGTATAATGTTGCTTTGCCTAACTTTTTCTTTTTGAAGAAGTATCTTTTTATAATTGTTATGGTATTTAAAATGTAGGGAAAGTACTTTTGAATTATTTTTTTTTATTTGTTTTCTATCTTTATAAGTTTTGCGTGAACGGCTACTCTTTTTGTTCCGGTATCATCACATGTAGATAAAGTAATAATTTTATCTGTGTAGTTTAATTCTACTTCGAAATTTTTTATACTTTTTTCTTTAAGAGTATTTAAAAATTTTTCATAGCTTTCTATTGAATTGAAATTAGATTGAAGATAATCAGTTGTTGGTGCTGTTTTGTATACTGAAAAGATTTGCCAAATAGAATTTGTTGTTTTTGTTGAAAGTTTTATATAATTGTTGTTTTTTTTATTAAACCATTTTTTATTTAGCATATAAGGAACTTGCCCAAACATTGTTCTATTAATCAAGTTATGTCCATAAATAATTGTATTATTATTTAAGTATTCAAAATTGTCTCTGTAATCAGCAAAAATCCAGCCATTATTTGTTTTTCTTTTGTAAAAGTCATGTTCTAAGTAGAAATTATTATCTTCATGTTGAACGATTGGATAATTAATATTTGTTCCATTTACTTGAATCCAGCCTACAGTTTCGCTGTTTTTGTTGATGTAATAGTCTAAATTTACGTTTATGTAATTTATGTTGATGTAATCTGTGCTTTCAGTAGGTTGTTCTTGCTCAATATTTTCGGTTAAATCTTGATATTGATTAACTGATGATTCTTTTTCTATAACAGGGTTAGTATTTATGTCTTCAGTGAATTTTTTTGTTCTTTCATTTTGAACGTACCATCTTGTGAGTAAAAAAATACTTAATAGATATGTTGTAAATGATAAAGTTGTTATGATTATTGGAATGAATTTATTATCTAGTTTTTTGATATCAGAATTGTCATTGCTTTCTTTACGAAAGAGATATTTTAATGCTTTTAAAATGTATTTTGGAAAAATACTGATTATTGTAAAAAGACCAATTATGCTATATTTTAGGCAATAATATGGAAGTTTTATACTAAATAACAAACCATCTATAAAATATTTTATTACTTTCATCTTTAACCATTCTTTCTATGTTTAATATCTATTATTTAATATAAATTATATCATATGCTTTGCTATTTTTAAGTATTTTTCTTGAATTTTCTTTTTCTTTTTTAATACTGTAAACTAATTTTAGATATAGAATTTTTGGGTGAGATGTTATGGATATATAGTGTTTGCTTTTTAGCGAAAAATGTGTATAATTATTGGTGTGTGGAGGTGACTTATTTGAAAGATATAGAGGTTGGAGATAAGTTAGAAATTCATTGCTATAAACATAATGGTCATTTGCATCGTCAATGGGATGAAGCAGTTCTTTTGGAAAAAAATAAGGATTATATGGTTTTTGGAAATAATCGAACGACCGTTGTAGATAGTGATGGTCAAGTTTGGAATACTAAGGAACCAGCAATTTTATTCTTTTTTAATAATCGTTGGTTTAATATTATTGGTCAGTTAAAAGATTATGGAATTTATTTTTATTGTAATATAGCAACTCCATTCTTGATTGATGAGAATGTTATAAAATATATTGATTATGATTTGGATTTGCGTGTTTTTCCTAATGGTAGTTTTAAAGTTTTGGATAGAATGGAGTATAAGTTTCATAAAAAGCAAATGCACTACTCTAATCGTCTTGATTTTATTTTGCGGTATGAATTGGGAAATTTAATTGACTTAGTAAGAAATAAGGAATTTCCTTTTGATAAGAATACGATTGAAAGTTATTATCAAAAATATTTGTCTTTAACGAAGGATAATGGCAATCACGATGGTAATAAAAATTTAGATAATGAGGAAAGTGCTATTTAATTTTTTATATTTTATGTGAATGAACTTACTTGTATAAGAATAAGTGAAATTCGTTTATGTTTTTTTGGGAGGCATTAGTTAGAAAGTGTTTTTCATTTCTAAAATAGTACTTATGATTAAATTATATTTTTAATTTTTGAGATTTAAACTTGGATTTGAGTTGATTTGAAAAAAATAATTTACATAAAAAATGATATTTTGAAAAAAATTATGAAAAACAGTTGACAGTTCTTTTTTCTTTTGATATAGTGGTAATGCACCTGAGGAAAAGTACTTAAAGAACTTTGAATTATGTGTAATAGAAACTATAAAAAATTTTAAAAAAGTAAAATTTAGTATTGACTTTGATTTAAAACTTTGTTATAGTATATCTTGTCTTTGAAAGAA
>CAMBIR010000014.1 GCA_945867665.1 uncultured Bacillota bacterium
GTTCAGTGTATCAGTAAGCATTTCTGTTCTTTTGTTGTTGCCTACTATATTAACTGTGCTATCACTTACAGCAAAGTTTGCTAGTTTGTTAGCAAATATACTCGTAAAATTAATTTCATCAATTGCTCGGTATTCTTGAGCAAATTTGTCGTTCATTGTCATTTCAGTGTTATTAGTTTCAGTTTTAACACCAAACAAAGTTTTTAAAATCCAATTGAATAAAGTTTTTAACATCACATAACCTCCTCGTTATTGTCCTTTTTTCTTCCAAATTTTATTTATGATACTTAAATATATAACCACCTGTTGTTTTTCTTTTCCCTTTGCATACTCTTGAAATATGTGTCCCAATAATACCTAATTCCTTTTCTATTCTTGATATACTTTCCCAGGTTTTTATAAAATTTCCATTAATATCATATTGGTCTATTTTTTTCATTAAAGTTTTTCCATAATTTGTTATTTTTCCTTTTTTTGCAAGGCTTATTTTTCTTTTGTGTTCTTCTGTTAGATGTTTCCCATAAGTAGGTGCTAAAATTCCTTTTTTCCCATACATAGGATTTTTATCACCTTTATACATTCCAATTTTTGTTTTACTCATTTTTTCTTTGCTTTCTTTAGTATGATGGTATCCTACAGTAACTCCACCACCATCACAAGAATTATAACCTTTTGATGGATTAGTTGTATCATATTTTTTTATTAATTCATATTCCTTTTTACACGCTTCTTCTTTTGTTAGATTTTCATACAAAATAATATGTTCAAAATTATCCCACCCGTATTTATCTATTGCATTTTTAAAATGACCATTTTTATATCCTTTTCCTTTTCTCCACCTTTGTTCTGGTTTTTGACAAGTTATTCCTATATATTTTTTTCCATTTACATTATTTATGTGCATATATACGGCAAAGTATTTCATAATTATCACCATAATAATTATATCATATCTTTAGTTTTTTGTCTACTGACCCTTTATTCTATAATATCTTTCTAAAGCATATCTTACCGCCGAAATATGATGGTCATCTCCATCAGGGAAAGCACTAATATAATTCCCATCTTTGTCTTGTTCATATTCATAAGTTGCGAACTCTTCGGCTGTATATGGGCATCTCTCTTGGTCTATTACTATTTTTGTAAGACTTGCTAACCACTTCATGCTATATTCTAAACTTCCAGGTCCTTTCTTTGCACCTTTCGTTAAATAACCATAAGCCTTTAAGTCTGCAATGCTTTTAGGTTCTGCACTATCGCAAGTTATAAGTTCACCTTTCCAAGGTTCTAACATTTCCCCGAGTTTTTCATTTGATATTTTACTTCCGTGTAATTCTTCGAATATATATAATATTCTTTTATCATTATCAAATGCCATACCATTAAAAGCAACGGGATCAATCCAACCAAAATCAAGTCCATAAAAGAATTGGTCAAAACTTTCTATTTCCTCATCAGTTATCTCACGAAGTTCTACATTTTCAAATACATTTCCACCTGTTCCAGTTTCTTCACCAAGATAAACATTTCGCCATTGCCTTTCATTGACTGATTTCATGTACTCGGCTTCATCAAAGAACTTGCTACCAAGCCATTCTCTAGGAACATCTAAATATGTACTCCTATGTACTAATCTATCAGCTTTAGGTATTCTTTTTTCTTTGTTTACAAAATGCTGTGAAGAAGTTGGTGTATTGTAAACACGCAACATGATAAAATCTTCCCCGCCACGAATAACCGACCTGTCAATAGTTCCGACTTCATTCATTCCATTCATTTGGTCGAATTCTTCATAAACAACTATTCCTATGTATTTGCCCTTTGGTGGCTTAATTGATTTAATTTTAACTGGGTCATCAGCACCACGAAAATATATTATTTGCCCTGTATTTTCGTTTTTAATTTCTAATGGACTTTTAGTTGCTTTCCAGTGCTTTCCAACTTCTGGATATGTTTCTGCAAGTTTATCAATTCCCCATTGCATTTGTGAGAAAACACTATCTTTTAAAGTGTTTCCAACTTTACGGATAAGCAAAGCACACATATTTTCATTGTTTTCTAGTATTTCTGCAACAAGCTCACTCCAGAAAGATGATTTGATAGAGCCACGACCACCCTCTAACCAATACTCATAGTGTTTTCGCTCTTCTATGTCTCGGTATAAATCAACAAAGGCTTTTCCTATGTCCTTTGCTGGTATGTATATTACTCGTTTTTCTTCTTCAACTTCATCTTTGATTTTGTCTGGATTTTGCCCAGCAGTATCTCGCAAAACTTCAAAGGCTTTTACATTGCCTTCGTTTGCTTGTTTTATCATTGCCTCGACCATGCTATCAAGACTTTGCCCTAATTTTTCTTCTACGACTTTTTTGAATAACTTCTTCTCTTTTTGCACTTTATTACTAGCAATTGCACCTTTTCTGGCTATTTCGTTGCGTTCTTGTTGCGTTCTATCTGCTAAAGACACTAGATTGTCTATGTTAGCCACACCACCACCTCGCTCCAGTTATATTTCATAAAAAATTATAACATACAAATAAAAAAATGTAAATTATAGCAAAAAAAGAACTATTGGCGTGTTAATAGTTCTATAATTTTTTCCCCGCATTCTGATTTTTTGGTAAAGGTAAATTGGCAATTGTAGTCTTCTGTGTTGTTTTCTATTGTGTAAAGCATTTTTGCAAGAGTGCTTCCTTTTGTCGCTTTAGGGGACTTTTTAAGTCGCCAGTTGTACCAAGTGTATAAGTCATTTATGCAAGTTACTTTTTCATCTTGAATTAAAATTATAAGTTTTATGTTGCATTGTTTAGATAATTGAAGTTCACGTTTGAAACGTTCATGTTGCGAAGTCAGGTCGCCGATTAATTCTTGAATGTCTTTCTTTAAGTCAATGCAGACGTCTTGTTTTGTTGGTAAAGTAAAGTCGCCAACTAACATTTTTGTTCTTATAAGTTGTATTCCTTGCTTCTCAAAATATTCCCTTATATGAGTGTTTTTGTCAATTTTATTTCGTGTGTCCTCTATAATGTGGGTAATCATTTAATTATCTCCCTTAAAATAATCTTCTACAATTTTGTGTATGATATCGTGACTGTTTGCTGATATATCACACAATACTTCTTCATCTGGTTTTATATCTCTTGATGTTAGATATTCTCTAATATAAACGTGAGTTAATTCGTGATATAAAGTCTTTTTTTTCTTCTCAATAGGTAAATCTTTGTCAATCCACACTTCTTGCGTTTGAAAATGGCTTTGCCCATAATAATATCCATCTTGCTCATCAACTTGATAATCCCAAAATTCTTGTTGTGATACTTCTTTTATAATATATTCTACGTTATTCATTTTAAATTTCATTTAATCAACCTCATTTTCATTATTCATCCACCTTTACAACTAAATCAGCTTTTATTAAGTCATATAATATATTTTTGGCTCTTTTTACACTTTTAGCATATTCTTTACTAAAACCATAACTGTTATCGTCAATACTTATTTGTATTTCTCTATCATTTTCATATATACATAAGTTTATAAAATTATAGTCATCATCATAACATTCACTACTTGGGTTATGCACCATTCCATACTTTTCCAACTCTTTCAAATCCACATTATCTCTTATTTTAAGCATAATATCAGTCCTTTCTTTAATCTTTTGGCATTTGATATACAACAATTGATAATTCTTGTATTTCAGTTTTTGTAGGTATCATATCTAAATTAAAACTTGTTTTATCTTTTATATTTTCTTTCAATTCATATTCATACCCCGTTGTTATTATTGTCGGTTTTAATATATTTTGTATTTCATCTAATACTTCTAATGCTCTTTCAATAGTTGAATAAGTACCTAATAATTCATAATAACAACTGCTATTTTCATATAATTCAGGTATATAATTCGCTATTATTTGTTTATTATTTTGGTAATTAATGCTAATTTGATTAATTTTTACTAAATTCATCTTATCTTGACTACGCACCCAAAGTTCAATAAGTCATCTCCTCCTCTCTTAAATATTTAAAAGAATGTCCACATGTTTTTTTAAATTTTCCTTGGCAAACTTCAGTTATATGAGCATTTTTGTTATTTAGGTCTTTTTTTGCTTCTTTTAATGAATTGTATATTTTATTATCATCTCGTATTATTTTTTTCTTATTAATCTCATGGCAATATTTACAATCGCTATAAGGAACTTTTAAAACTTCATGCATATGTTTTTTTTGTTCTTTATGAGTTGCCCATTCTAAATTTGAAATTTTATTATTTAATTTATTTCCATCTTTATGATTAATGGTTTTTTTATTTAAAGGATTATTAATAAATGTCAAAGCAATAAGTCTGTTTACTCTATATGTTTTTGCAATACCATTTTTTGATAATCTCACTTGATAATATCCACTATGATTTTTATTAAATTTTAATACTTTGCCTTTTTGTATATATGAATTAGTTCCATTTTTTCTAACATGGTCTAAACTTCTAATTCTACCTAGATTACTGGCTTGATATAAGCTTTCATAATTAGGAATGTCTTTCCATAACTCCATTTTATCAGTCCTTTCTATTTCCATTTCTCATTATTTCCATTACTTTTTTACCATCTAATTTAACATCAATTTTTACTGTTGTATTATTCCAACCTAATTCATTTATTTGTTGGTTTATTGCTTGTAATAAAAGCATACTAATATCGTTTACATCATCTAAATATACACTTTCCATTTCTTTATCAAATGTAATTGTTTTAGCACCAATAAAACCAAATGTGTCATTATTAAATTTATTTTTTGAATAAACTATTTGATTATCATTTGTTTCAATATCTAAATACCAACCTAATTCTTCAAATAACTCTCTAGCACTTTTCATATTTTAATCATTCTCCTTTAAATTGTTAATTTCATCTATTAGTTCATTGATTTTTATTCTTAAAATTTCTTCATTTTCAGTAGGTTTATATAGTTCACCATAATGTGTCATTTTAATACTATCACATCTTGCTATTTTTTCTATCTTCTTTGGTTCTTCGATTATTTCTACTGTGTCGTTTAAATCTTCAAATACTAAACATTCTTCAAATATTTCATTTAACTCATCACATCTATAACAAATCCCTTTCGTTTTTTGTCTATAATATAAATGTCCTTTATACATAAATTTTTCAGGTAATTCCTTACCCTCTGCTATTTTATTTAATAAATCTATTATTTTAATTTTCATTATTAACATCTCCTTTTGCTTTTTGTAATTCTTTAAAATATTTTAGCCAACAATCTTTATAAATGTCATTGCAATTGTTTTCACAATATTCATCACTATAAAATATATTTTGTGCTTTATCTTCTTTTGAATTATCTTCAAAACTAAAATTTAAAGGGCATTCTTCTTTGAAAAACGAAAAGTTTAATATTGTATTTATCAATTTTTCACTTTCATCTAATGCTTGTTCTAAATTGTTTCGTTCTTCACATACTTGATTAAAAGTATTTACTAACAATTGATAAAAACTTAATTCTTCTTTATTATCTTTTAATAGATTTTTTATGTTATTATTTGTTTCTTTCACATATTTCTTGTATTCTTTTAAATTCATTTTGCCAAATCCTTCCTTAAACACCATTTTTAGCCCCATAGAACAATGTTTTATGTTTTATTGATAATTTATACGTTTTTTATCAAACATTTCTTAAATCGCCTATTTTTTCATAAAAATTATATAATGTAATTTCATCATGAGATAATTTTAAAGACAGCTTTAATATTTCATCTTTTTGCTGTTGTTCTTTAAGTTCCTTTTGGTGTTCTTTGTTGTACTTTAAAAGTTCCTCCTGATACAATTTAAAATTTTTAATTGTTGGGAAACAAAGTTGTATCAAATTATCAAACGCTTTTCTTAATTCGTAAACATTGCCCTTTTTGCATTTGTGGCACATAAGCACATAATCAATTGTCCCGTAAATGTCATAGAATGCTTTGAAATATTTGAATAGCCTTTTGCGTGTGTAAAAGTCATCCTCGGTTAAAATCAATTCTTTCATTAGTTCGGGCTTTTGTAGCAAACAACTTAATATATTTTCTTCTAAATCGCCCACACTTTGGCAATGATTTGCAGCTTCTTCGCACTCCCAGCCAATATCTTCCACGTCCACGTTTTCAATTATTTCCATTTTTGTTTTAGTTTCTTCCATAATTTACATCCCTTTTTATTCTTCTATAAATACGTTGCCTGATGAAATTTGAGTAATTTCTATTATTTTAATCTGTTCTTTGTCTTTTAATACTTTAAAAACATCATTAATATCGCCAGCAATAACATATCTTTCAAATTTGCCTGCTTGGTTTAAATCAAAAACACCCTTTTCTTGTTTTTTTTCAAAAATAACTTTATATATTTCCATACTTTACACTCCTTTAAATTGTTATTTTTTAATACTTTTTATATACTTTTTTAATTGTCTACCATAAAATCTACCATAAAGACCACCATTTATCTACCATAAAATCGCTCGCAAACGCCCTATTTTAGGAGAGTCTATCAGTCTATCATATTTTTCGGGGGGTATATTATATATATAAATTTATTTTTTATTTTTTATTATTTTACATTTTATTTACAATATATTTACATTGTTATTTTTTATTTTTTGTATATAATATATACTCCTATTTTATGATAGACATGATAGACTTTATTAATAAATATAGATAAATAGGGACTTTAAGCAATTTTTAAATGATAGTTTTTCGATAGATTTACGATAGTTTTTTGGTGGTCTTTTATATATCTTTGATATTAATAGTTACATATAGCCCTTTACTACCATAAACTTTAGTATTATTAAAATATCTTCCTTGCGAATTTTTTTCTAAAAGTCCTTTGTTAGCCCACGCTCTTTTTAAACTATCAAACTCAAAACCACCCTTTTTTAATTCTCTTTCAAGAATCGATTTATTTATTTTGCAATAATAATCAGTAACCATTCCCCAAGACTCGCCGTTATTATTTTCTTCAAATCTTTTTTTATTTGCAGAAATTATATTTAATAAATACTCATAAGCACTTCGCCAAGTTTCAATTTCGTCTCTATCATTTATAAAGCTTCTAACATCATCAATTACTAATTCTTCTTCACCCTTAAACAAACATTCTTGGCTTAACTTGTTAGCAATCATTACACTTGCAATGCAAATGGCTTGTTTTTCGGTCGCTTTTGAATTATTTACAATATTTTTATAATACTCGCTGAACATTTCTCTAATTCTATTTGGCTCATTTTTGAATATTTCCTGAATATATTTAATATAAATCTTTCCAGCAAATCCATAATTGTTTTTAATTAAGTTAACGACTGAATTACCATGCGTTATAAGAATTTCATTGCACTCTATATCTAGAATTCTGTTATAAGTCTGTTCGCCGAAGTTACTCTTTGCCAATTTATCATTGTTCGTAAATAGAAAATTATTATTCCAAGTTTTAACTTCTTTTATTTCATTTTCTTTAGTGGCACGTCCACGTTCTTTTCCATTACATAAATCCATTACAAGGCTGTCTAATTGTATTTCTTTGCTGTGCTTAATAATTTGCAACTCGTCGCAGAACATTGTTATATTCTTTAGGAAGCTTGCCGTTCTTACATAGAAATTGGTTGTATTATTAGTGCTAAAATGTAGATGTCCGCTTGATGGGTCACCCCACGAACTCATAGCAACCATGCAGGCAACTGTCTTACCAGTTCCAGATTTAGCACTCCAAAGATTTACTATATAAGGCATTATATCCATTTTTTCTAACAACGGGCTAGCAAATGTTACAGCCATTATTATTTGAATAAATTTATTTTTTCTTAATTCTTTAACCAAACCCATCCATTTGTTAAAATCGCCTTTTTCTTGCAAACTTTCGTAAATTGTTTTATAAGTGTCCTCGCCGTCAAAAAATGCTGTCTTGTCATAAGGTATAAAAGAGTCATTATTCCAACCGATGCAAGATACACTATCTTTTCTGGGAATAATATTAATGTTTTTATTTATGATTTCGTTTAAATAAGCAACCATTCCTTTTGCGTTTTCACTCGTAACTTCAACACCTATATCGCTTAAATAAACTATTTTATTAGCCATTGAAATCTGTTGTTTATCAGCAATGTAATATCTCCATTTACCCTCTTTTTTAAAGGCAATTTTTATTTTTTCACGCCCGTTGTTTACGTTTACATATTTTTCAACTGGAATTATTGGATGATAGCAAATTATTTCACTATCTTTAAAAACGCCTTTATCGTTGCAGGTATAACTACCTGCGTCTAGTCCTTCCAAAGGAATATCCACCGCTTTTATTTCATTATCATAACTAATTTTTTTCTTCATAGTTTTTTGCCAAACATTAAAAAGCTTATTGAAATCACGCTTGCATTTTAATTCATCAGCCAATTGCCTTAATTCCACTTCTTTTTCGGCTTGCTCTATATCATTAGTCATTGAAAACAAATCTATGAAAGTTCTTTTATCTAGCAATTCCTCTTTTGTCATAATTATTTCCTTTCCTTGATTGGTATTAATTTTATGTATTCTTTGTAGACTTCCATATAAAATCTGTTCCCATTTTGCTCAATAAAAAATTTTGGAATGATTATTCTATTAAGTTTCTTATCAGCATTTTTTTGGAAAACTAATTTTTGATTTCCCATATTTGCACCTCCTATTTTTATCACACCTTAATATTACCATATTTAAGGTTCAAAAACAAGTGTTTTTTTCATAAAAAAAGAACTCTTTTACAAGTTCTTATTTTTTTAATTAAAACGGTAAATCTTGCATTGTTATTGTAACGCCGTTGCCAAATACTTCCTCGGCACTTGTAGTTTTGCTTTCATTTTTTTTCATATAATTTTCATATTCAACATAAGAGCCGTCAAGTAATTTAACGCTATCAGATACTTCAATATCTTTTAACTTGTCAAGACTTCTAAATTTAGTTAATCTAACTTTAATTCCTTTAGTTCCGTCTTGCTTTTCATATTCTTCATATTGAAATACGCCACACACTTTTTTGCCTTTTAATTTTGTTTCGTCCCAATCCCATTTGTAGCCTTGGTTACTATTTTCAACTACTGTTAAAAATCCTTTAAAATAAGCAATATTATCTCCTGTGTAAGAAAGATACTTAACTGCATT
Organism: uncultured Bacillota bacterium; assembly: GCA_945867665.1. GTDB lineage: Bacteria > Bacillota_I > Bacilli_A > RF39 > UBA660 > RUG11198. Next base: position 9,188 of record CAMBIR010000014.1, read on the forward strand.
GTTATTCCATTTTCTATCAATTCTAGTATCATTTTCATACATCTTTCTAAAATAATCTTTAAATTCTCCACTTGCTATATCAACTGATACCTTAAAAGTATCTTTTCCACTTTGTTCATTATGATTTACTCGTGCGTCCATAATTACGCACTCATAAGCTCCAATAGGTAGACCTCTAAAGTCGTCCATTCCCTTTGCTTCAATTTTGTCAAAATCTTTTATTATTTCCATTGTTTTATTCCTCCTTTATATACTTCCAATGTAATTTTTGACCATTATATTTTCCTGCACTTTTTCTTTTTCCTAAACAAACTTGTCCTATACCATATTTATCGGCTTTAGTATCTTTTGATGCTAAACTTATACTTTCATAAATTTTATTTGTTTCTATACAAATAACTTTTTTTGAAAATCCACCTTTTTTACCTTTACTGCTTTCGCTAATTTTCTTTTTAGTTTCATCTGATAAGTGTTTCCCATAATTTCTATGATTTTTTCCACTATGTGTTTCACTTAATCTTTTCCTTAATATAGGATTTTGCATTGCTTTTTTTGTAGCCTCACTAATTTTCTTTTTTTGCTCTTTAGTTCTTTTTTTATTATGTTTTCCTTTATTAGATTCGCTTATTTTTTTTCTTGTTTCCAAACTCGCCTTTTTTCCTAAATGAGCAATTCTGTTTTTTTCTTTGCTTTCTTCAGTCGGTTTTACTCCAATTGTACCTTCACCGCCTTGTGAAACATTGTAGCCTTTTTGCTTATTAGTGCTATCATATAAAGCTATTAGTTCAATTTCTTTATTGCAGGCTTCATTCTTGTTTAAATTTTTGTATAATATTTCATGCTTAATATTTTGCCAACCATATTTTTTAATTGCTCTTTTCATTAATGTTTGATGTGCATCATAACCCAAACCATTTTTCCATCTTTTTTCGGGTTCTTGTTGTGTTATCCCAATATAAACTTTATTATTAGGAAAAGTATGTTTATATACATAATAATTATGTTCTTCCAATACTCACACCTCCTTTTGCCATTTATTTAAGCAAAAAGGACTTATACAAGCATTGGCATTTATGTCGAGTAAGCACCAATGCTTATATAAATCCTCTTTACTTACTCGACAATATAATTATAACATATTTTTAAAATTCTTTCAATACTTTAATAACTTCATATAAATCATTATCAATATATTGTTCATCATCATAACTTCCCATAGGTGTTCTTGCTGTGCTGTTTGGAGATTTAGTTTCAAAAACATATTTTCCGTCATTATTTTTAGCAATTAAAACTGTATCAAAATATTTTTCAAGACCAATTTTATTTAATTTTTTTCCATTTGTTAATAATCTTGTAAATCCCTCATCATCAGTTTGCGTATGACCTATAAAGATAACTGTTATATCATCTCTTAAATCTGGAACAATATTTACCAAATTGAATATACAACTTGCTAAATCAATCCATTTATCAAAGTTTTTGTCTTTGCTTCTTCTCATTTCATCAGCAATCATTATTGAATTGATAGTATCAATAACTATATAGTGAATATCTTCTCTTTTTTCACTAATTCCTTGCATACATTTTGCAATTAATTCTCCATCATTGGTTTTAAAATAATTTTTGTTTTCTTCATTAAAATCATTTTTCCAACCTTTATAATTTAATCCTTTTTTATCACAATCTATGTAATATAATTCATTTTTGGGTATATTTCTAAGTGATACTGTTTTACCACTCGCTGGTTCTCCCATAACCAAAATCATTTTAGCCATTTTATTAGCCCTCCTTAATTTTAATATTTTTTCAACTTCATTTTTTAAATATGGTGTTTGTATTATATTATAGTTTTTTTCTTTTTCACTTAAATACACTATAAACATATTATCACTAATTGGTATATGTGCGTATTCTTCTAAAAAGTATCTATAAATACTTAATTGTATTTTATAGTGTTCAAAAGTAATATCTTTTATATCTTCTAATGGCTGTAACATTTTCTTTACATAAGATGGAGTGCTTTTCCACCCTTTTAAATCAGTGTTGGTTTTAATATCGGCTAATACTACTTCATTATTGATCGTATCATAGAATAATAAATCAATTGCACTGGCAATATCAAAATCAGGTATTCCACATAATATTTCATCACCAATTAGAATGTATCTGTTTTTATAGTCATTTATAAAATCAATTGCCATTTGTTTTAAATGTTCTATATCTTCAATTTTATAATATTCTGGATATTCTTCTAATTGTGATAAATCAAATTTATATTCACGATTTGCATAATTATCTTGTAACCATTCATGAATCGCAGTTCCTTTTAAGCAACTATATTCGCCTTTTCTTTTCCATTCATTAATAACTTCAAATTGACTTATACCATTTTTATCTGCTACTTTTTGTGATAGTGTATCACTATCAAATTCATTTTCAAATTGACTTATATACTTTGTAACACTTACACCAACTTTTTTATCTTTATATGTATAATAATGCCCGTTTTCAAAAAACTTATATTTGTCAAACACCTTTAACTTTTGTTTGACTTCTTCAAGTGTCATCTTACTTTTTCCTTTCAATTAAAAGCATTCTAATATATGCTGTTAATGTAAGACCTTTTAATTTTGCTTCCTCTTCAAGTTGCTTTTTTAGTTCTTCATTAATTGTAATATGTAACATTTCATACCTCCTTTACAATTAAAATTATAGCATAGTTTTAATACTATATCAATACTTTTTTTATATTTTTTGCATACTTTTTGAATATATTTTTTTAAATTAAAAAAGGACTAAAATTAGTCCTCTTCTTTATAATAACCCGTAATGTAGTTCCATACCATTTCTTTTTGAGCTTGAGAAATATTTGGGTTTGCAAATACATACCACTGATACAACTGTCTGTCATAAGAATTGCTATTTTTGAAAAAATAATTTATATTGCTGGAATTCTTCCAAAAATCTTTAATGCTGTAAAATTGCATTTCTTTCTTTATAAAATCACACGCTTTATACCACTCTTTTAATTCTTTTTTTGTCATAATCTTATCCTATCTCTTATATAACTTTCTTTTATAAGTAAATTTCCTTTTTTAGTTCTTGTTGAACAATGTTCTTTTTCAAAATATTCTAGTAATGTTCTTATACGTCTTAAACTGTCTAATGTGAGTTTTCTTTTAATATTTTCATCAATAAGTTCACTTGTTATCAAATAAAATATTTCAGGGTCATATTGCTTTATTAGGTGCAAATAATCGTGTGATGTATCTTGTCTTAATATTGCTCCGTTCCAATAAAGATAGCCCTCACTAGGAATATGCAATTCTTTGCAATCTTTACGAGCAAAAATTAAATGGTGAAAAGAAAGCTGCTCTTTTCTTTTGAAAGAAAAGCCCATAAAATCATATCCAAGTTTTTTTAAATTAAAATCATTTATCATTAGATTCGTTATTGCACGCATTATCTTCCTCCTCATACCTAGAATTTAATTTGCATAAAAAATAGGCGAATAAGCCTAGTAAAATCATAATAATAATACCTAGGAATTCGCCCATTTTAATCATCTCCAATTTACAAGAAAGTGCTAAAACTTGTTAGTAAAGAATTTATAAAACAAAAAATATATTTTTAAAGGGGGTTTTAATCGCACTTTTTTAAATAAGGGTTTGACCTTACTCTTTAAATATATCATTTTTTTAGTTATTTTTCAAGTGCTTTAATTCTTCCCTCAATTTGCCATTTAAACGTCTGTGTTGTTCTTCAATCTTTTTTAAATTATCATTTTCTAAAAATAATCTGTCATTTTCTTTTGAAAGCTCGGACAGCTTTTTTATAATATCTATCCCGTCAATATAAATTACTCCATCTATTTCTTCTACTCTAATTCTTTTCATTTCGTGCCTCTTTTAATATATTTAAAACTTCTTTTTCTCTATTTATTGCTATATTGCATTTATCGTAAATTCCTTGACTATCATTTTCACAAAATGTAATCCCCTTTTCTAAAGTTTCTGTTGCCGTATCAATTATCGTTTGTTTCTTTTGAATTTTCTTTTCGTACATATTAATCATTTGAAGCACTTGTCTAAAATCAACTCTGTTATTTTCATCTATTATAAATTCTATTTCTTCCGTTTTATTTTTCTTCATTTTCAATCCTTTTTAATTGCCTTTCTATTTTTTGTTCCATTTCTTCTTTTATCTCTTCTAGTGTGATTTCATTGTCATAAGCAAATTGAAGCATTAGAACAAAGTTATCTGCTATCTCACTTACTAGGTTATCTGATAACTTATCATTATCATAAACTTCGTGTAGTTCATCTTGCAGTTCTCTAAACTCCTCACACAATTTATTTCTTTGTGTTTTAGGATCATAATGATTAAATATTGTCAATAATTTTTCTTTCATAATTTCTCCATTTAAATTTGCTCTTCAATAGGAATATGCCTGTAATTATCTTGCATATCTCTTTCTAAATCTTCGTATTTTTCTTCTAAATTGCCTATCTCTACCAATAAATCTTCAATGATAGATAATACATCATTTTGTTCTAAATAAAATTTATCCTCTATTTTAATTCCATATTCATTTAAAGTTTTTGATTTTATTTTATTTGCTAATTCTTTATTTATTATCATTTTTCTTCATTTCCTCTCTTAATTTATATTCAAATTCTAATTTAGGAGTTCTATATATCCAATGCCCACAATAATTGCATAATATTCTATCAACATAAACTGGAATTACTTTTGTATGTCCACATTTACATTTTGATTTTATATCAGCGATTGCATCGTGATATTTTGCTGGTTCTTCTAACATTTCTTGTTGCTCTCCTTATTCATTTTTTTAATTCTTTCCTTTGTGTCAACCTTTTTCTTTAACTCTTCCCTGTATGCGTTTAATTTATATTCTGTAATTAAATAATGAATAATAAATGCTATAACAATTAATGCTATTATCATTTTAAATATCATTTCAATTACATATAAAGTGTGTGGTCTCATTCTATCTCCTAAATAATTCATTTTTTGCATTTTCAAAATTTTCTTTGTTAATTCTCTCACGAACAGATTTCAATATATATATTGACATTGGCTCGTTCTGATTTTCTGCGTGTTCTTTCAATTCTTCTTTAAATTCTTTTTGAATTCTTATTTGTATTTTTTCTTCTTTTTTCATTTGCTCTCCTTAATTGCTAATAATATTGCAAACATTATTAAGTTTGCCAAGAAACAATACCCCCAAGCATAATATTTGCTTAAATCTTCAAATCTAGTAACAATTCCCATTAATAATGAAATAGCCATTGCTGCTAAATTTAAGCCTATAAGTAAGTTTCCAATTTTAATTTTCTTTTTCATTTTTTTGCTTATCTCCTCTCTACAATTAAAATGATACCACTTTGTACTTACATTGTCAATACAAAAATTCAACATAAATGCAATTTTTGCACATTTGTTAAATTACCCATTTTTAGCCAAAATAAAAATAGTTTGTATTTTCTAGTACAATTGCACTAGTTAATGTAAAACTCTTTAATTTGATATGTTTATTCATTAAAATTAAGTATGTTTGAACTGAAACAAAATAAAAATACCTATTTACTAGGTATTTTTCATTAGGTGCAGCCCAAAAATGTGTAAATACATCTAAGCCAATACAATTATATCAAAAAAGTAAGAATTAGGCAATTATTTGAATAGCACCTATTGAATTTTTTTTCTAGGATTATTACACTTAAAAATATTCCGCCTATTTGGATTTAACACATAAGAATGTATTTGATTTTCACCATTAGTACACCATTCTAAATTTTTATAATAATTGTTTAATTTATTTCCATCTAAGTGATTTACTTGTGGTTTATTTTCTGGGTTAGGTATAAATGCTTGTGCTACTAATCTATGTGCCTTTTTTTCGTAAATTTTATTATCTTTTCTGATAGCATAATGATTATATCCTTTTTTATCAATTCTTGCTTTCAATATTTTTACTTGCTTTCTTAAACTCTTAACTCTCCCATAATTTGATATTTTGTATAAATTCTCAAAATTTTCAATATCTTTCCAAATTTCATGTGGTAAATCCTTGACATTTAGCCATATATCGCTATTTATTTCCACCATAATTGCACCTCCCGAATAAGTGTTAGAGAGAGTAATTCGGGCACTCTCTCTAATCATAATTATATCAAAGAATTAAAATTTATACAATTTTAATTTGTATTTCATCAATTTCAGAACCCAAATTACCAGCCATACCTGTTTTCAAATCATTTATATTATAATCTGAAACCCAATCGAGCCATCTGTTTTCTTTCAATAAATGTACTCTATACTCTATTTTGTGATTATCGCTTTTTATAGCAATACCATCTATTGCTTTTCCTTTAATTCCAGAATAACCATTAGAAGTATCATCCCATTTAGTAACTTCACTTAACCATTTGCCATTTTTAATATGACTCCTTATTCTAATTATGGAATTATCAGATATTTTTGCTTTAATTCCACCAATTGTATGATTTCTATTTCCAGCATAAGAATTATCGTTTACTACTATTGGCAAAAATTTTTTCTTTGTATTATCATACGTTTGATATAAAACGTTAATATCTGCTTTGCTTTCAAAATACACAGGTTTTTTTAGATATGGTTCAGGATTAATTCTTTTAGAACTAGAATAGCCTTTTGCAACCTCAAAATGAAGATGCCTAGCAGTTGAATTTCCACTATTACCCATTATTCCAATAATAGTGTTTTCATCTACATTTTGACCTTTTTTAACTGGAATTCCTTTTTGTAAATGTGCGTATCTTGTAAATATACCATTTGGATGCTTAATATAAACATAATTGCCCCAAGATTTTACACCTTTTGCACCTTTAATATTATCTAAACCATCTTGAATTTCATAAACAACACCTTTGCAATTAGCATAAACCTTGTTATCTTCTTCATTTCTAGACCAACCCATATCTAAGCCTTTATGAATTAATGGTTTATATTTTTGCGTAATTCTTTTAGAACTTCTATTTATAACTCTATCTTCCATATTAATTCTCCTTGTTTTTAATTGTTTTTACTAAATCGGCAACTCCACCAGCACTCATTGTAGCACTTAAACATAATACAAAAGCCTGTAGTAAACTTGTTTCAATTTTGCAGAAATAGCAAATTAAAGCACTAAATACGCCGATTAATACATTCTGCATTGGAATATATTTATTTGGCACTTTGGAAACAAATAATTTTGTTATAGCACCAAAAATATAAGTTACAATTCCAATAATTATCATGTAAGTAATTTCCATTTTATCACTCTCCTTTTAAATATTATAACACAAAATAACGCAAATTAAAAAAACAGCCATTTAAGGCTGCAATTAGTAAAATAGTGTTATAACATTTCCAGCCACCTCGCATTTTATCGTGGCAATTAAGCAATGAGCGACATTGCAAGCTAACATTTCATGAAGAGTTCCCTTTCTCTCTGTTATAAGCACCATAGAATAGATATAAACTCGACTTTAACGAACTTTTTAAACGACCATACTTAATATGGTATATCTACTCTATGCCACCTATAAAGTGGCTGGTGACAATAGTCATCCACGGGTTTACTCCTACAAATCTATTTAGTATAACTAAATGCTTCAGAGTAAATAGTGTCTTATAGACACCATATCAAATAAATATAGTTTCTGGTGCAAGGATACCCTTGATAATCGTTTCCTTTAAATACAAATCGCTTCCCACACTAGATATTGTGTACTTAAATATCTTTACTTGTATTATTATTCACTAATCTGCAGTTCGTGAAATTATCAATGTACCGATTATATTTATTTGATATGCTATCTATAAAAGATGGCATAAATATAAATAATATTTAGTAACCAATAATATTGTAACATAAAATGAAATTAAAATCAATATTGGAGGACTTGGTGGAGAATTGCACCCACGCTCAAACTTTTGCAGAGTTTTGCCTTTCTACTTGGCTACAAGTCCATTTAAAGAAGAAATTAATCTTCTTATTTAACAATCCAGCAATACTCGGCTTGTCTTTCACGGCAATCGAAACTATCATAAATAACACCATATTTAGAACAAACAATATGCCCAGTCATTGTTATAAGAATAACATTATCGTTGTATTTTGCAGATACTTCTCCGACCGATAAATTATATGTAGGCACTCTTTCATATCGTTCATCTAAAAAATCAAGTATAAAATCTCTATCGTCTAACATAGTTCCTTTTAGCCTTGCTTTGTTGCTTAAATATTGGTATGTATCATCCCAACTATTGCCTGTTGCAAGGCTTATTGACCTTATTGCACAATCGTTCTCAAATAAGCCTAAAGCATTGTTATTATAAAATTTATACATTAAAATTCACTTATCTTACGTGCGGTTTTTCTAACCTTTTCAATTTTATCTTGGCTATCGGCTTCTTGCATTATTAAATAAGTAAAATCTTCAAGGCTTTGTAGCATTTTATCAAAAGATTTTTCAGTTTCTCTATCATTTCCATAAGTATCTCTACCCTCTGAATAATCTCCGTAGTGTTCGCCCATTTCTTCAATCATATCGTATCCACGGTAACGACCTCTCCCAGTTCCAGGGACACCTCTTCTTCCGTAAGAACCATCCATATATCTACCACGGCTATCTCTTGAACGGCCACCACTATAATTATCATAATCTCTATACATCATATTCTCCTCCTTTTTTTTCCAATATTCTTCATTTTCAATATCTTTATGAATATCTATTAATTTATAAAGCAATTCTACATTAGCAACTTGTAAGCCACTTTCAGTAATTTGCTTAATAAGTTTTTCTACTTCTTCTTTTGTTTTTGGAATTAAATCTAATTCTTTTTTTTCTTCTTCCATAATCCACCTCTATTAACATCTTTTAGTTATTGAGAAGTTAGCATTTTGAAGAACTGGGATTTGTGTAACAACTGGTGTACCAGGTAAAGCAGCACCTGTCACAACATTAGGTACAGATTGTACTGTTAATGTTGAATCACCACGACAACAAACATTAATTAACTTATCAAACGAAACATTAACATAATCTCCAGCAGTTGCAACTTCTGCGATAGCAGTACTTCCAGGAATTAAAATTCCGTCTTGAAAAAGTCCAAGGGCGACAGTCCCCACCGTTGCCGATGTAACATTGGCATTAAAAGACACTTTATATATTCCACCCTCTAATATTTTGTAAATAGGTGAACCCTTGTCATGTTGTAACCATCCGTTGCAATAACAATTAGCACGTCTAGTCCTTATATCATCATCTGTAAAAGATACTGTGCTAGAATTAGATGTTAAAATTTCTATATTTTCATTAACACTTTGTATCATAATATCATTCCTTTCTTATAAATTATTTAAAAAAGAGATAGGGCTTTCCTATCTCTAAAAATAGTAAGCACTTGTAATCAAGTTCCTGTATTCAGGTCTTACTAAAAATTTCCACAGTTATTAAATCCCGAAAATGTATTGCAACAATTTGTAGGGAAGTTAACTGGAGTTGGTCCGTTTACAACATAAGCAGGTTCAGGGCATTTAGGTCCTAATTGGCTTATTAAGTAAGCGTTTTGTGCTTCTTGACTGGCTTTTAATCTTAAAGCGTTGATTTCGTTTTGTTGAGCAGTGATTTGAGCGTTCTTATCTTCTATTCTATTAGCCACAATTTCATCATGTAAGGCTCTATAATTAGCATTGACTGTGTCTACAATATCACGAGTATTCATATTCATTGTGTTTTGTAAAGCACAAGTATTAGTTGCTAGATTATAATTAACTCCTTGAATATCGCTTCTTAAATTACAACAACAGCTTGCTAAATCACTTGATAAGTTATTAATAGCATTTCTAGTTTCATAACCATTTGTCATAATTGAATTATTAACACCAGCAAAACCATTTAATAGGCTTGTATTCATAGCATAGAAACCATCACATAATCCATTTTGAATGTATCTACTTTGTGCTGTTAAATCACCAAAGCCATCGCTAAGTTGTCTTTGGATTGTTGCAAAATCAGAAGCTAATATGTAATTATCGGCAACAGAACCATTACCACCACCAAAGCCGTTACCATTTCTACCCCAGCCCATAAAGGCGAAGATTAAGAAAATAATAACCCACCATGCTCCATTATCGCCAAACATTCCATCATTGTTTCCGTTTCTTCCAGATAATAGAGCAACATCAGAAGCAGTTAATCCACTTTCTCCTCTCATATAAAATCTCCTTTCTTATATTTAAAATACTTGGGAATTGCAAAATTATATTAAAAACCAAATATTTTATTTAAACATATCTTTAAAATTATTAAATTCTTGGTCAAAATCTTTTCCTTGACTTTTCATATAATTTCTAGCAAAATTTTCAACACCTTTCGTGTCGCCTTTGTTTGCCATATCAATTAAATTTTTAAATATGGGATTGTTATTTTGCGATAGCATTTTCATTGCCATATCTTTTGGATTACTAATTCCCATCATTCCTTTTATCATATTTAAAGGGTTCATAAATTAATCCTCCTTTTTAGTTTTTAATTTGTTTTTAATATCTTTTAACTCTTTTTTTAAATCTTCTAAATCGTCTTTTAAATCATCAATTTCACTAAATCCTAATTTTTCAAGTCTTTTATCTATATCTTCAATGGTTGCAAATTTCATATCTTCTTTTTGCGTTTTAGGTTCATAAATAGTTATTTTACTTGTTCCGTCTTGTTGTAATTGTTTAGTAATAATAGCACTACCATTTGTAAGTGGAAAATAACTTATAGAGCCGTCTAAAGGTATATCAATTGCTTTTACAACATCAATACTATCTACTTGCTTACCATATAGGCTATTTTGCCTATTTAAAGCCATTTGTGGTGCATTTTGTGGTTGTATAGGCATTTCCATTGGTTGAGGTCTATTCATTTGTTGTGTACCATAATATTGGTTTAAATATGGGTTATACATAAATATCATTTCCTTTCTTAACAAAATAAAAGAAGAATAATAAATAAATCGTGCTTTTTATCACTATTCATTTAAAATTCTCCTCCTTTCACGCAAATCAAGAAATCTCTTGTTTACGATTTAAGTATATAATAAAAAAAGAGCAGAAACCTTTAAAGTTTCTACCCAAAAACTATACATTTTATAATCTTATTTTTAATTTTTCTAATAATTTTATTGACATTACTCTCGCAAGTCCCAAGTTCTATTGATATAGCAACTATTGTCATGTCTTTTCTTCTCATTTCTAAAACTTGCTTTTCAATAGGCTTTAATCTTGCGTTAGCCATAAAGTATTCATATTCTTTGTCGGTAAATTGAAAATCAAAATGTTTATTTTTTTCTCCTAGCAATTCTGCGAGTTTTTGCATTTTTCTTCCTTTTAGTTCTTGATACTCTAGTTACTTTTTGATATGCTCTTCCCATTATTTATCAATCCCTGTTTGATTAATTGTTGAACTATTTATATCGCTTACTTCTTGTTCTACGGTTTCAGTCACAAAATCATATTGGTTTATATACCATATCCAAACAACATTTGTACCTACTAAAGCAACAATTAATATAATTATAGTCCAGAACATTTTTTTAATAATACTACTTGCTAAACTTTCTTCTTTCATATTATCCCCTCCTTTTGCCGACTATTATAATACTTCATGTGAAAATGTCAATTTTAATCCTTAATTGGTAATTTTGCAAACTTTGGTTCTATGTCATGCTTTATAAATGAATTGCCGCCAAGTTCTGTATAACTTTCAAACATATCGTACCAAGTTTCTTTTATGTTTTTAGGGACACTTCCTAATTCAGAATAAACATAGTATTGATTGAGCAAATTACTTTTTAAAATGTTTCTTAAAGCCTTATTTTGTACGTTATCCCTATCTTTGTATCCTTTTAACAATTTTATTAAATAACCAATTATAAGACCAGTAATAGTGCTTAATGTTGTTGTTAAAATAGTACTCATTTTTTTATCCTTTCTAAATTTATTCTATCATGGTTTTATCATTTTGCCAAATATTAAGCAATTCTCTTCCAATAAGCGACTACTTGATATGGTTGTAAGTTGTTATGAGGTTGTGAGCCACCAACTATTCCAGTCACTAATGGGGCTCTATTCTGTTCAAAACTATCTTCTAATTTAGCATAAGTACCATTAATTGAGCCACTATTTCCTGTAATGGCTTGGTTTCTGTTGCCGTCATTAGTAATAAAATATTCATCATGTTCATGTGATGGTATTTCAGCAACTGTTAAAGTATGTGTTTTTTCTCCGCCTGTTTTTCCTATGATATTAAAATCAGTATCGTTACTATCAATACCTACTGGTGTCATACCTACAAGTGTACGTTCCCAAGTAAAGCCTAAATAATTACTGAAGTCTGTATTTGTAAAATCTATAAATCCTCTACCAATAGGAAAAATATCGTTATAAATATTATATATTCCATCTTCAATATGTTTCATTTTTTCGGCAGTGGCGATTGTTTCGCCATTAACCCAATTTTGACGTTCATAAGCCATAAAAATTCCTCCTTTAATTTATTTTATAATTAATTTTAGACCCTTTTTTTAAATTATCTTTTGCTTTTAATAATTGCAAATTAGTATAATGATTTAATTTTATCAGTTCTTCTTCGGTTTTAGCATATTTTAATGGTTTTTTATGGTCTATATGTATTGGTTCTATACCATCCCATTCATATCCATAATTATCTTTAAATGTTTGTAATAAATATTTATTAAAATATTCAAAATCGCATCCTAATATTTCTTGTGTACGTTTACTTTTATATACGCCTTTTTCATTAAAAGCCTTAATAATTAAACTTCTAATCGTTGTTTTTAATTTAAAAATAGGGTCGTTTTTTCTTTTATTAATTTTATATATTCTATTATACTCTCTGTATTTTTCTTTATTTTTTAAATAGTATTCTTTTTTTGATTTAACTATTCTTTCCTTATTTTTTTGATAATATTTTCCCCTTCTTTCAATTTCTTTTTCTATATTGTTTTTTCTATATACAAGGGTTTTCTCTATTATTTCTTTTCTATGATTTAAATAATACTTATGTTGTTGCCCTTTTATTTTATCTTTATGTAATTTGTTATATTCTCTCATTCTAGCATTAATACAATCTTTGCAAATGCTATTATAGTTATGAGTATCTTTTCTTAAACTAAATCTTTCTATTGGCTTTTCTTTTTTACATTTATTACAAATTTTAACATCCATAATACCACCATACTAATTATATAATGTATTGTTTATTTCGTCAAATTTTGTTTTATATAAGCCATTATTTATCATTCCTTTCCATTTTTTAAACTTTAAATTGTAGTATAGCCAAGAATATTTAATTGTAATATTGCTAAACCTGTATCTTTTTGTATTCTATCGCTATCTCCACTAGGCATACTATCGCTAGTTTGAAGTAATAAAATATTATGCCCTTTTTTTAAATATGCTGATATATCTGTTCCATTAATCGTATCTACTTGCCCAATTGATTGTTTACTTGGTGTCCAACCACTATTTCCAAACGCTGGTATAACGTCAATATCAGATTGATTAACTATTATTTCAACATTAGAACAATCAACTGTATAACTTTTGCCATCTTTATATTTATATAAGTTAATATTCTTTGCGTATCCAGCAACATTAGTATCTTCATAAGTCCATTCTGCCGTTGAATGCTTGACAATTGGTATAGCACTGATTATTTTAAAATTGTCTGGTATATATATATCTAAAAATGTATCTTTGTATATTACAATTGGGTTACCAGAAGAAGTGTAACCATTTGTTCCAAAACCTAATTTTTGATAACTTGCTAATTGCCCTGATGAATTAAAAAATAAATTTGTTAAAACACCACTTGCATTAATTAAATCTTTCTTATTTTCCTCAGTTCCGATTGTTATCTTCATTTTCTCCGTGGTTACATTAAACTCAGCAGAATTGAAGTTTATTGCTTTACTAGCATTTATTAACACTTCACCAGTCGACTTAGTATTAATGCTCGCTATCAATGCGTCGCCGTTATCAAGTATCTCACGCTTGCTTTCAATAAGAACTTCATCAGTTGCAATTTTAATTGAACTTTGAACGTCAACTTGCGTTGCAAATGTACTTGTATATTCATTTTGTGTTAAATATTCCACGTTCAAATGTAACGTTTCATAATTTGTATATATTTTATAGTCGCCTTCGGGAACTTCTATTATAAAATCTTTTAAATCTATTGTATAAGGTGTTTCTAAAACATATTTATTTCCTTTGTCATCTATTCCTATTTTCTTTGTGATACTACATTTTCCATCAAGATATTCAAATGTATCGTGTACTGTGCCAATTTGATATAGATTTTTCATATCATCTAGTATATATTCTCTATACACTTCATTATTTTGTTCAACTATAATTTTAAAATTATTGACTTTAAATTGTCCAATTATTATATTCCCTATAATTGGCAATTCCATATAACCATACATGTCAAGTTTATGCAAATTTCCTTTATAACTATTTGTTATATTTACAAAGCCAACGCCACTAGCAGTGCTTGATATATCTACTACTTTATTAGCAAGTGCATTTATTTCTTTTTGCTGTTTGTCAACAATCAGTGAAACATTATTAATTCTTCTATCAGTTTTATCTGCTTTAGTATAATCAGTTTCAGTTTCCTCCGGCATATCAGTATGAATATTCTCTACAAGCCCTTGAGTAACTTCAAGTTCATCATTAAGCATAACACACGAATAAGTGTTATCTCCAATTTCTACATTGTATCTATCACACAATTCTAAGTAAGCAATTCCTGTACTTGCAAAATCATTTATATAGTATTCTAACCCATCAAGTTTATTTAATATTTCTGGAAGATAATCACTTCTATCATTCCAATTCATTATTTGATTGTCGACTATTTTTAACTCGCATAGTCCATTTGCTTGTACGCTTTCTTCATCTTGCAAATAGACATTATCACTTTCAGCAGAACGACTTAATACAATTGAATTTACAGGTCCATTTTTTTGTCCAAAATTTACATTAATATCTTTTAAATATTCTTCATCAATTGTATCAACAGCATTGTTAGAAATATATCTTAATTCCAACTCATCATTTTCATTTAAGCAAATTGTACTTGCTGTTACTTGAGCCAATTCATCTAATATATCTCTGTATGTATAATCAAGCCCAACATATAATTCTTGTTTTATCATTCTGCTATAATTGACAAAATTATCATTCGCATTTTTAAATTGTAGCCCCAATTTGTTACATAAGGCTTTCAAATAATCTCTAACACTTATTGGATAAGCAACTCCTAAATCTTCATTTTGTTTCATTGAATAAAGCATTTTGTCATAGCAAACAATTTTATAACTATCATAATCTTCTTGTTTTTCGCTTGAATAAACAACATAATTCCCAAAATCTAAATATTCAAATTTTCCATCTACTAAAACACCAAATTTATAATTTATACTTGTTCCAATTGGAATGTCAATATTGCTATCTACATCAAGCTGTTTCATTACTGACTTTAAAATTGAACCTTGAAAGGTGGGAGTAACACCATTCAAATTTTCACTTGTTAGTGTTTGTGTTACTCCATTTAATTTATAAGTAATAATGCTATCTAGTTGTCTACCAAAAGAACCAATTTCTTCTTTAAATCTATTAGTATGTACTTTCATTATGCCCTCCTTTTAGTAGATATGAAAGATATTTGAAATCCCTCGTTTTTAATATGTCCTATAATTCCTTTATTAACAACTTCGTAATCGCCAGTATATGTAGTCATTGTTGTCATTGCTTTTTTGTTAGGGTCATAATATTGTACTGTTTGTCTTGAACTATCAAGAATTGGTGTTAATAGTTCTAATTCGCTTTTAGTTAATTTCCTGAATTGAACTACTATTTTAGGGAATATGCCAACTAAAGTTCCACTTTGAGTTCCAGCCAAATTTCTTCCACTATCGCTACTCCATAATTTATTATAACTATAAGTGGCTTGAACTATATATTTGCCAAGATTAATGTTATTTACTATTAAACTATTTTTATCTATAAACATATAACCACCTACCTATTAAATGCGAAGTCGTTAGTATTATTTACTTTTTGTAATTCTCTACTAATTACTCGCCCATTCATTGTATTTGTAATATTTGCATTGATTGTAACATATCTACCAATTGCCTCTCCTAACAATTGCATTTGTTGACTATCAGTTAAAGGTATAACACCCTCGGCTCTATTTTCGCCACCAATTGCTTGTCCGTAGCCTATTGGCACTCCTCTACCGGGTTGATTAATAATACCACCTTTTGCAAGTTTAGGTATTCTAGGTATCTTAATATTATTCATAGTCCAATTCTTGCCAGTTATTTTACCAGCAGCAACTATCAAACCTCTTATTGGCAATATAAAGGAATTGAACCCGTTAATAACAGCATTTAACACACTTATTATTATATTTCCTATGCCTTTCATTGCCGAATTTATACCATTTTTAAAGTCGCCTTTAAATATTTTTATTATACCATCTAATATTTGTTTTACACCTCTAAAAAGTCCTTCAAATAAATCTAAACTATTTCTTATAACTCCGCTTATTGATTTTCCGACTAATCCAAAATTATCTTCTAGCCATTGACAAATATTTAGCATAAATCCTTTTATTTTTTCCCAATTAGATATTATCAAGCCAACTATTGCTGCAATAGCACCGCCAACAGCAACAGGCCATGCCCCAAATATTATAGCAACTCCAGCAACAGCAATACCTATTCCAGTTATTATTTTTCCAAAATTTTCAAAACTAGGGTCTTGCAAATATTTAATAATACTTTTTATTCCATAAATAACTCCAGCAATTGCTAAGCCTATGCCTAAAGATTTAATTCCTTTTAAACCTAATTTCCAAGCCAATATCCCTACATTAACTCCAGCAAAAACTGATAATATTAAATCTTTATTATTTACTATCCATTTTAGCCATTGTGGAACTTCTCCTTGAATGCCAATTAAATCAATATTTGGAGCAGTAATATCAGCACCACCACCACTTTTTGTGTCTTGCAAAACATTCATTTCATCAAAACTAGCAGTAGTTTTTTGTAGTTCTTCATTTAACCCTTTTGCACCTTTTTGAGCATTTTTGAAAGCGTCTGCAGTTTTAAATAAATTCTTGCCAGTCCAAGCCTTTGCTATGTAATTAACATATTGTAATAACTTAACGACAGCATTTAAAATCCATTCTACAATTGGTTTTAATGTATATGCTAGTGCGTATTTAATATAATCAATGTTGTTTTTCATACCATCTTCATATTGTGAGATAGTACTCATTGCACTTCTAACAGCCATATAAGCAGAGCGAACCCCAAATATTGCCAAGCCCCATTTTGCGACTTTTTTTACGGTTTTAGTTAAGCCTTTGTTGACATTATCTATTCCGGCTTGAACTCCACTTAAATCAAGTTTGCCCATTTGTGCCTGCTCTTGGTTTAATTTTGTTTGCTTTTTTCGTAAATTATCAAGTCTAATTTCAAGTCTTTCATAATCGGCTTCAAGTTTTTGAGTGTCGCCTACTTCAAAACCCATATCTGCTTGTTTTAACTTATCTTCAATTTCTTGCATTTGACTTTCAACATAATCTATTTGTGCATCAAATGATTTTGTATTTAAATCACAGCCAATTACAACTTTTCCATCCATAAAATCACCTCCTATTTTTTAAATCCAATGATTTCATTTAATTTATTCATGCTTTCTTCTTGTTCTTTAGTAAGTTCAACTTCCTTTTTAGTGCTTTTTAAAGCCACCATTTCTTTTGCTTTTGCCAGTCTTTCTCGCTCTTTATTATCTTTAATTTGTGATAAATCGAAAGTTCTTAAATTTCTAACTCTATTTAATACACAGCAATTGCCCAATTCACTATTTGATAGCCCTTCTAAAAGTGTATAAAACTTCCACCAGTGCATTTTTTCGGTCGTAAGGTCTATTCTATAATCACTCATAAAACTAGCTTCTATATAGTCCATATCCTCACTAAAATCCATATCAATTTCAGTATTATTATCAACACCACTTGTATCTTTATTTAATGTTAGATATTTTATTGCTAATTCAAGAAGTTTATCCCAGTCTTGCGGATTATCTAGTCCCTCATCTCCAAATAACTTATAAATAATTGCCAAAGGTCTTTCTGTATTCCCTATGCTATCATCTTGTGCTATATTATTGCACTCAATAGCAACTCTAAAATCGGTATTAATCTTATACTTTTTATCACCAATTTTTACATATTCTGGATTATTCAAGTACATTGTCCTCTTTCTTATTTGAATACTTAGATTTAATCTTTTTAGTAATATCATCCATAGTAACATTTAATTGTGGAGCAATTTGTTTCTCAATTAATTCATCAATTTCACTTAAAGTAGTCCATCTCAACTTTCTACCATTTAATAACTTTTGAACTCCATTTTCACCCAAGAATATATTATATATCTCAACTTGTTCTTTATAAAAATTGTTAAGTGCTTTTAACTTTTCTTCTTCATTTGAACTCATCAGTTTATTGCCTTTATGGTCTTGTTTTTTTTCAATTATTGCAAATTGATTTTTAAGGTTTTGTCTACTCTTTTTTAATCTTTCAATTATCTCTTGATATTTAAAAGGCAACTCTATATCTTCCAAATCGAACTCTAAATATTCCCCTGTGCTATTTCCCTTTTCATCAACTATTTCCAACTTTAATATATTTTCATTTTTTAATCCTATTTTTTGAACTGTATTGTCTGTCATACTTAATTCCTCACTTTCCTAATTAAAAATAAAAGGTTAGGGCTATTCACCCTAACCCTCAATGGTCTTATTTTCCTACTTTTGGAGCAAATGTTGGAACATCTCCAGCAAATGTTACTTCTCCCTCAACAGGTTCTCCATTAAAATATAAATCATATTCTAGTACTGCATTATCTCCACCCTTTTGAGTAATTGCTATCATACCATCACTCATTTTAGCAGGATATTTTCCTTCAGATGTACCATTCCAACGGTCAATTTCAAGAATGTGTGTAACATAATTTAATTTATCGCAACCTTTGTGAGCAAACTCGAAACATGGGTCGCCTTTGTAAATCTTTTGTGATACACTACCTTGCTTTTGGTTAGAAGTATGGTCATTTCTTGCATTATCTTCTATAATCCATTTTTCTGTATCAACCTGTGGATTATAAGCAATTGCAAATTCAGTAATACCAACACCAAGTATAGCCCAATTTGGTGTTCCTTCGCTTGGAGTTGTATCTAAATAAGTTAACCATTGACTTCTGTCAACTTTAGTAATTCCACTTGGTACTAATGCCATATTTTATTCCTCCTCTTTTCTAAAAATTTTCTTTGGTTCTTCTTTGCCAAAGTTTTGAATATCTTTAAATGTAAGAGGTTCAATAAAACCTTTTTCGTTAAGATTAACCAAATCTTCTTTAGTTTCAACCTTAATTTCATCACCAGCTTCATACCAAGTTCCTTTATAAGAACATAATACTTTTGCTTTTATTGGTTTCATTTTAACCCTCCCTATAAACTATTTGTAATTGAATGTCAAACACAGCAGTTTTCCCACTTGCGTCAGCGCTATTAAAAGTCCCTTGATTTAAACATTCAATACTTTCTATATTATCAATTTCAGGCAAAATGCCATTATCATTATTAGAATTTATTATTTTTTGGAATGCTTCAAAAAAGCCTATGTTTTTAAGATTGCTTAATCGGTCGCTAGAATATGGATTTCTACTTCTAAATGAATACACATCTCGGCAAATTTTAGTTCCAGTTAGCCAAGTTTCCACTTCACTAGCAGTCGGTATTTTATCAAGAGAATAATTATTAACATCTATTCCTAAAAAGTCGGCATTTATTTTTTTATACTTGCTATTTAATTCTTCAAGTATAGATTCTAAATACTTGCCAAGTTTAGCAATTCTAGTATCATTAACATCAATAATAGCCATTATTTGCCTCCTTTATTAACGTAATTTTGCACTTCGGCAACTACATCTTGTATTTCAGCACTTACCATACGTTTGTCCCAATAAGGTCCTGTGCCTGGTGTTGTATAATTAGTAACTTTATGACTTCCGTCTTTTCTTTCACCATAATATTGGTAACCGGCATATTCTTGCTCATAAGTTATGCTATTACTATCAATAGTAACATTTTCTCTTAATATTCCATTATCTTTAGGAACATATTTGTCCATATACCTATAACAAGTGTTTGTGAAAAACTTTTGTACTTTGCCATTTGGCTCAATACCTAAATTTGCCTTTATAACACTTGTAGGTTGCATTTTTACTGGCATTACTTACCACCTATATGAATATGCTTGTTATTGCCAAATACATTATTATTTAAAGAAGTGATATTGTAATACGGAATGTTTAAATCTTTTAAATCATTCTCACTAACAATGTCCTCATATTTGCCTTGAACTAAAATATCTTCTATTGCAAAATTATTGTAGTCTAGGTTAGGATTTAAGTCATAAGGTATTCTAATTTGAACATCGTTTGCTTCGGCGTAACCTTTATTTAAACTTGAACCCTTGCCACCAAACCACCATATATTTTTATAGAAATATTTTTCCCATGTATCTTCGTGATTTCTAACAACTTTGTGATACACAGTTAAACTTGAATTAACTAACATCTGCACCTCTATATAACACAGGAACATCATCAACAATCAAATTAGATAAATATGTATCAATAATATCTTCTAATTCATTATTTTTAGCCTCTGTAATAGACTTTTGTGGTGTTCCGTATGAAATACTATATCCATCAGTACTTTCGCTTGAAATAGCCTTGTTTTGTGTGTCATATGAACTATAACTATTCAAAGTTGTAATCATATTATAAACACACAATTTAACTTCTTTATATTCTTGCCCTTTATCAACTAATCTTCCAAACGTTCTTTCATCAATTTTCATTCTGGCATTAAATTCTAATAAATTAAAAGGCATTTCATCAAGAGTTCCACCTAGAGCTTTATACTCTTGATAAGTTAGATATTGTCCTTCAAACTCCATTAAAATGCCTCCTTATCTCTAATTTTCTTTTCTAAAAGATTTTTTAGGTTCTTCAACCTTTTTAACTTCTTTTACTTCTTCCTTTTTAGGTGTTTCAACCTTTTTAATAGGTTTGTGTTCCATTCCTATTACTCTCATTTATAACACCTCCTTATGATGCTTTGTATGAAATATAGATACCAGCAGTTTTGTTGTTAAATACATCAACTAAACCATATTTTCTATATTTAGAAATGTATGCGTCAGCATCTGCATTTAATTCTGGTGGAATTGCATCTGATACAACATGTTTATCAAATTTGATAATTGCAGGTTTGTGGATAATCATAAAGTTAATATCTTTACCAGCAACATCTTTCTTAAATCCACCCATTTCTTCACTACTTGATTTTCCATCTAATAAGTCAATTTTAGTATAGAAACGAGTTTGTGGAACAGCAACTGTTTTAGCAAACTTTCCTAATACTTCTCTTGATTTACTAGTATCTAGTGCCATAACACTATTTAATAATGTTGGTGTAGCATATAATATTCTATTTTCTGCTGGAACTTGGTCTTCGTCCATTTTTGTAACACCTTTTAATAATGCAGCTAAGAACTCTTCACCATTTGCATAGCTTTCTCCTGATTCATTTGCTACTGAAATACCTTCTTTTCCAGCAATTGTAGCGAATGTAAATGCGTCTCCTTCTGGTGCTACTTGGTAAGTTTGTAATGAATTTTGAGCGATTAAGTAAGTATCTCCCATTGTTTCTTCATTATCCATTGTATCTAGAGTAATTTTTGTTCCTCTATCATAATTAAATGTAGCGGTTTTCCATTCAACAGTTACACTGTTATTTGTATAACCACTATTTCTTGAATAATCTCCTAATCCACTAACTCCTACTTGTCTATAAAGGATTTCTTTTGCATTTGCTCCTTCTCTAGCAAGTGAAGCTGGGCTAGTTAAATCATTTGTTAAACTCTCTTTTTGATATTTTTCATCAACAAGACGAGTGTATTTTTTTGCTAATGCGATTACGTTAGCCATTTAAAATCATTCCTCTCTTTTCTTATTTTTTTGGTTCTAATCCCAATAGTTCCCTATCGTGATTTTCTTTTGCAAGTCCAGTATTTACATCTCCTGTTGGTGGAGTTGATACTCCAGGATTAGGATTACTAAATATTCCGTCCTTGTCTTTTGTTAGTTCCTCAAATAAATCTTTTGCAGATTTTCCAGCATTATTGCTATCTTTTAAAGAACTCTTAATATCGTTGATTATAGCATTTTTTGTATAATCATTAACAAATTTTTTATCTCCAATTGCATTTAATATGTTAGCAGTTAAGCTATCATCTAAAGCCTTTTGCTTTTCGGCTTCAATTCTTTTAGTTTCGTTTGCTTCATATTCTGCAATTTTCGATTTAAGACTTTCTATTTCATCAGATTTTGGTGCTTTATTAACTTGTTCTTTTAAATCATCAATAGTCGCTTTTAAATCTTCATTTTCTTTTTTCATATTATTTTCAACTTTTTCAGTTTCTGTTTTAACACTTTTACCGTGTTCGGCTAAAATAGATTTAATTTCTTCTTGTGATAATTTAACCTTATTTTCACCAATTTCTAAATTCTCTAAAAAATCTTTCATATAAATATCTCCTCCCTCGATTTTTTCAAGTGGTCTACTCCACCAAGAATTTAATATTTAAACCATCTTAAGCAATCAATGGTTGTAGCCATATTTCAGGTATTTGTATTTTATACTTTTACCTAAAAAAAGTATAACACAAAATAAAAAATGTGTCAAAAACACAAAAAAACAACCATTTAAGGTTGCTTAAAATCAAACTAGCTGGGGTATGTTATCCAAATACACTTCACATACATTAAAATCTATAATAGTCTTTCTAATGTGTCAAATTATACTCAATTATTATATTTTTTAATAAGTGGTTGGGCTCGAACCAACATTCAATTTTAGGTTGACAGCCTATTATCTACTCATAAGGTCGCCCAGAGTAGCCCCAAGATTAAATGCAATTTAATTATATCACATTAATTTATTTTTTGCAATCATCATCTCCTAAATTATTTAATTAATCTTCTATGTAATTCTTCTAATAACTGTTCATCAGTTGCTTCGTGCAATTTAATATAATTTTGTATAGGTTTTTCTTCATACATAATTAAAACCATATCACACATTTCTTGAGTTGTTGCAGGAAATATTCCTACAACTTCCCAATTATTAAAGTTTTCTATATCACTTGCACAAACATATTTATATTTTTTCATAACCTCACAAACCTTTCTATTTATTTAATTTACTCATTATTCTTTTAAAATTATCGTTTGGAACAATTAAAGGTTCTTCTTTTTCAGTTCCAACTTTATCAACATATTCTTTTAAATTTTCTTCATATTCTTTATCACTTATGTCCATTTTAGGTAAGTTAAATTTACTCAAAATATTTCTTATAATTCTTTTAATTATTTTCACATTACCCCTCCAAACTTATTTTATATTCTTCCCAACTTACAATTTGATTTATATAAAGTGGGTCTTTAAGAACATTATCTTCAACTTTAACTTTATACATTTTGTTTTTAAAAGGAACTATATAATAACCACTACTTCCATATTGCCATAAATTAGAGTCTATTTTTTGATAATAATTAGGATAATCGTCTTGATGTTGTCGTTCCAATTTTTCAACAATTTCTTCTCCAAAAAAATCTATTGCTTTTTTATTGCTAAAATCCATTACAAACAACCTCCAAACTTATCTTCTATCTTTTTGCGTAAACGCATTATTACTCACCACTTTCTTTTAATTAACTTCCAATGTACAATTAGAAACATAAGGACAATAACAATTAAAATGTTTATTACTATTTGTCCAAATATGAATAATGCCATTTTCATCTATGTCTAAATGTAAATCACACATTTCTGTTGAACCTTTTATATATTTATCCCAAACAGGTTGGAAATCAATAACATCACTATAAGTTCCTATTAAATAATATTCACATTTTTGCTTTTCTCTATCATATTCAGTATGTCCTATAACATACATCATTCTATAACCACTATCATGTAATTTTCGTTGTTGAATGATATATATCCCTTTAAATAATGGTAATTTTTTATCCATTTCTAACTTTATACATTTATCTAACAATGCTTTTGCATTTTTATTCATCTTACTCACCTTACCAATCATAATCTTCATCATAATCTTCTTCTAAATCTAAGTCATAAATGTTAGCAATATATTGTTTAACTTTTTCCCATCTTTTTTCTTTATCTTTTAATTTATCATCAAGTTCTTTTATTTGTTCCTTTTTATTTTCAATTTCTTTATTTAATTCATCAATTTCAACTTCTTTGTTATATTTTAATATTCTTTTCATTGTTGTAGGGTCTAATTCTATGCTTTGCTTTTGCCCATTATGTTGGCAAATTATAGTATCAGTATATCCGTGTATAATGTGTTCACTTGTGCCATCTAAAAATCTTTCTTCACTAATGTTAATATTACTTTCAATACTACTTAAAAAACCCTCTCTATATATCATATCTTTGTCATTGTATATTATTAATTTTAAATTTTCCATTTTTACTCACCCTTTTTCCATTTTTCAATTTTCTCTTTAATTGCTTCAAGTATAAAATCTTTTATTGTCTTACCTTGTTTCTTTGCAACTTCTTCAATATGTTTTAAATATTCTTCCGTAAATTGCAACGGATATGTTTTAATTTTCATATTATACCTCCTAACTAAATACATTATAACTCACTTACTTACTAAGGTCAACACTTTTTCACACAAAAAAAAGAAAAGATTTCTCTTTTCTAATTTAAAATGATAACGACTATCCTTTTACTAATCGTTATCTCCGCCTAATTAACACTTGGTCAATAGGCAATGCCGACATTGTGTCGAACTCGGGGTTGCTCAAGTGTACGTTAGAACAATAATTAAATCAATTTAGTAGATAAAACCGCACGCTTCCTAGGCCGCCCTCGTTAGTATTAACTTAATAATACATTTCCTTTTATATTATCCACAGATTGACAATTAAATTATACCACACCTATTTCATTTTTGCAATTATCAATTGCTTTTATAGTTAATGCGTATTCATCATTTACTGGTATGTATAATTTTTTCCCTTTTAGAAGTTCTTCAATATCTTCTTTTGTAATTTCAATTTCATAAGCACCATATAATTTGTCATATTCTTCGCTTTCTTCTAATATTTCATATTCTTTCATATTAACCTCCTAATTTCTTTTTAGATATTCTTCTATAATTTGGAACACTTGCTCTAGTATATAATTTGTTAGGTAGCCCACTAACACTACATAATTGTTTGTATTTTGTTGTTAATTGTGTAATTTTTGTTTGACTTTGTAATACCAATTCATTATCTTCACTTGCTCGTGCTAGTATTTGTGTGTCTTTTGCTTCACGAATAGCACTTTCAATTTTTCGTTGAAGTTGTGTTAATTCGTATTGAGTATATTCTTTACCATCAAATATTGTTTTTTTGTTAGCATTATCAATTATTTCTTTCAATTGCTTATCACTATATTGTGGTTTGGATACACCTAAAACTATACTAAATATATAATGGTAGCAATTATATTCACTTATACTTCTTCTATCATGCCCATCAAATTCAGGTTCAAATACCATACCAGTATAATCAATTGCTTTTCTATCATTTTGGAAGTTTTCAAATTCTTCATTACTAAATTGTCGCCCTTGAACCATTTGATGGTCGGGTGCAGGATTTTGATGAACTGATATTTCTATTCCGTCGCTATTAAATTCTTCTCCAAATAGTTGTTGACTTTCGTTTGATACTTGCCTTATGCTATCAAGTATATTTTGTCTAATAGAAGTATCTAATCTTCTTGAATAGCCACTCTCATATTCTATTTTCCTCACTCCTGATGATGACAATTGTTTTAAAGTGCTTCGCATACTTTGCTGGTAAGTTTCTTTGCCTTGACTAATAGCAACTATACATCTATCTATTACTTCATTGTATGTTTGGTTTATATCTAATAATAAGGGATTTCCATTACTGTCTAAAAGCCTAAAACCTGTGCTTTTAGCAATGTTTTTAAACTCTGCACCACTTATACTATAAACACTAGAAACAAGCCTTTGAAGTGCTTTATTCTCGTTATAAATAGGTGTTTCAAGCCCACGGCTTTTGTAATAAACATCAGCAAAACCAATGTTCTCTTTTGCAACCTTTTCTAGTATTGCTTTCAAGTCTTTAACAGACAAGCCACTGATTTTAGATAACTCATCTAATAAGTCTTTAATTGTAGTATTATATTTTAATTGCTGGCCTAAGGCATAAGCCTGTGATGGTGTTAAATCTTTAAATTGCTTGATAACATTTCCTAATTCTTCTAATACTTTTGTGTTATAATCTTGGAATCTTTTATCAAATACACTTAACAACTTTTCTTGCAGTTCTTCATTTATCATTTAATCACTTCCTATTTTGTCTATTCTTTTTCGCATTTGCAAATATTCTTTACCTGCTGGTGTTTCAAAATAATTATTGCATAAATCTATTACACAATTAACCACCCCATTTGTAACTTTTTGAACAAGTTCTATGGTTTCTTCTGGTTGTACTCTATTTATAATACAATGATTAGCAAAATTATGTTTTGTTTCATCACTCATGCTTTTAACAATATCAGCATTCGTTATATTAATATGTTTTATCATTTACTCCTCCACCTTATATGCCATTTGTTCTATTTGCTCTTTAAATAACCACTTAAAACCGCCTGCTGTCTTATTTTTTCCTCTAACACATTGACTTATGTTTTTTCTACTAATTCCCATTTTTTCTTCAACTTCTACGGCTGAATTCCATTCTTTTATTAAATTATTATTAATATCTAATTGTACTAATGGTTTATTTTTATGTTTTTTACAATATTCTCTAACAGCATTCCTTTGTTTTTCTTGTCATCTTTGTTATCATCTTGCTTATCTTTGTTATTATCAGTATTATCTTCTTCATCATTAAGCAACTTATCAACACTAGGTGTTTCCTCTTTTATCTTTTGGATTGCTTTTTTACTTTGTTCTTCAGTTTCGTTTGGTATAATCCATCTTCTTAATTCAACATCGCTTATTACTCCTTGACTATAACCTTGAATATAATGATTAAATTCTTCTTGTGTGTCAGTCAATAATGAATAGTCCCAATTAAATGCAAGTTCATAATCACCCAAAGGACTTAAGTTATATCTATTTGCTAAAACATTACAAGCATAGATAAAATCTTCCATTCCTTTTTCAAAGTTCTTGCGAATATCATTAACTAAAGTAAATGTATCGTACATTGCTCGGCGAATTTCAGTAGCTGTTGCGTTTGAACTTTCCATGTCAGTTAAGAAACCTTTACTAACGCCAATTTCTTTTTCAAGCCTTGTATAAAGTTCTTGTAATCTAGCATAATAAGAACTCTCTCTTATTGCTGGGCTAAATTCTTTAAAGAAGTCATCACTATCGCTTCTAAATGTTTTAAATAAGCCATTTTTAGGTAGTCTAGTGTTACCTTGACTGTCTTTATCAAACATTGATACATCTACGCCAACAAAAGCCTCTTTTAATGCAAATTCACGGGCTATTTGTTTTAAGCATTCTTTTATTTCAGCAATTGTATGTTCACAGCCAAATGTGATAGGTACGCCATATTTATCATTTCCAATTCTATTATTAATAGGCGATTTAATATAACCAAATAGAACTCTATCAACATTCATTATTCTTTCTTCTGGATTAATACTAGCCCATTCAGGAATTAAATTAACATCAATTTCGCTTCCTTGTTGGTCGGTATATTTTTGTCGCATTATTATTACGTTATTTTCAATAGTATAATTTACCCATCTAAAATAAGTATCACTTATAGAGCCACTTGTAATTGTCTTTTGTTCTGCTAACAATGTAGCTCCTGTTATCTTTTCACCACTTATTTGGTCTATTGTAAGCCTGTCTTGTTCAACTAATGTATATAATAGCTTTCCATTATCAATATATGGAACAATACAAACCCCACCATAGCCAAGTTGCATTCCAACTATCTTTTTGCCTCTAGCCATTGCTAGGTTCAGTGTATCAGTAAGCATTTCTGTTCTTTTGTTGTTGCCTACTATATTAACT
>CAMBIR010000015.1 GCA_945867665.1 uncultured Bacillota bacterium
ACCAAAGAAAAAGTAAACACATCTTTTTTGTGTCTACTTTTATCTTACAACTTCAGTTTTTTAATGGTAGTCCTTTCATTTATTTTTTAGTATCTGGAGTAACAGCAACATAATCACCAAATCTAGAAGTAACTTCACTTCCTTGTGCAGAAATAAAGGTTACTGTTCCTTGGAAGAAATTTGCGGTAGTTGATGGAGTATTGGTTACACCTGAACCTGCTGTTTGGTTTGTTCCAGTTTCACTTAACCATACCACAATATAATAAACTTGTGCATCAACAAAAGTTGTTGAACTATCTCCTGTATCATTGCTTGTACTTGTATCTTTTGGAGATAAGAATTGATTATACACTAAAGCTGATGTTACATCATTTGCTTGAACATAACTTGCCCCTGTATGTTTACTTACACGAATATAATTTTTATTAATAATTGTATAGGAATTTCCCTGAATAGTTGCACTTTTTGTTGCATTAGCATAAGTATCAATAATTTCTTCTTTATCTAGTCCACTGGTAGCATTTGAACCAAGGGCTGTCCAAGTAAAGCCAGTTGCATCAGTTTGTCTTGCGGTTGAGGTTCCGGCCGTTGTACATGAGGCTAAATTTCCAGAAGTCTCTGTGCAAAATGCTTGTGCCCATCTCATTGTTGTTGCAGTAGTACTTCCCCAAGTAGTATAGTCTGTTGGCGTTCCTGAACCACCTGTTAGGGTTACATAACCATCAAAATACATACCAGCACTACTGCTATTATTAATGGTAATCTTATAAACTTGACAAACGGCGTTGCCGTTATCATCTACACATATTCCTTTGGTACTAGCATTGGATACTGCTTTTTGAACCATTGAATTGGTCATAGGAATTAGACCACTGGTATTATCTACATTTGTCTTTTTTGCTACATTAATATCAAATTTAATGCTAGCCATATTACCAGTAATTACATTATTTACAGTAGCAGTTGCGGTATAGTATGCAAATGTTGCCCCTGTTATTGCTACTACTAAAGTAAGTATTCCTATTACTACATAAATTAAATTTGTTTTTGATTTTTTTTCTTGTCCACTCATTTTTCCACTCCTTCTATTGTCTTCATTATAGCAAAAAGAAAAAAATATTGCAATAAAGTGGAATTATAAAAAATAGAAATTTCAGTTGCATTCTTACTTAGATATTGTTATAATTAGTTTATGATAAGATATGGAGGAATGAAATGAATGAAACAAATTTAGAGAATAATCAATCAAGTGATTCCAAAAAGATTATAACTTTAGTAGTTCTGATTTTAACGGTTATGGTTTGTACAACCAGCGCTACTTATGCTTATTTTGCGTTGGCTCCCGCAACTAATAGTGCTGTTACTGGTACTGCCGCTAGTGCTAGTTTATCACTAAGTGTAACTAAGAATTTCCCAACAAAAGCGAATACAGGAGTACTTGTTCCTCAAAAAGAAGCTGCACTTGCATCCGCAATGGGGAGTACTTATGGATGTGTAGATGGAAATACTAATATTGTTTGTCAAGTATATACCATTACAGTTACCAATAATAGTTCGGCACAAGTTGTTGTTAATGGAACAATTACTTTTGCTAATTCTACTAAAATGCCTAATTTAAAATGGCGAAGGACAACTGATACTACTACTTTAGGTAATAATGCCACAAATGCTGCTAATACGACGAGTGAACAGTCACTTGCTAGTAATATCACTTTAAAAAAGTCTGGTGTTAATGGAAATACGGCTACTTACTATATTGTTGTTTGGATTAATGAAACAAATTCATCTCAAACAGATACAGGTACTTATACAGCTACTATTAAGTTTACTTCTTCTAATGGTACTGGTATTACTTCTACTATTACTAGTTAAGAAAAATACTTATTTAGAGATATCTTTATATAAAGGTTATCTTATAAATAAGTATTTTTTTGTAAAAAAAAGAACCAAATGGTTCTAATCATCAGAGAAGAAATCATTAAAGAAATCATCACTATGTGTTCCTTCATCATATAATTTTTTATCTTCTTTATTTTCAATTTCAGCTTCAATTATTTTTTGCTCTTTTTGTTTCTGTTCTTCTTTTTCTCTTCTTTCTTCTTCTTCTAATTCAGCTATTTTTGCATCTATTTTTTTTACTAAATCATCGACGTTAAAACTATTGTCTTCTTTAGGAAGATCATTATTTCCTAGAATAGAATTTAAACTTTCTTCACCAAATGGAGATTTTGAAGGAGAAGCATTTAGGTTACTAAAAGGGTTGCTACCGCCTAAACCACCCATTCCACTAAATGGATTTGGGGACGAGAAGGGATTAGACATTCCACCAAATGGGCTTCCACTCATTCCTGACATTCCACCCATTGGATTAGTTCCAGAGCCATTCATCATTGCTTCCATTTTTTCTTTTTTCTTTGCTTTAACAAACTCTCTAATATCAAATAATTGAACTTCCTTTTTTTCACGATTTGGATAAGATGATTTTCCATAAGTTTCTCCCCAGGCATGCATTTCATTCATTTTCCAATCAGGGGTCATTTTTGTTTTAAAGGGCATCATTCTTAGCCGTAGCCATATGACTTGCTCCTTCGGCATTCTTTGTAAATCACTTACCGTAACTAGTGGAGTTGATGAAGTTTTTTCTTTTTCCTTTGATTTTACTTCACCACACATTTTACTTAATTCTTCTAAGGCTTGTAATTCACTACTAATTAGGTAGAGAATATTACAGTTACCTTTGATTGTTTCGGCGTCTTCTTTTCCATATACTTTGGTTAATTGAGCAAAGTTCTGGATGATAAAGGTAAATCTAATATGTCTTGAACGAGCGGCTGTTACCATAGTTGTTACATCTTTAAGTGGTGGCATATTGGCAAACTCATCTAGAATAAAGTTGGTTCTAAATGGTAAGTGACCACCTGATTCTTGGGCAACATCAATTAGTGTTTCGTAACATTGTTTGATAAATATTGTGGCTAAGGGGTGAAGGGTTTTCTTTTCATCTTGAACAATCATAAAGACAGCTGTTTTTTTTCTTCCAATGTCTTTCATTTCAAAATCACTATAAGATAGCATTTCAGATAAATTATCACGTGAGGAGAATAATTTTACTTTTTGTTTAAAAGTTGATAGGACACCACCTTTAGTTTCTTCAGGGGCATATACAGTTCCTGATGCATTAACGTAAGCTGGACGGGCTGGGTCTTTCATATTAAAGTATTCTTTTATATAGTTATTATTTGGTCCCCCAAATCTTTCTTCCCCTAGGCTAGACATTAGGTTCATACTATTTAAATTTACTTGTTCTTTTTTTGCATCTTCAAACAAACCTAAAGCTAAACCGGAAAAATAATCGGCTCCTGATTTTTCCCAGAAAGGGTCTCCGGTATTTTTCTCATCATACAAGATATTTAGGGCTAAGTCATCTAGTAATTCAACGGCTTT
Organism: uncultured Bacillota bacterium; assembly: GCA_945867665.1. GTDB lineage: Bacteria > Bacillota_I > Bacilli_A > RF39 > UBA660 > RUG11198. The sequence continues at coordinate 3,445 of CAMBIR010000015.1, forward strand.
ATCCATATTTCCTTCTTGATATAAGTCATAGGGTAGTGTCATAGGATTCCAAGCGTTTCCTTTTTGGGGATCACGGAAATTTAGAACAATAATGTTATATCCTTTTTTCCTTAGCATCTCTGCTGTTCCTTCATAAAGTTCTCCTTTAGGGTCGGTTAGAACCATTGACTCCCCTGCTTTGGCTAAAATTTTTATCATGGGAAATACTACGTTTTGTGTTTTACCTGAACCAGTTGCCCCAATGATTAGATTATGGGCTTCTCCATCATCAACCCAAATTTTCTTGCCATCATTTATAACAGCAATTCCTGCATGTTCTGAGGTAGGAGCGGCTGGATCTACTTCACATAAAGTGTCTTTCATTTCTTTATCTTTACACCATCTTGAATATCCCTTGTCTTTTTTCTGGGTAGTTACACCAAATCCTTTTTCTCGGTCAAAGAAGTAAGAACTAACTGAAAAACAAACTCCTGCTAAAACTAATAGAAATAGTGTCAGTGTGGTTGGCAGATAACGAATGGTAAATGCTTCAAATGGAACAATACCATAAAGGGTTCCCTTTGTTGCTAGAGAATGGGCATTTAAAACACCTATCGCACAAAAATATAATAAGAGAAAACAAAAACCTATAAATATTTTAATATCTTTTGCATCTGCTCTAAATTTTAATTTCATAAAATCTCCTCCATAAACACATCAATTATAGCATAAGTCTAAAAATCTAGCAATTGAATTCTTCTCTTTTTGTTAATTATAAGTTATAATTTAGACTTTTTTTTAGTACAATTTCAAATTCTTATTGTAATAAAAAGGGTTTTTTGCTATGATAGTAATGTACTTTTAAAAGGAGGAATAAAGTGAATATGGAAAAAGATGAAAAGAAAAAGACTTCATCTACTTCTTCAGTGAAAAAGACAAGTAAAAAGAGTAAGACTAATCCAACTGATGAAAAGATGAAGAAAGATGTTTTAAAAAAAGAAACAAAAAAAGAAGAAAAAGAAATCAAGGAAAAAGTTGATTTAACTAAGGAAGAGGAAAAAGTTACTACTTCTGATTTGAAAGAATACGATGAAGATTTAGAAGATATGGAAGAAGTAGAGATTCAAGAGAAGCCAAAGAAAGCAAAAACAGAAAAAAAGGAAGAAAAAAAAGAAAAAGAGTTAAGAGCAAATGTGGAAAAAATAGAGAAAATAGCTCGAGATAAGAAAAAGAAGGTCAATACTTCAAAGAATAATAATAGTAAGTTGAATGAATTTGCTACATTCTTTGAGAAACATCATATTGCGATTTATTCTTTTGTCGCAGGTGTATTTATTACTACTTTAATTGCTTTTATTATTTGGCCAGATAGAATTGCTACTTTAAAAGATGGTACCCAACCTGTTGTTAAAATAAATAAAAAGACTTATACTGCTAATGATTTATATGAAGATATGAAGAGTTATTATTCTGTTAGTTTGCTTTTAGATAAGATTGATAATGACTTACTTACCAAAATGTATCCTGAAGATGATACGATGACTAGTGAGGTTAAATCTAATGCTGAATATTACTTTAATACTTATAAGCAATATTATAATTATACGCAAGAGCAATTCTTAGAGAAAAATGGTTTTTCTAGTTATGATGCTTTCTTAGATTATTTAAGACTTGATTATAGAAGAAATAAATATCTAGAAGACTATATTAAGAAAAATCTAAGTGAAGATGAAATAAAAAAATATTATGATGAAAATGTATTTGGAGATATTAATACTCAACATATTTTAGTAGAAGTTAAATCTGATAGTGATAAAGAAGATAGCAAGAAATTAAGTGATGAGGACGCTAAAAAGTTAGCGGAAGAAATTATTACAAAGTTAAATGATGGTACTAGTTGGGAACAAATTCAGAAGGATTATAAAGATAAAATTACTTATGAAGATTTATCTTACCAATCTTGGGATGCTTCTTTGGAAGAGTCATTTATGACTGCTTTAAAGAAAATGGATAATAATTCTTATTCAGAGGAACCTGTTAAAACTTCTTATGGATATCATGTTATTCATCGATTAGATCAAAAGAAAAAACCTACTTTAAAGAAATCTAGAGATAAGATTATTTCTAATTTAATATCTGATAAGAAATCTGCTGATTCTAACTTATTATATAAATCTTTAATTTCTTTAAGAAAAGAGAAAAATATTGATTTTAGCGATACTGTTATGAAGTCTAAATATGAAAGTTATTGTAATCAATATAAATAGTAAAAATGGATTCTATTAAGAGTCCATTTTTTGCTTTTATTCAATTGCTTTAAAAGTTAAGTCTTTCATATAAAGGGTTGTGTTGGGAGTAGCATTATAATTAAAAACTATTGCTGGTCTTATGTATGCTGTTCCATACCCAAATTTTGTTGATGTATAATATCCATTTTCATTTATTCCATTTATTATTACTGTCCTAGTTTGCCACGAAGATGTCAGTTTATCCCCTGATAGCAGAGAGTAAATGAAGCTTGGGCCATCATTTGACTGGCTTAGTTTGGTACCTTTTAAAATTGTTCCATAATTCCACGGAGAAGATAAAGTAATTGTATTGTTGGTTTTATCTACTTTATCATAATCATATAATGAATGCCAAGCATTTCTTGAGTAAGTCAACTCTGGCCATGTATAACCAGTGCTATCCGTATAATTCCAAAAAATTAAACCTAATTGATAATATGGTGTCGAGCTATTTACGTGAAATCCAGATGTATCATTTAAATAAATTGTTGTATCGCCATTTTTTAAATCCTGTTTTAAGGTAGTCAAACTTCCCTCTACGTACATAACATTCTTAGCACTTATTTCCTGCAATTCTATATCATAAGACCTAAATCCTACATAAAATGTTGCCACTGTATTATTACTTTTAAAATCAGCGGACATTTGATATTTTTTACTTGTATCTACATAAATATATTCATTAGCAGTCGGTGTATCGAAAGGATTTCCTGTATAACTTAAATACCCTCCTTCACTATCTGTTCCATAAGTGAATGAAGAAAAATTAGTGTTATTTTTTAAACTAAGATCTCCGTTTTTTATAAGGTTCTCTCCTATCCTAATTTCGCCTATTGTAGATGTTACGCCTGTTCCATTTGAAGATTTGAAGGAGATGGTTGCTCCGAATGTACCTGTATCACTTTGTGCTGAATTTGTTTCATTAATCCAGATTACCATATAATAATTATTTGTTTGATTCGCCGACATTTTTACTCGGTCAACAAATAAATTATCTGCCCCAGTAGCACTATAACTATTATGTGTTCCTAGTGTTGATTCACTATCTAATAATCGCCACTTTAAATTTGGTAAATTGGTTACTCCTGAAAAATGAATATATCCCGAGATATCCACACTGGCGGTTGATGTATTTTTTATTGTAATTTTATATACTTGACAGACGTTATTGCTATTTCCATCTACACATTTATAGGTAGAGGAGATAGCACTACCTAAGGCTGATTCTAATTGAGGGACTAAATTGTTGGTATTACTAGGGAAAACCTTACTTACTGTTAGAGCTAGATTTGCAGTTGCAGTAGTTCCTGATATTTTATTATCACTACTTGCAGATAAAGCAAAATAAGCATAAGTTGAGCCTGTTACAGTGATAAAATAAACAATAATCATTATACTCAAAAAAAGAATCTTTTTATTTATGGGATAGGATTTTCTTGCCCCCCCCCGAATTAACCTTTAAGTAACCCATTTTATCTACCTTCTCTTCTATTTTACTTAAATTTATTTTATCAAATTTTTAATATTTTGAAAAGAGAATAATTAAATATCAATAAAAAAATACTTAAATAGAATCATCTTTTTAAATAAGATAAATTCTTGATAAGTATTTTACTCTGCATTTATTTCTTCAATATATTTTTCTGAGGTATTGTCTAAATCTTTAATTAAATTATCGGCTTGACTCCAACTGGTTAGTCTAGCACCTGAGGCAAATTTGTGACCACCGCCCCCGTAGATAGCGGCAATTTCATTAATAATTGGGCCACGGGAACGGATATTAGCGCGGATAAGGTTACTTTTTTTGTCTTCCGTTAAAAATATCCAGATTAGTATTTCACTTACGCATTTTAAGTCACTGATAATATTTCCTGCACTAGCAGAGTCAACGTCAAATTCTTTTAACATTTCTTCTGTTATTTTGATATAGGCTACTCCATTATCCGTAACTGTCATATTTTCTAAGATATAGCCTTGAAATCTGACTTCTGATAAGGGACGCATATAAAGAGGTTCATATAAAGAGGTAAAGTCAATATTGGATTTTTCTAAGAGAATTGTGATTAATTCAAAAGTTCTTTTACTGGTGTAATTATGCATAAATCTTCCTGTATCAGAAATAACACCAAGATATAAGTTTTTGGCAACACTATCATCAAACTTCAAATGGTTTTTTAGTAAAAACTCTATAATCAATTGGCAAGTTGAAGAAGCACTATCCTCAATTAATTCAATACTTGCAAATTTTTCGACGAAAGGATGATGATCTATTTTGATAATATGTTTATAGTCATCAAGATGAACGCTGTCAATTCTTTTGATATCTGGAGTATCTAAGACAATTAGAAGAGTATTTTCTTTATCTATCTCATCAATTTTATCTAGTATTCCCATAAATTTGAAACGACTTGATGGGTTGCCGATTGCATATACTTGCTTTTTGGGAAATTTATTTTTGATTAATTCTCTTAAGGCAAACTGGCTACCTAAAGCATCGGGATCGGCTCCGATATGTCTTGCGATGACGATATTGGGGTACTTCTTTATCTCTTTATAAATTTTTTTATAAATATTTGAAAAAATCATTTTAACCTCTCTGTTCTATTTTTTTAATAGATGATATGTATCTGTTGCAATCATTAATTCTTCATTCGTTGGGATTACAAACAATCTAGTTGTAGAGTCTTTGGCGGATATTTCTACAGTTTCTCCTCTTGTATTATTTTTTTCTTCATCTAATTTTATGCCAAGGCAAGATAATTGGGATACGATTGCCCTTCTTGCTGGAATAGCGTTTTCTCCTAGTCCAGCAGTAAAGCAAATAGCATCTACTCCACCTAATTCTACATAGTACATTGCAATATAATTAACAACAGTTCTAACGTATTTATTGAATGCTAAAATACATTTTTCATCGCCTGCTTCTACTCCTGCGTAAACATCTCTAAAGTCACTATATTTTTCAGTTAGTCCTAAAAATCCTGATTTTTTGTTTAAATCATTAACGACTTCATCAGCAGTTTTATTTTCTTTTTTGGCAATAAATGGGATGATGGATGGATCAATGTCTCCACTGCGTGTTCCCATCATAATTCCTGGTAATGGAGTGAATCCCATAGATGTATCTACGCATTTTCCATCTTTAACAGCAGATAAGCTTCCACCGCTTCCTAAGTGGCAAATGATTGCTTTATAGTGCTCACGTCCTAATAATTTAGGAATTTGCTTGCTAATATAACAATGGCTTGTTCCATGGAATCCATATTTTCTTACTTTATATTTTTCATACCATTCATAAGGAACGGGATACATATAGGATACTTCATCCATAGTTTGGTGGAAAGCTGTATCAAAAACACCTACCATTGGAACATTTGGTAATACTTCCCTAGCGGCTTCTATTCCTAAAATATTGGCTGGATTATGAAGGGGTGCTAAGTCAGAGAATTTTCTTAAATCTTCTACAACTTCATCAGTAATGATAACTGACTTATCATATTTATCAGCGCCATGTACTAGACGATGTCCAATAGCACCTATTTCATCTAGAGACTTAATAATTCCTTTTGTTACTAAACGATCTAAAAGAATTTTTACCGCAACGGTATGGTTTGGCATTTCTACTTCTTCATAGATTTTTTCCCCATGATATTTAATGGTATAGAAACTTCCTTTAATTGTTACTCTTTCAAAAAGTCCTGATGCAATTAGTTCATTATTTTTCATATCAAATAAACTGAATTTTAGAGAACTACTTCCTGTATTGATTGACATTATTTTCATTATATTACCTCTTTTCTATTACATATTATACTATTTTTTTATCTTTAGAGCAAGGATAGAATAAGTTATTATTTAAGTAAAATACTTTTGAAGATCCTTTCTTTCTAGAAAGAAAAAAGAAGAGATTTATTTTCTCTACTTTTATCTATATTAATTTTTTAATTCTTCTACTGCTAGAGCATAAGTATCTCTTGCAATCATTAATTCTTCGTCAGTTGGAATGACATAGCAATCAATTTTAGAATCTTTTGTTGTAATTTTTCCTTCTTTGCCTTTTCTGGTCATCATCTCTTCGTTAACTGGTTCATCTAATTTGATTCCTAAGACTTTTAATTTTAATAAGGTTTCTCTTCTAATGATTGGGTCATTTTCTCCACCACCAGCCGTAAAGACGATGCCATCTACTTTACCTTCTAATTTGACATAGTATTTAGCAATGTATTCTGATATTCTATCTGTATACATTTCAAATGCTAATAATACTTTTTCTTCTCTAGCTTCATAAGCTCTATCAAGGTCTCTTAAATCACTCATTCCAGCGATTCCTTCTAGTCCGCTTTCTTTATTTAAGATTTCATTAATTTTTTTAGTTGACAAGCCTGTTTTGTTACTGATATATTCGATGATGGTATGATCAATATCCCCACAACGGGTTCCCATCATAATTCCTGCATTAGGGGTAAAGCCCATAGAAGTATCAATACAGTATCCTTCTTTAATAGCACTGATACTAGCTCCATTTCCAATATGACAAATAATTAAGTTAGGTTTTGGATTTTTTAGTATTTTTTTCATTTTTTCAGTAATATACTTATGGCTTAGGCCATGAAATCCATATTTTCTAACATCATATTTGATATACCATTCATAAGGAATTGGGTAAAGGTATGTGGTATCTTTCATGGTTTGATGGAAGGCAGTATCAAAGCAAGCAACATTAATTGATGCGGGAATAGCCTCCATGAAAGCTGTAGCACCTACTAGATTGGCAGGGTTATGTAAAGGAGCAAGAGAAGAGATTTCTCCTATTTCTTTCATCACTCTTTTCGTTAAGATAACACTTTTAGAATATTTATTTCCACCATGAACTACACGATGCCCAACGGCTTTAATGCTATCTAGACTATCAATGACTTTATTTTCTACTAATTCTTTTAAAAGGATTTGAACAGCATCACTATGATCATTAATTTCGGCTTCTTTTTCAATCTTTTCTTCACCGATACGAATGCTGTAATGGCTATCACTTAAGCCTATTCTTTCAATATTTCCTTTCATTAATAATTTTTCTTCAGGCATTTCATATAAACGAAACTTTAGGGTTGAACTACCAGCATTTACTGATAATATTTTCATCATTCCACCTCTTTCTTTAAACGTATTATAACATAAGTCTTTTTAAATACAACTAAATTTAGATGTTTTTTATCTATTTTTCTCTTTATTGACATGTGTTTTTATTATTTTAATGATAAGAATCATACTGATTAATATAATAAAAGTGATAATTGGAAGTATTTTACTATCTGTATTTAAGAGTTTACTGGTTAATTCTTCTTGTTCTTTTTTGATATTGATTTGATAAGTTGTAGTAGTTTTATCTTCGGCAGTTACAATAATTTTGATTTGGCTATGATTTTTTAGATTTTCATTGCCAATAATTTTATATTTTGCTAAGTCATTATTAGGAATTACTTGAATATCTAGTTTGTTTTCTTTTTGAATTTCTAGTTGATACTTATATTTTTTTGGAGAAAAAGATAGGACATAATTTTTGATGATGATACTTTTTAGAGTGCTATCGTTTGATAATTTCTTTTTTCTTATAATATGAATTAAGTAAATACTTTTCGTTCCATCTTCAGCAGTTACAATAATTTTAATTTCATTATTTCCTACTTCTAGTTTATCTTTTTTCTCTATTTCTACTTTGGATATAGAATTGTTAGGAATTGCTTCTATATTTAAGTTTTCTTCTTTATTTTCTTGTGTTAAGTCATAGTAGTATTTATTTTTTTCTAAAGTGATTTGATGATGATTGATGATAAGTTTTTTTAGCGTAGCATCATTATTTTTGGAGATATTTTTTATTTTTCTTGTAATATAAATTGTATATTCTTTAATGTGTCCTCTTGGACTTGTTACTTTAATTAGAAATTTATTTACTCCATAATCTAGAGAGTGACTACCAATATCTCCTTCTACTTTAGCAGATAAGTCTTTTGGGGTTGCTTCTATTTCTACTTGATTATTTTCTGTATTTACATAATAGGTTGTAATATTTTCTTGAAATTTAGGTGTTATTGTTTCATTTTTGATGGTTAAAGTACTTAAATTGTTGTTATCTGAGATAATCTTTATTTTACTAGAGATAAAATCTAGGGAAGTATTTTTTAATTCTAAATTACTTTCTTCTACTTCTTTTAAGGTAATGGAATATTCTTTTCCTACTTCAGCTTGGTTATTTACTTTTAAATATAATTTGGCATCTAATGGGGTATTTTTTTTAATGTTTCCTAGCGTAAAACCAAGATTAGACTGATAGTAGGAAGTCCATGGGGAGGTAGGCACTATTTTTTGGTAAGTGAGTCCACCCTCAAGCTCTAATTTGGCACGAAGGCCATTGATTTCATTTTCTTTTAAGGTACAGATTACTTCTTCGTTAGATGAGGCGATATTGGGACAATCTAGAGAAAGGGCTAAGACAGAGGTTGGAAAAAGGAGAATTAAAATAATTAAGATTTTTTTCATGATTTTGCCTCCTTAATTAGGACAAGATAATCAGCTTTACCACAAGTGTAGTTTTCTTCTCGAAATTGATAATTATTTTCTACGGTGATATTTACTTGGCCTATAGCTAGAGGGTGGACGATTAGTTTGGTACCTTGAATTTCACAGGTTGCTTTACTTTCATCTTGGCTTTTGCAAGTTAGTGTTCCTAAATTTTTTCCTGAGACATTGGTTTGTAAATCACTACCTATTGTTGTGATGCCTCCAATTTCAGGGATAGAAATTTGGTAGGTATCGATTGTTACAATATTACTTTGGTAGCCATGGCCTTCTTTAACGGTTAAGGTTGCTCTGCCTGGGGTTGATCCCATTTGAATTTTTAGCATATTTCTTCCATTATATACTTGCATCTTTGCACTGGCAATAACATTATTATCACTAATATCAAAAGAATATGGTCCGCTATTCATTGCACTTACGGTAATTAATTGAGCATTTCCTGGGGTTGAACAAAGATATTTAGGCATAACATTTAGATAAACGGACATTACATCTAAATAGAAAATTTGGCTACCATATTTTTTAGAAGTAACTGTAATATTGGTACTTCCTTGAGATTTTTGTTTGAGGATTAATTTTTTATCTTTAATTTCACAATCAGCAATTTCTGTTTTTTCTGGCGTGCAAGTAATATCTTGATAATCTACCGCTTTAATTCCTATTTCTAAATTATCTCCTCCGATATAAGCGATGCCTTCTTTTTTAGATAGTTGAATAGTGTTATCCACTTTTATTTCGACTTCACTTGTCTGTTTTTTATCTGGTGTAGTAAGGATGATTTTTGTTGTCCCTTCTTTTTTTCCTGTTACTTTACCTGTTGCATCTACTTCGGCAATGGTAGGGTCAAGACTTGTCCAAATGAGATTGGTATTTTTGCCGATAGATGGTTCTATTTGATAGATAATTCTTGTTATCTCAGAAGTTTGTAAGAGATAGTTTTTTTCTTTTGGAGTTAGAGATTGATAATCACTATTGATTGTTTTATCTAAAAGAACGAGGTCATTGATATGGACTTCTTTGTCGTCATTGATATCAAATGTATCTAGGGAAAGATTATCTTTTTGAATGAGATATTCGCCAAATAAATTTAAGTCTTCTTGGTTAACAAGGCCATCTTCATTAATATCTCCTTTGATGATATTGGTATAAGTGGCAACGACTTTTTTATCTTTATTATAAAGTAGCGTCTTACTTCTATTTGGGATATAGCCATCAGTTAGTTCATGATTACTATCATCTACTACTTTTAGGGTACAATTTTCTAAATCAAAATACTGATAAAATAGAGAAATATTGGTATTGGGAGAAATTTCTGTAATATTGCTATCTTTAATTTTATACCGATCACTTTTGATAGAATATTCTGTATCAAGAGAGAATGTTGTATAAAATGAGATGATTATTACAACAAATAAAATTCCTCCTATAATACTTAAAATTAAATTTCTTTTTTTCATTTTTTGCTCCTTATTTTTTTCTTATCAATTTTCTTATTTTAAGAACCAAACTAGAATAAAACTAAAGATAATTATGATTATAAGAATGATTAAAAGAGTAAGATTAGTAAAACCTAGAGAAGAATTTGGTGTTTTCTTTAGTACTCTTACATTTTTTTCAGTCTTTTCTTTTTCTGGCATTTTCTCTTCAAATTTTCTTATTTTCTCGTATTGGCCGATGATTTCTTTTCCTATTTCAGGAAATGTCCTTTTATCATTCTGATAATATATTTTTAAGTGTTCTAAGTCGGAATCTGGAAAAGAAGGGTTTCCTTTAAAAAGTTTGTCAATTAAATAATCAATTTGTTCAGATTTTGATTTATCTAAAAGAGATAATTTTTCTTGAATTTGAGAAGATAATTCAGGAAATGTTGTTGTGATTGCTTTAGTGCTAAGTCCTAAATATTGTTCTCTATCTGGAAATAACATTTGTTGTAAGATAAAGGGCTCAAAATTCTCTACTAAATCTTGTTTGGTAAATAAATCATCAGAAGAGATGAATAATAATTTTTGATTGACAAGATGAAACAAATTGGGATGAAGATATAATAATCTTCGAAATGTTTTTTTGGTTACTTTTTGATGATTTCTATTGGCTTGGTTGATTTGTTTTTGGATTAAGTCTGTATCATCTACTGGAATTTCTTTGGGACGATTGGGATAATGATATAATTTAATGATTCCTGATTTATCTAATTCTTTTAACTTCTCATAGACATTTTCTATTTTTTCTTCTGAATCTATATTTACAGAAACATCAGAGACAAATTCTGAAAAACCTGTATGAATGTCTTTAAATGATAAGCTGGGTACTGTATAGATTGAAGAAGAATTATTAAACATTTTAGCAAATGCACCAGGTATTCTTTCCACAACTTGCCATGGCTCATTATCATTATTTCGAAATAAAGTGTAAGTTAAATCATCTCCACACCTTCCTGAAAAAATAATCGCTAATTCTTTATTTTTTGTTGCGTAAACAAAGTTTCCATGAGTCGATTGGTGAGGAAGTAGTTTTGTTAAATCACTTTGGCTACTGCCATGATATAATGTTTGCATATAGACACCCCTTTTAAAATTATTTTTTTGAATTGTGTTTTGGAGATAATTCTTCGAAAGTAAAGTAGTCAAATTCATCTCCTATACGGATTCCCTTATTTTTGGCTATTAATTGCATCAAATCATATCGATCTGGAATTTGTAAAAAATGGAGATTCTTTGGACTGATTACTGTATTTATCATAACAAAATTACCCATATTATTTGTATTGGCATTGCTATCAACACTCTCTGTAAAAAATGCACTGAAGAAATTTAAATTAGAATTTATAAAATCTTTTAAATTAAGAGCTTTTCCTTCTTTAATCGTTTCGAAATAAATATTTTTTGAGTCTAAAACATCTTTTATTGGAAAACTAATAATACAATTTAAATTTGAAAAATAACCTTCAAGAACAATTTCTATATTCTTTTTTGTTTCTAAATCAAGATTATTTTCAAACTTACGATAAATAACTTTACGATAATAATCCTTTTTGTTCTCTCCATAAGTCACTGGAATAGCATTACCATTTTCTTGTTTTAATATTCCTAAGAACAATCTCTCTGGTGCAAAATTGATTGCATAACCGAATGAAGTTGCACCTGGGGAAGTAAAATACACCTCATCTACTCTACCACTTTGTTGCTTTGTATATTCACCAGTTATCCCTAACTTTTTTTCTAAAAAATTAAGTGCATCAAATAGAACTTCACTTTTATTTAATGGACTTCCTAGTCCATTTTTCTTAATTAAATTAACCATGCTACCATTGCAAGAATGAGTAAATACTCCATCATTAAATATCCAATTTTTGAAGTCAAAATTTCCTTCAAGAGCATTTAGTTTTTCAAAAATTTCCTCATAATTACTATAAATATTTTTATCACCACTTATTAGATAATATTTATAAATACGTCCTAATAGATAGCATAAATAATCTATATCGTTATTACTATCTTGGAGTAATTTTGATAAAAATTTTTCATTAGATAATAAATACTGAATAGGTGGTGTATTGCCTAACAGTTCTTTTAAACTTTTTAAGTATTCAATTGCTTTTGAATTAATTATTTTCTCTTTAATAGAATTACTACTACTTTCCTTTATTTTATTCATTTTACTCTACTCCTTTTATTCTGATGTTATTATATCACAAAGTTTTAAAATAAAATACTTATTCCTAACTTTAATCTTTATATAGATATAAAAAAAGAAGAAGTATTTTCCTCTTTTAATTATATTAATTTAATTGATAGCCTAGTTTTTCTAGTTCAAGTATGGTGATGGCGGATAAGTTTTTCTTTTTTAGTTTTTTTATTTCGTAAAAGTCTGCTCCTAGGGAGTCATCATTTTGGTTATCGAGTAAAATATTTTTTTTAAGGTTGTTTTGCGTTTCTATTATTTGGTAAAAGATGCCAATATGATGTACTAAAATTTTGGTATCTAAGTTGTAATTCCATGTTACTGTTGTGGAAGATACATCAAATAATTGATATTTAGTTACTTCTAGTCCTGTTTCTTCTTGAAATTCTCTTTTTAGGGTTTCTTCTGGTGTTTCGCCAAATTCAAATGATCCGCCTGGTAAATCTAATAAGCCGTCATAAGGGCCTGTTTTCTTTTTGATTAATAATATTTTTTCATTTTTTATAAATAGGCCATAACATCCTATGTGTTGATGTTCTTTCATTTCTTCACCTACTTTCTTGAAAAAAGAAGGGTTACTTCCCTTCTATATCATCTAGAAAATTATTGATAATGACCATTCTATCGTCAACTTCTTTTAATGATTCTTTATTGAGCATATCAAAACTTAATTGTTCTTGTTCTGGCTGTGGTTCTTCTACATATTCTAGATTACTAAATGATTCTTTGGATTGTTCTTGAGGAGATAAGTATGTATCTTTTATTTTATCTTTAACAACGAAAGAACCATTGCTGTATCTATCCATAATTGGGATATCTACTATTTTCATTTCTTTTTGGTATTTTTTGGTTACAACAACAACTTCTGTTTTGACATCTTCAACATAAGCGTCAACAATGTGGCTTGGATTACTTTTAATTTCTTTCATGAATAGTAGGCCACGATTTCCACGGGTACCCATATCAATTTCAGAGAAACGCATTCTTTTGGCAGTTCCTTTATCAGTAAATAAGGTGATATATTCGGCATTATTTTTAAATAATAAACCACTTACTACTTCATCATCTCTTAAGTTAATTGATTTTACCCCACTGGCTTTAATTCCTACTGGATTAATGTCTGATGTTTTATACCATAATCCATAGCCTTTTTTAGTTACAACTAAGACATTCGTATCAACGCTATAAGTTACGTTTACTACTTCATCTTTATCTTTTAATTTCATCATATTAATGGCTTTAGAATATCTACTTACTTTAAATTCTTTTAGTAGCGTTCTTTTTACCATTCCATTTTTAGTAAATGAAGTGATATAGATATTTTGATTAAAATCATAAACGGGCATTGCATTTACTACATATTCATCTGGATTAACGGTAATAATATTGCTCATATGTTTGCCCATTTCTTTCCATTTTAAATCTGGTATTTCATGGACAGGGATGTATAAGTAATTTCCTAAATTCGTAAATACAAGCAAGGTGTCTAGGGTGTTCATGTTGTAAAGGCCTACAATGTAGTCATTTTCTTTTAAGGTTAAATCTTCAAGGTTTGAGGCGGCATAACTTCTTAGGGAAGTTCTTTTAATGTATCCTTCATTTGTTACAACAACCATAACATCTTCTTTTGGAATCATACTTGTTGCATCAATTTTAATTTCCGTAATTTCCTCTCTGATTTCGGTTTTTCTTGGGGTTGCATATTTATCTTTAATGCTCTTTAATTCTTTTATTAATACTTGAATTAATACTTTTTCATCTGCTAAAATGGCTTCTAATTCTTTCATTTGGTCTAATAACTTTTTCATTTCTTCTTGTAAGGCAACAATATCTGTATTGGTTAAGCGATAAAGTTGTAAGGTTACAATCGCGTCTGCTTGTTTTTCAGTAAAGTCATATTCTTTTACTAAGTTCTCAATCGCATTGGCTTTATTTTTTGAAGAACGAATGGTTTTGATGACTTCATCTAGGATAGAAATGGCTTTAATTAGACCTTCTACGATGTGATATCTTGCTTTAGCTGTTCTTAAATCAAATTCACTTCTTTTTGTGATGACTTCTTTTTGATGGGCAATATAAGCATCTAGTATTCCGATAATTCCAAGTAACATTGGTCTTCTATTGACAATAACAACATTATTGAAGTTATAAGAGATTTGTAGTTCTGTATTTTTATATAGATAATTTAAGATATTCTCTGCATTGGCATCTTTTTTTAAGTCAATGGCAATTTGTAACCCGTCTTTATCCGATTCATCTCTTACTTCTAGGATACCATCTATTTTTTTCTCTAGACGAATCTCATCCATTTTTCGAACTAGTAAGGCTTTATTTACTTCGTAAGGAATTTCGTGAACAATAATTTTATTTTTTTCTATTGTTACTTTTGATTTTAAGATAATTTTCCCACGTCCGGTTTGATAAGCACTTTTAATGCCATCGATTCCTTCTAAAATTGCTCCGGTTGGAAAGTCTGGTCCTTTTATAAATTGCATGATTTCCTCTAAAGATGAGGATGGGTTATTTAATCTATCAATGGTTGCATCAATAACCTCTCCTAGATTGTGAGGTGGGATATTGGTTGCATATCCTGCCGAAATACCGGTTGTTCCATTTACTAAAAGATTGGGAAAACGGCTTGGTAGGACCGTTGGCTCTAATAGAGTATCGTCATAGTTTGGTGCCATCGTTACAGTATCTTTATCGATATCTTGTAGCATTACCCCGGCAATTTCTGAAAGTCTTGCTTCAGTATAACGACTGGCTGCAGCGGAGTCTCCATCAATTGAGCCATTATTTCCTTGCATATCGACAAATGGTTCTTTCATTTTCCAATCTTGACTCATTCGAACGATTGCTTCATAAATAGAAGAGTCTCCATGTGGATGGTATTTACCCATAACATCTCCAACCGCACGAGCACTCTTTTTATAAGGTTTATCAAATGTATTTTTTTCTTTGTACATGGAATATAAAATTCTTCTTTGTACTGGTTTTAATCCATCTCGAACATCAGGGATTGCTCTATCTTGAATGATATATTTAGAATAAGTTCCAAAGCGTTCTCCCATGATTTCTTCTAGTGAATAATCGTAAATTCTTTTTATTATGTCTTCCATAGCATCACCATGTTATAAGTCTATCATAAATTATTTTTATTGGCAAGGAAATTAACATCTTTTTCTTATAATTAACTTAGGGTAATCTTTGATATAGGAGGAAAATACTGAATAATATTCTTCCCTAAAGAAAAAAAGATACTAGATAAAAATCATCTATTAATATAATTTTATATTTACATATTTTAATAAATAGCCACTTTTGAAACATATCCTTTTTCGTTATAGATAATATTAAAATTAGACCATTTTTCTCCATTTGGAGTAACGTATACTGTATTACTTTCAACAAGTTTAACTATATTGGAAAAATCATTTTTACTAGTATATTCTTTATCATTGTATACAACTATAATTTTGTTATCACTATTATCATTATAATCTGCAATATCATTTAAATAAGATTCAATACTTCTAACCGAAACAACTCCATCAGGTATTACAATAAAAGAATTAATAATCCAATTATTATTTTCTTTTATTACTGAATACGATAAAACTTCAGATTCATTTACAATATCGGAGCCTTTTTCAAAATAACCAACATTTGCAACTACATCGATTTTATTTTTATTATAGTTTACTATTCTATAATTACTATCATTCTTTTCATACATAATGAATCCATGATCTTTATTGGAGTTTTTACAATATAATTTTCCATCTTTTTCTAAATAAATCTCATAGATATATTTTCCATTTTTATAAGCATATGCCCCAGAATTTGTTTTATAGTACTTATTAATTAAATTTTCTGACATAAATGATTTAAAATAATTATTTAATTCTTCAATAGTTTTGAAGTCTTGTGAAACATCATATTTATGAATCGACTGCATCCCAGTTTCTTCATAAGGAATAAAATCTTCTTCGTTATTCCATTTCATATTTTCTCCACAAAACACCCATGATGAATTGAAAGAATATAAATTCTTATATAATTTATCCCCAAGATTTTCAGCAATTTTTTTCATATCATTAGGAATAGTTTGATTTGATATAGAATCATCTGATGCTTTATTATCTTTAGATATAAAAGTATTTTGATCAGAATTATTAATTCCCTTACTATTAAACTTAATTGTATCTGTTGCAAATAAAACACATAGTACTGCTAATATTATAATAATTACTCCCATTAATATAATAACTATTTTATTATTCTTTTTTTCCATTTTAAAATACCTCTTTCTTTGATTTTTTATTATTTAATTTTATATTGATCATTTAAGTAAGGATTAATATCATTTTTAGAAATATCAATAAATTTACTTCCCTCTGCTCCACAAGCAAGAGAATATTTTGGAAAAATTACTTTGATTCCATCTTTAGTAAAATACCAATTTCCATCTTTATTTAATTCTGTTTTTACTCTATCTTTCCAATCTTCTTCAAGACATGAAGATTCAGTATTATTTTTTTCAATTTGAGTGATGCTTTGATTATAAATATAATCAAAAACTCCCGTTCCAAGATCAGTTAATTTTAATAAATTTCCAGTAGTGGCATCAAAATTATATCCTTCATTATTATCCCAAGGAACTCCTCCAAAACTACCTACTGTATTTACGATAAAAGTTAATCGATTATTTGTAACTTCACCTGTTTCAATTAAATAGTTTACTCCTAATCCAGTGGATGGATTTTCATTACTCTCGTTTGCTACCTTTTTTATATCTTCCCACATTTTATCTGATATTTCATTTAACTTATTTTCGATTAAAGATGCTGCATTAGGATTATTTTTATTTTCGATAGTAATCACATTTCTTTTATTGTTAGTGTTTTCAATATCTTCTTTATTTTTGGTTGTATAAGTTTCTTCCTTATAATTAATTGTATATGAATTTGTGTTTTTCTCTTCTTTAGATTGATTATTGTTATTTGTTTTATTGTTTATCTTATCTTGATTTGAATTATTATTTAGTGTTATCTTATTTGTTGCAAATAAGACACACAATACTAAAAGTACTCCTATAATTATTCCCATTAATATTATAATTATTTTATTATTTTTCTTTTCCATTTTTCCACTCCATCTATTTTAAAAATAACATTAAAAACAATTAATTAATATATTAATTTAAATTTTAATTTTTTTGATATATAACTGTTTGGTCTTCTAAATCTATTAATTGGTTATCAGATAATTTAAATGTCATCATTTCATCACAAGCATACTTTCCATCAATGCATTCTGAACCATCCTGAGTCTTTGCTTTTAGTGTTAAAATTATTTTGTTATTTTCCAAAACGTACGTTCCTGTATAATATATTACAGGTGCGCCATCATAAGTATCAACTGAATTAGAAACATTTATCATATATGATACTTCGTTATTATTAGAAAATGTTATTTCATAAATTCTATATGTACCTTCAGCTATATTTACAGAATATTTATACGAACCAAATATTTCATTTTTATTTTTTTCTTCAATAATATCTCTAGTATCATTATCTCCTTTCACTTCATTGCTATCATCATTATTAAATGTTATTGTTCCAGTTGCAAACAATACACACAATACTGCTAGTATTATTATAATTATTCCCATTAGTGTGATGATTACTCCATTATTACTCCTTTTTATTTTTCTTCACTCCTTTCTATTTTAATAATAACATAAAATACTAAATTAGTATATTAATTTAAATATTTAGTTATTTTCTACAAATTGATGTAAAGAAAAAAAGCAGAGAAATAAATCTCTGATTTTGAATAAATAATATAATATTATTATCTATTTGTAAATTAACCTTACTTTATTTATGGTTTTGTGTAGCCTACACGTTGTCTATATAGCAAGTTTCATACGTCCTTAGCAATATCTTAGTAATTTTCTACCTATTTCATTTTTTTATCTTCAATTACATTATTTATTATAATATTACTTCCATTTTTACAAATATATCTAATATTACCATTATGAATTAAATATGTTTCACCATATATTGTAGCAATATCATTATTATCTATAAAAATATGACTTCCATTGCATTGACCATATATAGATCGATTGAATGATTCTTTTATGATTGCATCTCTTTGATATTTTTCATTATCATCAAAGTTTAAAGTGTCATAAACAAAATGTGGTTCGATATTTATATTTGTAAGACCTAATCCGTCATAAAAAACCGGTTCTGAATTTTCTTGTTCTTCTGGACTATTAAAAACTTTATCAGCCATATTAATTGCACCTGCACTTTGTCCAATAACAAGTCCTTGATAATTTTTTAATAATTCTTTCAAATTTATTTCTATAAAAAATTCATGTTGCTTATATGTATCTCCACCACATAAGAAAACTAAACTCGCATCCATTATATATTCATCAGCGCTTTTTCTATTTTCTCCATCAAGCACTAAATACTCATCAAAATTTATACCTACCATCTTCATACTATCAAACAAGATATTCGCATAAACCAATACATTTTCATGAGAATTGTCCATGTTTGATGCAACGAATACTATTTTCTTGTAATCTTTTAAACTACTTTTTATTTGATCAACTATTCCATTAGAGTTATCCATAGGATGAGCTATTTTTTGACCATCACGTTTTTCATAATTATTAAAGTCGCTAGCTAAAATTCTTATCATCTTACCACTTTCTACTCATAATTATATCATGCATTTCCCAATTTTACAGCCTACCTGTTGCCTACTTGTAGACTACGACACTAGTTTTACACATAAATCTACTAGCTTAATATACAAAAAAGCCCATAAATACGGACTTTTTTGAAACATCGAAATAAATATTTTCTATCTCTTTGAGAACTGAGGTGCACGACGAGCTGCTTTTAATCCTGGTTTCTTTCTTTCTTTTGCACGTGAATCTCTTGTGATGAAACCATTTCTCTTTAAGATTGCACGGTAAGAATCTTCTTTACCAGCATTATCTTTATCATACTCTAATAAAGCTCTAGCGATACCTAAACGGATTGCTCCAGTTTGTCCACTGTATCCACCACCACGAACATTTACAATTACATCAAATGTTTCTTTATTATCAGTAACTTCTAATGGTTGCATTAAATCCATTACTAATACTTCATGAGGAAAATATTCATGAACATCTCTTCCATTTACTGTAATATTTCCTTTTCCTGGAATTAATGTTACTCTAGCACTTGAACTTTTTCTTCTTCCTGTTCCGTAAAATTTTCTTTCCTTATTTGCCATTCTTTGTTCCTCCTAATGTGATTAATTTAGGTTGTTGTGCAGTATGTGGATGTTCACTTCCTGCATATACATGTAATTTCTTATACATTTGTCTTCCAAGTCTTCCTTTTGGAAGCATTCCTTTGATTGCTCTTTCCATCATTTCTTCTGGATAGTTTGCTTTCATTTCTTTAGCTGTTCTTTCTCTTAATCCTCCAACGTATCTAGAGTGATCATAATATTTTTTGTCTTCTAATTTGTTACCAGTTAATAATACTTCACTAGCATTAATAATGATAATATTGTCTCCACAGTCAACGTGTGGTGTGTAAGTTGCTTTGTGTTTTCCTCTTAACATTGTAGCAGCTTTTGAAGCAACGCGTCCAAGTGGCATATCTTTAGCGTCAATTACATACCAGTCGCGAACAACGTTTTCTTTTGTTTGCATAAAAGTTGTTTTCATTTTTTCTTCTCCTTTATATTTTTTCGTTTACTTTAATTAAGGTTGTGTTCCCAATACAACATTAATCAAAATAGAAAATGTACCGATTATGATTATAGGCGAAAATCATTTTTTTGTCAATAATTTAGAAACATTTTTAGAAAAAATTAACTATTGGTGATTAGAGGGTGTATTATCTTTGTGTTCTATTTTTGTCCAAGTTACATTTTTGGTTGTAAAGGCTTTGAAGGCACATGATAAGTAAGATAGTAAATAGATTGGATTAAAGAGAATGGCTTTGATTTGGCTTGTTTTAGTAAGAGAGAGTTTATGATTTTCTTTCTTTATTATATAGATGGTTATGACTAGGAGAATAAGATAGACACCTATTATTGTTAAAATTAGAGGGAGAATACTTATTTTTTTTGAAAGATAGTTTAATATTTGTTTTACTAAGAAAAGGATAAATCCTATTAATAGAGAAATAATGGGATAGATTCCTACTATCTCTAAGAGGATTGAAGGTTTATTTTTAGGGTTATCTTTTAATTTTTGAGTAAGAAGAGGTAAGTATTTTTTGCGTGCCTCAAAATAACCTTTTATCCATCTTATCCTTTGGGTTTTTGTTACTTTGTATGTTGTTGGTTGTTCATCAAAAAGAAGGGCTTTATCGTTATAGTGCATACTAAGGTGATGGAGGGAGGCATAGAGGGTTAATTCATAGTCTTCTGTTAAAGTATGGAAAGGATAACCTTGCCACTTATCGATAAGTTCTCCTGTGACATAGAAACCTGTCCCACTTAAAGTTAGGGCGTTATTCTTCTTTTGGCGTCTTTGGTTAGAGAGTGTATTAATCATAGAAAAAGTTAAAGCAGAACAACTTGCGATTACATTGGCATTTCCATTTTTACAATTTCTGTAGCCAAGACCGATGTCGTATCCTTCAAGATAAGTCTTGGTCATTTGTTCAAAATAGTTATTATCTAGAACATTATCTGCATCAAAGATAAAATAAGCATCATACTTTTTATGGAGAATTTGTTGAATGGCTTCATCTAGTGCATAGCCTTTTCTTTGGTGAGAGAGATTGGTTCGAAAGAGAATGTTAGCTTGATATTTCTTAACAATACTTACTGTTTTATCTTTTTTCTCTTCAACAATGACATAGACATTAGAAAAAGGAATAGGCATGGTTTGATTTTTTAGGCTGATAAGTAGGTTTTCAATAACGCGTGATTCATCTCTTGCGGGAATTAGGATGCAAAAGTTAGGTGGAGAAGATTTTTTGGTTAGTTTGGGGAACTGGTCTTTTGTGTGCATGCTTAAAAATAGATATAAAAAGATTCCTAGCAAAATCAAAATTAGAGAAATTATATTTAGAATTAATGTTAACATACTTACTCACACCTTTTTTTATAGTTCATATTGGGATAAGCTTTTTTTAATACTTCATCTGGATATATTTTATCACAAATGGCGCCAATTTTCGTCATTGGTGGGTATCCTTTTCGGCGATGATTTTGGCGGATTAGCACTATCCAGGAGATAAGGGCGTCTAAAGTGATTAGAATAAGAAGAATAAAAAGAATAGCACCAAAGCCATATATCATATTCACCTGTCCATAGATTACTGCCGTTCTTGAGGGAATCTGAATTTCTTTTGTATGTTGGTAGTAACGAATAACATATTGAACTTGCTCAAATAAAGAACCAAAGATAGAAAAAATGAAAAAGATAAGAAATAATTTTTTCCAAGATAGATTTTTAAAAATAGAAATTTTTTTATTTGACATAATACCCCTACTTTACTTGTTTTCTATTATATTCTATTAAGAAAAATATTTTTAAGTATTTTCTTTAATAAAATACATTTAAAAAAATTTGTTCATTAGTAGTTTAACATCATTTTGATTTTACGTAAATTGACAAAATTTGCAAAGTGTCCATTATGTCAACAAGGAGAAATTTTTGAGGTAAAAAAAGACTTTAATCCTTTTAATTTGCTTCTTGAAGGACTAAAGTACTGATTTCTAACTTTTCTTCTTTAATTTTTTTGTCAATGATTTGGTTTTCTAGTTTGCTTTCAATAATTTTGGCAATCTTTCTGGCACCATACTCTTGATATTTTGATTCTTTGATAATTTCTGTTGTAATGGTGTTTGAAAGTTTTAAAGTTGGATATTTTTTTTCTAATTTTTTTAATTGTCTTTTAATGATATTTGTGATATCTTTTTCGGTTAGCGCGTTAAAAGGAATGACGCTATCGATTCGGTTTAAAAGAGGAAGAGGAAGTTTTTGTTTTAGGCTGCTTTCTAGACTTGCGGTTTGTTCTTTAGAAAAACCTACTTTACTTTCTTCGAATCCTAAATTAGAAGTCATGATAATGATATTATTTTTAAGGTTAACTTTATTATTTTTAGCATCGGTAAGTTCTCCTTCATCTAGAATCTGATAAAGAAGATTTAAAACACTTGGGCTTGCTTTATCTACTTCATCCAATAGAATTACCGCAGTTGGTTTTTCTTTGATTTTGGTAAGGACCGTATTGTTGTCGTCATAGCCAACATATCCTGGAGAGGAACCAATAATTTTGGTAATTGAAGCTTCCGTTGCATACTCACTCATGTCTAGGCGAATGAGGTTTTTCTTTCCATTTAAAAATTTAGCATAAGCCGTGGCTAGGTTCGTTTTCCCGACACCGGTTGGGCCGACAAAAAGGTAGGACTTGACGTGAGGGGTATTATACCCTAGTTTTGTCTTTTTGGTTGCTTTAATTAATTCGGCAATGGCTTTATCTTGACCAATGATATTTTCTTTTAATTCTTTTTCTAATTTTTCAATGGTATCAATTTTTTCTTTTAAAATTTCGTAAACGGGAATTTCTGTTTTTTCATGAATGACTCTCGCGATATCTTCTAAAGTTACGGTTTTATCTGTTTTTTTATTTTCTAATTCTAAACTATTAATTTTAGAGGTTAACGCTGATTCTTTTTTTAGGGATACATAGGCTTCTTTAAGATTATTTTCTAGGATATAAGAATTTTTTTCTTTTTGAATTTTATCTCTTTCTTTTTTTAGGGTGCTGATTTTTCTTAATTCTTTTGTTTCTTTGATACTAATGGAAGAAGCCACTTCATCTAAGATATCAATTGATTTATCTGGATTATGCCGATAATAGATATATTTATCTGCAAGAGAGACAATTTCTTTAACCATATCATCTGGAATTTTTACTTGATGATAGTGTTCATAAATGGGTTTTAGTTTGGTTAAAATTTGAATGGTTGTTTTCAGACTTGGTTCTTCAACCATGACTTTTTGAAATCTTCGGTCTAAGGCTTTATCTTCTTCGATAAATTTTTGGTATTCTTTAGTTGTCGTAGCTCCGATACAATGAATTGTTCCCCTTGCTAAGGATGGCTTTAAAATATTAGAAGCATCAATGGCTCCTTCGGCTCCACCTGCTCCCACTAGGGTATGAATTTCATCAATAAAAAGAATAATATTTTCTTCTTGTTCTACTTCTTTTAAGATTTTTTGCATTCTTTCTTCAAATTCGCCTCGATATTTGGTTCCAGATACAAGGGTTGCCATGTCTAGAGAAATAATTCTTTTATTCTGTAAGTTTAGGGGAACTGAACCTTCTGCGATTTTTGTGGACAATGCCTCAATAATAGCCGTCTTTCCTACGCCAGCTTCTCCTATTAAAATCGGATTATTTTTGGTCCTGCGGCAAAGAATTTCAATGACACGATTGAGTTCTTTCTCTCTTCCAATGACAGGATCAATTTTTTTACTTCTAGCTTTTTCTACTAAATCGTAACCTAGTTCATCAATTAATAGTTTTCTTTTATGCCTCTTTTGTTTTTTAATTAATTTTCCAGAGAATTCATCATATAAATCTTCTAGTGAAATTCCCATTCCAATTAAAATTCGAATTGCAATACCCTCTCCTTCTTCTAAAAGGGACGCAAAAAGATGAGCAGGAGTCACTTCTCCATTATTATTATCTTTAGCATCTAAAAGGGAATTTTCCATAATTTTTTTAAGAAGTGGTGTATAAAGGTAGAATTTTGTTTTTTTAGTACCTGTTCCAATTATGGATAAAATTTCTTGTTTAAAGTTTTCATAAGTTAATCCATATTCTCCTAATTTTTGAGACAAGCTTTCTTCATTTTTTAAAATCGATAAAATTAAATGCTCTGTTCCAATATAAGGATGATTTAAGGCTATCATCTCTTCTCTTGCTTTTAATAATACGTATTGTGCTTCTTCACTAAAATTACCAAGCATGTTTATGCTCCTTTCTTCATTATTTTTGTGATTGATTATTTTGTTATTATTATTTGTATTAAGATTATTTTTTATCTTATATCTTATGGTTATTGCTTTTTTATGATTTCTTTTTATTTGATTCTTATTTCTTGATTTGTGTATCTATAGTTATTTTGGGACGTATTTTTTCATTTTAAACAATTTTAATGTAATTCTTGACATGTTCCAGGGGTTGGTCTATAAAAGCAGTGATTTTTGTAACGACCGGCTAAGTTTTGATCCCACCAGGTTGCTTTGCAAGATTCTCCTGTTGTAGGGGCATAAAACCATAGTGCATTCGTTGCTGGATAGTAATATTCTCCTCGAATAATTCTTCTTGCTAGACTTTTTTCCTTTTCCGTTGGATTTCTATAAAATAAACTACTAGAAGGGCCGCTGAAACCTCCTGGGGACTGATAAACCATTTTACTAATAGTTGTGATATCTTTAAATGTTAGGCATTTGGCGATGACACGGTTAATTCCAACATTACCAACCATTAGCATTCCTAGATTCCCCTCACCTACGGCTTCTGCACGCATTAAACGTGCTAAGAGTTCTAATTCTTTCTCGGTATATTTTACAATCATTTTACCACCTAGAATAGTATATGCTAAAGGGTGTGAATTCATGACTTGTCCTATGTCTTTGTCATGTTTTCGTTCTTTATAGAAAATACTGATTCAGTATTTTACTAAAAATAAAAAAACAAGATTGGGAAAGGGTTGGGAATTTGTTTAAGGAATGGTATAATTTAGGAAGGTGATACAAATGAGGGGTAATCAATACAAACAAGAAAAATATATGGGAAAGCTAATGCGTGGGGAGTGCTCTGGCTTTGTGTCGGGAAATATAGCTTCGATGGTGCGCATGCAGTTGGGGAAGCTGGAGTTTTCGACGTTTTGTCCTTTTGAGAGCGCGGATAAAGTTATTTTTTATACAAAAGCTAAACCTAAGGTTAGTTTGTGTAAGATTTTGTGCAAGGGTGAAATTACGCACGCGATGGTTTTAGGTACTTTATTTGGACTTTCTCTTTGTGATGATGTATTTGGCGATATTGTGTATTATCAGGGGTATTTTTATGTTTATGTTTTTTCTGAGATTTATGATTATTTGAAGCAAGAGTTGGTTCAGATTGGAAAGTATTCTGCCCGGATAGAGGAAGTTCCATTAGATAGTTTAGCAGATTACCAGCGGGAGTTTTTGACGAAAAAGGTCATTGTATCTAGTTTACGTGTAGATAATGTAATTTCGCGTGTTATTGGGGATAGTCGAGATGGAATTTTAGAGAGAATTCGGGAACAAGAGGTTATTTTAAATGATGATATTTTAAAGAAAAAGCATACTATTTTAAGAGAGGGCGATCGATTTAGTGTCAGAGGATATGGAAAGTTTTTGTTTGACCGAATTGAGGGAGAGACAAAAAAGGGGCATTTGATTTTGGTTATAAAAAAATATTGCTAAAATGAGGGAGAGAATTTAGAAATTATCTAGTTAAGGAAAGAGAGGTTTTTTGGTGGGAATATAGGAATCGGGATAAAAAATAAGAGAAAATGAAGCTAATAATAAAAAAAGAAAGAATAAAATAGTGGTGTATAAAAAGGAATCGTCTAAATAATGTAAATAAAAATGATGAAAGGAAAAAATAAGACAAATAAAAAATAAAATAAAGAAAAAAACGCCTCTAAAAAATAGATGGGCATTTAAGTTAAGATAAAGGTTCAAATTTGAAAAAGAGCCTTTATTTTCTCAGATTTTTAATCGAGTAACTATAGATTTGAATGATAGTTATCTGTCCGTTTGAATCTTTTTTATAAATTTAGTTCATGAAAAATTAGAATTAAAAGGTTTTAGCTTGTAAATTGATGGTAGAAATATTTTTATTTATTTGGACTTATATTATGTATTTTCGGTTATTGTACAGTTGAAGTTTGAGTGGATTTAGCATAAACATATCCTGAATAAGAAGTATCATTGTAAGTTCCTAGAGAAGTTGTGGAATCTATCCAAAGATAAATTTTGTATTCTGTTTTGGTATCTGTTAGGGGAACGGTCGCTAGTAAGGTATCTGTTCCTGTTTTTGTTATTGCCCCTTCTGAAACCATAGTTCCTGCTTTTTCTACTCTATATTTGAAAGATCCATTACTGATTGGGGCGGTTGTTGTTGATTGAGTATAGAGATAGATTTGGGACTCTGTATATATTTTGCAACTGGTATCTTTAGATAATGTTACTGTTGTGGTGGTTCCTTCTGTATAGGTAGTGCTGCTTTTTAGGGAAGCATTTGTAATATTTTGTCCTGTATAGCTTACATTGAAGCATCCTGCTGTTCCTGTTGCATTTGATGGGGTTGCGGTTAGATTGATGTATGCATATGTTGCTGATAGGGAAAATATTACTACAAGGCCTACAATGATGATGGATTTTAGATTTTCTTTTTTCATAGGGATAATCTCCTTCCTATGTTTTATTTCTGTTCTAATCATATCAAAAATTCAGTATTTTTTCAATATGAACAAAGAATAAAAATAGGAAATGTTTGGAAGTTGTTGGTTGATGGGATTATTTTTTCTCTAGATTTTGGGTAAGAAGTTTAAAATAATTGTTTATGGAGAATTTGAATATTTGGTTTAAATTTTAAGAAGGATTAATTTTTACTGTTTTTGGATAATTATAATGGAGAAAAAGGCCAAAAAAAATCACATCTTAATTTTCGAATGTGATTTTAGTTCATTTTAAGGATGAGTGATTTCTTTTTATGATTTTATCTTTTATTTACAAATATTATCATTTATTGCAAATATTTTTTTAATTGATAAGGATGTTTTGGCCGATGGCGAGGTTGTTTGTGGTTAGGTTGTTTAGTGTTTTTAGGTTATTTACGGTAGTATTGAATTCTCTGGCTAAGGAGTATAGGGTGTCGCCTGGCTTAACGGTGTAAGTTGTGGTAGTGATTGGCTTGGTAATGGTTGTTGTAGATGGTATTTTTAGTTGTTGGCCGATGGTTAAGTTATTTGTGTTTAAATTATTTAGAGACTTGATTTTTTCTGTTGTGGTATTATAGTTTTTGGCGATGGAATATAGGGTATCACCTTTTTGGACAGTGTAGGTTGTGGTAGTTGTTGGGACTTGGATGATTTCTGTTGATGGAAGTTTTATGGTTTGACCGATGGTTAAAATGTCATTGGCTAGGTTATTTAGTTGTTTTAGAATGTCTACGGTAGTATTATTTTGTGAAGCTATTCTATAGAGTGTGTCGCCTGACTTGACAGTATAGGTAAGGTTAGGAGTTGATTTGGGCGGAATTGCGAGGGTTTGGCCAATGGTTAAATTATTGCTGGTTAGTTGATTTTGTTTTTTTATGGCATCTACTGTTGTGTTATATTTTTGGGCTATTGAGTATAAGGTGTCTCCTTTTTTTATAGTGATTGTTTGGGTAGAATTATTTTGTGGAGGAATATAGGGAATGTTTTTATATTCTAAAATGGATTTGATTACGGCTTCTGCTAATTCTTTATAATTATTGTTTAGAAATTGGTTGTTGGAAGGGGTGTCATCGATGAACCCGTATTCGACGATGAGTGGTTGCGTTGTACCCGTGTTACGATGGATAAAATAGTAGTCCTTGTTGGGATTGGATGGGAGAGTTTTTTGGTAGGTTCGACGGGTGGTTTGGCCTGCTAGTGAGAGATTTTTGAGGATGGAGTCTGGAAGGGTTACAGAGTTGCGAAGGGCGTAAATTACTTCAGCACCGGTACCACCACAATAGTTCATTATCCATTATCAAAAAAACTAATTATAAAATTATTATAACTAGCTTAAAATTAACCTTTTAACACGTGGTTGTTGTTTTACTGGTTTAACAAATTGATTTTCTAATGCTAAAACACTATTTTTATATCTACTATATGCCTCGTCAAAATTGTCTTCTTCTATTTTTCTTACACAATATAAAACAACATTATCATAAATATACTTATATACATTATCTTTGTTATCAGATTTTTCTATTTCATCCACAATTATTGGAGCAATTTCATAATAATGTTCTTTATCTTCTTGTGATACAAATTTATCTCTAAACCATCTTAAAATATCTAATTGATAACATTGATCATCAAAATTATTTTTTAGATTTCTCATACAAGCCGTTGTTAAATAACAGCTTGTATCTGTAGTTTCTTTTTCTCCACTTGTCGTATCAACAATTGTTCCCTTTCCTGTATCACTATCATAATTAATATGAATAGAACCGTGATTTGGATTTTCGGCCGGGCAACTATCATATATATCAATATGATCTCTACCATATTTATCAGTAGAAGTTCTTATTTCAACTCCTTCATCATTAACATAATGTCCATATTCATCTTTACCCATTTTTTTTACCTCTTTCATTATTTATTTCTTTTACAATTATTTCATATCTAATTAAAATATTATCGGATAACATTGATTCCATTCCTATCGATTTATTAAGTATTAAATCATTTCTTATATCATCTAATAAATCATGTATTCTTAATGAATTATCATAGGAAATAATATCTAAATTTCTATTTTCATAATAATATTTAACCCATTTTATTAATTCATCAAGCACACTTTCATAATCACTCTTCATATCTTTTAATGACTCTAAATGAACAGCAATTGTTAAATTACCAATAATATCTGCGAAATCACTAATTAATTTTCTAT
The DNA here is from genome assembly GCA_945867665.1 of uncultured Bacillota bacterium. Classification (GTDB taxonomy): domain Bacteria; phylum Bacillota_I; class Bacilli_A; order RF39; family UBA660; genus RUG11198. Next base: position 32,716 of record CAMBIR010000015.1, read on the forward strand.
TAATCATATGCTCACCAATCAATCTGCAATTCTTCCTTTCTTGTAAATATTATAAGTTTTTTTATAAAGAAAAGCAAGATAGCTATTAACTATTATTTTTACCTTTTCTACCATACGGATTTCTTGCTAAATTTCTATTTTCATACTTAAAAGTTACCTCTGGTACAATATCATATTTAAAACATATAGTAATATTTCTATCTTTATCTATAACTATTTTATCTACTAACGTATCAATTAATTCTTTTTTTGGTTTATTTAAATCTAATAGTTTTTTTATTTTTTTAGTATAATCAGGTAAAATATTTGCTTTATTTTTCATTTTATATTTTTTAATATTTTGATCTTCTATCTTTTCGTTAATTTGTTTTAATTTTTGTTCAAATTCACTTGCTAATTCTCTATATGTATCTGCTGATATTACCCCATCACACCTGTCATTGTATAAAGTTTTTAATCTACCAGTAATCTTTTCTTTTTCTATTTGAAATTCTTTAACTATTTTATCAATGTTAGTAGTTTCCTTGTGAATACTTTTTACTACTTCATCATTTAATTCTTTTATATTAAGTTCTTTTATTAATTTAGATATATACTTATTAATTTGTTCTAATACCTGTTCTTCCAAATAATTATATGGGTAAAAATGCGAATAACATCTGCCTCTTACGGGATCTCTAGAATATCTATTGCAATTAACAGACCAATAATCTTGTTTTTTACGATAAAGAACTGTAAGTCTATTTTTACATTCTTTACAAAACAACTTACCTTCTAATAATCTTTTTTCTCTATTCGTTTTAACTTCATAATTTCTAGTATTTCTTTTTCTTAAAGTATTAACATATTCAAATGTATCTTTATCAACTAATGGTTCATGGGTATTTTCTACTATAATCCATAACTTTTCATCTAATGTTATCTTCTTTTTAGATTTATAACTGACTTTAGTTTGAGTATGTTGTACTAAATCACCAATATATACTCTATTTGTTAATATTTTTTTTACTGTGGAGATATTCCAATTCTCTCTATCAATTAATCTTGATGAATAATTAGTCTTTTTATATCCACTAGGTGTAATTACATTTTCCTTATTTAGTCTATTTGCTATTTCAGTAGGTCCAATACCATCAGCTCTCCATTTAAATATTTTTTTTACTATTGGAGCAGTATCTGGATTTGGTATTAAATGTCCCTTATCTAATGGATCTCTCATATAACCAAAACATGGTAAACTTCCAACAAATTTTCCATTTTTTCTTTTTTCATTTAATACATTTCTAATTTTTATCGAATTTTGTTTACTATAATAGTCATTACAAGCAATTATAAATGTTGATGAATCATTGCTAGCTTGATTTTTAAAACTATCATATGATTCTAATATAGATATAAATCTTATATTATTTTCTGGAAAAAAAGTTTCGATATAATAACCAGTCATAACATGATCTCTACCTAATCTTGATAAATCTTTAACTATTACACAATTTATTTTTTTATTATTTATATCTTCTAGCATATTTTGAAATCCAGGCCTTTCAAAATCAGTTCCTGAATATCCATCATCAACATATTCTTTAACTAAATTAAAATTATTATTTTTAACATAACCTCTTAATAATTCTTTTTGATTAATTACACTTTCACTATCAGATTCATATTTTTTATCTTTATCTTCTTGGGATAGCCTTATATAGATTCCAACATTGAAATCTATTCCGTTTAAGTAAGTATTATACATTTATTCCTCCTTTTATCTTACTTAATTGGGTATTAAGACGTGTCCATGATAACATCAAAGTTAGAAAAGTGCAAATCATTTTGATTGCACTCCTTCTTCTTTTGATATTTCTTCGATTAAGTATTTTAAAATAAGATCTTTAAATGAAATGTTATTCAAATAGGATCCTTTCATAATTAAACCACCTATTTAAATTTATGTTTTTATTTATTATTTTTGATTTTTTTTCATACATATATCTACTTCCTTTCTTTTTATATTAGTATTACTAATAATATTATTAGAATTATTTATTATATTTAATTTTTATATTATATTTATTATATTATTATTGAACTATATGTCCTTTGAGTGTAAAAAAACATCTAACCCATTAGAAAAAATCTTCAGGTAGATCAGATGTAAACTTTTCTTCATTAATATAAATTTTTCTTTGAAATTTATGTTTATATTCCATAATAATGTAATTATTATCTGCTAATTCTTTTAATAGGCTTGATATTCTTCTTGGACCTACTCCAAGATAATTTCCTAAGTATTTATTATCAGCATAACAGTAACCTTCTTTATGAGATAAAAGCATAATTATTCCATATAAAATTTTGTTACCAACACATATATTTCTATCTAAAATTATAAACCATGGTATTTTTACATATTTATCGTATTCCATTTATTACTCTCCCTTCATATTTGTCTTTAGTATTTCTAAGTAGCCTCTTTCTAATAATTCTGTCATCATTTTAGAAATAGATACTCTATAAAATTTAGACATTAATTTAATTCTATTAAATAAGTCTATTGGTAAATATAATTTAAATATTCTCAAACTATCACTCCTTCCTAAATAGGATAATTGTCCTATTATTTTTACTATTTTTAATTAGAGCAGGATAAGAAGATAGCACCACAAACAAAAAAACTCCTTATAATATAAGGAATTGTTATGGTGCTATTATTATTTCGTACTTACGAAATTCATCCTACTTTGTAGGTTCATATAAAGGATGATTAATAAATATATCCTTTATTTCTCTTAGTTTTAATTCTTATTAGTTCATCCTATTATTATAAAAATATAAAAATTAATAGGATGATAGCTCATAATGACCACCTCCTTAAAATGAAAAAAAGAAGACCTAAGTCCTCTTTGCATAATTATTTCATTTTACTATATTTTACCACTTGACTTTTATAAGTCAATGAATATCCAATGCTTTTTTGTGCTTTATTTTTCTTTTTTTTCTTTTTTTTGCTTTTTTATGTTTTTCGATGCTTTTTGATGCTTTTCAATGCTTTTTTGTGCCAATCAACATTATTCTATACAAACATACTTTGCATAAGTCCTTTTTTTAGTAAATTTAATTTTGACAATTTATTATTTTCTTTCTCAATAAAATTATCAATTATAGTTAAAGTTTTAGAATTTCTTTCCTGATCTTTTATAGATGGTAAAACTAGATTTAAACTTAATATGTCATCTTTTTTTAAATTTGTTTGATTGACACCATCATCAAATCTTAAATAGTAAGGATTTCTATCTAATAAATAAAACAAATATTTAGAATTAATTATACTATCATCTTTTATTTTTATTTTACAAATCCGCTGATTCAAACTATATTTATTATTCTCATCAATATAATAACATTTCGCTAGAGCTTTTCCATTAGGAAGATCACTCATAACCATTGTTATATCATTTTTAAATAATGGAGTTAATTGTTCTGAACATTTCTTTGTTACATTACCTTCTGTAGATATAAATTTTGAATTTATTAGAATATATTTTCCATTTTCATCAACTATATTTTCATGTCCTTTTCCATTTTCAAAAATTGCAATATCTGATAGTAAATAAACATTCCCAGTAACCTCATTAAATAATTTATCATGTAGTCCTTTTTTAAATAACTTAAGGTCTTCAATTTTTTTAGATTGTAGTTCTATTTTCTTATCTAACAGTGATAAGAAATCACCGATTTTTATTTGTTCATTTATTTTAGGAATTGTAAATTTATATATACCTAATTCATCTCTGTTTATTTTAGGCATTCCAGTTCTCATTGATACCGAAGTAGCAAATTTAGTAAATTTAGGATTCAATAATAAATATAAAAGAAAGGTTGATGTCAATTTTTCTTCTATTGGATTAATTGGATATGAATCTGCACTACATAACCCTACAAATTTTGGATAACAAACCTTTGCAAAATGAGGATTTATTTTGCCATAAATTACAGATTTTTCATTGAATAGATATTTTGAACTTATTAATTTATCATCTTTTGCTAAATTATATTCTAATAACCTTCCTGTTTCTTTTTCGATATTACCAGGACCAATATGTGGTAAATTACAATATTCTTTTTTGTTTGGATCAACCTGACCATTTATGATAGAAACCAAATCATAAAATTTATAAGTAATCCATTCATCATTAAATTCTTTAAATCTTAATTTAGGAGCATTCATTTTATCACCACTTTTCAAGTCCTTAAGTTTAATACTTGAAAAGCGGTTAATTAGAATGT
>CAMBIR010000016.1 GCA_945867665.1 uncultured Bacillota bacterium
TTTAACGCCGACGATAGCAGAATATGCAAAAATAGGAAATCGCCAATATTTTTTTTATTTTTTTATTAGAAAAAATATTGATTTTTATAGTATTTATGCTATAATAAGTTTATGTTTTTTATATGACTCCTTAGCTCAGTTGGTAGAGCAACTGACTCTTAATCAGTGGGTCTAGGGTTCGAATCCCTAAGGGGTCACCATATTTTGCTTTTTTTACAAAATACTATTGATTTTTGTTTATGTCTTATGATATAATATCATGGCAAATGCAAAAATGGGCTTGTAGCTCAGGTGGTTAGAGCGCACGCCTGATAAGCGTGAGGTCGATGGTTCAAGTCCATCCAGGCCCACCATTTTTGGCCAGTTGGTGAAGTGGCTTAACACACTGCCCTTTCACGGCAGCATTCACGGATTCGAATTCCGTACTGGTCACCATTTAAGATTTTTAGCCGAAAGGCTTTTTTTTAAAACTTTGATAAGGACACGATTTTGTAGTTTTAGTTAAGAGAGTTAGTGGTTGGTGTGAACTAATATAAAGTTATGAAGTTACTACCTTTGATGTGTACTCGAAAGAGATTTCCGGTTTAAGAATCGTTATCAAATTAAGTTAAATATAGGATGGTACCGTGCCTTGCACTCCTTGTGGTATCATCCTTTTTTGTTAAGGAGGAAAAAATGATAAATATTAAAGAAAAAGAAAATTTAAGTATTTTGAATCACAGTTGTGCACACCTTTTAGCACATGCTGTGAAGCATCTTTATCCTGATGCTAAATTTTGGGTTGGTCCAGTTATTGAAAATGGATTTTATTATGATATTGATTTAGGAGATAAGTCTCTTTGTGAAGAAGATCTTCCTGTTATTGAAAAAGAAATGAAAAAAATATCTAAAAGTAGCAAACTTATCAAAAGAATTGAATTATCAAAAGAAGAAGCATTAAATACTTTTAAGGATGATTTATACAAAATAGATTTAATCAATAATTTTCCAGAAGGAGAAGTGATTTCAGCATATCGGCAAGATGATTTTATTGATCTTTGCCGTGGACCACATGTTGAAAATACAAAGATGATTAAGTATTTTAAATTACTAAAGGTAAGTGGGGCATACTATAAAGGAGATTCAAAAAACAAAGTTCTTCAGAGAATTTATGGAATATGTTTTGAAAATGAAAAAGATTTAAATGATTATTTAGTTTATTTGGAAGAAATGAAAGAAAGGGATCATCGAAAGTTAGGAAAAGAATTAGGAATATTTATGATTTCTGATTTAGTAGGAAAGGGACTTCCTATGTGGTTACCGAATGGGGCTACTGTTCGTAGACTTTTGCAAAGGTATATTACTGATAAAGAAATTTCATTGGGTTATCAGCATGTTGTTACTCCATCATTAGGTAGTGTTAGTTTGTATAAAACAAGTGGGCATTGGGCACATTATAAAGATGATATGTTTCCTATGATGAAATTAGATGATGAGGAATATGTTTTGCGTCCTATGAATTGTCCACATCATATGCTAATTTATAAAAACTCACTTCATTCTTATCGAGAATTACCAATAAAAATAGCAGAAATTGCTAATGATTTTCGATATGAAGCTAGTGGTGCTGTTTGTGGTATTGAAAGAGCTAGGGCATTTACTCAAAATGATTCTCATATTTTTTGTACGTCTAGTCAAATTAAGAGTCAGTTTAAGGAAGTTATTGATTTAATTCTAGATGTCTATAAAGATTTTGGATTTAAAGATTATCAATTTCGTTTGTCACTTAGGGATAAAAATGATATTGAAAAATATTTTGGTAATGATGCATTATGGGAAAAATCTGAAAGTGAATTAAGAGAAGTTTTAAAAGAGTTTGGGGTTGATTTTTATGAGGCTGAAGGTGAAGCTGCCTTTTATGGACCTAAATTAGATGTTCAAGTTAAATCAGCTTTAGGTCATGACGTAACTTTGTCTACAATTCAACTTGATTATCAACTTCCTGAGAGATTTGATCTTACTTATATTGATGATAAAGGAGAAAAAGTTCGTCCGGTTGTTATTCATCGTGCAATTTTAGGTTCTTTGGATAGATTTGTTGCTTTCTTACTTGAAGAGACTAAAGGAGTGTTACCAGTTTGGTTGGCGCCTGTTCAAGTTAATATGATTCCAGTTAGTAATGAACATCATTTAGATTATTGTCTTTCTTTAAAGGAAAAAATGTTAAAGTTAGGAATTCGTGTTGAATTGGATGTTCGTGAAGAAAAATTGGGATATCGTATGAGAGAGTCACAGACAAGGAAGATTCCTTATACTTTAGTAATTGGGGATAAAGAAGTACAGACAAATACAATAAATTATCGAATGCATGGTAGTAAAGAGACTAATGTCCTTGGTATTGATGATTTTTGTTCATTGATTGTTGAAAAAGTTAATGAAAAGAGTTTATAATTTGCTAATATTAATTGTTAGTTATTTTGTAAATTCTTTTTTTTTATTATAAAAATTTAACAAATAACATATAGTTGACAAAAAAATACTTATGTTGTATAATATTTCCTGTAAAAAGGGGGAAGGTAAAATGAAGTTAATATCAGATGATAATTTTTTTATTAGTAATGGTTCAAATTCGATTATTACTCAAGATTGTGATAAAAATTTAATGTCGGGGAATTTAGTAGTTAATGATGTAGAAAAATTAAAAAAGATAAGAGATTATTTAATGAGTTATTCAATTGATAATTATAAAGTTTCTCAGCAGTCATTTAAAGTTTTGGATTCTTATAATGTTTCAAAATTGCCAATGCGAGAAGAAGACAGATTAATTTTTAATCAACTTGTTTATAGTCCAATTTTTCGGGGGAATATGTCTGATAGTAGTTATTGTTCTAGGGAGATGTATCAAAGTAATTATTTAAATACGATTTTAATTGCAACTTCTTTATTAGGAAATCTAGATGGAAGTAACTTGGATAATATTGCTCAGTATTTTATTGGAACTGGTATTATCCGCTATTTGCCAATAGAACAAATTTGGACTTTAAGTAGTAAAAATATGTATAAAGATTTTTCTCAAGCAAATGTAGATTTGGTTAAGTTTTGTGAGTTATTACAGAAGGGGATTATTTCTTATAAAGTAGATAAAAAAGTTTCTAAAGAAGAACTTAATCGACGTGAAGTTGTTTTAAAATTGACAAATTCAAAGCAAATTGAGATAAATTCTAATATTTTATTAGGAGAAAATAGTGCTTTTATTAAAAGAAAATTGAAATAATTTAATAGAAAAAATCATATCTTTTGTTGATATGTTTTTTTAGTGAAGAGTACTGATTTTGTTTTTATGTTTTTGCTAGAGATTGTTAATAGTTTTTTTGCGTTATTGTTAATAATATGATAGAATATAGTTAGAAATGAGGGATAATTATGATAGAGCGTTTGGAAGCTACGTTGAAGAGATATAATGAGATTATTTCGGAATTATCTACTCCTGAAGTGATTCAGGATATTAAGAAAATGACAGAATTATCGAGGGAACAAACTAGACTTACTGAAACTGTAGAGCTATATAAAAAATATAAGAAATTAGTTGATAATATTGAAGAGGATAAAGAACTGTTAAAAGATTTGGAATTAGGAGAATTTGCTAAAGAGGAATTAAATAATTTGAATAAGGAAAAAGAAGAAATAGAAGATAAGTTTCGTGTTTTGTTATTGCCACATGATCCTAATGATGAGAAAAATGTTATTGTTGAGATAAAAGGTGCTGCAGGCGGAGATGAGGCAAATATTTTTGCAGGTGACTTATTTGATATGTATACTAAATATGCTGGTCGTGAGGGGTGGCAAATTGATGTTACAAACAGTATTGAAGGTGCTGCAGGTGGTTTTACTAATATTGAGTTTATGGTTAAAGGAGAAAGTGTTTATTCTAAATTAAAATATGAAAGTGGGGCTCATAGGGTACAAAGAGTTCCGGCAACCGAAAGCCAGGGAAGGGTTCATACTTCGACAGCGACTGTTCTTGTTATGCCAGAGGCCGATGATTTTGATTTTGAATTGGATGAAAGTGAAGTTAGAATTGATATTACTAGAAGTAGTGGTTGTGGTGGTCAAGGTGTTAATACAACGGATAGTGCTGTTCGTTTAACACATATTCCAACTGGAATTATTGTATATTCTCAGACGGAGAGAAGCCAGATTAAGAATAAAGAAAAAGCTTTTAAAATTTTGAAAGCTCGTCTTTATGATTTAAAATTAAGAGAAAAAGAAGAGGCTGAAGGAGCGGTTCGTCGAAGTAAGATTGGTACTGGGGATCGTAGTGAAAAGATTCGAACATATAATTATCCGCAAAACAGACTTACTGACCATAGAATTGGTTTTACTTCTATGAATTTGGATAGAATTATGGATGGAGACCTTGGTGTTGTTATTGAGGCCTTGATTAATGAAGACCAAAAAAGAAAACTTGAGGGAGAAGAGAATTTATAAGTAAAATACTGATTCAGTATTTTTCTTTTTATTAAGATTGGTAGGTAGGATATGGTTAGAGATAGTGATAGAGAATATATATATAAATATTTGGCTAAAGATAAGTGGGAAGATGGGATACAATTATTAGAAAAAGGTATTGCTCCTCAATATATTGTTGGTAATGTTGATTTTTATGGAAATTTGATTGAAGTAAATTCTGATGTTTTAATTCCACGTTTTGAGACGGAGTTGCTTGTTGAGAAGACAATCTCTTATATTCGTCGTATTTTTGGTATAGATTTATATAATTTAAATATTTTAGATATTGGTACTGGGAGTGGGTGTATTGCGATTAGTCTGAAGAAGGAATTAGATTCTCATGTTATGGGGATAGATATTTCTCCTATGGCATTAGAGGTAGCTAAGAGAAATGCTTCTCGTCATTCTCTTGATATTGATTTTGTTTTGAGTGATATTTTTAGTAATGTTTCTTCTTCTTTTGATGTTATTGTGAGTAATCCTCCTTATATTAGAGAAGATGAAGTAGTAGAAAAAATTGTTTTGGATAATGAGCCTCATATGGCTTTATACGCAAAAGAGAATGGTCTTTATTTTTATCATGAAATTTTAAAGAATGCTTCTAAATATTTAAATTCTAAGTTTTTGATTGCTTTTGAGATTGGTGTTGGACAGGGAGATAAAATTAAAGAATTTGCTAAAAAGTATTTAGATGATGTAAATGTTTTGATTGAAAATGATTATTCCGATAGGGAAAGATTTGTTTTTATTTATAGAGATTAATCTTTTCTTTTTTTACTTAATGGAAGTTTGCAAATGATATCTTTTGATGTATAATTAGGTTTAAGTAGGTGATGTTATGGTAAGATATAATCCTGGTGTTAAAGAGGGATTGAATAATGAGCAAGTAAATGAGAGAATTTCTAATAATTTAGTGAATTTTAATGATCAACCGCCAACAAAAACGGTAAAACAGATTATTATGAGTAATTTTTTTACTTATTTTAATTTTATTAATGTTGTTTTGGGTTCTGCTATTATTATTGCAGGGATTTATGGGCATCAAGTATTTAATGCATTAAAGAATTGTTTATTTATGGGAGTAATTATTTGTAATAGTATTATTAGTACACTTCAAGAAATTGTTTCTAAAAAAACAATTGATAAGTTGTCAGTTTTGGCGGAGGCTAAAGTTACTGGAATTAGAAATGGGAAAGAAGTTCACTTGGGTATTGAAGAAATTGTTTTGGATGATATTTTAAAATTATCTCTTGGGAATCAGGTTGTTACGGATGCAATTATTTTGGAGGGGGATGTTGAAGTTAATGAGTCCTTTTTGACTGGGGAGGTTGATCCTATTCCTAAACATAAGGGAGATATGTTATTGTCTGGTAGTTTTATTGTGAGTGGTAGTTGTTATGCTAAGGTAGAGCATATTGGTCGAGAAAATTATATTTCTACTATTAGTAGTGAGGCAAAGTATGATAAGAAGGTTAATTCTGTAATTATGACTTCTTTTGAGCGTATGCTTAAGGTTTTATCTGTTGTAATTGTTCCGGTTGGTGCGCTGTTATTGATGAATCAGTTACAAGTTACAAATTATGATATTACGGCTTCTATTTTTAATACCGTTGGGGCTTTAATTGGGATGATTCCTGAAGGATTGCTTCTTCTTACTAGTTCTGTAATGGCGGTTAGTGTTGTTCGGTTATCGAGATATCATGTTTTGGTACAACAGTTATATTGTATAGAGACATTAGCTCGGGTTGATGTTATTTGTTTGGATAAGACGGGTACAATTACAGAAGGGGCAATGGAATTTGTTGATGGTATTCCTTGTGAAGGAGTAAATAAAAGTGAATTAGATGAGTCTTTAGCAAATGTTTGTTATGCTTTTGATAATACGAATGCAACGATGGAAGCAATTATGGAACATTATCCTAGTAAGGGAATTTGGACGGTTAAAGATAAGCAAGAATTTTCTTCTAGTAGAAAGTATTCGGCGGTAGAATTTGAAGAAAGAGGTACTTTTTATATAGGGGCACCTGAATTTGTTTTAAAAAATAGTTTTTCTAAGTATCAAGAGTTTTTGGATAAATATACGGATTATCGTGTGTTAGTGGTTGCCCATCAAAATGAGGCATTAAGTCAAGGACAGCTAGATTTAAAGGTACTTGGTTTTGTTCTTATTCAAGATAAAATTCGTAAAGAGGCACCAGATACTTTAAAATATTTTAAGGAACAAGGTGTACGGGTTAAGATTATTAGTGGAGATAATTTTAAAACAGTTTGTAGTATTGCTAAAAGGGCTGGTATTGAAGAGGCTAAGGGGATGGATGCTACGTTACTTAATTCTGATAATATTGATGAGATGTTAGAGAAGTATGATGTTTTTGGTCGAGTTACTCCTGAACAGAAAAAGATGATTATTGAGAGTTTGCAGAGACAGGGTCATACGGTCGCTATGACTGGTGATGGTGTTAATGATGTTTTGGCTTTGAAAAAGGCTGATTGTAGTATTGCGATGGCTAGTGGAAGTGATGCAGCTAAGAATGTTAGTCAACTTGTTTTGCTTGATTCTAATTTTGCTTCGATGCCTGAGGTTGTTGCTGAGGGAAGAAGGACAATTAATAATGTGGAAAGGTCGGCTTCTTTGTTATTGATTAAGACAATATTTACTTGTATTTTGGTTGTGATTTGCATTTTTATGAAGAGTGAATATTTTTATTTGCCAATTCATCTTAGTTTGATTACGACTTGTACGATTAGTATTCCTTCTTTTGTACTTGCTTTGGAACCTAATCATAAGCGTGTTCGTGGTAAGTTTATGCTTAAAGTTGTGGGAAAGAGTTTACCAGCGGCACTTACAGTTGTGTTTAATGTGGTGATGATTGTTTTATTTAGAAATCAATTTAATATTGATGGTAATTTGACTTCTACTTTGATTGTTATTATGACAGGAACAACTGGTTTTATCTTTTTGTCGAGGTTATGTCGTCCATTTAATTTATTTAGAGGTGGATTATTCTTTGTCTTGCTTAGTTTATTTATTTATATTGTTATGTTTCAAAGTGACTTTTTTGATTTGTCGCAAGTAAATTTTAATACATTACTTTTATATATTGTTTTTGCAATTTGTAGTGTTTGGATTTTTGATAAATTAAATAAGGGAGTTGATTTTTTGCTTCGTAAGTTGGATAAAGATTATGCGATGGAGAAAGAAGAATTGGAGAGGGGTTAGATTTGAAGAAGTTGGATGGATATCACAAGTGTTTGAGTGAACAAGTTTTTATTTTAGAAAAAATACTGAATGAGAATAAGGACTTAATTAGTATTTTAATGGTATTAGAAAAAAGTGGTTTAGATTATTGGTATGTTGGGGCTGGGGCAATTAATCAGACAGTATTTAATTATTATCATGGAAATGAGATTAATTATGGAATTAAAGATTATGATATTGTGTATTATGATTCTGATTTATCTTATGAAAAGGAAGATTTTGTGATAAAGAAACTTTGTGGGGAGTTAGGAGATTTAGCTTGTATAGTTGATATTAAGAATGAGGCGCGAGTGCATTTGTGGTATAACAGAAAATATCATACTACTAGAGAGCCTTATTCTAGTGTAGAAGATGCAATTAGTAGTTGGGGAGCTACGATTACTTGTGTTGGGGTGAGATTAGTAAATGGTAAATTAAAAGTATATGCTCCATATGGTTTAGATGATATTTTTGGAATGATTATTCGGCCAGTGAAAAGAGAGTTTTCTAAAGAGATGTATGATGAGCGAGCAAAGAGATGGATGAGGAAATGGCCAATGTTGAAAAAAATTGAGTGGTAAATAGAATGAATTAAAAATATTTATCATCATTTTTTTTATTTTGTATAAAATAATTAGATATTGCTCATGATTGAAATAGAAAGGGTGATATTTTTTATGAAGAAAATTATTTTATTTGTTATACTTATTATTGCTTTTATTGTTATGTATGTTAATGTTAATGCTAAAGAGGATGAGATTGTCATTCCTGATGCGGCTATTCGGGTTCGAGTTATTGCGGATTCTAATCAGATATATGATCAAAGTATGAAGATGAAAGTGAAGAAATATATTGAGACTTCGATATCACCACTTTTATTAAATGTTGGGGGTGTGGAAGAAGCTAGGGGAGTTATCAAAAATAATTTGAGGGAATTGGAAAGTGGAATTAAAGAAATATTTTCGGATAATGGATATGATAAAGATTTTGTGATTCATTTCGGAGATAATTACTTTCCTGAAAAGGACTATCGTGGTGTTCATTATGAGGCTGGAGCATATGAGTCTTTGGTGGTAACGATTGGGGAAGGAGAAGGTGATAATTGGTGGTGTGTGTTGTTTCCTCCTTTATGTTTATTAGAGGCTTCGGAAAATGAGACTGGAGATGTTGAATATCAATTTTTTGTAGCGAAGATGATAGAGAAGTTTTTTAAATAGAATAGTAAGAGGACATTCATAATAAGATTTAATAGGTGATTATGCTATGAATGTTCTTTTTACTTGTATTTTAATTGGAATTAGTTTGTCGATGGATGCTTTTTCTTTAGCACTACTTTATGGGACGTATGGTTTGGCTAAAAATGAGGAAATTACTTTATCTATAATTGTTGGACTTTTTCATTTTTTTATGCCACTTATTGGGCTTTTTTTTGGAAATATGATATTTCATTATTTTTTTGTGGATGCTAACTTTGTTGTTGGAATTATTTTTGGACTTATTGGGTTTGAGATGTTTATTTCTAGTTTTCGGGAGGAAGAGGTTAAAATACTTATCGGGTTTGTTCCTTTTTTATTGTTTGGGCTTTCGGTTAGTGTTGATAGTTTGACGACTGGGATAGGATTATCTTCTATTAGTGATAATTACTTGATGGTATCTAGTATTTTTATGTTGTTTAGTAGCTTTTTTACTTATTTTGGTTTGAAACTTGGAGGTTATTTTAGTAAACAATTTGGTAAGTTAGCGACTATTTTTGGAGGAGTAATGATGATGATTTTAGCTTTTATCTATATTTTTTAATTATTTTGACTTTCTTAAAATATTTACAGAAAAATTTATAAATGGTATACTTTAATCATAAGGTAGGAGTATTATTTATGAGTAATTGTAATAAGAGAGATGGAAGATTTGAAATTTTACGAGTTTTTTCTATGATTTTGATTATTTTTCATCATTATGGTTGTTTTAAGTTAATTAGTAATTTTGGGGGAAAGTATTCTATTATGGATATTTTTCTTTTTTCTGGTGGTAAATTGGGTGTTGCTTTATTTGCAATGATTACAGGTTATTTTATGATTCATCAAAAAATAAAAATAAAAAAACTTTTATATCTTGAAGGAAAGGTTTTATTTTATACAATAATTTTATCTTGTATTATTTCTATTGTTACGGGTAAGAGTTTAGGGCTAGAGGAATTATTTTTAACGGTCTTTCCTAATTTAGGAGGAGTTTATTGGTTTTTTTCTAGTTATTTTATTTTATATTTAATTATTCCTATTTTAAATCAAATGATAAGTAAGTTTTGCTTTAAAACCTATTTTTATTTTCTTTTAACAGATCTTGTTTTCTTTATGATTTTTCCTGTTATTTTTAAAAATGGTGGTAGACTAGTTGGGACTTTTTATCTTGCTTTTTATTATTGTTTGGGAGCTTTTTTTAGAAATTATTATAAGTCTAGTGATAGAGAAATGATTTATTTAATTGGTGGAATATTTACTTATTTATTTATTGTTATTTTTTCATTTATTTTTAATCAAAATCGAGCTAGTTATTATACTTCGTTTTCAGATATAAATAGTATTTTTATTGTTTTATGTTCTATTTTTGTTTTTTTATTTTTTCTTTGTCAAAAAAAGTTTTCTTGTAATAAGTTTTTATTGTTATGTGGTAATTCTACTTTTGGTGTTTATTTATTTCATGAGCACTTTTTAGTTAAAGAAATTTTATGGAAAATATTTTTTAAGGACTGTAATCATGTTTTTGTGAAATTATTGTTTGTTATTTTTATTTGTTTTTTTGTAGTTTTTCTTTTTGATTATATTTGGGATATGTTTTGGAATTTTTTGATATCTAGAAAAAAGATTAAGCTAAAGAGTAATGATTAAGTATTTTAATTTAGTTATTAAGTGTAAAATTTTTGTAAAAGTTGATAATTTTTCTTCTCTGGTGGTACAATTGTGGTAAGAAAAGTTGACTTTTTTTTTCGTGTTTGGTAACATATTATAGTCTTTTATTAAAGGGGATAGGAACCTTGTAATAAACTTTATATATAATAGGATAGGAGTGATGAATATGTCTAAAATTGTTATTGAGGGAGGGTATTCTTTATCTGGTGAGATTCGTGTTGGGGGCGCTAAGAACAGTGCGGTTGCTTTGATTCCTGCTTCTATTTTGTGTAGAGATGAGGTTATTTTAGATAATGTTCCTAATATTAGTGATATTTTTGCGTTAGAAGATATTTTAAAATCTTTAGGTTGTGATGTAAATTATCATAATCACTGTCTTAGAGTTGATAGTAGTCAGATGGTTAATGCAGTTATTCCTTGTGATTTATCTTCAAAACTTCGGGCTTCTTATTATTTTATGGGTGCTTTGCTTGGAAAATATAAAAGGGTTAAGATGTGTTTTCCAGGGGGATGTTCTATTGGAGAGAGGCCTATTAATTTGCATTTGAAAGGTTTTGAAAAGTTAGGGGCTACTGTTTTAGAAGAAGATGGTAATTTTACGATTTATGCAGATAAGTTGATTGGGGACGATATTTTCTTGGATGTACCTAGTGTCGGCGCTACGATTAATATTATGTTAGCGGCTGTTTTGGCTAAGGGAAAGACGGTTATTGATAATGCGGCTCGGGAACCTCATATTGTGGATGTTGCTAATATGCTTAATCAGATGGGTGCTCGAATTAGTGGGCAGGGTACTAGTAAGATAGAAATTATTGGTGTTGGTTCGCTTCATGGAACAAAATATTCGGTTGTTCCTGATATGATTGAAGCGGGCACTTATGTTATTATTGCTTCTTTACTTGGACATGGGCTTAAAGTAAGTGGTCTTGTTCCTGAACATATTGAGAGTTTGACTTCTAAATTAGAAGAGGCTGGTGTTCATTTAAAGATTGGAAAAAATTATATTCAGGTTGATGAGGTTACGGATTATCATGCGATTGATGTTAAGACGATGGGATATCCTGGTTTTCCAACCGATTTACAGCAGGTATTAGTTCCTTTTTTGGTTAGTTGTCAAGGAACTAGTCATATTGAGGAGACCATGTATGAAAATCGTTTTATGAATATTCCTGATACGGTTAAGATGGGAGCAAATATTCGTGTTAATGATGCTCAGTTTGCAACGGTTTATGGAAAGAGTAAGTTAGTTGGAAAAAATGTTTTAGCTACTGATTTGAGAGGTGGTGCTTCAATGGTAATTTGTGGTCTTATTGCTGAAGGTATGACGGAAGTTTGTAATGTTGGTCATATTTTAAGGGGATATGAAGATATTGTTGGAAAGTTAAAAGGTGTTGGTGCTCATATTGAAATTGTTGACTAAATTTTAGAAAAATAGTTGAAAAGATAGTTAATTATTGATATAATAGGGAACGTAATTTATATTATCTATGACGTTGGTCATGGCGAAGGGAGAGAGACTATGAAAAAGAATATTCATCCAAATTATGTAGAAGCAACTGTTACTTGTGCTTGCGGAAATACTTTTAAGACAATGTCTACAAAAGATAAGATTCATGTTGAAGTATGTTCTATGTGTCATCCTTTTTATACTGGTAAACAAAATTTAACTAGTAAGAAAGGTCAAGTAGAGAAGTTTAATAAGAAGTATGGATTTGATAAAGAAACCAAATAATGGTTTCTTTTTTTGACTATTATTTTGTGGGAAAGAAAGCAAAAAAATTTCTTGGTTAACTTTATTGTTGATTAGAAAAAGTTATGCTATAATTTAGATAATCAGAAAGGATGGGGTATTTAATGAAAGTTGGAATAGTTAGTGATCATAGAGGTGTATATTTAAAAGGGGTTTTGCTTGAATATTTAGAGCATAATGGGTATGGAGTTGTTAATTATGGAACTGACTCTATGGAATCAGTTGATTTTCCAGAGTATGCCTTTAAGTTAGGGAATGCAATAAAGACGAAAAAAGTTGATGTTGGGATTGCAATTTGTGGTACGGGAATTGGGATGAGTATTGCTTTAAATAAAGTAAAGGGAATTTACTGTGCGAAGATTAGTAATATTAGTGAGGCTGTTTTATGTCGAAGTCATAATAATGCCAATGCAATTGCAATTGGGGCAGATATTGATGAAGAACAAGCAAAGAGTATGGTAGATAAATTTCTTTTGACCCCTTTTTCTAATGTAGATAAGTATGTTCGAAGAAATAAAATGATAGAAGATAGAGAAAATCATGGTTAAGTTAATTTTATATTTGTTTGTGATTCCTTTAGTTGTTTATGCGATGGATAGTGTAAATATTAATGGGATATTTAAAAAGGGACAGAGTAATTATTATCAGGCTAGAGTTATGTATATGTTTCTTGTTATGGTATTATCTTTTAATATCGTTCAATTTATAAATGATTTTTTGGGAGTATTTCGTTAAAGCGAGGGATTTATGAAAAAGTTAATCATTGTCACTGCAGTAATTATAAGTATTCCTTTTTTTGTGGTAGAATTTTTTAAGGTTCCAGAAAAAAAGTTAAAGGAAATAGAGTTAAAATACTTATCTAATATTATGGTTCGGGTAAAGAGAAGTAGTGGAAATGTTGAGAGTGTTCCTTTAGAAGAATATGTTGTTGGTGTTGTTGCGGGTGAGATGCCGGTTAGTTTTGAACTTGAGGCATTAAAAGCACAGAGTGTTGCCAGTCGTACTTATGTAATGAAGCGTCTTGGTTGGAATGGTGAGTATGATGTTGTTGATACAGTTAGTAATCAAGTTTATTTGGATAATAATCAGTTAAAGGAAAAATGGAAAGACAATTATGTTTCTTATATTAATAAAGTAAGGCAAGCGGTGAATGAAACTTCGATGGAGTGTTTGGAATATGATGGAGAATTAATTGATGCGATGTTTTTTTCTACGAGTAATGGCTATACTGAAGATTCTGGTGAATTCTTTTCTACGAGTCTTCCTTATTTAAAAAGTGTTGATTCTTCTTATGATAAGGAGGTATCTAGTGTTTTTCAGGATAGTAAGAATATTAGTTTGCAAGAGTTTTATGAGAGATTAGGGCTTAGTTATCAATCTAGTTTGAAAATTACTGATGTTACTAGGACAAATAGTCATCGGGTGAAGTTTTTAAAAATTAATGGCAAGGAATTTAGTGGGAAAGATGTCTATTATAAGTTGGGACTTCGTTCTAGTGATTTTGAGATAGAGTTAGTTGGCAGTAATGTTGTCATTCAGACGAAAGGTTATGGGCATGGTGTTGGAATGAGTCAGTATGGTGCTTTGGGAATGGCGAAGAAGGGATATTCTTATCGGGAGATTCTTATGCATTATTATACAGGGACTACTTTAGTAAAAAAATAAAATTTGTAAATTTTTTTGATTTTTTGGAAAAGTACTTCGAAGTATTTTTCTTTTTTTATAAAATTTTTTAGTATATCTTTTTTTTATTTGTTCATACTTAGAGTAGAGGTGATAAAAATGAAAAGGAGAAAATTAAAAAAAATTGCAGTGCCTATTATGTATGGAGTATCTATTATGATGCTAGTGGGTAGTGTTTATTGTATTGAAAAAATTGTCAATAATCATGTTTTTCAAAATGATTCGGTAGAGGTAGAGGAAGATATTTCTGATGTATCGGGGGAGAGCTATAGTGAGAATGTGCCTACAATAAATGATGAGCCTAGAATTAGTCGTCCTTATACAAATGGGGCAGTGAAGATTGTTAAGAATTTTTATGATTATCAAGCTGATAGTAGTACTCAAGAAGGATCTATTGTTTATTATGGAAATACTTATATGCAGAATTCTGGTGTTGATTATGGGATGGATTCTGAATTTGAGGTAGTTAGTATTTTAGATGGTACCGTTACGGAGGTTAATGATGATGAGGTAATGGGAAAGACAATTAAAATTAAACATTCTAATGATCTTATTAGTGTTTATCAAAGTATGGGTAGTGTTGATGTTAAGGTAAATGATTCGGTTGTGCAAGGAAGTGTTTTAGGTAAGAGTGGAACTTCTAATGTTAGTAGTGATTTGGGGAATCATTTGCATTTTGAATTATATTATCAAGGTAGTGTTGTAAATCCTGAAAATTATTATGATAAGTTACTTGGTGAATTGAAATAGTGGTAATTTTTGCCACTTTTTTTCATAAATAATATTATGGGAGGATTATATGAATAAAAAAATTATGTCTAGAGTTATAGAGGAAGGGAAGTATATTATTGAGACGGGAAATACAGTAAGAGAGATGGCTGATGTATTTGGAATTAGTAAGAGTACTATTCATAAAGATTTACGAGAAAGACTTTTAGAGGTGGATATGGATTTGTATCATAAAGTGTCAAGTATTTTACAGTATCATATGGATATTCGGCATATTCGTGGAGGGGAATCAACGAGGCGTAAATATTTGGAAAAAAATGCAAATTAATAGTATTCAAAAGGGTTAATATGTGTTAAAATATTGTTTAGGATGGTGATAATATGTTTAATAAAGACATTGGAATAGACTTAGGGACAGCGAACGTACTTATTTACATAAAAGGACAAGGTATTGTGTTAAATGAGCCTAGTGTCGTTGCAATCGATTTGGATACTAAGAAACCTTTAGCGGTTGGAACGGAAGCACGCGAGATGCTTGGTAGAACGCCTGGTCAAGTTACGGCAATTCGTCCAATGAAAGATGGAGTAATTGCTGATTTTGAAACGACTGAAGTAATGCTTAATTATTTTATTAAAAAAGTTAATGGTAAAAGTTTTTTTTCACGTCCTAGAATATTGATTTGTTGTCCGTCTAATATCACTCAAGTAGAAAAGAATGCGATTGTGGAGGCTGCTGAGAGGACTGGAGCTAAGAGGGTATTTTTAGAGGAAGAACCTAAGGTTGCAGCAATTGGTGCTGGAATGGATATTTCAAAACCTAGTGGTAATATGGTTATTGATATTGGTGGTGGGACTACGGATATTGCGGTTTTATCTCTTGGAGGAATTGTTAATAGTGCATCGATTCGAATTGCGGGTAATGCTTTTGATAGCGATATTGTAAAATATATTAAGGATAAATATAAATTGCTTGTTGGTGATAGGACGGCTGAGGATATTAAGATAACGATTGGTACTGTTTTTCCTGGGTCTAGAAATGAAAAGATGGAAGTTCGTGGTAGAGATTTAGTTACTGGGTTACCTCATTCTATTACGATTACTAGTGATGAGGTAGAAGAAGCGTTAAGAGAAAGTATTTATACGATTGTTCATGCAGCAAAAGGTATTTTGGAACAAACACCTCCAGAATTATCGGCAGATATTATTGATAAGGGAATTGTTTTAACTGGTGGTGGAAGTATGGTTGATGGTTTTAGTCAATTATTGTCTCAGGAATTAAAGGTGCCAGTATTTATTGCAGAAAGTCCACTTACTTGTGTTGCCGAAGGGACAGGAGTGTTGTTAGATAATATTCATTTAATTAATGGAAGACTTTAGATGAAAAAAAGAAGAATAAAATAGTTTAATCTTTAAATAGATTTCTATTGATTTTTTCTTCTTTTTTTAATGTCTTTATAGTGATTTCTATTTGTTCTTTTTGCTTTTTGTTGTAAAGAGGGTGATTTTCTATTTTGAAAAGTAGTTGGTTTATTTTTTCTAAAGTGTTATTTTCTTTTTTTTGAAAATAAAGTTTGGTGTAATAATTTAAGAGTTCTATGGTTGCTTCTAGTAAGTTATGATTTGAGGCATCTTCTAATAAATTTAAGGCAAGGGAAGTATTTTTTTCTACTTCTATTTCATAGCAGCCATTTAGATAGAAATATTTGGCAAGGTTATATTTGGCATAGTTATTTTGAAGATTTTTAGGAACGTTAAGAGCTGTTTTATAGTAGCTGAATGCCTTTTTTAAATCTTTTTGGCAATGGGTACCTAAGCGGTAGAATTCACCTACTTTATTGCAAGCCCAACTTTCTTCTAATTCGGCACTTTTTAAGTAATATTTGAATGCTTTATTATCGTTTTTTTCTTTTTCAAAAATCATTCCTAAATTATTGTAGGCATAAGGGTAATTTTTACTTGCAGCCATTTGGAAATATTTTATCGCGGTTTCTTTGTCATTTTTTATGTTTTTATAATAAAGTCCTAGTTGATTTAAAGCGGCGATATTCCCAAGATTTTCTGCTTTTTTTAGGTATTTGAAAGCAAGCTCAATATCTTGATTTGATTTTGTACCAATGTTTCCTGTAAGAAGCATTTTTGCGATTAAATAGGCAGCTCTGGGATGGTTGGCGTTGGCAGCTATTTTTAGATAGAAATAGCATTTTTCATAGTTTGGTGTTCCAGAAAATTCACCTCTATATTCCATTAATCCGAGTTCGAATAAGGCGTAAGGGTTATTTTCTTTGGCTAATTTTTTTAGGGAGTAGTTGTAATTTAATCCGTCATTGAATTGAATGGTTAAGAATTTTTCTAAATCGTTTAGAGAGATATTGGTATTACTTAATATATTTTCAATGGTATCATTTACAATATTTTCAATGTAGATTGGTTGCTTTTTTTCTAAAACAATATAGGTTATGGTTTGTTTGATGCTATTAACATAATCTTCTTTTTCAATAGATATTCTAAGTTGGTTGTTGAATGTTGGGAGAATACTTCTATCGTTTTTGGCTAGGTTATAGAGTTTTTTTGCTAATAATTTTATTGAATTTTCATTATTTAAGGTGTTTGTTGGAATGTCTTCATAATTTCCTTCTAGAATGTGGAAGATATTTTTTAAAATTGGGTTGAAACTTTTTTTGCTTTGTTTGATTTCTTGATAAATTTTTTTATATTCTCCTCCGATGGGGCGACATCCAACACAGTAGTTATTTACTGTAGAATCATTGGCTGATTCTATATTAAAGATGGCACAAAAGATATCAGTTTGGGTGGCTAGAGTTTTGTTTTTGCTTAAATCTTTGATGATAAGGCATGCGTTTCCTAGAGAGAGCTGGGTATTATTATGATTCATTTTTAAATATTTTTTCATTATTTTTTCTCCTTTTTTCTATTATACACTATTTTGTGGATTATTTGTGGAATATTAAATTATCTTGTGGAATTTGTTAGGTGGTAGATTGATTTAAAGGGGCGTATAATGTAGTAGTGAGGAGGATTTTATTGTGAAAAAGATATTTAAAAATTATAAATCTACAATTATTTTAATTTTAGCTATTATTATAGGAGGAGTTATAGGAGGAATTTTTGGAGAGAAGGTAAAAGTATTATCACCTTTTGGGGATGTGTTTTTAAATTTGTTGTTTGTGGTGATTGTTCCACTTATTTTTCTTACCCTTTCGACTTCAGTTGCTAAGATGAAAGAAAAGAAAAGATTAGGAAAAATTATGCGAACGATTATTTTTGTTTTTGTTTTTACTTCTTTGGTTGCTGCTATTTTTGGTATTGCTAGTACTTCTTTGGTTAGTTTAGTTAATCATTCTTCAAAAATGGAAATAAAAAATACATTAATTCTTGATGATAAGAAGGAAGATATTGATTTGAATGTTTTGGATAAGACTGCAGAACTTATTAGTGTTGATGATTTTACTAAATTGTTATCAAAAGAGAATATTATTGCTCTTGTTTGTTTTTCTATTCTTTTTGGGCTTGCAATTAGAAAGAGTGGAAAAAAGGGGGAAAAGGCTCTAGAAGTACTTTGTTCATTTAATGAAGTGATTTTAAAATTGGTTGATTTGATTATGCTTTATGCACCAATTGGTCTTGGTTGTTATTTCGCGGTGATGGTTGGGACAATGGGATCTGAAATTGCGGCTTCTTATTTTAAGACGTTTGTTGTTTACTTTTTAGTAGCGATTTTATTTTATTTTGTTATCTATACTTTATATGCTTATTTGGCTGCTGGTAAGAAGGGAGTAAAGGCTTTTTGGAAGAATATTTTGCCGACTACGTTGACTTCTCTTGCAACTTGTTCTTCTGCAGCTTGTATTCCTGTTAATATTACGGTTGCTAAAAAAATTGGTGTTTCTGATGATATTGCTGAGGCGGTTATTCCGATGGGGACTAGTTTTCATAAAGATGGTTCTATTATTGGTAGTGTTTTTAAGATTATGTTTTTGGTTTATTTGTTTGAAGGTGGAATTAGTGGTGCGGATATGATTTTTAAAGTAATTGGAATTGCACTACTTGCTACTTTACTAGTAACTGCGGTTCCGATTGGAGGAGGGACAATATCTGAGAGTTTGATTATTAGTTTACTTGGCTATTCGATATCTTGTTTACCAATTTTGACAATTATTGCGACAATTATTGATGCTCCAGCGACAGTTTTAAATGTTGTTGGGGATACAAGTTCTTCAATGTTGGTTTCTCGTATTGTGGATGGAAAAGATTGGATGAAGAAGGAAAAATCTTAGGAATTTTCTTTTTCTTTTTGTAAAATACTGAATAAGTATTTTTGTTAAATAAAAGAAAATGGTGGAGAAAAGGAAATAAGTTTAGTATAATAAAGAAAGAAATGGGGAGATAGAAATGAAATTAAGAGAATTACTTAAAGATGTAGATTATGAATTGGTACAAGGAAATTTAGAAGTGGAAATAAGTGATATTGCTTATGATTCTAGAAAAGCACAGGACGGTGTTATGTTTATGGCTTTAGTGGGTTTTCGGGTTGATGGTCATGATTATATTGATGCGGCGATAGAGAATGGATGTCGGGTTATTGCGGTAGAGCATGATGTTACTGTAGGAGAAGATATTACAGTGATTAAGCTAAAAGATACAAGGGTTGATTTATCGATTTTATCTCGTACTTTGTTTGGATATCCAGATAAGGGGATGACTACGATTGCAATTACTGGTACTAAGGGAAAGACAACTTCTAGTACAATGATTCAACATATTTTGAATATTTCAGGAAGAGAATGTGGCTTGATTGGTACGATGGGGGTATTTTATTTAGATAAATTTTATCATACGATGAATACTTCTCCTGAGTCTTATGATGTATTTAAATATATGAGAGAGATGTTAGATCATGGAGTTCATTATTTGGTAATGGAAGTATCTAGTCAATCTTTGAAGTTAAAAAGATGGGTAAATGTGATTTTTGATTATGCGATATTTACGAATCTTAGTTTGGATCATGTTGGTGGTGATGAGCATGAGAGTTTTAATGATTATAAGTATTGTAAGAGTTTATTGTTTAAGCAATGTAAGATAGGTATTTTTAATTTGGATAGTGAGTATGCTTCTGATATGATGGATGGAACTATTTGTGATAAGTATTATTATGGAAAAGATAGTAGGGCTAATTATCGTTTGGTAGAATGTGCGAATGTAATTAAAAATGGCTTTACTGGGATAGAGATGAAGACTGATGGTAAGATTCAAGATACTTTTATGGTTAGTATTTTAGGTACATTTACGGCTTATAATGCTTTAGCTGCGATTAGTGTTTGTGATTTACTTGGGGTATCTATTTCTGATATGAAAAGGGCTTTAGAGGTAGTTAAAGTTAAGGGAAGAATGGAGAGCGTTCCTGTTTCTTCAAAGTTTAGTGTGGTAATTGATTATGCTTATCAGGGAATTGCTATGGAGAATGTGTTAAAGACTGTTCGCGAGAGTAATCCTGATAGAATTGTTACAGTATTTGGTTGTGGAGGAAATCGTAGTCGTCAGAGAAGATTTGATTGCGGTGAGATTAGTGGTAAGTATTCTGATTTTAGTATTTTAACAGCAGATAATCCAAGATATGAAGATAATGGTAAAATTATTGAAGATATTTTGGTTGGAATGAAGAAGACGGATGGGAAATATATCATAATTGATAATAGAAAAGAAGCGATTCGCTATAGTATTGAAAATGCTAAAGATGGAGATGTGATTTTGATTTTAGGAAAAGGTCATGAAGATTATCAAGAAATTAATGGGGTAAGGTATCCTTTTGATGAAAGAGTGATTATTAAAGAGATTATTGATGAGATGAGTGAAGAAGAAAAAGAGGAATTAGGGATTGTTGTTGAGAAAATAAAATACTGATTTATTATTTTAATGGTTTTCCAAAATATCTGTAATAATTGATGTTTTGGAATTTTATTTCCAAAACTTGACTTTTGGTAAAGATAGTATTATACTTTGTTTAGAGGTGAATTTAGAAAGTGATAGAAAGAAAAGAGTATTTAGATGAATTAAAAAAGTGGATGAATAAAGATTTAATTAAAGTGGTTACTGGGATAAGAAGATGTGGGAAGTCTACTTTATTTGAATTATTTATTTCCTATTTAAAAGAAACGGGGATTTCTGATGAACAAATTATTCAAATTAATTTAGAAAGTGCGGATTATGATTTTAAAGATTATAAGGAATTATATCAATATATTGTTTCTAAACTTTCTGATGATGAGAATTATTATGTTTTTTTAGATGAGGTTCAGAATGTTGTTGCATTTCAAAAAGTAGTGGATAGTTTGTATATAAAGAAGAATGTTGATGTTTATATTACGGGATCTAATGCTTATCTTTTGTCTGGGGAACTTGCTACTTTATTATCTGGAAGATATATTGAAATAAAGATGTTACCACTATCTTTTCGGGAATATGTTACAGCTTTTGATGAAGATAATTATTATCAATTATTTTTAAATTATATGAAAAACGGGGGAATGCCAGGGGAGATTGATATCTTAAAGAGTAATCCAGATGGTGTGGATAAATATTTAGATGGAATATTTTCTACTATTGTTTATAAGGATATTATGGCTAGGAAAAATATTGTGGATAAGATGTTACTTGAGAGTATTTTAAAGTTTATTTTTGATAGTGTGGGAAGTTCTGTATCTCCAAAGAAGATTAGTGATACTTTAACTAGTAAGGGAATATCTACTAGTAATCATACTGTTGATCATTATATTAATGCTTTTTTAGAGAGTTTTTTGATTTATAAGGCAGAAAGATTTGATGTTAAAGGAAAAAACTTACTTGCTAGAGAATATAAATTTTATGTTGTTGATACTGGACTTAGAAGTTATTTGCTTGGTAAGAAAGCGGATAGAGATATGGGGCATATTTTAGAAAATATTGTCTATTTGGAATTAATTAGAAGAGGATATAAGGTTTATGTTGGTAAGGTTGATGATGGAGAGATTGATTTTGTTGCTCAAAATAGGGAAGGTTTAAAATATTATCAAGTTGCTTTAACTGTTCGAGATGATTTGGTGTTAGAAAGAGAGTTAAAATCTCTTCAGAAAACGGGAGATTATTATCCTAAATATTTATTAACTTTAGATATGGACTTGAATGCTGATTATGATGGCATAAAGAAAATTAATGTGGTAGATTGGTTGCTTGGAGAAGAGTAATGATTAAAGGAGAGTTTTTTTATGATTCGTGTATCTGATATTATTGAGTTATGTGGAGGAAAAATTATTTGTGGTGAACTTCATCAAAAATTAGAGAATTTTTGTATTGATAGTAGAAAAGTAGAAAAAGGAGATGTTTATGTTGGCTTAAAGGGAGAGAAGGTTGATGGTAGTGATTATTATTTAGATGCAATTAAAAATGGAGCTAGTGTCTGTATATTAGATAAAGAGTATGATGAAAATACTTATGGGGATGCTACTATTGTTGTAGTAGAAGATACTTTGAAGTGTATTCAAGAGTTAGCTCGAGAGGTAAGAAGAAGATTTAAGGGGTATGTTGTTGCAATTACTGGTAGTGTTGGCAAGACTAGTTGTAAGGATTTGATTGCTAGTGTTTTAGAAACAAAATATCTTGTTCATAAAACGAGTGGAAATTCCAATAATCATATTGGAGTTCCCCTTACGATTTTAAGTTTAAAGGAAGATGATGAGATTCTTGTTGTTGAAATGGGGATGAATCATTTAGGAGAAATTCATTTACTTAGTTCTATTGCTATGCCTGATGTTGCGGTGATTACGAATGTAGGGACGGCTCATATTGGTAATTTAGGAAGCAGAGAAAATATATTAAAGGCTAAGTTGGAGATATTGGATGGTTTAAAAGGAAATCAGGTTGTGTTAAATGGAGATAATGATATGTTATCTTCAGTTATTCCTAAGTTAAAAAACAAGTATGATGTAAGGGTTATTTCTATTGATGAAGATAGTGAAAATCAAGCAAAGATTATTAATAGTGATGCTTTTAGTAGTTGTTTTGATATCATAAATAAGTGTTCTTCTGTTTTGGTTAATGTAGGTGGTAAGGCTTATGTTTATAATGCTTTGATGGCGTATGCTGTAGGAAAAATTTTTAAGATTGATGATGAATTGATTAAGAAGGGAATTTCTCATTTTCATTTATCTAGTCATCGATTAGAGAAAAAGATAAGTAAAAGTGGAATTACGATTATTGATGATACTTATAATGCCAATTATGATTCTATGGTTTCTTCTTTAAATTTATTAGGACAAATCAAAGATAAGAGAAGAATTGCTATTTTAGGAGATATGCTAGAACTTGGAGAATATGGAGAACGGCTTCATTATGATTTAGGAGATGCGGTTATTTATAATAAGATTGATAAATTAATTACCGTTGGAGAGTTATCTTGTGAAATTGATAAAAGAGTAATAGAACTTGGGATGAGTAAAGAAGATGTTTACCATTTTTCTTCTGAAGAAGAATGTTATTCTTTATTAAAAGATTTGGTAAGAGAAGATGATATTATTTTAGTTAAGGGGTCTCATGGAATACATTTAGTGAACGTTGTTGATTATTTGGTTAATTTATAAAAAATACTGATAAAGATTAAACTTTTAAATAGATATTTTTTTATAAGGAGGTATTTTAATGAATGAAATTACTTATGATAAAGTAGAAGATGAAAAAAGCCCTGTGATAAAACAATTATATTGGAATATTGCTTTTGGATTACAAGATGTTGATGGGTTGAAACCTTCTCGGTATATGGTTGAGTTATCTCAAGAACATATTAACGGGAAAAAAACATATTATCAGGTTCAAGAAGAAATTACATCTTATTATAAAAAAAATAGTGATAATCATATTGACGATGATGAAGAAGAGGCTGATGAAGTGGCTACGGCTATATATGAAATTTTAAATAATAAGTCTTTTCGGTTTGATTATTTGACTTTGAAAAATTATCATCAAAGATTATTTTATCATTTGGATAATAAAAAGTATAATCCAGGAGTTTTTCGTTTGTATAATATGACAAAAGACGAACCTATTTTAAATGGCGATACTGTTAATTATCAATCTTATGATATGATAGAGGAAACTTTGCGCTATGATTTTCAAGAAGAAAAGGAACAAGATTATTTTGATATGAATGAAGCTCAGTTAATAAATAGAATTTGTGAATTTACTTCTAGAATATGGCAGGTACATCCTTTTCAAGAAGGAAATACGAGAACAACTGCAATTTTTATTCAAAAATACTTAATTAGTATGGGATTTAAGGTAAATAATGAATTATTTAAGGATAATTCAAAATATTTTAGGAATGCACTTGTTAGGGCAAATTATACGAATTATAGTAAAGGAATAAAAGCTGATAATAAATATTTAATGATGTTTTTTGAAAATTTATTGTTAGGAAAAGATAATAAATTAGATAATGAAGATTTAGATGTTAATTATTTATTTCAATAGTTTATAGTTTTGTTTGAGGTGATGATGATGAAAAGTGTTACGATGGTTACTGGTAATTTAGGAAAATGGAAGGTTGCTAGCGATATTTTTAAAAATTATAATGTGGATTTGTATCATGAAAAAATGGATACTCCAGAAATTCAGTCCTATGATGTAGAAGATGTGTCTAAATATTCGGCACTTTATGCTGCATCTAAATTAAATCAACCAGTTATTAAATCTGATGTTGGTTATTATATTGGCGCTTTGAATGGGTTTCCTGGTCCATTCTTAAGATATGTTAATACATATTTGACTAGCGAAGAAGTATTGAAGTTGATGGAGGATAAAAGTGATAGATCAATTATCTTAAAAGAATGTTTAACTTTTGCTACTCCTAATGGAGAAATAAAACAGTTTGTGAGTGAAGAAAAGGCTACTATTGCAAAACAAGCTTTAGGAGAGGGAACAACATTTGATAGAATTGTAATTTTTGATGGAGATAAGTTACCAAAATCGATGAATAGTGATGAAAAGAATTATCAACATTTTGAAAAAACTTTGGTAATTTACCATGAAATGGCAAGATATTTAGAAGAAGTTGATTTTTTGGGAGAAAAAGTTTAGTGGCTTAAAAAGTGATAGTGGTTAAAAACTAAAATTATGTGTTAAAGAAATTTAAGTATTTTTCAATGAAAAAAGAACTCTAAATAATTAGAATTTTTTTTCTTTATTCATTTGCTTTTAGATTACTAACCATGTCGATTGTATTTATTTTTTTAGAAAGATAATGAGATACGATGAAAGAAACAAGATAGGTACCTAAAGCAGTGGCAAGGTAGGTTCAAAGTTCAGGACACCAAAATCATAGTTTTCGTCTAAGCAAGCTTTGAATAGATAAGGGGTTAAATAGTAACCGGTAGGAAGGCCAATTAAGATAGAAGCAATACAGATCTAATTGTTTTGTTTGGCAAATATTTTTTGAATACGTTTATTGGAGAAAACTATGGTTTTAGAGAATGATATTTTTTATCTCCATAGATATGCTATTTTAAATGTATTAAAGTAATTTTTTTCTGTTTGGAAAAATACTTAAAAAGTGTTTTCTTTATTTAAAAGTTATCAAAAAAGATCAGTATTTTTATTGTAAACTTTTGAGAATATTGTTCTAAATGATTGAAAATGTGCGTATGATTTGATAAAATAGTCTTTGTAATAAAAGGGATTATATTATTAAAGTGAGGTAGTAAAGATGAGATATTTTATGACATTTTCTTATGATGGCAGTGATTTTCGTGGTTATCAGAAACAACCTAAAGGAAGAACTGTTCAAGGAGAGATTGAAAGTGTTTTAAAAAAGATTAATGGGGATAAGGCGGTTAAGATAACGGCTACGGGTAGGACAGATGCCGGTGTTCATGCGTTAAATCAGAAAGCGCATTTTGATTTTGAAGAGAAAATGGATATTGAGAAACTGCTTCATAGTATGAATTCAATGTTACCAGAAGATATTTATATTAAACATATTGAAGAGGTTTCGGATAATTTTCATGCTAGGTTTGATGCAATGGGAAAAGAATATATCTATCAGATTAATATGGGAGAATATAATCCTTTAGAGAGAAAATATGTTTATCAACATAATAAGAAGTTAGATGTTGTTGAGATGCAACGGGCTATGAAGTATTTGGAAGGGACACATAACTTTAGAGCTTTTACAAAGGTTGATGAAGAAAAAGATGATTATGTTAGAACTTTATCTCAGACAAATTTACTTCGTGATTTAAAAGATGTTAATAAGATTACTTTAGTTTTTATTGGTACAGGATTTTTAAGATATATGGTTAGAAATATGGTTGGTACTTTAATTGAAATTGGTGAAGGAAAAAGACGTAGCGAAGAGATTATTGATATTTTAAAGAGTGAAGATAGAACGCAAGCTGGTAAGACGGCTAATCCAGAAGGATTATATTTAAGAAATGTATTTTATTAAAGAAAAGTTTCTAATTGGAGACTTTTTCTTTTTCAGTATTTTTAGGAAGTGACTAACTATCAAAAGTCAAGTCATTTTTCTAAATTTTTTAAAAATGTATTTTAGGACATGCCAAAAGAGTTTATCTCAATTATCTTTTAGTTAACTAGATAAACTTATTAAAATGAT
>CAMBIR010000017.1 GCA_945867665.1 uncultured Bacillota bacterium
CAATGATATCAAGGAAAATGATGATTCAAAATGTTGCCGTATTCACCAGAACGAATCCAGGCTTTGTTGAACTAGGCAGAAGATTAGGTAAAGAAACACTTTTCAAATATATTGATTCCTTTGGCTTTGGTGAAAAAACAGGCGTAGATTTAAATGGTGAAAGTAGTGGTATTCTCTTTTCACTTTCTAAAGTAGGTCCCGTTGAATTGGCAACAACCGCTTTTGGGCAAGGTGTTAGCGTCACAGCGATTCAACAAGTAGCTGCAGTTAGCGCTGCTATTAATGGGGGAACGCTCTACAAACCATACATCGTTAAGCGTCTGATTGAATCAGAAACAGGAGAAATCATCCAAGAAAATAAACCAAAACAAGTAAGAAAGGTCATAAAGAAAGAAACGAGCGAAAAGGTGCGATATGCCCTTGAAAGTGTAGTGGCGCTTGGTAGTGGAAGAAATGCTTATATTGAAGGATATCGCGTGGGAGGTAAAACTGGGACTGCTCAAAAAGTAAATAACGGTATCTACATGGTCGGCAATTATATTACCTCATTTATTGGCTTTATGCCAGCCGACGACCCACAAATTGTTGTCTATGTAGCAATAGATAATCCTAAAGGTGTAACAGCCTATGGCGGGACAGTAGCAGCTCCTATCGCTAAAAATATTTTAGAAGATGCCACTTCGATTTTAAACATAAAAAAAAGAGAAGGGGGACTTAGCAAAGAATACCGCTACTTTGACACCAAATATCAAACCGTAGAAAATGTAATAGGCTTATCCTTAAAAGAAGCAAGAGAAAAATTAAAAGACTTCCATATTGAATACTCGGGAAGTGGAGATAAAATTATGGATATGTCTCCGAAACCAGGAAGTAGCGTTCCTCTTGGCTCTACCATAAGATTAATGCTAGAACAACAATAAAAAAATCCCTTTCCCGCTCAAAGGGAAAAGATTTTAAAATTTCTTCTTTTTTAAGTAATATTCCCCTGTTGCTAGCCCATCATCCAAACCAAGTGATTGAATATAATCAAATTCCTGTTTTCTATCAATATGAGAAAACGTAGGAATCGTCTTTGAATAAGGAGAATGAATAATCATATCTATCTTTTTTAAAAGAAAATAATTTAAACCATCATCATGCATCGCTTCTTCGATATAACGATGATCAAAACCAACATAATCAATCGGAGCATACTGAAAAAATACATCTCTTGTAAAATTATTTACTTGATCAATTCTTATCTTCAATCCAAGATTTTTCAGTTCCTCAATTTTTCTTATCAAAAGCAATACTTCCTTTTTGGAAGTCTCGGGGTAAACTTTAATACTAATTAGTATATTTCCAAAATAATTTTTTCCTAAAGTAGATAACTCTTTTAAATAAGAGAGTATATTATCGTTTTTAATAAGAGATAAATAATCTATACTAATCATATTTTTATCCCCATCTTGCATTAACTTGTCCATTAGGAAAACCATATTATAATTATCTAACTTATATTGTCGATGATTTTTTCTCAATAATTCATAATTATCCTCACCCATTAGTCCCTTACCATCAGGATAATTTGTACACACTTGATAAATAGAAGTAGAATCTCCATCAAGAGAGAAAAATGGCCTTTTAAAGTGAGACAAAGTATTATACTTAATATGGTAATCAAAAGTAGAAAGAAGTTGTTTTTCTCGTTCCTTTTCTTCCCATAATTTATCAGAAAAAGCTTGATAAAATTTTCCTTCCTTTTTTGCCATATACATCATAAAATCAGCCTTTTCGCTAACATCATCAATATGATGAATATCAAATAAACAACTCCCTGCATTAATTCTAAAAAGAGAAGGAATTTCCTCTTTATCCATAAGCAATTGAATTTTCTTTTCAACAAAATAAAATACTTTCTCAATTTCCTCTTCGGATAAAAAAGTTAAAATAACAAATTCGTCCCCATGAATTCTAGCCACTAAAGAATCCTGGAAACTATCCTTAAGAATTCTTGCTAACTGTTTTAAATAAATATCTCCTGTCTGATGGCCAAAATTATCATTAATTTGTTTAAATTTTTCAATATCAATCATAATGAATTGAGACTTAGGATATTTAGTAATATAATCTTTATAATTTTTTGTTAAGTATTCACTATTACCAATTTCAGTAAGAGAATCAACAAAATAATTTTTATGCATCTTTTTCCTCCTTTTTTGTAAGAATTATTATAACAAAAATTAGAATTTTCTTTATTATATAAGAAAAAAAGAAAAAGTCAATGGATTATTAGTTTATAAATTATCCATAAGTTACCAACGATTATTTTAAGACTTTACAATAGAGATGTAAAGTCTATTAATATTTCATGAATTTTCATAAAATATTATGATATAATTTTAATAAGAATGGATGTGAAATTATGCTAGTCTTAACTAAGTCCTTATTTGCTCTAATGATAGGATTTATTATTTCGACTATTTTTGGAGTAATTCTAATACCACTTTTAAAAAAAATAAAAGCCGGTCAGAGGATTAATATCTATGTTGATGCACATAAGAGCAAAGCAGGAACACCAACCATGGGGGGCTTTATTTTTATCATTCCCTGTATTATAACTGTAATGTTATTACTTCTAACAGGTAAAATGGAGTATTCAATCAATTTATTTATTATTTTATTTGTAATGATTAGTTATGCGATGATAGGGTTTTTGGATGACTATATCAGTCTAAAACATCACGAAAATAAAGGATTAACTCAATTTCAAAAATTATTTTTACAATTTATTGTTGCCTTAGTTTTTTATGT
This sequence comes from uncultured Bacillota bacterium, assembly GCA_945867665.1. GTDB lineage: Bacteria > Bacillota_I > Bacilli_A > RF39 > UBA660 > RUG11198. Next base: position 2,794 of record CAMBIR010000017.1, read on the forward strand.
CTTATTTAGACATTTTGGTGATGGGGACTCCGTATTAAGAGTAACGCTCTTTAATTTAGAATGGAATCTAAATTGGTTTTATGGTGTATTTATTTTATTCTTATTAATTGGTACTTCTAATGCAGTAAATTTAACAGATGGATTGGATGGTTTATCTGGTGGACTTTCTGCCATAGCGTTTTTATCCTATGGATTAATTTCTTGGGGAAGTAAATGGATAACAGGCTATCAAGATATTGGTATCTTTTGCTTTATTTTAGTAGGTTGTATTATGGGATTTTTAGTTTTTAACTCACATCCTGCTAAGGTTTTTATGGGGGATACCGGAAGCCTATCTCTAGGAGCAACTCTAGCAACTGTCGCTATTTTAACTTCTCATGAATTTTCTTTAGCAGTAATAGGTGGTGTATTCGTCATTGAAACCCTATCGGTTATTATTCAAATTTTCTCTGTTGTTGTATTTAAAAAACGAGTTTTCTTAATGACACCAATTCATCATCATTTTGAACGACTTGGTTGGAGTGAAGGGGATATTGTGAAAATGTTTTGGATAGTAGGTTTTATATTAAGTCTATTAGCTCTAATTTATGGTGTATGGTTATAAAAAAGTAAACAGTCAAGAAGGATGATTGTTCTTTTTTCTTTAAAATAAAAGAAGGGTAAATAAATTAGAAGTCAAAAATAGTTCGTAGCGGACAAATTTATCTTTATGCTTACTATTTTTCTTAATCTGGTAATAGATTGACTTTAATTTTATAATATCTAAAATATCATCATAACAAACAGCATTATTCACTTCGAATGACCCCAAAAGTAATTTTTCTTATTTCTACTAAAAATCGCCCAACTACTTCATATTGTCTTTTACTAATATATTTATTATTAGAACTAACTTCCATATAAAAGTTTAGCATAGATAATTGAACTAAAAAATCTTTTAAGTACTTTTGACGAATTCTCTCACTTTGATTAATTTGATAAGAAAAAATATACTCAATCAACGCATAAGTACACTTCTCAATATTTCACTTCAGGATATATTCTTTTTTAGAAAAATTGGGAATTATCCATTGGATGTACTGAATTGTTTTTTCTGTTTTTTGCAACAATTGAAAATTAGAGTTCATCAATAAAATCCTTAATTTTTTGATAATACCTAGGATTAACTTCGAGAATATATTGAATTTCTTCTAAAAGATTTCCTATCTTTAAACTCTCTTCGCTATAAGAAGAAGCAACTTTAAGTAAAGTAAAATAGTTACTTTCTTCTTCATCGTAGAGAATATCTTTTTTATTTTGACGAATAATTACATAATTTAATTTTTTACTTTGAAGTTCAAATAAAACTTTCTCTAAATTTTTTGTAGGAAATCCCACCTTATCATCATGAATTTTATAAGAAAAAAGGTAACTTAGAATTTCTGCATCTTGAAAAAAAGTAACATAAAAACTACCTGATTGTAATAAAATAATTTTTTTCTGTTGATTTTCTTTTCTCTTTTGTATTCTTCTTTTAATGTCATTTTTTTCTCTCCCAACTTTTTTCAATATAGCAATTAGTAAATAAATCAAAATGGTCTACTTACGTCTATATTATTTATTTAAGGAATATACCTAAATGACCAATCTTGTTTCCAATCTACAAAATAGATTATAACTTTACCTAATAATTTAAAGTTATTACTTCTTCTAGTAATTAACCTTAGCTAATTACTCTCAGTACATTAGTAAAAACTAATCGCAGTAAGAATCTGGGTGCACGCCAATCCAAGGATTGAGGTACCCCGAAGAATTGACGTTCCATCCGTTCGCACTAGCATTCCAGGAATTGAAGTTAGACGACGAGACGAGCCAAAGTTCTAAACCAAGTAATAAGATTAGCTATCCCAGTATTTTAGCAAAACTCTTATTTATTTTCTAAATTAGGGAAAAAAGTTTCTTTGCTCCACTTAAAAGAATAAAACTTAACTATAAGTTATAAAAATAACTTAAGATAGGTAATGACTTTTTTTCATTATTTTGATAAAATAGAATTAAATAGAAAGAGGCAAATAAAATGATAAAAATGTTTATATTTCTATTAAAATATAAGATATTAAAAAATGAAACAAACTTATCTTATCACCCCAAAGAATTTTACCAACTCCCTAAAAATACCCAAAGAAAAGTACTAGATAAGTATTTTAATCAACTAGACCCCACCTTTCAAATAGATGCCTATTTTAATGCCAAAGAATCAAGATATTATTCCTCTGGTCAAGAAATAAGTTTTTATAATTGTTATTATTTTGATAAAAAAGTGCTCGAGTTAAATATAAAAAATTTAAATTTAATGGATAAATTTAAAATAGAAGAGAATAAAAAAGAATATCTAATTGATTACAGCATTCAAAAAATAAAAGAAGAAAATATCAATTTAAATATAAAAGATTTATTAATTTATCCAGATAAATTACCCCTTGCTTTAAGTCAAAGTATTGATTTTATGAGTTATTTAGTAGAACTTGATTTTTCTAATATAAAATATTTAACTTACCAAGAAAAAATAATAGATAAGCAAAGAACTTTAATTCAATTAGCATTGGTAAAAGCAAGAAAGCAACCATTTTCTTTAGATAAATTTTTAAAAAATGATAAAACTCTTCCTAAAGAACTCAAAACAAACTTTGATTTTGTTCTTTATTTAATTGAAAATGATATTCAATATGTAGACTATTTAACATCATCTATTTTAAATAATATTACCATTACAAGCAAAGATATTTTAGTAAAAACAATCATGAAATCACTAGAAAAAAATCCCAAATATTTAAAAGATGTTTTAAATCATTTTGATTTATCTGAAGAATTAAAAGGAAATTTAGAATTTATCCAATATATTTTATCTGAAGATATTAAAAATATTACATATATTAATTGGTATCATTTATCTCCAAAAACAAGAAATAACATTATTGATTTTCTTGTAAAAAAATTAGAACAAGACCAATTAAAAATCAATATTTTAGACTATCCTTTTTATCATCTTTTCCTAGAAAATCAGGCATTTATGAATTACTTAATTAATCAAGATTTTCGGTGGATATCCGCAACAAGAATAATAGGAAAACAAGAAAATGATAAATTAATTGAAAAATGCTTAAAAAAAATCAAGGAAACATCTTATAAATTTAAGCTAGAAGACTTTTTAGAAGATGGCGTCTATTTGAATTATCATTTACTAGAAAATAAAAAAATGGTTGCTTATCTTTTTTCAAATAAAGCTCCTCTAATCAAACACATCGATTTTTTTCATTTAGATAATCCCAAAACCGTCGTTGAAAATATTTTGTTTTCCATCGAAAAAAAATCATATGAATTTCATAATGAAGAATTCTTAATCGAAGATAAATATCCAATTCCTCTTAGTTGCAGTTATCGCTTTATGAAATATGTTATTGATAAAAATTTTAATAATCTCTCTTATATTAATACCACATTACTAGATAAAAGAGAATTAAAAAGAATAATCAACTATGCCTTTAGAATGGTTTACTATATTCGAGGAGAAAATAAGAAACTAAACTTTGACTTAGAAGGATATTTCAAAAATTCTGACATTATCCAAAATGATTATTTTCAAGAGTGTTTAAAAAGTTTGTAACAAAATTGTTTACAAATAGGTATCTTTCTGCTAGAATACTTACCTATAAAGGAAAGAGGAAAGAGGAAAAATGAAAAAGAAAGAACGAATGAAAGAATTAATCAAGTGGGCTAGTCTCGCGCAAACAATTCATGAAATTTATACCGATTTAATAGAAGCAAAAATTGAAAACAATAACCAAAAGTATGAGCAAAGTTTATACCATCTACGACTTGCTAGTGATGTTGAAAATAAAATATATGCTTCTCTTGAATTGAAAATGGAAGACTATGAAACAGTAGAAGAGGAGATTATAACAATCGTAGAAAACACCAACCTCCCAACTAATAAAAAAGAGAAAATCGAAAATAGAATGCTAGATTACTTATTTGCAGAGGAACACTTAAATCCTTTTCCTTCTACTAGCGAAGATTGGATGACATCCTATAATGAAGATGCAATAACAATAAGAATACAATGTCAAATAAGTTACTACCGAAAGTACTTGTTACAAATAGAAAAATATTTAAACCATCCTTCAAAGCAAGATGCTATCTTAATTGAAAAAAAATACAAAATTCTTTTTCAAAGTAAAATTTTAGAGCGCTTGCTTCTTGCAGGAAAGACATTAAATAATCAAAAAGATGAACGAGAAAAGTGCTATTTATTTGGATATGACCAAGGAAGTGTCGATGGAGCATTCGTCTATTTTGTGGATGACTTACTAAATAAAAGTCTTCTAGATTTTATAACACCAAATGCCATCAATAGTATAGAAGATGGATTAATATCTAAAATTAATATCGAAGTATTATTTTCCCTTTTAAACGAAAGAGAATTTTCTAAATTCTTTTATCAAATTTCTAAAGAAATTTTACAAAACCCATTCTATACTTCTAATAAGGAATTAGAAGATTCTCTTCTAGCCTTATCAACAATTATTAGCAATTATTTTAATCAAAATATTTCATCACCATCAAAAAAGCGAGTACCTAAAGTAAATTAATTTACTTTAGGTAATTTTTTGCCATCAAATTCAATTCTAGGACTTATATTCTATAATTTAATACATATCATTTAAAATATTACATAAAAAGAGTGTAGACCGCTTGTTTAAAAACTTAGGAACAAATACTAGTTCCGCTATTAATATATTTTTAAGACAATGCGATAGAGAACAAGGGCTTGTATTTACTCCTAGTATGACACCAGAGCCTAACAAAGAACGATTAGAATCTCTACAAGAAATAGAAAACTAAAAAAATGGTCAAATTGAATTAGACAGTTATGAGAATGTAAAATCTTTAAGAAAATCTTTAACGGATGACCAATAAAAAATGCATTTTATTTTATTTTTTTTTACTAAAGGCCTTTAGCAAAATCAGTATTTTATTCACTACTAATTAAATTAAAGAAAATTTGTCTATTTCCGTGCTATAATGACAATGTGACTAATCTAGAAAAATAAACTAGTCAATATTGATTTCATTAAGTAGGAGGAAACATGAATTTAGTTGTAATGGCAGCCGGCATGGGAAGCCGCTTTGGAGGGTTAAAGCAACTAACTCCCGTAGGCCCCAATGGCGAATTAATTATTGATTACTCAATTTATGATGCGAAAAAAGCCGGAATAAATAAAGTAATTTTTGTAATAAAAGAGGAAATGCGAAGCCAATTTGAAGAAACAATTGGTAAAAGAATCAATAAAATAATCCCTGTTGCATACGTGTACCAAAAGCTATCCGCAACCCCCATTCCGGTTGAAATAAAAAGAACTCGCCCTTGGGGAACAGGACAGGCTCTTCTCTCTAGCGAACCAGAAGTAGAAGAAAATTTCATGGTAATTAATGCAGATGATTTTTATGGAAGAGATGCCTTCTTAAAATTAGGAGATTTTCTAAAAAAAAATAATAAAGACCAGTATGCTATGGTAGGATATTTACTAAAAAATACGTTAAGTGATAATGGGACAGTATCAAGAGGCATTGTTGAATTAAATAAAGATAACACCCTAAAGAAAATTACTGAATATACCAAAATAAAACGAGTAGGAGACCAAATAATCGACCAAGAAACCAATCAAGAGTTAGGTCAGGAGAAAATCGTATCATTAAATTTATTTGGCTTTTCTAAAGAAATTTTTTCCTTTGCTACCACTTATTTCAAAACATTTTTAGAAACAGAGAAAAACTTGGAAGAAAAAGAATTTTACCTGCCATCCATTGTTGATAATTTGATTGAAAAAGAAAAAAAGCAAGTATCTGTTTTATTTACAACCGCTACCTTTCATGGAATGACCTATCAAATGGACTTACAAGAATTAAAAGAATATATCAGAAAACAAATTGATTTAGGAATTTATCCAAATCATTTATGGGAGGAACAAAATGAACAACAAAAATAAAAAACCAATGCTAATCATTAGCCTTTTAATTATCATTATGATCGCTACTGCCTTTACGACAAGAAGTTTTCAGAATGATACATTTTATACCATCAAAGTAGGGGAATCTATCTTAAAAAAAGGAATAGATATGAAAGATCACTTTTCTATTCATAAATTAAGTTATACTTATCCCCACTGGCTTTATGATGTCATAACTTACAAAATATATCAGCAAGGAGGTTTATCTGGACTCTATCACGTAACCATTTTAATCTTTATCTTAGTTGGAATAATTTTCTATTTTTTCAATCTAAAGAAAAATAAAAGTTATTTTTTAAGCCTTCTTTTTAGCATATTAACCATGATTATGTTAGCAAGATTTGTAACCGCAAGAGCTCAATTAATTACGTATCTTTTATTTCTAATTGAAATAATCTTCATTGAAAATCTATTAGAGCATGGGAAAAAAAGATATATGATTGGTCTGGTCATCTTAAGTATTTTAATCGCCAATTTACACGCTGCGGTATGGCCATTCTATTTTATCCTAATGCTACCTTATTTATTTGAGTATGGCATTGCAACTTTAGGAAAAAAGATAAAAGTAAGACCTAAATTAGAAATATTTACAAATAAAATAGAATTAGAACAAAATAAATATATCAAATATCTTGCCCTAACATTTTTAATTAGTCTACCTCTAGGTCTATTAACCCCAATCGGGAATACACCTTATACTTACTTTATTAAAATTTTACAAGGAAATACTATGGAATACATAAATGAGCATAAACCTCTAGTATTAATTGAAAATTTCTTTGTCATTGGGTATTTACTCATCTTACTCGTTCCTCTTATTTTTACCAAAGTAAAGATTAAACTATCCGACTTAGCCATGATATCAGGCCTATTATTAATGTCCTTTCTTTCCGTAAGACATATTGCCCTTTTAGCAATCATAGGCATGTTCTATCTTTGCCGTTTAATTTGTAATATTGGAAAAATAAAAGGAAAGTACGCTCTTGATTTTGACCTACCATGGTATAGTCTTTTCATTGTAACACTAACAATTATAATTACGTCTTCTATTGTCTATAATATTAACTACAAAGAAGAGTTTATTGATCCAAATATTTATCCAACAACAATGGTCTCTTACATGAAGAAAAATCTAGACATGAAAAATGTTACTTTATACAATGAATATGACTTTGGAAGTTATTTATTATATCAAGATATTAAAGTCTTTGTTGATTCTAGATGTGACTTATATACCCGTCCCTTTAATCACGAAAATGATATCTTTAATGAATCAATGAAAATCACAGAAAAATATGGAAGAGTATTCCAAAAATATCACATTACCCATATTTTAATTTATAAAGATACCGACTTAAACCAAATTTTAGCCGCTTCATCTAACTATAAATTAATTCATAAAGAAGGAAGATTTATGCTCTATGAATATTTAGCAAACACAAAAGAAGAAAGTACAGTCTAAGGGCCTACTTCCTTTTTTTCTCTAATATTTTTCCTAAATTTTCATATTCAATATCCAAATGATTACTAACTTCTTCTTCTTCATTCAATAGATTTTGATACCGAGTAAAATAGTTTCTATCTCTATTACTTTTTAAAATAGGGTATAAAAAAATACCTAAGTATTCTTTCTCATATTGAATTCTTTTTAATTTAATTTCTAACAATCTAATTTTAGATAGCATATTATCATAATCATATTTGTTCATATTATTACCACCAACATTCATTTTTTTACCTAATTTTATCATAGAATCATTTAAGTAAAAGAAATGAGTCTTTAAAAAAGTAAAAAAGATAGGGTTAGAGAAATAAACTTAACTAACAGTTGATAAAAATAACCATTAAAATTCCCCTAATTTCATAAAATCCCATATTTTAATCATAACTTTATTGTATAATACCTATCTATGGAAGTGATTTTATGCAAGAAAATTTCAAAGTAAGTATTATTGTCCCTGTCTATAATAGTGAAAAATACTTAAGCGATTGCCTAACTTCTTTAATCAGTCAAACCCTAAAAGAAATAGAAATTATTGTAATTGATGATGCTTCAACCGATAATTCAAGAAAAATCATTGAATCATTCGCGAAAAAACATAAACAAATAACAGCTTATTTTAATCAACAAAACAAAGGAGTAGGCGCAACTAGAAATAGAGGGATAAAACTATCTCGAGGAGAGTATATTGGCTTCGTTGACAGCGATGACTACGTCAATCAAACCATGTATCAAATAATGTATGAGCGAGCCTGTCAAAATCAAAAACCAGATATCATCGAAACCGGTCTTCTTTTTGTAAAAGACAATACTTATCTAAATCAAGACCTAAAATATGCAATGAACAATCACCAAGTTTTAATCAAAAAGAATAACAAAAAAGAAAAAATAATTGGAACAAGTCCTTCAGTTTGCAACAAACTATTTAAACGAAAACTCATTCAAAATTCTTCCTTCATTGAAAATTGTAATTGGGAGGATATTTTATTTACAACCACAATGTATTTAAAAGCCAAAACTATTTTGGAATTAAGCAGTCCCGATTATTTTTATCGCAGGGACATAAAAAGAGGAATTTCTTCTATCAACTACCAAGTTAATAAAAAAATATTAGATATCTTTAAAATAACAGATGACATCATTTTATTTTCCAAAAAAATGAATCTTTTCTTAAAATATCAGCAAGAACTCTATCTCATTTGTATCTCTTCTATCTTTAAAAGAATAGAAGAGATGGAATATTGGGAAATTCCTTTAAATAAAATCCAAGAAATAAAAGGCTTATTTTATCAAATGATTTATCTTCGCTACGGAAATCTAGATAAATTAGATATCAATCTCCTAAGCTCTCTTGCTAAAATTCACCTCATCAATGAATATAAAGAATATATTAGTAAAATTAGAAATGAAAAAAGTAAAACTGTAAAAACATTGTCAAAGATAAAAAAATTACGTCCTCTCTAACCAAAAGTAGGATATAATAAAGTCTAGGAGATGTGAAAAAATGAAAAAACACGTCATAAAAAAAATATTGAATATTATTCCAATTATCATTACAATTCTTTTATTCATTTTTATTATTTATGCCTTAAAACTAGGGATTTTGGAAGATAAAAAATTATTAATCGAATACATGAAAAAGTTTGGTATCTTTGCAAGTCTTATTTTTATTCTCCTACAAATAGGACAAGTTGTTTTTCCTGTTATTCCAGGAGGAGCCAGTTGCTTAGCAGGAGTCCTTGCTTTTGGCCCGATTAAAGGCCTTATTTATAATTACATTGGTCTTATTTTAGGTTCATTATTAGCATATCTGTTATCAAAAAAATATGGAATGAAAATCGTTGAAAAATTATTTCCTAAAAAAATTACTAACAAATATTTAAAATATGTAAAAGATAATAAATTTACAACAATTTTCTTCTTAGGAATTTTTCTTCCAGGCTTACCTGATGATTTATTATGTTATATTGCCGGTTTAAGTCAAATTTCTTTTAAAACATTTCTTTTAATCATTATCATTGGAAAACCTTTTAGTTTAATTTTCTATAGTCTATTTGCTTATCTTTTTTAATTGACAAATGGAAAAATATTTTATATGATAAATAAAAAAAAGAAGGGAGATTTGGAAATGTCTTGCACATATTATCGTTTTGAAAACAGTCTATTTGGTGGAGATTACTGGTGTAGTAAAGAAAATAAACGTGTAGATAGTGAAAATTATTATCGATATTGCAGGGGCTATGATTATAGTATTTGCCCAATCTATCGTCATAATGAGACTAGTGGCTGCTTTATTACAACAATTTGCTGCCAAATTCTAAAATTACCTGACAATTGTCAATTTTTAAATGATTTCAGAACTTTTCGTGATGAAGTCTTAATAAAAAATAGGAAGTATCATGATATCCTAAAAGAGTATGATAATATAGGACCAATGATTGCCGAGGCTATTTATCATGATAAGGAAAAGGAAAAACTAGCAGAAGGACTTTATCAAAATGCTCTATCAAAAATTCATAAAGATATAAAAGATAAGAAAAATGATTCTGCTGTTGAAAAATATTATCTTATGACTCTAATGCTTATCAATTATTATAATCTAAAGCACAAGTATAACGAGATAAAGGACGACGCTAATTATGGAGTTGATTTTATACCAAAGACATCTGGTCACGGCAGAATAAAAAAAGTTACTAATTAGTTTATTAGAGAAAAATAAAAAAAAATTATACTATAATAATAATATCTTTAGGAGTGATATCGTGGAAGCAGTAAGAAGTTTTTATTCTAATCTTGATTTAAAAAATGAAGGAATTTATAGTACAAAAGACGTTATAGAGAATTTTTCTCTTTATTATGGAAAAAGTTTTCCTGAGTTATATCTATTTTTTAAAAAGAGTTGCCCTGTCAGTGAAGAGAGAATACTTAATCAACTAAAACAAGGTAAATATCCTTGTAATTTAGAAATAATTGATACAAGGTATAGTTATTTAAAAAAAAGAATTGATATTTTAAAGAAGAAGGGAATACAATACTTATTATTACTTTCTTATTTAACAAATTTAGATAAGAAACATATTCCTTTAAAGTTAAAATATGAAAATGAATTAAATTCTTGCCAATTTTTTCACTATGGTAGTATTCTAGTTGGTAAAGACTTAAAAATTATTTTAACCGCCTTAAACGAAACCATCAATCAGTTAGAAAGAGATTTAGTAAGAATTGAGACTGAAACTTATTATTTTTCTGTTATATCACCCCAAAAAATCAATCAAGAGAAAAATAAAATTTATCCTGAGGAAGAAATCGTTGCAGAAAGAAGACTTCCTCTTGATAGAACGTCTCTAATTTTAAAAAAGTCCAAAAAAGCGGCCAATCATTATTAAAAAAATATTTGAAAAAGGAAGATTTTTTCTTGTATCTGCCTTTTTTTTATGGTAAAATAAGTTTGGCTTTTCAAGAAATATTCACAAATATGGATTTATTTCTTCTAGTGCTTAACAAACAAAGTTAGGTGAAGAAGTAAACAAGAAGTATTTGGAAGCAAAACAAAGGAGGAAGAAAAATATGGCAGTAGTATCAATGAGCTACTTATTAGAAGCTGGTGTTCACTTTGGTCATCAGACAAAAAGATGGAACCCAAAAATGAAAGAGTATATCTACAACTCTCGTGATGATATTTATATTATCGACTTACAAAAAACTGTAGAAAAAATGGAAGAAGCTTATGAAGCTTTAAAGAAAATCGTAGCAGATGGAGGAAATGTTTTATACGTTGGTACCAAAAAACAAGCAAGCGATGTTTGCCGTGAAGAAGCAAATCGTGGTGGTATGTTTTATATGACAGAACGTTGGTTAGGAGGAACTTTAACAAACTTCAAAACCATTCGTCGTAGAGTAAAAAGATTAGAAGAAATCGAAAACATGGAAAAAGATGGTACTTTCGAAAAACTACCAAAAAAAGAAGTTATCGGTTTGAAAAAAGAATACGATAAGCTAAATAAAAACTTATGCGGAATTCGTGAAATGGTAAAATTACCACAAGCTTTAATTATTGTTGACTCAATCAAAGAAGAAAATGCAATTAAAGAAGCAAAAAAATTAGGAATTCCTGTATTCGGAATTATTGACACAAATTGTGATCCTGACGCTGTGGATTATGTTATCCCAGGAAATGATGATGCAGTAAGAGCAATCAAAGTTGTACTTGGTGCTTTAACAAACGCTATCATCGAAGTTAAAGGTGGAACAATTGTTGATTATGTAACTGAAGACGAAAATAGAAGAAATTCTAGACAATTTGACAAATCAAATAAAAAATTTGAATCAAAGAATTTTGAAAAAAGAGAAGAAGTAAAAAAAGAAGAGCCAAAAAAAGAAGAAGTAATTGAAAAAAAATTAGATTTAAACATTTTAACTGTAAATGAATTAAGAGATTTAGCCAAGAAAAAAGAAGTTTCTGGTTATTCAAAAATGAAAAAAGATGAATTAATTCAAGCTTTAAAATAAGGAGGATATGTATTTATGATTAGCGCAAGCATGGTAAAAGAATTACGTGAGTCAAGTGGAGCAGGAATGCTAGATTGTAAAAAAGCTCTAGAAGCAACAAACGGAAATATGGAAGAAGCAATAAATTGGTTAAGAGAAAAAGGAATTTCTAAAGCAGCCAAGAAAGCATCACGTATTGCCGCTGAAGGATTAGCTTTTGCTAAAATCATGGATAACAAAGCCGTTATTGTAGAAGTAAACTCAGAAACAGACTTTGTTGCCCAAAATGAGGAATTCAAAAATCTTGTTAATGAAATTGCTAATGTTGTTTTAGAAAACAATCCTACTAGTGTAGAAGAGGCTTTAGAAGTAGAAAAAAATGGCAAAAAATTAGCAGATATTATTTCAGAAAAAATTGCTACCATTGGAGAAAAACTATCATTCCGTCGTTTTGAAATTCTAGAAAAAGAAAGTAATCAAATCTTTGGAACATATTCTCATATGGGTGGAAAAATCGTTACTGTTGTTATTATCGATGGACAAGATGCAGAACTTGCTAAAGATATCGCAATGCAAGCTGCTGCAATGAAACCATTATATCTAAACCGTGATGAAGTTCCAAGTGATAGAGTGGAAAAAGAAAGAGAAGTTTTAACAGAACAAGCAGAAAATGAAGGATTAGATAAAAATAAATTACCAATGATTGTAAATGGTAGATTAAATAAATTCTTCGAAGAAGTTTGTTTAGTGGATCAATCATTCATTAAAGAAAACAAAATGAAAGTATCTAAATACGTAGAATCAAAAAACAGCAATATTATCAAATTTATTCGTTATGAAGTAGGAGAAGGAATCGAGAAAAAAGAAGAAAACTTCGCCGACGAAGTAATGAAACAAATGAATGCTTAAACGATAATTAAAGAATTAGGAATCAAACCTAGTTCCTTTTTTAATTTACTTGCTTTTTTTCAAATATTCAGTATAATAAAGTCTTAGAAAAAGAGGAATGAAGATGACGAAAGAATTAATTAAAAAATTAGATGATATATATAATACTTTAAAAATACCACCCCAGATTAGCACTTATCAATATCACTATAAAAAAATAACAGCCATAGAAACAAAAAAATTAAATGATGAGATTTACGATGATCGTGAGAAAAAAGAAGATATTCCAAAAATTCAAGTTCTAACTGCCAAAGTCAAAAATAATATAATCATAATGAATACAAATATAGGAACTTTTACCATGGAAAATCCTAAAAATATCCCCAATCATTTCAAACAAAAATATACAATAGAAGAATTTTACAATTTATTAAAAACAAATGATTTTAATATTACTCAATCTTATTTTAAAAATGGGGATGGCTATTACGTCAACGATAAAAATGAATTTTTCTTGAATCATTTTTTTAATGCTTACTATTGGTATAAAATGGTAACTGAAGATATAAAAAGATTATATTTATACTTAAATTATACATCTCTATCATACAATATAGAAGTATCCGCTCCAACAGAAAATCTCATTCCTATAGAAGTAATTACCAGCCCTAACTTTAACAATTATGCCCATACTCAAGAAATTCTCCCATATTCTAGATATCTACCCCTTATTAAAAGAATTCAAAACAGATTTGAAAATATTTGTACTCTAGAAAATAATCCTTACTTAATATTTACTATAGCAATTTATACAAATGAGCCCAAATACCTTCCATACATAGAAGAAAATCTTAATTTATTTAAAAAATTTATTCTAGAAGAAACAACCATTTATACCCCTAGTGGAAATAGCCTAAGACATGCTTATCAATTTTTGCAAAAAAATAATTTAATCAAGTATTTTACGATTGAAGAACAAATAAAACTATATCAGTATAATCCTAAAATGTATTATTCCCTTGATAAAACTTTTTTTACCATCGTCGCTAGCCAGATTCCAAATAAAAGCCCTCTTGTCAAATTAGAAAGAAACAAAAATCAGTCTGTTCATTTAAGATATCATGACTATGATTTATATGATGGTATTCCTGTTGCAACACGAATTCAGTCCTCTTATGGGAAAAAAACTTTCTCTACTTACTTTTTAAATTATAATAGAGCCATTTCTAAACTATATAATTTATATTATAAAAGTTATCAACAGAATGCTTTAAAAAAACAAAATACCCCTAATCTAGAAGATTTTTGTGCTTGCCTATTTCAAATAAAAAACTTAGAAAGAATATATAATAATTCCAAATTAAGTTGGCAAGACTTAAAAGATTTTTCTAAATTAAAAGATTATTTTGGATCCTTTGCGGAAAAAGCATTACAAGAGGTTCAAACATTATCTAGAAAAAATAGTCTCAATTTTTACAATAAAATTATCCTTCTAAAAGAAAATAATATCCAACTAGAAACATTTTTAAATACCAATCACCTAAATGAAGAAAATATTTTTAATTTTATTATTCAAAATAAATTTTTATATTTCAAAGAAAAAGGTGCTCTTATCAAAATTTTCAGCGACCATTATGGACACTCCCTAACCATGGAAGATATATTAATCCTTCTTCAAGAAATGTTAGAAAGAAAATTAACGATTGAAGAAATCTTAAAAGAAAAAGAGATTCCTAAAAAAGAATTTGAAAAAATATATTCTTCCTCAAAAGAAAATAATCCATTATTGTGGCAAGAAATTTCTTCTAGCCTAAATCAAAATTCCAAAAGAAGATATTTAAAACTAATCCATTTAGGCTATAAAGTACTAAGAACTCCATTAAGTTCAAAAGAAGAGTATAATCAACTATTTTCTAAAACGATTTCTTTTGATGATTTATTAGAAGAATTAAAAAATACTGAATTATATGATTTACTTTTAGATAAAGCATCTACTTGGAAAGATTACAATGAGTTTGCTACTTATAAAAAATTAAAAATAAAGAATAGTTAGAAAAGTGTTTATTAATACTTTTCTTTTTTTGTATAATAGGAAATTTCTCCTAATTTTTATAGCACAGAAAACGATAACTTCTAATTAACTAGAACATTAGTGCACGACTTAAAAGAGGTTTTTGTAACCTCAATTTTTTTGGTACTAAAATTTATTTTCATTAATTTTATTTCTCCTTATAAATGTAATGATATCCTTTTGTCCCTACATAATCAATAGGAACATTTTTTTATAATTGCAGTTTGTACATTCACCATATGGTGGAATAGATTTATCTTTTCCATCCCACAAATCTTCTTCTTCCCATTCTTTAGCAATCGTAAAAGTAATGTGCCTATGTTTCGCTTGAAACATAATAGACATGGCTTTATCAACTCTTTGATTGAAATATTTAGCACCACAAGTAGAACAAAATCTACTTTTGCAAGTAAAAAAGTGATAATTGGAATAACCACAATTAGGACATTCCCATACAAAACCACCTAATTTTGGCGTTCTACAAGATAAAACTTTATCAATTTCATAGTAAACAACATCCCTAATTTTTAATTCAGGATTATCATTTAGAAAAGAAGGCCAATACTCAATGACATCTTTAGTAGAGTATTTTCTATCATTAGGATAATGGAAATGTAATTCTTTTTCTGTGTTAAAGATATCAATAATGTTTTGTTTCATATTATGCACTGCCTGAAAATATTATAATATAGAATACTAAAAAGTGGAATAGGAAAAAGCACCACAAATGTGGCGCCGAATGAAATTTATTTCATTCTTTTTTTAGTGATCTAAATCTTTTGTTAAAATTCCTATATTAACAAGTCCGGATAGAGCGACAATAACATAAACAACTCTAGTTAAAATCGTTCCATCTCCAAATAAAAACTCAACTAAATTAAAATTTAGAATACCAACTAGTCCCCAGTTCACACAACCAATAATGGCAAGAACTAGTGTAACTTTATATAACGTACTCATTATCTGCCTCCTTTTTCTAGTAATATTATTTGACAAATTTTGAAAAATTATTCATAAATAGATAAGAAAAATATATAATTACATTGAAAGTAAAGAGGTGAATATGAAAAAGATTTTAGAATTTTTAGCGGTGATCGGTATTTTTTTATTAACCGGATGTGGAGTAAAAAATGCAGATAATGTTTTAAAAGACTTAGAGAAGAAAGTAAATAATGCTTCTAGTTATTACCTAGAAGGAGAAATGGAGATTATTAATCATGAAGATACTTATACTTACCAAGTAAAAGTATCTTATCAAAAAAATGATTATTACAAAATAGAACTTACCAATACCTTAAATAATCACGAGCAAGTCATTCTAAGAAATGATGACGGTGTCTATGTTGATACCCTTTAAAGTTACAAATACTATTATAGGCAATATCCAAAAATAAAAGGATAGTGTAAAATTTTATTGACTGAATTGAATATTAGCAAGCTAGTCCCCTTAGGGCTAGTCTTGTAAAGTTATCTTCAGAATATAACATTGGTACATTGGAAGAAGAGGAGTTAAATATATCGAAATTTATTTACAGACTCTTAAATCCAGAAAAAGTAAAAGAATTAGTTGATTCAACTAATTCTCAATGTTTATGATTTTATCCTGGCGTGGCCATAAAAAATATATATGGCAATCGCTTAAAAATTGTACATTTTTTATGTAAAGTTGTTTATAAAATA
>CAMBIR010000018.1 GCA_945867665.1 uncultured Bacillota bacterium
TTATAAGGTATTTCTTTATTTTTATATTTGGGTATCACTTATTCAACAACACCCACGGAGTCATAACCATTCTAGGACCATTATCATCTTCATACCCTTTTGCAGCATCAATAACATACCCAACACAATCTACCATCCTAATATTTGCTGTAAAATCATCTACCTGAATTGTTGCAGCCGTAGCAGGAACAAACTTAGGCTCGGTCGTCATAATCGTTCTACCAGCCGCTGATTGAGGCAGTTCATCTAAAGTTCTCTTTCTCTCAAACTCATCACTAATATTAGGAATAACTAACGTTTCCATAAATTTCTTAATAAAAGTACTCTTTCCAGTACGAACTGCTCCAACAACTCCTAAATAAATATCACCACCACATCGTTCTGATATACTCTTAATAACATCAATCTTTTCCATTCTATACCCCTTTTCTCATATTCTAGTTAATACTATGTAATATCTACTTATTTATTAATATAAATCTCTATTTTTGACATTTTTTTTAAAATAAAATACTTAAAAATATTCTTACCAGAAAAAAAGAACAATATAAAATAAAATTTTTTATGTTGTTCTTATAAAGAATAAAATATTTTTTGGTCTATTTATAAAATTTAGGCATTTCCTCATTAATTATAATCTTGTTATAAACTCTATCATACCATTATATTTAATTAATAATGCAATCGAATAAATTCAAATATTAGATAATACCCTAAAATATTTATTTCATAAATAAAATATTAACTATCTAAAGAAAGAAGATATGGTGCTTCTTTTGTACCATTTCCAGATACAATTATTACATTTGGCTTTAAATATAAAACAGGACGAATTAAATAAGAATACGCTGGTGGATAATCATAGACGCTTCCATCCTGCCATGCCCCATAAACATTGATAGAATTTGATACGGATGGTGTTATTGTCCATTGGTGCCCACTTAAATAAAGCCAGTTATTTGTTGTACAAGTATTTGTCGTACTATAACTTCTTAAATTAACTTTGCAAGTGTTTAAATCAGTTGCGTATCCATAATCAGAAGGATACATTAATCCTAATTTTCCAATCCAAGTTTTAGGATTGGAAGAGTAAACAGCGTTACTCCTTTCAAAGGTATAATATTTATTTGGATATTGGCTAGCATTATTACTACCACCTAAATAATATTTAACATCATCAATCATATTTTGATATGAACTTTTAATTCCATTAGATGAAAAATCACAAGTTGTAGAAGTGTTATTTAAATCTTTATAACAAGTTTGTGCACTTTTAGAATGATAATAATAATCGTTTAATAATGTCATTATATCAGACTTACTAAAATCATTAATACCTTTTCCTCCATTAATTGAGGAAATACTACTATCCCACGAATAAGAGCCAAGTGCTTTATCTCTAATTAACTTTATTCTGTAGTCCCAATTTCCGTTAGAATCTTCTGTATCAAAAATACCAATTATTCTCCAACCAGCACTTTCATTATTAAAAGTTACATAATTATTAGGAGATAAACCATAGTATCTAATATTTCCATTAGAGTCTTTTTCTAAATTTTTAGAAGTTACTTGAATTATTTTTTCAGAACTTGCTGCTGATACAGAAGTTTTAGTATTGTTTTCAAATAGATTATTAAGCGTATCTACTCCAGTTGGTACTATTCCAATTGTAGAAGTTATTCCACCATTTGTGCTAGTAAAAGATATTGTTGCTCCATATTTTCCATAATCTAGAGCACTTTGATTATCATTTATTTCACTTATCCAAATCGCAAGATAAATAGTTTGACTAGAATCACTGTTTCCTTTTGCTGAAAGTGACAAATCTTTAACCAAAGAAGTCGAATACATTGAGTTGGAAAAATAATCTGTCTTTCTTTTGGTAGCATTATCTAAAATTTCCCATTTTAAATTTTGGAAAGAACTAGAAGAATTTGAGGAATTTAAGTAAATGTTTCCATTTAATTTTACTGCTGCTGTACTAGTGTTTTCTATAACAATCTTATATACTTCACAAGAAACATTATGGTTAGAGTCAACACATGGACTAATTGCTCCTTTAGCAGTATTTCCACTTATTGCATTTTCTAAAGCATTATCTAATAATGGTACCAATACATTATTATCACTAGAAGGTGCAACTCTTGAAACAGTTAAATTTAAATTTCCAGAAGCAGCAGTTCCAACTATATTTTTTTCATCAGAAGCACTTAATGCAAAATAAGCATAAGTAACTCCAGTCATTAAAATAAAATAGGAAAAAATCCATATAATCACTGTTAATAATCTATATTTATTCTTTTTTAATTTTTTCATACTATCTCCTACCTTAAAATAATTATAACACATTTTACCATATAGTCCATACTTTTGGGAATAAATTCTTTTTTTATAGGACAATCTAATTGGTGATAGATATGTTAGAGAATCGTTTAAAAGTTTGTAGAGAAGAATTAGAAATGACGCAAACAGAATTAGGATATATATTTGGTGTTACCAAGCAAACTGTTTCAAATTGGGAAAATGGTAATGACATTATTCCATTGAAAAAATTAGTTAAATTCTGTAATTTATACAACTACTCAATAGATTATATAACTTGTTTAAAAGAAAAAAATATTTTTCATGCACAATTAGAAAAGATAAACAAAAAAGAAATAGGTCATAAATTGAAAGAACAGAGAAAAAAAAGAGGATTATCCCAACAAGAAGTAGCAGATGAATGTTCAATTTCTCAAACTACATATAGTAATTATGAATTAGGGATTAATCTAATAACTACTAGTACTTTGTTTACGATTTGTAAAAATCATAAAATATCAATGGAATATTTTTTTACAAAAAAGGACTAACTCCAAGGAATTAGTCTCTTTCATTTTCAACATCATCTAAATACTGATTAAAGTTCTTAGGTACTCCATTAGAAAGAACAGTATCAATTATCTTTTGTTCCTTTTCGGGAGTAACCTCTCTTCCAGTAATTCTTGAAATATCATGAATTACTTCTTTTAAAGTACCTTCATCCTTCATATTTCCTTGTTGTAACTTATTAGCTAAAGATAAAATTGTATCTTTATCAACACTAGTTTTTTTCTCTATCTTTTTAAAAAAATTATCACTAAATGCCATAATAACCTCCTACTCTATTATATGTAAGAATAGAAATAAACTACTTAATTTTAAAAATAAAATAACATCCACAAAAAAGCTAGCATATAAAGAACATTATGCTAACTTTTTTATTCATCTTTTTTTATTTCGCTTTCATATAACTTTTGATAACTAGGACAATTTTTTAATAATTCGTGATGCGTTCCTTGAGCAATAATTTTTCCATCTTCTAAGTAAAGAATTCTATCAGCATGAATAATAGTAGATAGACGATGAGCAATAATTAAAATCGTATACTCATTTTTCATATTTTCAATTGCACGTTGAATTTTTTCTTGTGTTTCATTATCCAAAGCACTTGTTGCTTCATCAAATAATATAATTTCTGTCTTTTGCACTAATGCTCTAGCAATCGCTAATCTTTGCTTTTGACCACCAGATAAATTAACGCCACCTTCTCCGATAATTGTATCATATCCATTAGGTAACTCTTGAATAAAATCATCAAGACAAGCAATTTTACATGCATTATACATTTCTTCATCACTTAAATTATTTTTAACCAATTTAAGATTATCTCGAATACTCATATTAAAAATATAAGGATTTTGTGAAATAATAGTAATATTTCCACGAATACTATCTTTGTCTAATTCACTAATATTAACTCCATCAATAGTAATCTTTCCTTGATTAACATCATACATCTTACATAAAAGATTAAAAATAGTTGTCTTACCAGCCCCACTTTTTCCAACAAAAGCAACTGTTTCATTAGGTTTTACTTCGAAGGTTAAATTCTTTAATACTTCTTTTTCCTTGTACTTAAAGAAAACATGCTCAAAAGTAAAATGTCCTTCTACTTTATCTAAATGCTTTTCTCCAAATTGTTCCTTTTTAAATTTATCTCCATCAATAATTTCTTTTACTCTTTCACAGGATAAATTAAAATCTTTAATATATTCTAATAAATCTCCAAGCAAATAAGTAGATCCACCAACATTACCTACATAGTTATATAAAACCATAGCAATCGATATAGAAATCACCTTATCTTTAATTAAAAAAGCAAGAAGAATAATCAATAAAAGAAAACTAATATCAGTAAACCAAAAACTAAAAACTCGGTAATTCCAACTTACATTCTGCATTCTTATTCTTTTTTCATTAAAATCTTTGATTCGATAATTCATTTCTTTCATAAAATCATTTTCGCTATTTAGCATTTTAATATCTCTAGCACCACGAACTAATTCCCCAACAAAACTAGAGACGCTATCTTTTGCTTTTCTTGATATTTCATCATCTTTTTTTCTCCTATTTGTTCTTGCTCTTTCAATAAGATAGCGAATAATTAAAATAATTAATGTAAAAAGAAAAACAATCTTATTAACAATAAAAATAGCAATCAGTATTCCAATATATTTTACTAAAGAAGAAAACATAGATACTAAATGATTAAATACATCAGCAAGTTTATCCGTATCTCCTGTCATTCTTTGAATAAATGCACCACTACCATGCTCATCTAAAGAATTATTTTCTAATTTTAAGATGTTTTTTCCTAAATCCATCCCAAGTATTTCAAGCGTATGATGGTAAACAACAACAGAAAGTCTTCGGGATAAAAAATCAAATAAATCATAAAGGACTTCATTAACCGTTAGACAAATTGCCATAAATATTAATCTTTCAAAATGATTAGCCGTCAATTCAATAATAATTTTTGCATCAATCATAGGAATTAAAATACTAAAAATTACATTAAATAAATTTGCAATTCCAAATAAAATAATTCTTCCCTTCTCTTTCTTCGCATACTTCCAAGTAAATTTTAAACTTTGTATAAATTCTTTCATTTCTTTTCACCTCTATTTCTAAAATACTTCCTCAGCTATTTTCTAAATAGTAAGAAAAAACTAGATAAAATAAATTATCTATGTTTTAGTAATCTTCATTTTTATTCTTGAATTGTATTACAATTGGTGTTCCTTCTAAATCAAAATTCTCTCTCAATTTATTTTCTAAATATCTTTCATAAGAAAAATGTACTAATCCCTTACTATTAACGTGCAAGGTAAATTTAGGAGGTCTTGTCCCAGATTGATTAGCAAAATAAATTTTTAATCGCTTTCCTTTATAAGAAGGTGGTTGATTAAGAAGTACTGCTTCACGTATTACTTCATTTAAAACACTCGTTTTAATTTCCAAAGTTGAATTTTTATAAACTTTAAGAATCTCAGGCATTAAAGTATGAATTCTTTTCTTAGTTAAAGCTGAAACAAATACGATAGGAACATAAGATAAAAATTGGAATTCATTTCTCATTAAAGTAGTAAAACTTTTAATATCATTTTTATCATTTACTGTATCCCATTTATTAACAACTAAAACAAGTGGTTTTCCAGCCTCTAGGGCATAACTAGCAATATGTTTATCATGTTCAATAATCCCTTCTTCAGCATTAATGACAATACAGCAAACATCGCTTCTTTCAATTGCTTTCATACTTCGAATAACACTATACTTTTCGATACTCTCATAAACTTTTCCCTTTTTACGAAGTCCAGCAGTATCAATTACAACATAATCTTTCCCATCGTATCGAAACTCTGTATCTACAGCATCTCTAGTCGTACCAGCAACATTGCTAACAATTGCCTTTTCTTCATTAAGAAGAGCATTTACTAAACTACTTTTCCCAACATTAGGCCTTCCAATAAAACAGAATTTAATCTTGTCTTCACTATACTCAATTTCAGGAATAGGTTTAAAATTTTGAACAACCTTATCTAATAATTCTTGGAAGCCAATATTATGCTCTCCACTTACTCCAATAACATTTTCAAAACCAAGTTCATAAAATTGATAAATGTTTTCCACCCTATTTTCATTATCGATTTTATTCACAGCAACCACGACATCTTTGCCGCTTTTTCGAAGCATATCTCGAATAACATAATCATTTTTTGTAATATCTTCTTTACCATCCACAACAAAAATAATAACATCAGCTTCATCTATTGCAATACTAGCCTGCATTCGAATTTCATCATTAAAAGTATCGTCCCCAACATCAATACCACCAGTATCAATCAAATGAAAAGAATAATCTAAATATTTAGCATCTCCATAAATTCTATCTCTTGTAACACCAGGGGTATCTTCTATAATAGAAATCTTTTTTCCAACTAACCGATTAAAAATAGTACTCTTTCCAACATTAGGTCTTCCAACTAAACAAACAGTAGGCATTCTCATTTTATCACCACTTTCTATAAATGTATTCCTTTTTCCATAATCTCTATACATTCACTATCTTTATATATAATAGGACCATCAATAATTTTATCATAAACTTTATAATATTTACCTTTATAATAATAAACATCATTCATCTTATTAAAATAATCATATTCTATCTCTACTAAAAAAACAGAATCTAAATGAAAATGAATTCTTAAGTCTATCTCTTCAAAGTAATCATAAACTTCTCTTAATTCAATAATCATACCATATAATCTATCAAAATAAATATCAGCATCAATTAATCCATGAATAGAATAGTTCTTTAACAATTTTTTTAAAATTTTTTGAAATAACTGTTCAATACAACTCTTATCAAAAGGATTAAAATCATCTAACTTCTCTTTAAAAACCTTAACGATATAATAGTCATCTAACTTTTGAATTATCATTCATCTTCACCTGATGTAATGTATTCTAAAATAAAAATTAGGTGCCTAAGACTGAATTAAATCTAAAATTTTATCATGAACTTCTTGTTTTCCAACTTTACTAACAGACGAGAATAAAATAAAGTCATCATCATCTACCATCTTTAAAGTATCACGAATAATTTTTTTATTCTTCTCATAACTATTCTTGCTAACTTTATCACTTTTTGTTGCAATAATAGTAACAGGAATATGATAATATTTCAAATACTCGTACATTAATACATCATCATTAGTAGGCTTATGCCGAAAATCTACTAGCATAAAAACAGATTTTAACATCTTTCTTTCTTTTAAATAATCTTCTATAATTAAACCAAATTTATTTTTTAAATTCTTACTTACTTTAGCAAAACCATATCCAGGAACATCCACTAAATAAAAACTTTCATTAATAAAGTAAAAATTAAGTGTTTGTGTTTTCCCAGGAATAGAACTAATTCTAGCTAAACTTTTTCGATTAACAAGAGCATTAATAAAACTACTCTTTCCTACATTACTTCTACCAACAAGGAGAAATTCAGGATACTTCTCTTCAGGATATTGACTTCTTCTAACCGCAGAAGTAGTAAATTCTACACTTGTAATTTTCATAAATATACTTTTCCTCCAACGCAATCATTATATCAAAAAATAACAAATTAAGCAAATTTCTGCCTTTATCTTCATTTTATAAGAAAAAAAATACTTACCTTGACTTCTCTATATCATAAGAAAAAACGAAATAAGTATTCTATTCCTTAATTATTATTCCAAGTAAATTCACTAACATTAAAGCTTGACTTTCATTAACAATCATTCCTTTAATATCATTAGTATTCACCATCACATCAGAAATATCGCAAGAACTAAAATCAATATCCTTTAAAGAAGTGTTAAAAAATTCACATCCTCGAAAGTTCACTTCATTAAAAGTTACATTCTTCAGTGTAGTACTTACAAATCTAGCTTCTCTAAAAAGACTATTTTTAACTTCTAGAACATCTATTTTACTATCCGAAAAATTAATATAATCACATTTACAATCATCAATCAAAACATCTTTAACACTACTCATAATATAATTAGTATTTCCAAAATTACAATTCTTAAAACAAACTCGATGAATACTTTTAGAAGAAAAATCAATTCCCATTAAATTACAATTTTCAAAAATACAATCGATAAAGTCACAATTTCTAACTAGAATATTTGAAAAATCTACATTCTTAAAATAGCATCCATTAATTTCTATTTCTTCTAAATCATGATTTAATTTTTCATTATGAATAAAAAAATCAATTAAATTATCTCGATAATTAATATCACTTATAGAACTTTCTTTAATATTTTTTTCAAGTTTAGCCTCAGTTCTCTTTTTCATCTCTACCCTCTTTTCTTTTTTATTATAAACCTCTAAAAAATAGACAAATTTAAAGTTAGAGTTTAAATTTGTCTAAATAATTTACTTCACAATATCACTAATACAACTTTTTATAAAAAATTAATCATCACTCCGTCTACTATTTAATATAATTAATAACATTCTAAGCATTTGTAATAAAGTATTAGCAACAGATGCAACATAAGTCATTGCAGCTGAAAATAACATTGATTTAACTCCACTAGTCTCTTTTTGATCCACTAGATTTAATTTAATCAATTCTTTTTTTGCTCTATGCGATGCATTAAATTCAACTGGTAAAGTAACTAACTGAAATACTAAAATTGTACATAATAAGAAAAGACCAATCATAGCAAGGTTAAATGAACCAAATAAAAGCCCAATCACGACTACAAAATAGCCTAGCTTTGAACAAATATTAACAGTAGGAATGATAGAATGTCTAAATCTTAAAAGTTTATATCCTACTTTATCTTGAATAGCATGTCCACATTCATGAGCAGCAACTGCAATAGAAGCAATGCTGCTATCTTTATAAATATCTGTTGACAAATTAACCGTTTTATCACTTGGATTATAGTGGTCGCTAAGGGTTCCGGCTACTTCTTTTACCTGAACATTATCTAGCCCATTAGCATCTAATATTCGTCTAGCAACTTCACGCCCCGTAATCATCTTAGAGGCATTAATTCTTTTATATTTACCATAACTTCCTTTAACACCAATTTCAGCAATTAAAGTAATAATAAATCCAATCACAACTAAAATATACGTTGGATCATAATAATATCCATATCCCATAAACAAAACACCTACCTTATAACTTCATATACAGTACCTTCTCTAGTGTCTTTAATCATAATTCCTTTATCCATTAATTCTTTTCTTATTTTATCAGCTTCCTCAAAGTTCTTTTCTTTTTTATAAATACTTCTTTTCTCTATCATTTTCTCAATATAATTCTTTAAATTAATATCTAATGAAGTATTTTCGAAAGTAAACAAGTCAAGAGATAGTACCTTTTCAAAATCACAAATAATTTCTCTTTTTGTCTTATCATTAATGGTGTTATCTTTTAGGACATCATATAATAGAGTAATACAACTAGAAGTATTTAAGTCATTTTCCAAATTAGACCCAAACTTATCATGATATTCCTGCAATTTAGTTTGATTAATGTCACCATCATTAGATAAATTTGCCACTCTTCTTTTTAATTTATCATATTCTCTTGAAGCACCATCCAATATCTCATAACTAAATGTTAAAGCATTATGATAGTAACTATTCAAACATAAATATCGATAAGCAAGAGGATTGTACCCCTTCTCTACCAATAAATCGACAGTGAGAAATTCTCCATTACTTTTACTCATCTTACCATTCTTATCATTTAAAAAACCAAAATGAACCCAATAATTACACCACTTATGACCTAAATAAGCTTCACTTTGAGCAATCTCATTCGTGTGATGAGGGAATATCGCATCTTCAGCCCCACAATGAATATCCAAGTATTCTCCCAAATATTTAATACTAATACCAGAACACTCAATATGCCAGCCAGGGTACCCTCTTCCCCAAGGACTATCCCATTGCATTTCTTGATTATTAAACTTAGAATTTGTAAACCATAATCCAAAATCAAAAGGATTTCTCTTAGAAGTATCTTCTTTAATATCTTCACGAACAGCTACTATCAAATCATCTGCATTTCTACCAGATAAATGATAATAATCTTGATAACGAGAAGTATCATAATAAACATTCCCATCACTAATATAAGCATAACCATCATCTAACAATTTAGAAATAATCTTAATATATTCATCAATATTATCCGTAGCAGGACTAACAATACTAGGCCATTTAATATTTAATCTTTCACAATCTTTTTTAAAGCAATCAGTATAATATTTAGCAACTTCCCAAGAACTTTTATGTTCCCTTTTAGCCGCTACTAACATCTTATCTTCACCAGAATCACCATCACCAACTAAATGGCCAACATCAGTAATATTCATAACCCTAGTAACATCATAACCCAAATACTTCAAAGACTTTTCTAAAATATCCTCAGAAATATATGTCCTCAAATTTCCAATATGAGCATAATGATAAACAGTAGGACCACAAGTATACATCTTCACTTTTTTTTCTTCTCTAGGAATAAACTCCTCTATTTTCTTATTTAAAGTATTATATAATCGCATCATATAACCTCCTAATATATTATATACAAAAAATACTTCATTTTATTTAACTAAAATAAACATGTAAATTTCCTTACATGTTTATTATATAAAATATTATAAAATTATGCAAATTTTAATGATTGAGTGTTTCAAAATAATTAGTGACAGAATCATATTTAGAAGTATCATTTGCCACTGAATCAAACTCACCACTTGCTCCTTGGACTGTAATATTTGGATTATTATAATATGGCATAATAATGAAGAATTTTTTTGTTTGAAGCATCAATTTGACTTTCTGTAACTATTTTATGATTATTATCATATAAAGTAACACTGATATTTTTTCCATCACTAGATAATTTATTTGTTCTTATTACATTACCATTACTATCCTTAACTTGACTTACTAATTCTCCATTTTTGTATAAATCATTAGTTATATTATCCCTGGTTATAGATTTAGCATAATCAGTACCATTTTTTGGAGAGACGACAGATTTATTAACGCCATCCTTAAGTCCCTCAGGGGTCAAATTAGATTTTGTAATGCTTTCTAAATTTCTTTTTGTTATATTAGAAAAATCAGTACTAATATTTTTTAATACATTTTTACTATTTTCAAAAGTTTGGGAAGTGACCGAGGCTATATCATTTTTTATATTTTCCATAGAAATTCCTTTTACATCGCCTATACTACTCCCTATACCACCACCGATAGTAGCACCTATACCACTTCCTACACCACCACCGATAGCAGTACCAATAGCAGTACCAGTAGCAATGTTAATACCTTTTGTACAAATTTCTTTCTTTTTATTTAACATATTTAATGCTTTATTAGAATATTTAGCGGCAGTTTGAGTGTCTGTCCACCCCATAGCAACTTTTTTTCCATCAACCATTTGATAAACAATCCATGCGTCATAACCATTACCATTAGGATTGTATTCAAATAGTAAATTATCGTCTGTCCACCATTGTTTATTTTTATCAGAGACAATCATTTTTTGTGAATCATCCCCAACTCTATCTTCACTTTCCCATAAATGATTGCTTAAGTTATCATCAAATAAGTTACAATATTCTTCATAAGATAATGATAATCCATTTTCTACTTCTTGAGTATATTTATAAATGCTATCCATAATAGAATAACCATCAGTAATTTGATTTACTAATTTATCCATTTCTTCCAATGCTGTTTCTAAATAATTTTTAATATTACTTGCAATACTAGCTGCATCAATAGAGACAGAAGTCGAAAATGTTCTATCAATAGTACATGTTTTTTCAAAAATACCATCTGCCATTAATTGATTGTCTTTAGGATACCCACTAACATGAGCACCATTACACTCCATAAAACTAGAATAGGCACTTATAATATTTTCACAATCTGCAATCATTCTTTCAGTGTCGTTGATACAACTTTTAACTTCTCCTTCAAATTCTTGAAGCAATTTAGTAACTTGAGTTGTACTTACACTATTTGCTTCCATTTATATCACCACCTTACTTATTAAATATTACCATTAGAATCTTGATTTAATATTTGAATATTGGTTCTATTCGTATTAATATGATATTCAACTGTAGCAGTTCTCATTTGATAAGTATTTTCTTGAATATATTTTGCATTACCATCTATTTCTGTAGTAGCACTATTTAATTTCGTCATAAAATTAATTCCACCGACAGTATTCCACAAATCATTACTCATAATTGTTTCAATTGATTCATTCATTCTGGATAGCCTATTAGGAGTAACTTTTGCTTCAAAAGTTTTTAATCTGTCCAGTAATGTTTCAGCTTTATCTTTTACTTGAGATTCAGTAAAACTTGCCATATTTCTCCCTCCTTTTACAAAATAAGGTAATACCTTTTAGGTATTACCATTTATGAGTTTATATTACCTAATGTAGTTTCGGCATCATTTCCAGCAGATGTAATAGTTGCAAGAGATTCTCCCATACTCATTGCTAATTGTTTAGAGTATGCCCTAAATTCTTCTTCTAGGCTTGCCAATTGGCCTTTAACTTTATAAATAACTGCGTTAGTTTTTTCACTATTTAAAGCCCCACTATTTACCATATTATCATAGGCAGTAGTAACTTCATTATTACATTTTTGTAATCTTTTTACAAAATAGTCTTCAAGTTCATGAATACCATTTAATATTTCTTGATTTGAAATTTGATTAAAATTCTCGTTCATATTTTTTCTCCTTTTATTATATTGATTCTTGATTTATTTTTGTTAATAATGGAATAATTTCATTTAAATTGTTAATATCAGTTTGAACTGAATCAATATATTTTTGAATATTAACATTAGAAAATTGTTCTAACTTATTACATGCGTTTATACCACCAACAGTAT
Organism: uncultured Bacillota bacterium; assembly: GCA_945867665.1. Taxonomy (GTDB): domain Bacteria; phylum Bacillota_I; class Bacilli_A; order RF39; family UBA660; genus RUG11198. The sequence continues at coordinate 12,810 of CAMBIR010000018.1, forward strand.
TCCATTGTGGTTTTAATCTTGTTGCAACATATTCGTCGTAATCATTTTTTGCACTAATAATCATAGCTTTGATTTCTTCTAATCCAGAAATCATATTTTGTACCTCTGGTACACTAAATGTAAGTAAATCACTATTCATTACTATACCTCCTATCTTTATTACAATTAAACTATATCAACAAAATAAAATCTTGTAAATATTTTTTACAAGATTTTACATTCTTTTACATAAATATTAACTCAGTGCTATTTCTAATACTAGTATATTTTAATAACTGATTAATAGGATATTCTCTTCCGTTTATGCGATTATACAATCGTTCAGTATTTTTAAATTGATAATATCCCCCAGAAATTTCATTTAAAGCTTTTCCAACAAGAATAATAATTTCCCCAATTTTTTTATTCGCTGGCAAAAATACTTCATACTTTTTTTCTAATAAAGGTACATAAATATTGACTAATACTTTATTATTCATTATTTTTTTCCTCCTCTACAAGTTTAATCTTAATAGCGGTCCCATTAATAATCAAATAACCAAAATTATCAGCAATAGGACTACTTAAACTACGCATAGAATTAGTTAAAGAATAGAAAGTATTATTTGTAATTCCCTTACCTACATATAATCCATAATCGTTTAAAACTAACTGTTTAAACCATTTCTCATACATTAATGATTTAATATCCTCAATTCTATCAATAAATACAAAATAACAATTATTTAAATCATTAATTTTATTAAACCAATCTCCAATATTATTTTTTATATTAATAGGAAGAGCAGAAATCCATTTTTCAATTCCACTCATAAATATTATCAAGTCCTTATTTCTTTCGCCATTAAAAATCATAGCGTTCAAATGCTCATAATCAGTAGTTTCATATTCAGAAAATATTTTTCTCTCATCCACAACAATCGTATCAAATCCACTAATTTTTTTCATTTGATGAATTAAAGTCAAAATATAATGGCTTAAAGCATCTATATTAGAAGCGCTAAATAAATTAATAGCAGATTTCTTAAAATTATAAGTTGCAACACTTAAATTATCACAAACAATACCTACAGGGAATCTCTCTAGACTAATCATTTGATTTTCTAAAATATCCCTCCATAAAACATGCTCTGGAAGAATTTTAATTTTATCTGCTTTTTCCACAAGCTGTTGATTAAGAATCGTGAAGACATTCTTAAGATATTCATTTGTTTTTTCAATATCACAAATAACAGCAGTTTGAAATTCATAAACATTATCATCCATCAAAATAACTCCTCTACCATCAATATCAGAAATAACTGGTGGTTTTTTTCCAAGTAACATATTATAATCAATGTCACTATTCAATTTAAGAGGGATAATTTGAGTAAAATTACTTCTAGCACTAATTCTAAGCGCTCTATCACTAATAGCGGTAGCAATGACATAAATACCATATTTGTTTCCTTCTCGACTAATCTTATTAAAAATAGTATCAAAATCTTCATAAGTCTCTCTAAAGTTTTCAACCCCATGTAAAATCAAAGTAATAGCAGGTATCGTCTTACCAGAGTGATTACAATAATAATCCCAACTTCCATTATATTCTTGAAACAATACTTTTCTCTTTTCTATCTCACTATTTAAGAACTTAAGGGATTGTTCAAAAATAAATGTTAATTTTTTATGGAGTTATAACTAAACTC
>CAMBIR010000019.1 GCA_945867665.1 uncultured Bacillota bacterium
ATGAAGTTCTATTCAGCTTTTCCTTTCCATTAATTCAGTTAATAATAGCTTGGTCCCTTTTGAGTGATTCTTGGTCCCTTTTCAAAAATGAGCAGCAAAAAAGCCCGTAAAAACGGGCTTTTTAGCAGGGGATGAGAGAATCGAACTCTTTCCGTATTTGCCTTATAAACCTTGTATTTATACGGGTTTAAGTGCTTTTTTATCGTAAAATCAGTGATTACTTTTGCTGTTTTTTGATTACTTTTTTAGTAACTTGATAACCCAACGGCAATTTGCTCTGCCTTTAATTCATCGCCTTTGTTTCCTTTATAATAACAGCGAAGGGTAGTAGATATATCTCTGTGACCCATTTGCTCAGTAACTATTGATTGGTCGGTATTATTGTCAAGTAATTGAGTGCAATACGTTCTCCTGATTTTATGCATCGTTCTTACAGGAATACCTAGCTCTGTACACATTTTATGTACTTCTTCATTGAATCTTTTACCTTTAATCCTGTTATTATTTTGTCCGACAAAAAGATATTCACCATTAGGATTTAGCTTCAAGATTCTCTGAAAAGTCTCCCAACCTTCATCATTAAGAATAATATCTCTATATCCAGCGTCTGTTTTGGGAATATTCACGACAATCAATTTTTGCTTGCCTGTTTTTTTATCAGTAACTCTCGTTTCAGTTTTTCTGATAGTAACGTAGTGAATAACTTTTCCATTTTCTAAAGTTCTTTCAAAAAAATCTTCTTTTGAGAGAGCAGATAATTCGCCGGTTCTAACACCCGATTTAAATGTAAATTTTAATCCTAAATTTTTGATAGTAGGGTGTGTATCAAGATATTCAATTATCTTTGCCATTTCTTCAACAAAAAATACCTGTTCTTGTTTAGGCTTTTCAATTACTTTGAAATTGATTACATTGCTTTTGACAGTATTTTTTACGTATCTTAAATCAATATTTAAGCCTCTTTCAGAAAAGATACCATTTACAATAGTCTTAAGATTTCCATATGCTTTTTCTGTGATATCAAATTCTTCTACACAACCTTTCAAAAAAGCAATAAGATTATCCTCAGTAACGTGTTTTAGGACACGCTTTCCGAACATTTTAACAACATCTGATTTGATATTGTTATCGTTGCATAAGAAAAATCTTTCAAAATCAGAACGATATCTGATTTCTGAAGCTTCTCGTAATTTGGTTTTATTTGAAATCCACTTGTTAAAACCGTCTTCAACTGTGAAATTTACTAAAGCATTTCGCTCTTTGTAAAATTTTACAAGAAAATTTTCTAATGACTCTTTTTCCTTAAATGCTTTTAATTTTCTTCCTTTTGCATAATCAGGGATATACGTTTTCCAACGTTTATCAGTTTCACTATCAGCTTGCCAAATCTCGTATGATTTTTGGTGTTCCTCTAAAATCCTTTCTCTTTCTTTCATTGTATTTGCTTCAAGCACCGAAGCTAGGTCTATATTACCTAATTCAACCGCCTTTAGCAAGACTTCTAAATCATTAACCATATTCAAGCTCCTTTCAACGTACTCTTTTGCTTGTCGCTGTGTAAATACGTTGATAACGAGCGTTATCCTAAAAAATTTCTTCTTTTAGTTTATTTTTCAATCAATTTTTCCTTCAATGACACCAATTGCACATTGTCTCAGTATATTTGACATACTAAGCTCCTTTTCTTCAGCGATTTTCTTAAGCTTTTCGTAAACTTCATCAGAAAGATATACCTTCACATGTAGCTTTTTCTTATATTTTTTACTGTTTTCTAATGCGAAATTTTTACGCATATGAATCACCTATTCCTTTCTATAAATAAGTTTTCGTTACACTATATAAATACGGTGATTTTTTTTACGGCGTGATTTTGGTATGTACCTTTTTTCGGGGTACTACAAAATAGAAAGAGGTGATTGTACATGAAAAAAATAAATATTCGGGGAAGATGAGAGGAATATAATAATATTATCAGGGAAAAGTAAAAACGAGATTTCCCTTAAATAGAAAAACGGTGTAATTATCGGGGAAGAATGAAAACAAGATTTCCCTTAAATAGGGCTTATTATGGGTAAAATGTGATGTCATTATGGGTATATAGGGATGAAAAAACCATAATGTTAGAAAAAAAATACCATAATGTTGGGGAAAAAATACCATAATGTTAGGAAAAAAATACCATAATAAAATGCTGGAAGCATTGATTTTACAAGGTTTGCGGCCCCCTAAAAATATATTAAAAATGTCGCAAAAGTGTTTTTTTCGCCAAAGAAGGGTATTTCTAGTCACGTAATCTACTCTACTGGCATCCAATAAAGTATACGGGTAAATCTAGTAATAGGTCACGGCTATTTGACAAACTTTTTGCAATTTCATTCTTCCCTGAAATATATAAGATATATATTTCGTTTGAGGCGTTTTTTTGTGTGAAATTTTGTTATTAGATTCTTTCAACGTACTTGTAAAGTAGTACTACTAAACAGTATTTTAGAAAGGCATAGGTGACGCGTATGAAAGATGAACTAATCTTTTATAACAACAAAATGAACACTTTAGATTTTAAAAACCTCGATAAAAAGCAATTAAATATTTTCATGGCAATTATATCTCAGGTTAAAAATGCTCAGAGAAATAATAAACTTGTTATAAAAATCAATTATGAGAGATTAAAAGACTTGGCAAGTATTAGTTATGAGAGTGGTCCTGAGTTTGAGAAAAGAGTGGAATTGCTCATAAAAAATCTTGGTACAATCGCTATTACATGGGAAACGCCTGAAAGATATAGGTATTTTAGTATTTTTGAAAGTGTGGACTGGGATAAGGTAAATGGCACTTTGACTGTTATTGTTTCTGATGCTTTTAAAAACATCATAGATGTTATGCATAACAGAGCTAATTTTACGGTTTTAGAACTGAGAAAATATATCAATTTGACAAGTAAAGCAGCTAAGGGTCTGTATATGTTACTAGCTCAATATAAAAGCACAGGTGTCATCTACAATCTCAATGTAGCAGATTTACGAAGAGTACTCTGTGTTTCGGAAAAAACAAAAAATTATGAGATAATTTCAAAGCATCTAGTTCCAGCTTTGCAAGTTCTGAAAGAAGAAAAGTGTATTGTTGATTTTAATAAACCAGAACCGATATACAGCACTTTCAAAGGAAATCCCCTTAAAGCCGTAACAATTCGTTATACTTTTGCAGGTGAGAGTAAAATTGTAGAAGAGAAGCTTGATATAAATCAGGTTGAAAAAACGGCTAAGGCATTAGGTGTTCCTGTTGAAACTTTACTTGCGCTCAAACAATCAAACCCTGTAGAAAAACAGGAGCCTAAACCTATCACTAAGATAGAACCTGTACAAGAAGAAGTACCATATTATGAAAAAATGTTGATTGCGGATTACGACGACTATTTACTGAAATGTGTAAAGCAGCTCAAAGCAGAAAATCCTTTCATATAATACAAAAATGAGAGAACTGAGCTTTCGGTTCTCTTATTTTTACAAATTTTTATAATAAAAACTAAAAAACCCCTTTAAGAAAAGGGGCGTAATATATCGCTTATTTATAACAGTCGTCAATTTTGATGGCTGTTTTTTGTGTGAAAAATGGTAGATATGTTATTATTATTTGAGAGAGTTTGGAAATTCACAAATTGACAATAAATCATAGTGGAATATAATTCCCAAACATTACATGTGTTGAACATATATTGAATGGTCGAATTTGTAAATACTTAATAAAATAGTTTGACAACTTAGAAGAACATATTTATAGAGAGGCATTTCTGAATGAGACAGCGTATTTTTGAAATTATTGAGGTCGGAACCGAACAGGATAAAGCTAGTAGGGCATATGATGTATTTATGATGTTAACCATAATAATCAGTATTATTCCATTATGGACTCATGATACTACCAAGATGTTTAATATAATAGATAAAGTAACTGTTGTGGTATTCATATTAGATTATTTGTTCAGACTTGCTACCGCAGACATCAAGCTTAATAAAGGTGTATTGTCATTCTTATTATATCCGTTTAGTTTTATGGCAATAATCGATTTACTTTCAATATTACCATCACTAACGATATTGGCTAATGGATATCGTTTGTTGAAAATATTTAGACTATTCAGAACATTTAAGGTGTTCAGAGTATTTAAAGCATTTAGATATTCCAAAAACATTAATATGATTTTAAATGTATTTAGAAAACAAAAGGATAGCTTATTAGTAGTATGTGGTTTTGCAATTGCGTATGTGATTATATCTGCGTTGGTTATTTTTAATACTGAACCAGAAACATTTCCAACTATGTACGATGCAATTTACTGGGCAACAATATCATTAACAACTGTAGGCTATGGTGATGTATATGCTACAAGTGAAATTGGAAAGTTTATCACAATGATATCTGCCGTGTTAGGTATAGCTATTGTGGCTTTACCAGCTGGAATCATTATTGCAGGTTATCAGGATGAACTAGAGGAAACAAGAAAGAAAAAAGGATAAAAGCATATGAATATATTGAGATTACTAGGTTTTAATACTGACATAGTATTAAAACATATTAGTGAATATAATGCTGAAAGAGAAAGAATCTTTTCGGAATTTGTTTGTCATACAGATGAACAGAAATTTGGGGAATTCTGGGATGAAAAATATGAAGAAATAAGAAAGACTAGAATGAATATTTTTTGCAAAGGACGTAAATTTGCAAATGAATTCAAAGCAAACTATCAAAGAGAAAGGGCATCAATTCATAACATAGTTGTAGAGTATAATGAGTCTTTTGTAAAACAGGAGAAGGAAAGGTGCAAAGATTTATTTTCAAATATTGATGGAAAATGTCTTGATGAACAGCAACAAACAGTTATTGTTACGAATGAAGATAATAATTTGGTAATAGCAGGAGCAGGGAGCGGTAAGACTCTAACAATTTCAGCAAAGGTTAAATATTTATACTCACGTAAACATATAAAAAGTGAAGAAATACTACTTCTTTCATTTACCAAAAAAGCAGCTGATGAAATGACGGAACGAATACAAGGAAAGCTGAGAATACCTGTAGAAGCGAGTACGTTTCATAAATTGGGATTAAGTATTATCAGTTCAGCACAACATGAGCGTCCTGATGTAAATGATAATGTAGCCAAAATAATAAAAGAATATTTTAAAAGGGAAATAATAAATGATTACAACAATATTAAAAACTTAATCATGTTTTTGGGCTTTTATCTTGAAATTCCTGCTGAAGCATCAAAATTTGATTCATTGGGTGAATGTTATGAGTATGAGAAAGGAAGAGAGTTTGAGACAATTAGGCATCAAATGAATAAAGACGCATTTGTTTCGTCAATTGTTGGAAAGCAAGGGAGAGAAAAAATAACTATTAAAGGTGAGAAGGTTAAAAGCCGAGAAGAAACCATGATAGCAAATTATCTTTTTCTGAATGGTGTGAATTATATTTATGAGCCAATATATCCTTTTTTGGACAACACTGACAGAATGAGAAAAACTTATCATCCGGATTTTTACTTGCCAGATTATGATATATACTTAGAGCATTTTGGAATTAACCGTGAAAACAAAACACCGTGGTTGTCTCCTATTGAAGAAGAGAAATATCTTGATGGAATCGAATGGAAAAGAAAACTACATAGTTTAAACAAAACACAGTTGGTTGAAACGTATTCGTACTATATTTCAGAGGGAACAATATTTAATGAGATAGACAATTTACTAAAGCCTAGAGGAGTTAAATACAGAGAACCCGACTATTATGAAATCTTTAATTCTGTTTATGCAGATATGGAAGATAAATATTTTGCTGAGTTTCTTAAATTGTGTGGAACATTTATTGTTCTATTTAAATCAAACGGATTAAAAATTGAAGATTTAAGGAAACTAAGTTTTAAGTCACAATCATTGGATACCCCATTCCATATTGCTAGAAAAAATCTGTTTTTTGACATTATTGAACCATTACTTAATTACTATACGGAATGCTTAGATAATTCTAAACAAGTTGATTTTTCAGATATGATTAACAAAGCAACTGATATAGTAAAAGAAGGTTCTGTTATACTCAATTACAAATATATAATTGTAGATGAATTCCAGGATATGTCATTAGCAAGATTTAAGTTAATAAAAGCTATATTAGAACAGACTGGAGCAAAGCTATTATGTGTTGGAGATGACTGGCAATCGATATATAGATTTGCAGGAAGTGATATAGACTTATTTACAAAGTTTGAAGACTATTTTGGATACACAGCAACTATGTATATTGAAAAAACATATAGGAATTCACAGCAGTTAATTGATTTGACTGGTAAGTTTGTTATGATGAATCCAGCGCAAAAAACTAAGAATCTTAAATCCGATAAAAGATTAGAAAAACCACTACAATTTATAGAAACATTGGGAATATCTAGTGAAGATGATTCTGAAAATAATAATAGTGACAATTCATGTGAAGTTTTGGATTTAATAATTTCCAAATATGGTGTTAACTCTTCAATAATGTTTTTGGGGAGAACCAATATGGATTTAGATAAATTAAGAAATAGTAAGGTATTTGATATAAATAATAAGAGCGATGGTACAGTTGGTATTATTTATAAAAAAAGTCCTCAAACACCGATTTCGTTTCTTACTGTTCATAAATCAAAGGGAATGGAAGCAGATAATACAATACTATTAAATTTTACAAATGGGCTACTAGGTTTTCCAAATAAAATATCTGATGACCCGTTATTAGAGCTGGTGTTGAGCGGCAGCGATACATATATGTATGCAGAAGAACGAAGACTTCTTTATGTTGCTCTTACGAGAACAAGAAATTATAGCTATGTACTTGTCGATAAACAATCACCTTCAGAATTTTATAATGATTTTGAAAATGAGATTATTAAGAAGCAAAGTGTAAGCTGTCCAAGATGTAAAACTGGACATTTGATTAGACGAAATAATGGAAATAGTACGTTTGCTGGATGCAGTAATTATCCACAGTGTGATTATACGGTTTTTGATATAGGAATAATAGAAAAACCGATATTGTGTCCGAAATGTGGTGGATTCATCGTTACTAGACATGGAAAATATGGAGATTTTCAGTCATGCTCTAATTATCCATATTGCAAAAGTGAAGATATAAATCAAAGAAATAGTAAAACACTAAATAGATATGGTGCTTATTATAGGACATCTAATAAAAATAAAAGTAATAATCTAAATTTACAAAGGAAAAGGAGTAATAACTATTATATAAAAGAAATGATAAAATTAGAGGAGATAAATCGAAAAATATCATATTTAAAAACTGAACAAGATGAAATGGACACATGGGGTGAACCAATTAATGAATGGGATAATCCATTTATGGATGGTTAAGTATCTGGTTAATACGTATTTAAGTTAAATTATAAGTGATAAGAATGAAACTGTATCAGAGATACAATATTTATCTATATACCTTTAGGTGAGAGTAGAGGTGAGAGTAACAAAGTGCTGATGTCGCAATCTCCTTATTTTATTGGGTTTGCGGACACGAAACAATGTTCAAGTCCCATCTTCCGCACTAAAATGCGAAGTTGAGAACCCAGTTATCTGGATTTTTCTCGGAGGCTTTGCACTTGAGTATGAATTTGAGTATGGTTAATTCCATGCTCTTTTTCATTTTTAGCGTACTTGTGGTTTAGATAAAATGATGTTATAATGAATGAAATTGAATATCAATCACGAAGCGTCCTTAGGCGGGGTTCGCCACTTACCCGTGCTACTGCGAAAGGACATCTGAAGTTTGGCTGAGGAGTCGCATCCGACAAACATAAGCGACAATAATTTATGCGAGTAACGGTGATTATAGATTTTGAATCTATAATTGCCGTTTTTTATTTCATTCATAAGGAGGTCAAAACACGGACACACAAAAGATTTTTACGATGACTATAGATGAACTTGCAATCGCAGAGCCTGTGTCCCAATCAAAACTTCCTCGGCGTCGGAGTAATATGAATGACCGCGAAATACCGATGTGATTGAAGAATAAGCACCAGAGCTGAACTGGTGCTTTTACTGTATTTCTATATTATCTACTCCATGGCGTAGTATGATATTAATGAGTTCGTTACGTGAGTAATTGCTTTCGGCTGCTATATCATCTAATGCCTTTAGGATATCTTCTTTGATTCTGACGGTTATTATCTTGCTCCCGTCTTCTCCTCTTTTCTTGATAATGATAGTTTCTTTGCTCATAATCAACACCTCACTATGTATTAAGTTTAGATTGATTATGGATATAAAAATATGATACAATTAGATATCTTATTGTAATACATAAACGAATATGTTGGGAGGTGAATTTATGTTCTGTGCAAAGTGCGGAAATCAAATGGAGGAGGGAGCACTATTTTGCAAACAGTGCGGAGCAAAACTGACAGGTGAGTCTAATGTAGACCGAGTAGAGAATAATCCGCCGCCCCCGCCTAACTCTATACCGCCCGAAGTCTCGGTTAATTCCTCAAAAGAACAGTTGTATAAAAAAATTATTATCCCTATTGCAGCTGGGATTATCGTATTGATAATTGTATTAATCCTTGGATTGAACGGAAAGTTCACAAGCGGGGATAAGTATGTTGCTATGGTTAAGGGCGGACATCCGCTTGACTACCCCGATAAAACATACGAAACCACTTTCAACGGCTTTTTCGATAAGCCTGAATGGAAATATCTAAAAGCGGAAAACGGGCTTGATATAGTTCAGTTTGATGGCGAATGCACATATTACGGAAAACCAGCCCATATGGTGATACAGTTCGATGTTGATGCTAAGGAAGGTAAGTTTGACATTTATGCTATTGAGATTGACGGGGTTCCCCAAAACAAACTGGATATAGGCGTGATTCATAATACTATTTTTTCGAATTAGAGGGAGAAATATACAATGTTTTGTCCAAGCTGTGGTAAAGAAATATCTGACGGTGCTCTTTTCTGTCAATCATGCGGATATAAGCTAAACCAAGAAGATTCTCAGAATAACGCAGAAAGCAATCAAAAAAATAATGACTCCACGGTACTTTGGTACTATATTGCGGGGAATGAAAGGAAAGGTCCAGTAACTGAACAACAAGTTGAGGATTTGACGAAAAGCGGTATTATTGCAAGAGGAACTATGGTGTGGAGAGAAGGCTTTAGCGGCTGGCTCAAAGTTGAAGACACAGCTCTTAAGTATATTGTGGAACGTATCGTACCTGCCACACCAATGAATGCCTTGTCGGATAAATGGCTTTGGGCATTGGCAACGGTTCCTTTGCTTGTGAATTATTTACTTGCAAGATTCATCCCCGCATCCGCTTCTATAGTTCTAACAATCATAGTCATAGGCTTAAATATTCTATTCCTGACTTTGGATACTCGGGACTTAAGGAAAAATGGGGTCACACCAGAGTCCTGGTTATGGTTAGGGTTTCTTTTGGTACCAGTATATCTTTTCGTTAGAGGAGCTAAAACCACAAAGAATATTGCTCCTGGCATAGTCTGGTGCGTTTTGTTTGTATTGAGCTTGTTTATTTGAGCGTTGGCAAAGAAAAATACGCACATAGTTATTTTATCTTAAAAACCTCCCCGATTTCGCGGAGGTTTTTGCATGGGAACATTATTGTAAATAACTGATATACGGTTATAATATACAATAAAAGATTGATAAAGAGGCTGATACTTATGCCAAAGAAAAAGAAAATACAATCCAAGTGGAAGAAATGAAACAGCAGAATCTGACCGATAGAACATCTGCAAATGAGTTTCTCAAGAAATATGCGAATGCAAATCTCGATGACCCTGAAACACGGGAATTGATATTGAATTATTTCGTCGATAAGATATACTTGTATGACGATAGAGTAATTGTGACTTGTAATTTTGATGACCGTGAACGGGGAATGTCATTTGCAGAAATTAAGTCTAAAAAGGGTTCGCCCACTTCGCGGTCTGGTGCATTATGTTTTTAAGAAAAAGCCTTGAATTTTCAAGGCGTTTTCTTTTGCCATTATGAAATTTTTTTTACACTTTGTTACTTGCTTCTGAACCGAAAACCTTGGCGAATACATCCGCTTTTTCTGTGAGTGGAGTAACAGAGTGAATATAATATTTCTGCGTTGTAGAAATATCTTTGTGACCTGCAAAGTCAGAAATCATTCTGTCTGGTAATAATTAACTGTCATGCAGTTCAGAGATACAGGTTTTCTGATTGCATGGTTTCCGCTTGGTTTACCAGAAATAATAAAGCGGTCTTTTTCATTTCTTACACCATTACATCTGCGAAGCACATTATTCACAGCATATTCATGCGTTCTTTCGCCAGACTTACTAACAGCGTAAACTGGTTGGTACGAACCTAGAGCAAAGCGACAATAGACCCCGTATAGGGTTCACTGTTTCGGAGCTTGCGTAGAAGGGTTTGGTTCCCCAACCAGGTTCCAAGGGTCGGCAGACCTTTGGCAAGCGGAATGTGTGTGATTTTTGTATTGTTACAAAAAGTGCACTACATTCTCTGCTTGTTAACAGAAGTTATCAGGTAAACGAAGTCGATATATAATGAGACTTTCGCTACCTGATGGTTTCAAAACTATTAAAAATTCAATGTCCGAGATGTCAAATCACACTATTTTCTGCTCTTTGAAAAGCCTTGAAACCCTTGATTTTGCGGGGTTTTTGGCAATTTGACTGGATTTTAATTAAATTCCCTACTATTAAATACGTTGAAACGGCATATTAATAGGAAAACAGGGAATTATAAGAAAAATAGTATTAAAAATAAGCAAACAAACCTCATATTTTGTTATACAAACCTTTAATTTTGTTAAACAAAGCCGTAAAAATGTCATACAAAAGTCGGTTTTTGTAGCACAAATCTTTAAGTATGTTGAACAAATCTTAGAGTATGTTGTACATAATTATGGATTTGTCATACAAACTTTCGAATATGTTATACAAAGTCGTAAATATGTTAAACAAAGTCTTGAGTTTGTTATACAAATTACAAGCATAAATCACCATAAATAACCCTTAAAATCCTTTTATTTAGGCGTTTTCTGCCTTTATTTCATATTTTTTAATAAATAATGTTTTAATAAGCTTTATATTTGATATTTTATATGTGAATACAGCTTAACAAATCGCATATTTTGTCATACAAACTTTCGAATATGTTAAACAAAATCTCAAATATGTTAAACATAGCAACGTATATGTCATACAAAGTCGTAAAAATGTTATACAAATTATAAAAAATGTTAAACAAATTCCCGATTTTGTAATACAAAATCATCTAATAATTTTTAATTATCTTTTTCTTTTTTCTATTTTCGACGTACTTATAAAATGTAAGGAAAAAATACTTCATTTTAGAAAGGAGTACGATATGTCTAATTCAAAACCACCGGTAAGGGTAAGTGATAAAAATAATGAAATTATCAAGCAATACCCTTTGCCAATCAAGAAGGGATATTATGATAAATATCCTAATGCGATGAAGATGCTTGAATCTTCAGCATATGGAAAGAATGAAATAATATTACAAGCCTTAGAGTATGTATATGAAACATTTCCAATAAACATAGTAGATAGAGCGTCAGTAAGAGCGGTATCGTCTGCTTTAGGATTTGATAAGAATGGTAATAAATTAACAATGAAGAATAGAAATCAGAATAGAAAGAGTTCATTTTCTAGTAATACTCAAAATTTAGTTCATTCGAAAACAAATGAAGAGGCTAAGAAAGAATTGCAGGTGATACAAATTAAGGAAGGGGAGATATATTATGGCGAATAAAAATCCTCCAATAAAAATTAATGAAGAAGATAATAAAAGATTAAGAATGTATCCAGTGCCAATTAAATGTAATTATTATGATAAGTATCCAGAAGCGATGGAGATGCTTGAATCTTCAGCATATGGTAAAAATGAAGTGATATTACAGGCATTGCAGTATGTATATGATTGTTTTTCTATCAAAGTAATAAATAGAGAAACCGTAAAAGCGTTATCAGCTGCAATGGGGTACGATAAAAATGGTAATAAAATTGAAAGAAAAGCAAAGCGTAGAAAAAAGAATGAAACTTTTTCTTCTAATTTAAGGCCTAAATCAACTTCTTCTTCACAATCTTTAAAAGAATCAAATAAACCGGTTCAATCACAAACTGAAGTTTCAAGCGAAACCAAAAAGCCTGAATCAATTAAAGAAGAGAAGAAAGATATTAAACAGATACAAAAGAATGATAATGATAGACAGCAGAAGTTAAAAGCTGAGCAGGAAGCTCAGGCAAGACAAAGAGCTGAAGCCGAAGCGAAAAGAAAAGCAGAGGAAGAAGCAATGAAAACTCAGCAACCTGAAGCTGACGTTAAAAACGGGGAAGATGAATATATGACATTTGGAGTCGATATGTCATTCTTTACTCCGCCGAAAGAGCTAGTTCCAGAAGAATCTGAGAAGCCAGTAGTTCCTCAGAGACCACAAAGAGACCCAAATAAATTTAAGGTATTTTAAGAAAGGCAGGTAAAATAAATGGGTAAGAATGTATATATAGCTTTGGACTGCGGCAAAGTAAATACAAAAATCGCCCTAAGACACCAGAAGAGGAGCAGCTTGAGGATATGAAGCAAGTACTCAGAGCTTTATTAACAGGAGCAGAAAGAAGAAGACTTCTAGACTTTGATACGGTTTGTAGATGTTCGACTACAATAAAAAGCCTTACTAGGAAGTAAAGGACAGACTCGGAAACACAATACCAATATTGACCTTGATTTCAGAGATTAAAGAAAAGGCGGCTTTTAGCCAATGTCATTAAGTTAAGATGACGAAATAGGATCTCAGTATTAGAAATAATACTG
>CAMBIR010000020.1 GCA_945867665.1 uncultured Bacillota bacterium
TTATAAACAAAAGTATTCCCCTCTCTCGAGGGGAATTTCAGGGGGTTTTGGTTGAATACACTCCTACATTTTATTTCGTATGGAGTGAGCATAATTTCTTATGCCATTATCATCATAATATAAAACAGAAAAAAAAGCAAGTCATTTTTTCATTTTATTTTTTGTGGTTCTTTTAGTTTTTTTATATTTTGTGTTAACTTTTATTATTTTTTCTTTTTAATATAATACTTTTTTTGTTTTACCCTAAGATAACTCTAGGAATTATTTTTTTCTTTTAAGGAAATTAATTTTTGATATACTCCATTCCAAGTTAGCGTTGCACATTTTTTTCTTGACGGTTGTTTGGCAATATCATCATAAACGATAGCTTCTCCTAATATTTTTTCGTCATATGGTTCTTCTTCAATCATTTTATCATAAGATTCAATAATTTTTATTGCTTCATCAATAGTTTTTCCTTTTAGTGTAGAAGCCATAATGGAAGTCGTAGAAATACTAATTACGCAGGCTTCTCCTTCAAAACTAATATCTTCGATGATATCTTTGTTCATTTTAAGATAAACATCAATATTATCAATACAACTTACATTCCTACTATTTAATTTTAAATAACTGTTATCGTTATCATGTCTTAATCGATGATACGGATTTTGATAATTATCTAAAATAATACTTCTTTTTAATTCTCTATCCATTTTTACACCTGATTTCCTTTTTATAAAATTTCTTGCCAAATATTTTCTATATTTTTTATCACTTCTATCAAATAGTCAATTTCTTTTTCAGTATTATATACTCCAAAACTAATCCGGCAGGTGTTACTTACTGAAAAAACTTGGTTTAAGATTTTAGAACAGTGATTGCCACTACGGATGCAGATGTTGTGTTTATCTAAGTAAACGGCTGTATCCTGACTAAAAATATCTTTTACATTAAAAGTAACAATACTTCCTGGGTTTGTTTCATTGTAGATGATGATGTTATCTAATTGTTTTAATTTATTAACTAAATATTCTTTTAAGTGATGCTCATGTTGCATGATTTTATTGATTCCGATTTTCTCTAAATAATCAATGGCGCAGCTCATCCCAATGACACCAGCAATATTTTGGGTTCCAGCTTCAAATTTGGTGGGAACTTCTCGTAACTCCATGTACCCATTTTCAAGGTACATTGCATTCATTCCACCACCGTAAGTTGTGGGTTCCATTTCATTTAAAAGAGAAAATTTTCCATATAGGAACCCAATTCCGGTTGGTCCGTACATTTTATGGGCACTAGTGACGAAGAAGTCAATATCATCCAAGGTAACGTCGGTTTTTAAGTGGCTGATGCTTTGAGCCCCATCTCCTACAACAAGAATATTCTTTTGGTGGGCATACTCAATAATCTCTCGCATTGGTCTTATGTCGCCAATGACGTTTGTGATATAAGCTAGGGAAATGACTTTCGTATTTTTGGTAATACTTCTTTTGACATTTTCCATAGTTACTTCATGATTTTCGTTTAAAGGAATATATTTTACTTTGATTCCAATTTCTTTTTCTAAAACAAACCAAGGAAGAACGTTAGAGGCATGTTCACTTTCGGTGATTAGTACTTCATCATTTTCTTTTAGATGATTTTTAAAGTAGCCAAAGACAATGCGATTAAGTCCGTCTGTTGTGCCACTAGTAAAAACAATTTCACTACTTTCTTTGGCATGAATAAAGTTCTTTATTTTTTCCCGAACACCTTCATACATGCTATCTACTTTTTGGCTTATTGAATAATCTCCTCGATGGGCGTTGGCAGAATAACTGTTATAGTACTCATTAATTCCTTCTATTACACATTTTGGTTTTAAGGTTGTGGCCCCATTGTCAAAATAAATTAAATTTTGTTTTAGCATGGGAAAATCTTCACAATTCATTTTATTCACCTCTTATATTTTGAATGATTGATAATATTTGGGCTCTTTTTTCCATATCGACTACTAGATTGGAAAAAATAAATCCTTTTATCAATAAATTTCTTGCTTCTTCATAGGGGATTCCTCTGCTCATCAGATAAAATATTTCATCTTCTTGGAATCCTCCTATTACTGAACCATGTTTTGCTTCTACACTATTTTCATCAATAAACATATTGGGAATAATGGTTGCATTTACTTCTCCTAATGTTAAGATACGACTAGTTTGGTCCATTGTACAATCGATGTTACCTTTTTCTAAATTACTATTAATATCTAGGATTATAGAGGATTTATCTAAGCCAATACATTTATTTATGATTTTGCTTGTTACTGATTTTGCATTATGGTTTACGATAATATGATATTCTTCATTTCCTCTACTGATACTAGAGAATCCGGAACTAAAGAATGCTTGAGTTCCATTTAAGTCAACTGTAGTAACTTCTTTGGTGGAATAATTATAGTAAAATTTAAATAAGATTAATTCACTATTTTTATCTAAAAGATAATGATTTTTTACTTCTAGGTTGTTATCTGTGCTAATGATGAATAGTTTAGCTAAAACTTTAGGAGCAACTTTAATTTCTAATTCTATTTTTTGGCAAGCGATATACTCAATTACATATTCTTCTGATTTTTTTAGAATAATGGTATTATTTTTAATGGAAAAGAAGTTATTTTCTTGGTCTTCCAGATTGTTGTTTTTTATTATAATCTTAGGCATTTTCCCTATCCTCTTCTAGTTTTAAATATTTGCTATATCCGTTTTTTTCTACATCAGAAATTAAGTGATAATCGCCTGTTTTGACAATTTTTTTGTTTGCAATAATATGGACGTAATCTGGTTTTAGGTAATCTAGAATCATTCGGTAATGGGTAATGATTAAAATGGATGTGTCTGGATTTTCTTTCATATAATCTTGTAAGTTCTGGCAAACAATTCGAAGACTGTCGACATCTAGGCCACTATCTAATTCATCTAGAATAATTAGGCTTGGATGTAATAATTTAATTTGAAGAACTTCGTTTTTCTTTTTCTCTCCACCACTAAATCCGACATTTAGGCTACGATGAATTAAATCTTTGTTCATCTTTAATTCTTCTGTTGCTTTTTCACAATCTTGAATGAATTGATATAATCCTACGCGTTCTTGATTTTTTTGGCTAATGGCGGTTCTTAAGAAATCTTGGTTAGTTACGCCATCAATCTCCATTGGAGACTGCATCGCTAGAAAGATTCCTTTTCTACTTCTTTCGTCAACAGGTAATTTTAAAATGGATTCATCTTCAAAGAAAATATCACCTTTTAAAACTTGATAGTGGCTATCTCCCATGATAACTCTAGACAAAGTGCTTTTTCCTACTCCATTTGGTCCCATTACAGCATGAATGGTACCTGGTTCTATTTCTAAATTAAAATGATCTAAGATGATTTTATTTTCTACTTCTACTGTTAAGTCTTTAATTTCTAATTTCATTTTCATTCCCTCTTTCAAGTCAAAATTATTATAACACGAATAGGGATATTTTGAAAAGAAAAGATTGTGACAAAAAATCACAATCTTAATTATTATTGATAAGGATTTAGTGCATTGACTTTAGGGCTTTTCTTTAATTTTTTCATGGCTTTCTTTTGAATTATTCGAATGTTTTCTCTAGTAAAACCATATTGTGCTCCAATTTCTTCTAAAGTCATAGTCTCACCAGTAAGATAGCCGCTTCTTTTTAGCAAGATATCTTTTTCACGTTCATCTAATTTTTCGTCCATTAATTTTAATAATTCATGAATGGTTTGCCTCCTTAGAATTTCTTCCTCAATACTTATCTTATTATCAAGGACGAGATCTTCTAGTTGTACATCTGAATTCCAGCCTTCCCTTTCAAAAATTATTTCATTTAAAGAATGAGGAAGCAAACAGAGTTGAGCGGTTAATAAATTTTCTTGCATATTCTTGCTTATATTTAATCTATCCATAACTTCTTTTAAGGAGATGTTTCTTCCGGTCTTTATATATTCTTCACGTTGTTTTGATTGAAGAAACTTTAGCTTTGTATATAAATTTACTGGAATATGAACCGTATTTTGCGTCAAGGTTTTACTTCTTGAGATATAATTATTAATACTTGCTAAAGCATACCCTGAGAAGCGATAACCCATTCTTATATCAAAAGTATCTACCGCTCTAATTACACCTAAGATTCCTTCTTGGAAAAAATCTTCTTTGTTTTGATTTAACTGACATTTGTTGATATATCTTTTAATTAAGCCATTATTGTAACTTTCAAATTGATTTCTCGCAATGCTATAGTCAATATACATCTCTAGTTGGTCTTTTAAATACTTATCCGATAGTACTTCATTAGAAATATCTAGTGTGGTAAGATTAAAATCATTTACACTAGGAATATGGCCTTCTAAGTATTTTTTGCGATATTGTTTTAGTATTTTTTTAAACTCAATATCAAAATTAGAAGTTCTTGGGCAAAGTTGATAAAAGTCGTCAAATTTCGTTAAGAAATACTCTGCCATTTCTTTGGTTTTAATAGAAGAGATAATTTTATATAAATCTAGTGTGATATTATTATTATCTTCTTTTAGGATATAGAGATATGGCCTTTTTAGCAAATGAAATCCATAGTAAATTTCTTCTTTTTGAGTTAGAATTTTATTTTCTTTTTTACCATTTTCATCTTCTTTTTCTAGATTTTTGTATATTGTTTTTTCTAATTCTTCTTGATATGGAACTTTTTTTAGTGTGGATAAGTAATAGCCATATTTTTTGAATATTTCTAATTGATTTTGGTAGAAATCTTTAGTAGGGTCGAATGATTCCATAACGTGATAATATAAATAATTCTTTACTCTTTCTTCTCCATATGTAGTAATTAATTGATAATATGTTTTCGCATCAATGATTGGATGTTCTTTGATTAAGGTATCTAAACCGTATATCATGATTGATTCCTCCTTTTTAAATAAATGGATTAAAACTTTTAATAATTTTATTTCTTGTTAATTTATGAATGGCTCCTTTTTCAATTTGATAAATTCTTGTATCTGATACATCATAATCTTGGGCTACTTCTTTTTGGGTCATAGGTTTTTCTTGGTTATAGCCCGCTCTTTTTAGAAGAATATCTTGTTCTAAGGGAGTGAGTATTTTTTGGAAAAAGGATAAGAATAATTGAAAATCGTATGCATTATTAATTTGTTCTTCCATAGAGTTTTCTACTAAAATGGGATAGTATTCTTGGAGAAAATTATCTCTTTCCTCTAAATCCCATTTGTCTTTTAAATTTATTTTTTCTTGAATATCTTCAATTGATTCATAAATGGTTAGCTTATAAATTTGATGAATTTGTCTAAGTTGAGATTGGGTTAAGTTTAATTCCTTCATTAACTGTTCATTAGAAATTTTTCTTCCATATTTTTTAGCATATTCTTCATAAGCCTTCCTTATTTTTCTAGCATTATTTTCAACTCGCCGAGGGACTCTTATTAAGTTAAAATCTTCTTTGATACTGTTTAAAACGTCAAATTTTATCGCGGTTAAACCATAATTTGAAAAGTGACAGCATTTTCTAATATCAAATGTTTGAATAGCTTTCATTAATCCAAATACACCTTCTTGGTATAAAATGTCTTCATCTGGTAAATTTTGATATTGGCGAATAAATTTAATAATTAGTCCTCTATTGTAAAGGAGATAGTTTGTAACAGCAACGCTATAATCAATATACATGTCTAGTTGGTCTTTTAAATACTCCTCGGATAATACTTCATTAGAAGTGTCTAGTGTGGTAAGATTAAAATCATTTACATCAGGAATATGGCCTTGTAAGTATTTTTCTCGGTATAAATTTAATATCTTTTTTAATTCGTTATCAAAATTAGAAGTTCTAGTACAAACTTGATAAAAGCACTCAAACTTTTTTAAGAAATATTCAGCCATTTCTTTGGTTTTAATAGAGTGAATAATTTTATATAAATCTAGTGTAATATTATCCTCTTTTAAAATATGGATGTATGGTCTTTTTAGAAGATGGAATCCATAATAAATTTCTTCTTTTGTCGTAAGAATATTTTGATTGGTTGATTTTCTGGTGGAGGTCATTTTTTCAAGATAAAGGGATTGATAGGGATTTTCCTTTAATGTTGCTAAGTAATAGCCATATTTTTTGAATATTTCTATTTGGTTTTGATAGAGGTCTTTGTTCGGGTCAAAAGATAAGATGACATGGTTATATAAAGCATTTTTTACTTCCTCTTTTCCATATGTAAAAATTAGTTGATAATAGCTATTAGCGTCAATGACTTCTTTTTTTTCTATTTTTCTCTCCATTTCTAGTATCATGATTATCCCCCCTTTTTTTAATGGCTTTTATTGTAATATAAAAGTTTTTGCTTGTCAACAATAAATTAACTTATAAATGAGGATATTTTCTACAATTGGCTCATATGATTTAGCGAGGTGATATATGCAGAATAAAAAATTAAAAAGATTGCGAATTATTGCAATTATAGGAATTTTTCTTTTGTCTTTTCCCAGTCATTTTATTTATTCTTTTTTTCCTAATTTATTGATTTCTTTCTTTTTTCCTGTGAATGAGTCAATTTTTGAACATTTAAAAATTTTATTTACTTCTCCTCTACTCTATGGAATTATTGATTATTGTTTATTAAAAAAAGAAGGGATAACTTTTCATAATTTTTCACTTAACTTATTTCTTACCAGTACTTTATCGGTTATTTTATTTCTTTTAATTTATTTGCCTTTCTACTATATGATTGGAGAGTTTTTGCCTCTTACGTTAGTACTGATGTTAATTTCTTATGGGATTGTAGAATTGATTTCTTATTATATTTTGTCTCTATCTAAGATTCCTTATTTGAATACTTTATCTATTCTTTTTATTATTTTGGTTGATTTAAATTTTATTATTTTAACTTTTTCTCCTCCTCATAGTGATTTATTTTTAGATACTACAACTAATACTTATGGGATTGGGAAGAGATAATAATACTCTTAACTTTTTTGTTTTTTGAAAGAAAGAAAAAAAGTACATCTATTTTAGGCGTACTTTTTTATTATATGTTCTATTATAAATTGGGAAGAATTTTTATTGGTTTACCAATTTTTTTGCGGTTCTTACCATTTGGGCAGAGTAACCCATTTCATTGTCATACCACGCTACTACTTTTACTAATTGTCTACCATTTACTTCCATAACGTCGGTTAGAGCGGCATCAATGGTAGCACCACAGGTAGAAGAAATAATATCGCTAGAGACAATAGGGTCTTCTGTATAATGAAGGGTTTCATTCGTATTTTCTTTGAATAAAGTATTCAATTCTTCTGAAGTTACATTTTGTTTTAACTCTAAAGTTAAATCTACAAGTGATCCATCACTAACTGGTACGCGCATTGCGCCACCTTTTAATTTTCCATTTAAACTAGGAATAACTTTTCCGATTGCACTAGCCGCTCCGGTTGAGGAAGGAACTATATTCATTCCACAGGCTCTACCACGACGGGCTTTAATTCCTTTTTTATGAGCAACATCTAGAGTGACTTGGTCATTCGTGTAGGCATGGATAGTGGTCATATATCCTTTTTCAATACCATAAGTTTTTTCTAAAACTGCTAAAACTGGCGCTAAACAATTCGTTGTGCAACTAGCAGCACTGATTACTTGTTCTGTTCCGTCTAAGATATTGTCGTTTACGTTATAGACAATGGTCTTTACGTCTCCTTTGGCTGGTGCAGAAATAATTACTTTCTTGGCGCCGGCTTCAATGTGATTTAGTGCTTTTTCTTTTTCTACAAACTTTCCAGTACATTCAAAGACAACATCAATTCCTAGTTCTTGCCAAGGTAAATTTTTAGGGTCCGTTTCTTGATAAACTTTAACTAGTCTATTATTAGCAAGTATTCCTTCATTGTTAAATGATACTTCAAAATCTTTTAAAAGACGATGATTGGTATCATATTTTAAAAGATAGGCTAATTGCTCGCTATCCGTTAAGTCGTTAATTGCAACTACTTCTAATTCTGGATCCATCTCCATAATTCGAAAAACTAATCTACCTATTCTTCCAAAGCCATTAATCGCTACTTTTTTCATTCTATCATCCTCCTATTTAAATCTTATCAAAAATAAAGATGTTTTTCAAGTTAATACACATAAGACGTAACCAAAAAAAGGATAAGGGAATAGAATAAAATGATAGAAGGAGGAAAAATGAAAAAGTTTTTATTTGTTTGTTGTGCCATAGTGATTATTGGTGGCTGTTTTATTGGGCTAAGATTAGCAGAAAAGAAGGAAGATAGTAATTTAAAGAAAGTTACTTTAACGGAGGTTACCCATAGTATTTTCTATGCTCCACAGTATTTAGCAGATAGTTTAGGCTATTTCAAAGAGGAAGGACTGGATGTAGAAATTACTTTATCCGCTGGTGCCGACGCTGTTATGGCTTCCGTTTTATCGGGAGATGCGGACATTGGTTTTTGTGGTACTGAGGCAACAATTTAGGTTTTAACTATAAACAGAAAAAAAGACTAAAAAATTAGTCTAAAACAAATAAAATAACAATGGACGCTACTAATAGTAGAGCCGATATAATAAAGATAATTACTGGTAATGTAATAAAGGCCGCTCTTCTTCCTTGATTAGGTGTTCTAACCAATGTTTTTACATTATTATTAATTAAAGTTGGATTATATCCCATATAAGTAGCAGAATCTTTGTCAGTCATTTCTTCTCTTCTGGTGTCCTTTTTCATTAAAGAATTGTCTATTTCTCCATGATAGATGTTATCTTGTTTTGGTGGTGAATACTTAAGAGGAATTTCCTCTTCTGTTGTCTTTCTTTTACTAAGAGTATCTTCTGTTGATAAAGATAATTCTTTTTGGATAGTTTCTTTATTGAAATCTAAATCTAGAGAAGTATTTTCTCTTCCGATATTTTCTTCTTTTTTCTCTTCTTCTCTTACTTCTTGAGGAGGAATTTCTTTTATTTTAGGAATGAGGGTTTCTTTCTTTTCTTCCAAATATTCAATTTTTCCATCTAGATTTAATTCGTCCATTATTTTTAAACTTTGTTCTTTGTATTCATCATTTGGAATTAGGAAGATAATATGACTAGCAACTAAGACTCCTTCATCTCTTTTTTTGTGAAATGCATTAAAGATGGCCTTGTTAATTAACTTAACATCTTGAGCACCAGTTGCATTAATATAGACGTTCCCGTCATTTTTTCCTGTGAAATTCTTATTTCCTAATATGATATAAAATTGACATACTTTATCCATTCTTATCACCAATACCTTCTAATTTCATATTTATTATTATATCACTAGTAAGATATTCTTGTAAAATAAATTAACCAACAAATATTATTTTGTTTAATTATATGTCAATGTAATTATTTAAAATCATAGTAGAAAAGTAATTTATCTTGACTTACTTTATTTTTATCTATTGTATTTGAAAATACTTCGATTATTTCTTCTTCACTTAAGGCTCTATCATAAAGAAGAGCATCAGAGTATATGAAAGAAGAAAACCGTTCAGTATTATAAGTTACCCCTCCTGGATTTGCTCCTAAATAAATTGGACACGGACTTGGTTTTATTGTTCCACTTACGTTATTGGTTGCTACCAAATTGCCATTTAGATATAATTTTATTGTATTTCCATCATATGTACCTACAGCCGTATACCATTCATTATATTGTAAATTTGTAACATATTTTGATTGCTCATAAACTTCTAAATAAATTTGAACGAATATATTTCCATTGGAATCTATCGACATTCCTAAACCACCACCTTCATAATTATCCATAATTTCATTTTCATGGTTGTTATTTTTTAACCATTTAAATCTACTGATTAATGTAACAGAATCTTTGAAATCATAATTGGCATAACCTGCGTCAATATAATCGTCTACTCCATCAGTAGTAACGGTTCCATTTTCTCTATCTAATAATGCCCCATAGGAGGTAGCATCATTTGTACGGTAAGATAAATCTCTTACTAAGAAACTATCTACTGTAGAAGTTTGGTTAGAGGAGGCATAAATGTATCCAGAATAGGATGTATCGTTAAATTTTCCTAAAGAAACGCTAGAATCGATATAAAGATAAATGTCATAAGCAGTATCTACCTTGTTTAAAGGGACGGTCGCGATCTTTTTATCTCCTACTTTATCTACTACACCCTCTGAAATTTGAGTATTTCCTTGAAATACTTTATACTTTAAAGCTGGAACAGTAGTTATAGGAGATGTTGTGGTAGAAAGAGTATGTAAATAAATACTTACTAATGTATAAATTTGACAATCATTATTATAGGATAAATGAATTGTTGATTTAGCACCTTCTAAATAATTTGTTGTACTTACTAAATTGCTTGTATTTATATTCTCTCCTTTATAATTTACTCCTTCACATTTTCCTGTACCACTAATAGTATTGCTTTTATTTTCTAAATAAAGGTAGGCATAAGTTGAGCCTGTTATTAGGACGGAATATATAACTAAGATAAAAGAAAAGAGAAGTATTTTTTTTAAATAATTATTTCTTGCCCCCCCCCGAATTAACTTTTAAGTTACTCATTTTATCATCTACTTTCTATAGTAATGATATCATGTTTTAGGTTTCTCGGCAATTACTTTCAATAAATATTCTTCTTCTTTTTTTTCAATAATAATTTTAGAAAAAGGGAGAAACTTAGAGAAAAATTCTTCTTTAAATGAAGAACAAAGAGGGCAAATATAATAAGAGTAGATTTTATTTTTGTATTTTTTAGTTTTATTTTTTAAATACTTATGATGTGTTTGGCAATATAATTTATTGGCGTACTTGGATGGGGTCTTTTTTCTTTTTTCTATGATTTTTTGGACTTTATTCCATAATTTTTCTTCAATGATAGGAGGAATATTCTCATCTTTATAGATAATCCAATTATTTTTTGGGATATTTTGGCGGATACTGGTTTTATAGTTGATTACTTTTGTTTTTCCTCCACAGTAATATCCTTTATATTTATAGTTTTTTAAAATTCTTCTAATGGTGGTGGCGTCTATTTTTTTATGATATTTTGAATAAATTTTATTAGAGATATCTTGGTAGGTATATAAATCTTTAGAAAATATTTTATAAATATCTTTTATGATATTTGCTTCTTCTTTATTGATGGTTAATTTTCCTTTACTTTTATGGTAGCCAATTAGATTGTTTCCACCTAAAACAACGCCACGTTTTATAGATTGAGCTAAGCCAAATTGGACGCTTTCGGATAGTTTTCTTAATTCATCTTGGGCAATACTGGCCATTAAGGTAAGGCGAAATTCACTGTCAGAATAAAGAGTGTTGATATTATCATTTAGAAAATAGACGCCTACTTCATACTTTAAAAGGATATCGACATAATTAATGCTGTCTACGGTATTTCTAGCAAATCTTGAAACACTTTTGGTTAAAATTAAGTCAAATTTTTTATTTTTAGCGTCATGAATCATTCTTAAAAAGTTTTCTCTTTTTTTTACTTCTTTGCCACTGATTCCTTCATCTATATACCCTTCTATAAACTGCCAATTGGGACTTGTTTGGATTAGTTTTTTAAAGTAATCTACTTGATTTAGGATACTTGTTGCTTGCAATTCATGGTCAGTAGATACTCTTGCGTAATAAGTTACTCTAAGAGGGATATCAAAAATGGTTTTTCCATTTGTTAATTTTTCTTTAATATTCATATTTCCTCCTCGTTTAAGAAATATGAAAAAAAGAAAGAGAATATGCTAATACAATCGCATTGGATTGACTGCATATCCTCCTCTAAATGGTTCTCCTATATATAGACAGAAATGAAGATGTGTTCCTTGGTATGGTGCAGCACTGGTTGGTACGGGAATAACATTTCCGGTATTCCCCATAGAGGCAATGACTTGTCCTTTTGAAACGGTATCCCCTACTTTGACATGAATGTCTTTTAGGTGCATATAAACGGTATAGTAATTCGAAGTGGTATGTTTAATTACAACATAGTTTCCTCCTTTTCCATTACAAGAAATGTTACCAGGGATACAGCCTGTTTTAACTGTTGTTACTACTCCGTTATTAGCGGCATAAATGTTAGAGCCATAACCTTTAAAAATATCTAAGGCATTATGTCCAGCTCCAAAATAGGTGGTAATGGCATAACCAGCATCTGTTGGCCATGCCCATGTTCCTGATGCAGTACTAGATGATAAAGTTGTTGGTGTTGTTGATTGTGTTGTATTAGCAACACTAGTTACATTTGTGTCTTGATAAATAACTTTATCATAGTCGACGTCTAAAACGCCTACTTCATTGACTACTAATGAGTCGCTATAGTTGATAAATAAAGAATTTAGACTATCATTATCAATAAAAATAATTACTAGTATAATCATTATTGTAAGTGTTATTAAGAAAATACTGAATTTTTTTGTTGCCT
>CAMBIR010000021.1 GCA_945867665.1 uncultured Bacillota bacterium
ATATCGATGAAGGAAAATTAGGTAAATCCACAAAAGAAGGTTTCTATAAATACGACACCAAGGGTGAATAGCCCTCTTTTTTTCTATCAGCGAAAAATACTTAAAACTTACATTATTTTAATATAAATAAAAAGTAACATTAAAGAAGACTAAACTATTGAAGAAATTAAAACTATCCTTTCTTACTACCACATTAATATTCTCTATCATTATAGGAATTATCTTCTTTCATACTAACATTGGCATTCCAAATAAATTTAGATTAAAAGTTTTATTTATTTCTTTTCTTCCATCCATCATAATCTTCTTATGTATCATCTTAAAAAAATTTTTTTGGTAAGAAACTAAAAAAAGAAATTTGAATCATGATTCAAAATATGCAAAGGAAAGATACATTGTATGTATTAGATGGAATTTTATAAAAGAAAGTATAATCAACTTCAAAAAAAATAATAAAAGTTAGTTTAGCGTATAATTAATTGATTTATAATAATTCTTTTAAGAGCAAGTTCTTTATCTTAAAAAAGCCAAGCAAGACGAGGATTTCCCTTCAAAGCTACTCCACAAAAAAACACCCAACGGGTGTTAAATTTTCAAATGGAGCAGCTGAAGGGAGTCAAACCCTCGTCTCAGCCTTGGCAAGGCCGAATTCTAATCGTTGAACCACAGCTGCATAATCAAGTAGACAATTAAAATTATATAAGATAATTGCCTACCTGTCAATAGTTTTATTAGAATTCGGCCCATCTTTATCAAACGATAAGTTGAATTCTACAAGAATTAAATTTCTGATGGATTAATTAAAGATAAACTAACTTTATTTTTCTCTAAATTAACATCATCAACATAACACTTCACAATATCCCCAACATTAACAACTTCCATTGGATGTTTAATATAATCCTTAGTCAATTTAGAAATATGAGCAAGCCCATCATCATGAAGCCCAATATCAATGAACACCCCAAAATCAACAACATTACGAACTGTTCCTTCTAATTCCATCCCTCTTTTTAAATCTTCAATCTTTAAAATATCACTGCGAAGTAATGGTTTTTGATAATCATCACGAAAATCACGATTTGGTTGCTTTAAACATTTTACAATATCTTCTAAAGTATAAATATCAACACCATGCTCTTTTGAATATTTCTCTAAATCTAAATCCTCTAACTTTTTCATCAACTCTTCACTACCAATATTACTTGTATCAAGACCTAAGTTCGTTAAAAGTTCTAAAGTAGCTTGATAACTCTCTGGGTGAATAGAAGTCTTATCTAAAATATTCTCTCCATCAATTACTCTCATAAATCCAACAGACTGTTCATAAACCTTCGGAGAAACTAACTTTTCATCTAAAATTTCTTTCCTAGATAAAATCTTTCCATGCTTTTCACGATACTTAATAATCTTATCAATTGTTGTCTTCGTAAGTCCAGAAACATATTTCAAAATAGAAGGACTAGCTGTATTAATATTTACTCCAACAGCATTAACAGCTTTACTAACAACAAAATCTAGCGATTCATTCAATTTCTTTTGATTTACATCATGTTGATATTGACCAACACCAATACTTTTCGAATCAATCTTAACTAATTCACTAAGTGGATCTTGTAATCTTCTACCAATACTAATTGCACTTCGCTCTTCAACATGCAAATCAGGAAATTCTGAAATAGCGAGAGGACTAGCCGAGTAAACAGAAGCACCAGCCTCACTAACAATCACAAAAGAAATTTTTTTCTCTGTATATTCCTGACAAACTTCT
Organism: uncultured Bacillota bacterium; assembly: GCA_945867665.1. Lineage (GTDB taxonomy): Bacteria > Bacillota_I > Bacilli_A > RF39 > UBA660 > RUG11198. The sequence continues at coordinate 1,772 of CAMBIR010000021.1, forward strand.
GCTACTAACTTTTCACTTTCACGAGAAGCAGTACCATTTCCAACAGCAATAATATCAACATTATATTTTTTTATTAAATCTTTAATAATCTTTTTTGCTTCATCCCATTTATTATAAGGTTCATGTGGATAAATTTTACTAATATTTAAAATTCTTGAAGTAGGATCAATAACAGCTAACTTACATCCAGTACGATAAGCTGGGTCAAAACCTAATACTACCTTATCTTTCATTGGCGCCTGTAAAAGTAATTTCTCCAAATTCTTTCCAAATACATCAATTGCTTGCGCTTCTGCAACCTCTTTTAATTCTGCTCTAACTTCTCTTTCAACACTAGGAAAAATCAAACGTTTATAACTATCACGAATCGCATCTTTTACATATAGGGTAACAGGACTCTTCTCATTTTTAATAATTTTCTTATCAAAAAATCCTAATACATAATCTGTATCTACTTCAATCCCAATACTTAGTATTCCTTCCTTTTCTCCACGATTCATTGCAAGAATACGGTGAGGCTTAATATATTTCACTTTTTCACTATAATCATAATACATCTCATAAATACCATGCTCATCTTCAGCTTTTTTCTTCATCTTAGAAACAATAACCCCATGATTCATCATATTATTTCTTAAGTATTTACGATAACTAGCATTATCACTAATCCATTCAGCAATAATATATTTAGCCCCTTGAATAGCCTCATCAGTACTTTTGACTGCCTCATTCAAATATCTTCCAGCAAGTTCTTCCATATCAATATTTAAAGGAAAACTCATCATAATTTTAGCCATAGGCTCAAGACCATTCTTAATTGCCTCTGTAGCTTTTGTTTTCTTCTTCTCCTTAAATGGACGATATAAATCTTCAACCTCAACCAACTTCTCACATTTCATAATATCTTTCTTTAAATCATCTGTAAGAAGACCTTTCTCATCAATCAAACGAATAACATCTTCCTTACGCTTCAATAAATTAACCTGATATTCATACACTTCGTTAATTTGGCGAATTTGCTCTTCATCCAAAGCGCCCGTAGCCTCTTTACGATATCTTGCAATAAAAGGAACGGTATTTCCTTCACTAAGTAGTTTCAAAACACTCTCAACTTGCTCACCACGAACTCGTAAAGTAGCAGCAATCTCTTTAATAATTTCTTGATTCATCTCTACACTTCTTTCTTATTTTTTAGTTCCTTTCCATTATATCAAAAATTAAGTAAAATATTTAAAAATTTACTAATAATAAATTTATTCATAAGAGTAAAATACTTCTATATTCTCTCCCATCAAAAAAGAAAAAATGAAAATAATTATCTTCTCATTCTTCTTACTTCTTCCAAATCACTACCATAAGTATAATCATCATAAGTACTTTCATATTCAGAGAAACCAAGTTTAGAGGGCTTTTGAATCTCTTGAATATAATATTTCGTATCAATCAATACAATAGGAATCCCAAGTCTCTTCGCTTCTGTAATCTCCTTATCATTAATCTGATCAAAAACAACCAAATAATCAGGCATATTTCTAATATAGCCATCTCCATTTTCCTCTTTTTGATTCACCAACTGAATTTCACTATAGAAAGGAGAATCACTAATTTGATAAGGCATCATAATTAGATTTACATTCTTTTCTTGATAATCGTCTCCACCACTAGAAGAGTAGGCATCTTTCTCAAAAATATGTAAAACATGATCTAAATCAAAATTTTTATATCCATAGATAAAACCCTTATTTTTAAATGTTTCGTAATGTTTATTATTAATTAAAGTATAACAATTTCTTCTAACTTTACTAGTAGAATGATGTTCGTTTTGACATCGTAGAAAAATATAAAAATCTTCTCCCTCTAAAGTATAAACAGGAACCCCATACTGAGAACTTTTCTCCAGATCTTTTTCTTTATCTTTTGGATCAAATAATTTCTCCAAGATTTTTTGATAAGATAAATCTTTTGTTTTTCTCAAGTCCAAATAAAATTTTTTTCCAATATCTTGTCCTTTTAATTCTGCATATTTTTTTATTTTCTCTTCATTTAACCAATGATCAATAGAAAGAATATTTTGATAAAATAAAATATCTTCTTGCCTTAAAATCTTCTCTTTATCATTAAGAAACTCATGAAAACGAATCATCTCCTTGATATTTAAAAATACATTATATAAAGTATCGCCAAATAATCCATCAATTACAATCTCACTAATTATTCTTGAAGTATTTTTGAACAAGTACTGATAAGCTTCTTTTTCACTATCATGATGAAAATAAAAATCTTGTATTTGACTAAAACATCCTTAGAAATAAATTCATTAATCAAGCTACTATCTCCTAATCCATCATAATCACGTTTTATCAACCGCTCCATTAAAATATCATAGGAATTAAATAATTTTGTCTCCTTATTATAGCAGTTTAACAATTCATCATAATAATCTAATACCTTACTTTCTAAAAATAATGTTGGTTTAATTTCCTGTACTAGATTAATATTCCGTCGAAAATCTAATAAACTAGTTCCTTTCATCTTATCAAAAAATTCTTCCGCATAAATAGCGTTGGGATTATCTTCCACTAGTTCTCTTATTTCCTTCTTTTTCATTTTTTTTCACTCTTTTCTAACATATCGGCATAGACAATTTTATCATTACCATATTTATCTCTTATTTTATCAATAACTTCTTGCAATTTATTATCCATATCATGATTTTTTCCCCTTTTATTTTCTTTATCCTCAAATAAAGATAATTGTCGATCATGTTCATGCGACAAATGGCCAACTCCAACACATAAAGCTCGAATAGGAATAGATTTATCCCATAAAGAATCAAATAGCAAGGCAGAAGTATGAAAGATATCCATATCATTATAAATCGTATTCTCCAAATTCTTTTGCTTACTTTCTTTAACAAAATTATTATACTTAATCCAAATACTCACATTCTTAGCATAAACTTTCTTTTGTCGAAGCTTTCTTCCTACTTCCATTGAAAGCTGTCTAAGTACTTTTAAACATTCCTCACGATTACGATAATCATAAGGCAAAACCGTTGAACAAGAAATACTCTTAGCGTCCCTTACTTGATAACTAACTTCACTATTATCAATTCCATTAGCAAACTCCCACATTAATTTACCATGACTTTTAAATCTCTTTATTAGTCTATTTACATCATAACAAGCAAGTTCTCCAATTGTCTCAATCCCCATCTCTCGTAGCGCCTTAGCACTAGATTTTCCCAACATAAACAAATCATCAATAGGAAGAATCCACATCTTTGTGGAAATCTCTTCATCAAATAAAGTATGCACTCGATTGGGCTTTTCAAAATCAGAAGCCATTTTAGCTTCTAACTTATTATTACCAACTCCAACATTAACCGTAAAACCAAATAATCGGTAAATATCATCTTTGATTTGGTAAGCAACTTTTACTGGATCTCCAAATAATCGATAAGAAGCGGTATAATCTAAAAAACATTCATCAATAGAATACCGTTCAATAATATTGGTATACTTTAATAAATAGTTATACATCATATCAGAGTACTTGCGAAACACCTTAAAATCACCAGCATAAACCTCCAAATAAGGACATTTCTTTCTAGCAGAATATATTGTATCAGCAGTTTTAACCCCACACTTTTTACATAAATCACTCTTAGCCGTAACAATTCCCCGCCTAGCCGCTTCATCTCCCCCAATCACAGCGTAGCGCTTTCGAATATCCACCTTTTCACCATTTTTTAGCCGCTCCACAGCCATCCAAGATAAAAAAGCATTATTTACATCAATATGAAAGATAATTCTCTTCATCCATACCACCTCAAAATCTAATTCTATTATAGCACAAGACAAAAGAAATATTAAACGTTTGTTCGTATGTGTTTAAAATACTTAAATATATTTTTTATTTATATAAATAACATATCTCCTATACTTGCATTATATAAAAAATTTAACATATTCATTACTTACTAAATGATATAGTATAATTTACAGTTTATTGTAAATAATAGTTTGACTATTTAAAGATTTTCTATTGTAAAGTAATCATGATTTTATAGAAGTCATGATTTTTTTATGTTACACTTGATATGAAGAGTAATATCTTCATTTAATAAGGATATAAAGAATTTATAATATAAAATAAATAAAGAAAGGAAAAATAATATGGATAGTACTGAAGAAAAAGCCCTAAAAATATTAAGTATTTTAAATGAAAATAATCATGAATCTTACATTGTAGGTGGCTTTGTTAGAGATAAATTATTAGGAATTAAAAGTAATGACATAGACATTTGTACCAGTGCAACCCCAAAAGAAATCATGGAAATATTTCCTAATACTTCTAGCCCAAACTATGGCTCTATCAACATCGTTTATAAAAATACTAATTTTGATATAACGACATTTAGAAAAGAAATTAAATATCAAGATAATCGCTTACCAGTAAAAATAAAGTATATCAAAAATATCAAGAAGGATTTACTAAGAAGAGATTTTACAATCAATACTTTTTGTATCGATAAAGATGGAGAGGTAAAAGATTATTTAAAAGTAATGCCAGATTTAGAAAATAAATTAATAAAAACAGTAGGCAATCCTAGATATCGTCTAAAGGAAGATTCCCTAAGAATCTTAAGAGCCATTCGTTTTGCAACCATTTTAAACTTTAATATAGAAACAAAAACTAAACATTATTTAAAAGAATATGCTTATCTTTTAAAAAAATTATCTTATCAAAGAAAAAAACAAGAACTAGATAAAATATTAATGAGTCCCAATCGAAAAAAAGGTATCGATTTACTTGTTAATCTATCCATTGATGATGCCCTAAAACTAAGGAATTTAAGTCAAATAACATTATGTGATGATCTAATTGGTATTTGGGCACAATTAGATGTCGATGATATCTATCCCTTTACCAAAGTAGAAAAGGAACAAATGAAAGAAATTAGAAGTCTTTTAAAAAAAGATATCAACGATGAATATAACCTCTACAAAGCAGGATTATATATATCAACTGTAGTATATCAAATTAAGAAAAAAGATATTACCACCTTAAATAAAATTTATCATGATCTTCCCATTAAAAGTAGAAAGGATATTAACATAAATGGCCAAGATATTTCTAACTTATTAAACTTAAGACCAGGAATATATATCAAAGAAATCATGAATGATATCGAGAAAAAAATTATTAATCATGAACTAAATAATACTAAAGAGGATTTAACAAACTACATAGAAAAACACTACAAGAAAACAAGATAAATAAATCCTCTTTTCTCTATCTATTATTTTCCATAAAAACATTAAGAAAAAGACTTAACAAAAAGAAAAAAGTAAGTTATAATCTTTAACAAGAAAGGGATGATACCATGAAAAAAGTCCTTCGAAGTATTTTAATTATTGTAATTATTTTAATAACCGGTATCTTATATATATCTTATATTACGAATCATAATCAAGATGAATTAAATAACATCACTCAAAATATCAAAGATAATTATTCCGTTAAAGATGAAATTACTTACTCAAATCGATACGGAAATTATTATATTTTTACTACTGAAAGTGATGTATATGTTTTAAATAATGAATATCAAAAAGTTTATCAAAAAGAAATCAGCAACTTAGCTACCAATGAAGAAAATCTTCCCATTATCTATAAAACAAATAAATTGATGTATGAAAAAACAATTCGTAAAAAAGATAAAATTACTTATGAATATTATGATGCCCTAACAGGAAATTTAACCAAAGAAACTACGTTAGAGAGAAAATAACATGAACGAAGTAGTAACAAATATCCTAAAAGAGCAACCTATCATTATTCCTAAAGTGTTATTAAAATATTACACAAAATTAAATATTACTGAAGAAGAACTTATCATTTTAATCTGTATCATCAATAAGGGGGATAAAATTGTTTATGACCCTGGTCTTTTCACGGAAGAAATAGGGATGAAGCCTTATAAAGCCATGCAAATTTTAAATGACCTATCGGAAAAAGCCATACTAGAAATTAAGGTAGAAAACAATCCATCTGGTAAAAAAGAAGAGTATATCTATCTAGACCTTCTTTATAATAAATTATTTAATATTATTATTGATAAAAATCATGAAGCAACCATTAATACGGATCTCTTTACTTTATTTGAAACAGAATTAGGTCGAACGATTTCGCCAATGGAAGTAGAAATAATAAAAGAATGGCTTCATGATGGCAACAGCGAAGAATTAATCAAAGAGGCCTTAAAAGAAGCCATTTATAATAACGCTAGAAACTTAAAGTATATTGATAGAATTCTATTCAATTGGCGCACTAAGGGAATCAAAACAAAAAAAGATATCTTAGAAGAAAAGAAAAATTATCGGAAAACCATTAAACCAAAAGAGCCAATTTATGACTATAATTGGTTGGAGGATGAGTAATGAAACAAAATGAAAAAATCAATTGTATCTTAAATTATATGAATACCTTATTTCCTAATGCTCATTGCGAATTAGAATATAATAAAGACTATGAATTATTAATAGCAATTGTCTTAAGTGCTCAAACAACCGACAAAAGAGTAAATATGGTAACAAAAATATTATTTTCAAAGTATCCGACTTTAGAAGAATTAGCAGAAGCCAAAACAGAGGACATTGAGAAAATTATTAAACCAATAGGCACTTTTAAAAAGAAAAGTATCTTTATCAAAGAAATTGCCACGCGATTAGTAAAGGAACAAAATGGTATCGTTCCTAATGATCGAAAATATTTAGAAACATTAAGTGGAGTAGGAAGAAAAACAATTAACGTCTTCTTATCAGAGTTTTATCATGTCCCTTCCATTGCGGTAGATACTCATGTAGAAAGAGTATCAAAAAGATTGGGACTTGCTAAAATGAATGCTTCGGTAAAAGAAGTAGAAGAGTCATTGATGAAAAAAATGCCAAAAGAAAATTGGATTAAAGCGCATCATCAGTTTATTTTCTTTGGAAGATATCATTGTAAGGCAATCGCTCCAAATTGTAGTGAATGTAAATTAAAAGCAATCTGTAATTATGAAAAAAGAAAAAAATAATCCACAGCTCTGTGGAAAACATTTAAGTAACTGGTTATGTATCAGTATTGTGTAATCAGTTACTTTACTTTTTAGGAAAAATAATAAGAAGTATTTTTAATTCTTACTATTTTTTCTAATATTTCACTAAAATTTGTTTAAAAAAACTTCTTTTATTCATAATAAAAATGAAAGGAGATTTTTTTATGGAAAACAAAATTTATAATGAAGTGCCTACGATAATTACAGGAAAAGACCTAGATTATCTAAGTGATATGTTTAATTGGAATTATAGTGCATTAAAAAAAATGAATGTTGCAGTAAATCAAGTTAAAAGTGAAGAAATAAAAGAAATATTAACAAAAGGATACAATCTTTTTCAGAATAATTTAAACTTAGTTTTATCCTTACTAAATGAAGGAGGTACTAATGAATAATAACAAAATATCTAATCCTAAAACAGAAGTACCTTCAGGAATCGAGATGAATGAAAAGGACTACCTAACATGTCTATTAGGAATATTAAAAGAATTAGAAAAAAATTATTCAATCGCTCTAACAGAAGCAAGTAATGAACATTTATATCAAAGTTATTTTAATACTTTTAAAGAAATATCCTCGCTCCAAAGAGAAACTTACGAACTAATGTTTAAAAATGGTTGGTACTCCCTAGAAAAAGCAGAGAATACCAAAATAACAGAAAAACATCAAATGTTATGTCAAGAATATCAAGACTTAAATATAAATTAAAGAAATGGCTAGGATAGCATTTTTAATTTTTTATAGCAAATAAAAAAATACTTCATTTTATTATTCTTTAATTAAAGATGAAATAAAATAAGTATCTTTTATTTTGCTTTTTTTCTCTTTCTTTTTTCCAATTCATTAATTATAACTTCTTTATCAAGAATTGCATCTCCTATTGTTTGATCCCAATTAATTTGAAAAATAGAAATATCATAATGATAACGATTCTTCATACTATCAATTAACTGAACGATTGCTTCTAATTGAGGAGTAGAAATTTCCTCTAGAGCAGAAATAAAAATATCGCCTTCTCTATATTCCCTATCCCCAGAAGTGCATCCTTGATAAGGAAGGTAATGAAATTCTTGAAGTAGCATAGTCATTAAAGTGGCTAAATTCCTTTCATTCATAATCTTCCTTGGATCACTACCATTATTCTTTAATAAATATCCTAATATATTTTGAAAAAAAACATCATGATTTTCATTTTCTTTCATTGTAATAAATCTTCCCTCAGGAGTAATCACTAGCCCTGGGGTATATAATTCAATTTGATTAGCATCTTTACAAGTATACATTCTATCATCCTCTTTTTTAATATAACATAAACTTTAGTGGATAACAAGATAGTAATTTAAAAACTTATTTACCTAACTTCTTTTCTTTTGAATTCGCTAAGGAATTAACATTTACTTCATCTATAGCATTCATATAAAAGTCAATAATTTGACTATCTGAAACATCATAAAATTTACTCAAAGCAATCAAACTTCGGAGTGATATTTCCTTTCGATACCCCGTTTCAATTCTAAGTATTTCTCCTGCTGTAAGCCCAATAAACTTTTCAACGGAATTTAAGGATAGTTTTTCTTCTGTTCTTCTCTTTACAAAAAAATCTCTTAATTTCTTTAAACTTTCTTTTTTTATCTCAATTTTTTTACGCTTTGGAAATATTTTTTGATGAGGAAATAAATTGCTATCCTTTCTGGATAAAAGGTGATAAAACGAAACAAATTGCTCATTGGATAAATTATAAAAAGAAGATAATTTTAAGAGTATCGATAAACTGTTAAAGTCTCTTTCATTTTTTTCAAGACGACAAATCTCTGAAGCACAAATTCCTGTATACTTGCTTACTTCTCTTAAAGATAATTTAGGATTCATTTCTTGCCTTAGGCTAGAAAAAAATTGATTAATCATCAATAAATCATTATCTAAAACAGCATATTCATTTTTTATCATACCATATTCCTCCCTTTTTTTCAGTTAATCCTACCATAATTTCTAGCAAAAATCAACAACCTATGATACAGTACACTAAATTAGAAAGGAACAAAAATATGAAAAATGAAAACTTATTTATTGGCTATGTCTACCAAGTTACAGAAGTAAAGGAAGTTATTAATACTTATGAATGACCAATAAAAATTCCAACTTCAGAAAAATTATTTGAAACCATTCTCTTAAAAAAATCTTTAGATGAATATCAAGATTTAATCACTAGAAAAAAATACACTGACCAAGAACAACTTACTATTGGTTTTACTTTTGTAAAAGAATTTGAATTCCCCTCCATTAACACTATTCTTCCCATAGAAGAGAAGGAAAGAAATTTAACTAAAATAAAAGCTAGACGAAGATTTAAAGAGTATCAGATCGCTAATTGTAAAAATAACTAAACACGAATCATTATAGTAAAAAATACTTCTAAAGAAATAAATTAATTCAGAAACAAAATAAAGATAAGTATTTTTTTCTTTCTAAAAATATACGATATTTCCTATTTTTATGATAAAATAATCTTAAGAATAGGAAGTGTTAGTGTGTTAGAATATATCATTTTAATAGGAATTGTTATCATTATTATTTTATTAATTATCTCTATTTCTAAAAATATTAATGAATCAAATATTACAGAACGCCTTGGAAAATTAGAAACAACCTCAGTAAAAGAAATGTCTAATTTTAAAATAGATATCATAAAAACCATGAATGAAGACTTTAATAACTTAAATGAAATGTTAGAGTATCGTCTTACTGTTATTAATGAAAAAGTAAATGAAAGATTAGATGAAAATTTTGCCAAAACTAACAAAACATTTACCAATATTTTAGAACGACTTACCAAAATAGATGAAGCTCAAAAGAAAATAGATAGTCTTTCTACCGATATTGTCTCCCTTCAAAGTATTTTAACCGACAAAAAAACAAGAGGAATTTTTGGAGAAGTAAATTTAAATCATATTCTAGTCAATATTTTTGGCGAAAACAATCCAAGAATTTATCAAATTCAATATTCGTTTCCCAATAATACCATTGCCGATGCAGTCATATTTGCCCCAAAACCATTAGGAACAATCGCTATTGATTCTAAGTTTCCTTTAGAAAATTATCGTATCATGGTAGATAGAACTAAAGATAAATTAGAACGTGTTAGTGCAGAACGTCAATTTAAGTTAGATGTAAAAAAACACATTGACGCAATTAGTACTAAATATATTATCCCAAATCTTACTAGTTCCCAAGCTATCATGTTTCTCCCAGCCGAAGCAATATTTGCCGAACTAAATGCCTATCACACAGAATTAATTGAATATGCAAATAAAAAAAGAGTTTGGATTACCTCACCAACAACACTAATGTCAACACTAACAGTAATTCAAGTAATTTTAAAAAATATTGAAAGAGATAAGTATTCTTCTATTATTCATGAAGAGTTAAACAAATTAGGAATAGAATTTTCAAGATATAAAGAAAGATGGGAAAAACTAACAAGAAGCATTGAAACCGTTAATAAAGATATTGAAAATATTAATATTACCACAGATAAAATTACCAAACGTTTTGATTCAATCAGCAG
>CAMBIR010000022.1 GCA_945867665.1 uncultured Bacillota bacterium
ATTTATGAAGAAAAAGAATTTTTTAAGAAATAGTTTTATTCTTGGAATTATTTTATTAATTATTATGGAATCATTAAATTTATTTTTATTAGGTTTAATTTGTTCAGCTTTGATATTCTCTTTGACAGTAGTAATAGGTACTTGTTTAGAATATAAGTAGTAAAAATCGTTTGAATCTAGTTTAAAAAAACAATTTATAAAGGAAGTTATAATACAAATACAAATTACAATTTATAATTAAAATTATTTGCAAATTAATAATCTTATTTCCATTAAAGGGTTTGGGATTTTCCCACTTACGAATTTGTACGGGAGTACAAATTCAGTGCTGGCTAGACATATATTTTATTCCCGTATTCAAGAAAAAATAAAAAGAGGATTAAATTATTTTGATAATTTAATCCTCTTTTTTAAAGATTATTTATATAAAAACATATTTATTTAAGACAATTTCTTCTGCTGTATTTTTGTAATTGTTCATTAATTTTGTCCATTCTAATGGATTTAATTCTTTGTTTTTTTCAGATAGTCTTTCATCATTTTTGATATAATTTTCCATTAGTTCTTCATAATAATTCTCACAAGATCTACTTTCTAAAAGAAGATGATGAGTTAATTTATTTGTCATCAATAATGTCTCATAAAGTGCCCTCTTGTTTTGTGCAATAAAGTGTAATCTTAATATTCCATATCTTCCAAGCCTTCCATAATTTTCGTCTTCTTCTAAATATAAATCTGGTAATAAATAATCTCCTTTTTTTGTATAAGTAACTTTCATTTTTATCATTCTTTCTTTAAATAGTGTTAATTAATTCATTTTTTGGCACTAATATTAAAATATCTTTAATAACATTTTTCTCAGTATATGGACAACTGACAATGCCATCTATATATAAATGTTCTTGTGATTTAATAATAAATTCTTCTAAAAATTTATTAGAATATTCTTTGTGTTTCATTTTCTTAATTGATAAAATATCATAATTTGATTCCATATTTTTTAACTCAATTTTGTCAATTTCTTTATGAAATTTAATTCCAATATTATTATCATTCATAATAGTATTAAGATATTTTAAGTATTTTTTACTGCTTTTAGTTATAAATTCATCTGTGAATTTTATATCTTTAATTTTAATATTGTAGTTTTTATCACGTTTAATTTCTATCATAGATATAAGTCTGTGAATCATATCTCTTTTAGCTTCTCTTGATAACAAATCATAAAGAAAAGCAAATCCAATATTTTTAATATTAGTAAAAAATAAAGTGTTATTTTTCTCAGTACAATCTAATTTTTTAACAAGTTCTATTGTATATTCTTTAGAATTATTATCTGAATCAAGTCTTATTTTCTTTTGATTTAGTTTATCAATTTCCTTTTTGATAACATCATTTTTATGATTAATTGTTTGGACATCTAAATTAGAACTTAAATATAAATCTACTAATCTTTTTTCCTGTAATTTTAATTTTTCGATTGCTTTTTCTATATCTTTTACATCATCACCTTTAGTAGAATTACAAGTTATAATTTCATTATCCATATAAAGCATAAATAGTGTTAATTCTTCTAATACTTGTTTTAATTTCGTTTCTATTTTTTCAGTATTATAATGAATTCCAAATCCACTACAATTATGATTTTTACATCTTAAATGGTAATAAACTTTTTGCTTTCCGTTAGGATATTTAAAAGATTCTGATGATGACATTATCTCACCACAAATAGGACATTTTACTAAACCAGAAAACAAATGAATATATTCTCCATAGTTAGAATGTTTGTTTTTTACTAAAACATTTCTAGTAGCATTCCATGTTACTTCATCAATAATTGGTTCACAATAATTTTCAACTCTTAAAATATCTTGTGGTTTTCTTTTGTACTTTCCATATTCAAAGATACCAATATAAATAGAATTAGAAAGTATTTTATAAACTCTATCAGATTTCCATTTTCCTTGCTTTAAATAGGCATTATTATCTTTCATAATAGTAGCAATACCTCTTGTAGAATTACCTTGTTTGCACAATTCAAATATTTCTTTTACAACTTCAGCCTCGATAGGCTCTACTTCTAAATGACCAGTTTCCTTATTTCTAATATAGCCATAAGGTGCTTTACTAGGATGAATACGCTCTAATGCCATTTCTTCCATGGCTCGTTTAGTTCTTGCACCAATCTCTTTTCTTTCTCTTTGACCAAATACTAAATTCATCCCAAAAATCATTTCACCATTAGCAGTAGATACATCATAAGGTTCGAGTATTAGTTCTATTTTTACATCATGTTCCTCACAATAATTAAGTAGCCAAAAACCGTCATAATTATTACGAGTAAGTCTATCAACTTTAATTGCAACTAATTTATCAATCTTTTTAGATTTAATATCTTTTAGTAATCTTTGCATTTCGGGTCTCATCAAATCTTTTCCAGAATGTCCAGCATCATTATAAACATCAACAATATCATATTCATTCTTTTCACAATATTCTTTAATCATTCTAAGTTGTGAATCAATAGAATAACCATTATCTCTTTGGTCGTCAGTAGATACTCTTACATAAATACCACATCTCATAGTTTTCCTCCTTTCACTAAATTTCGAGAAATATTAAAATACTTCTCATATGTTTCCTCACAAATAAGCAAAATGTATAGTCTAAAATTAAAACTTTTTCAAAAATTGTGTAATTTCTTTAATATTGTATTTTTGATTATGCTCTTTAATATAAAAAGGCTTATTTGATATTTCATTAACTTTGTATTCAAGTATTGTAAGAGCAGTAGGATATGTAATTTGGTATTCAGTAGGTATTATTACTTGTAGATTGGTGTGCAAGATAGTTTTAATTTGTCCTAATTTAACTGTATATTTAAAGTTTTTTTAAGATGCCAGTTAAATCTTTATTAGGTTTTAGTTTTTCAATTACTTTAAAATCAAGCATGAAAAAAGTCCTCCTTTCTGTGATAAGAGAACTTTAAAGTTTTATATAAAATAAAAACTCACGAACTTTTAAGTCCGTAAGTTGATTTCAAATGGAGCAGGTGATGAGAATCGAACTCACGTCAGGAGCTTGGAAGGCTCTTATTCTACCATTAAACTACACCTGCACTAACAATATCTTTCTCAAATAATTACCAACTTAACCAACAAAAGTAAGTAATCCTTCGCTTAAGACATTTTTAATTATAAAGTAAAAATAACAAAAAATCAAGTATTTTTAGTTAATTTATAGAAAAAAAATGAAATATACGTTATAATCATGAGTAGGTGATACAAAATGTTTGAAAATTTAAGCGATAGATTACAAAATGTAATGCATAAAATAAAAGGATATGGAAAAATTACGGAAGAAAACATCAATGATATGATGCGTGAAATTAGGCTATCATTATTAGAAGCAGACGTAAATTATAAAGTCGTAAAAGAATTTACTAATACCGTAAAGGAAAAAGCCTTAGGTGCCGATGTTAATCAAAAATTATCTCCTGGAGAAGAATTCGTTCGTATTGTTAGAGATGAATTAACTGAGTTATTAGGAGGAGAAACGTCAACCTTAGCAATCGATAAAAATCCAACCATTACTATGTTAGTAGGACTTCAAGGTTCTGGGAAAACCACTACTATCGGAAAACTTGCCAATTATTTAAGAAAAACTCATAAAAAGAAACCATTATTAGTAGCGTGTGATATTTATAGACCAGCCGCTATTGATCAATTAAAAACAATCGGTAAAGAATTAGGAATAGAAGTTTATTCAGAAGGAAAAAAGAACCCAGTCGAGATCATTCAAAATGCATGCAATTATGCTAAAGAAAATAACTTCGATTACATTTTAATCGATACTGCCGGTCGCCTACAAATCGATGAGACGTTAATGGAAGAATTAGTCAATATCGAAAATACGATTCATCCCGATGAAACATTACTGGTTATTGATGCCATGATGGGGCAAGATGCAATCAACGTTATCACTGGTTTTCACGATAAATTACCATTAACCGGTGTAATTTTAACCAAACTAGATGGAGATACTAGGGGTGGAGTTGCCTTATCTGTAAGACATTTAACTAATCTTCCTATTAAATTTATTGGTATCAGTGAAAAAATGGATGGCTTAACCGAATTTCACCCTGATAGAATGGCATCCCGTATCCTAGGAATGGGAGATATCTTATCTTTAGTTGAAAAAGTAACCGATGAAATCAACGAAAAAGATGCCGAAGATATGGTGAAAAAAATGTCCAAAGGAACATTTGATTTAGAAGATTTTTTAAACCAATTAAAACAAATCAAAAAATTAGGACCACTAGAAAATTTATTAAAGTTACTTCCAGGTGCTAAGAAAATGGGACTAAGCAATGTTAAAGTAGACCCTAAAAAAATGTCCCATACCGAGGCAATTATTCTCTCAATGACTCCATATGAAAGAAAACATCCCGAAATTTTAAAGGCATCTCGTAAAATGCGCATTGCAAAAGGTTCAGGAACCACCGTTACCGAAGTAAATCAGCTTTTAAATCAATTTGAAGAAATGAAAAAAATGATGAAAATGATGAGCAAAGGGAACTTTAAACTCCCATTCTAATATCAATAAAAAGGAAAGTACTAACTAAGTATTTTCCTTCTTTTCGTTTTCATTCACTTCTAGATGAAGACTTTGATTTAAAGCTCTACTAATAACGTCACTTAACTTTTCAATTAAAAAATCAATCTCCTTTGGAGTAACAATCATGTTGTAACCAATACTATTTAAGACTTCCATAATTAATTCTCTTTTTTCTTCATCATCAATCGTTCCCAAAATCCCACTTAACTCAGTTTTTTCCTGCTTGCTCAAATTTTGTTCCTCAATTTGTTCTAAATATCGCTTACTATTTCTAGAAAATATTAACTTATTTTCCTGATAATGATTCTTAATGTAGGAAAGATGCTTAAATAAATAATCAATCGTGTCATTAACTAAAATAGAACTTTCCACAACCGTCGGTACGCCAATTGCAATAACTGGCTTTCCAATCGTTTCTAAACTAATTTCTCGTCTATTATTTCCAACACCACTTCCAGGATGAATTCCCGTATCAGTAATTTGAATCGTTTGATTAATTCTGGAAATAGAAGAAGAAGCTAGGGCATCAATTACAATTAAAAAGTCAGGATTTATATTTTGAACAATTCCTAAAATAATATCTGATGTTTCAATTCCCGTATTAGCCATCACCCCTGGACTAATCGCCGATACCATTCGTATCCCTTCTTTTACATTAGTTCCTAAAACAAACAAATGCCTAGTTACCATAATTTTTTCCACGCTATTAGGCCCCAGAGAGTCTGCCGTACTTAGTTTATTTCCAAGACCAATTACCAAACAAGAATCCCCATCTTTTATTTTCAATTTAGAAAATAAATGGATAAGTTCTTCCTTTAAATATTTCTCCACCTCCATTGCATCTTCGTGATTGGTAATATCTTGAAATTCTAGCGTGACATAAGTTCCTTCTTTTTTTTGAAGTAAAGTACTTAAATTTTTGGTAACCTCAATATTAGAGATAGTAAGATTATCACTTATTTTTTTCTTTTTAACAATATTACTTTCAATTTTCTCATCAATAATCAAATCAGTTCTTACATTAAATTTTTCTAAATGAATTCTATTTTTCATCTAAATTCACCTCATTTAATTATATTTTTTGCGCTTTTTGCATATTTTATTTGCCTTTTTTTAAAATATTTGTTAAAATTGTATGTAGTTACTTGGAAGGAGTGTGAGAACATGGCAAATGTAGCAAATGCGAAGAAAAAAATTAAACAAATTAATAAAAGAACCTTAGAGCATACAATGTTAAAGTCAACAGTTAAGAATGCAATCAAAAATACAGATAAGGCTATTTTAGCTGGAAATAGAGAAGCTGCAGAAAGATATTTAAAACTTGCAATTAAGAGTTTAGATAACGCTAAGTCTAAAGGTTTAGTTCATAAAAATAAAGTAGACAGAGAGAAATCTCGTTTAACACTAAAAGTTAACAAAATGGAAGTAAAATAGTAAAATTTACTTCTTTTTTTATTTTTCCTGTGATATAATGATACTAGAAATTAGAAATAGGTGAGATTATGAGTTTGGGGCAAAAAATAATTGTAACTGTAGGTGCTTTTATCATAACATTTATAACAGTATGCACTTTTTTTAAAAGTGATATCGATTTTTTGCTCACTTCTCGTACCGTGGAAAGAAAATATGGAAATACAGTAGAAAATAATTATTTTATTGAAGACCATTTTGATTATGTTGAAAATTATGAAAAAGCCGAAGTGCATTCAATGAAGGAAATCGTAGATACTATTTATTATTTAATTAATTCTGGAGTAACAAAATCAGAGCGTTATTGTGCAAAAGAATATACCAATTGTTATAGTGATATGGAAGCAATTTCCAGCGATACCAATATGTTAAGCATTTTAAATGATTATGTACATCCGTTTAATAGCTTTGATAGTATTATTTTCAATTTTGATGATAACATTATTAAAATTGAAATTAAACACACTTACAGCGAAGAAGAAAAACAAGAACTAAATACTAAAGTAGATGAAATCTTAAAAGAAACCGTCAAAACTGAAATGAGTACTCGTGATAAAATCAAAGCCATTCACGATTATATTATTAATCACACTGAATATGATACCCTAAAGACAAAAAATGTGAATGATAAAACTTATCATTCCAATACAGCATATGGTGTTTTGCTAGAAGGATATGGAATTTGCAGTGGCTACTCAGATGCAATGAAATTATTCTTAGATAAATTAAATATTATTAATTATAAAATCAGTAATGACCAACATATTTGGAATTTAGTTTATTTAGATGGCCAGTGGCTTCACTTAGACTTAACTTGGGATGACCCTGTAAGCGACAAAAACATTACCCGCGATAATTACTTTTTAATTACTACCAAAACATTAAAAGAATTAAAAGATGATGTTCATTATTATGATAACAATATCTTTGACGAAGCCAAAAATTAAGTCTTGTACTTGATTTTTTTAATGACTATTAGTATAATATTACTCGTGAAGAAAGTGATAAAATGAAAGAATTAACAAGATATGTCGTTTTAGCCATCATATTATTTCTAGTTACCCTAACAAGTATTCATCTCTATAATGATGAAGCCTTAAGAAATCATAATAATGGCTATGAGAATATGCACATCCAACAGGAAATAAAAAAATCGCCTCAAGATAGTGGTGTAATAAAAAAAGATAATCAAACCAGTGAAACAAATAATACTAGTAGAGTAGAAGAGAACAATACTTCGCAATCATTTACTATTGAAGTAAAAGAATAAAATAAAAAGCAGGATAGCAATATCTTGCTTTTAAAATAGAATCATCAAAAAAACTATTAAATCGCACCATCATTTCACAAAAACGAAAAAAATTGACTTTTGCGAAATAAAACATATAATTTTATCTTGATTGATGAAGTTTAAAAGTGCAATTGTTCTGGATTTGATTCCGTTAGAGAAGCAAATATTCGTTTTTTTAAATAAATATTATCTTAAAAAATAAATATTCATCAGTATTTTAATTAATATTTTAAATTTCTTGATAATACCATTTAATAGGTGAGGCGAATGTTTTCTAAATATATTCATAAAAGAATTAAAATTGTTTTTATCATCATTATTTTTCTATTTATTCTAATCATCAGTAAAGTTTTCTATATTCAAGTTATTGACTATAAAAAATTAAATTCTTATGCAAATGGCCTATGGAGTAGAAATTTACCCATTGAAGCAAATCGAGGAAGAATTATGACCTCAGATAAAAAAATAATCGCGGATAACTTAACAACAGTATCTCTTGTTTTTATTCCAAATCAAATTGACCCTGATAAAAAAGAACAAATTGCCAAAGAAATATCAGCCATTCTAGAATGCAATGTTGAAGCAATTCGTGAGCATATTTTCAAAAATTCATCTATTGAAAGAGTTCATCCCGAAGGAAGAAGATTAAATTATGAAAAAGCAGATAAAATAGAAAGCCTAGGCTACGAAGGAGTATATTTAGTAAAAGAGTCAAAAAGAATCTATCCTTATGATAAACTTCTTTGCCATGTACTAGGATACGTTGGTATCGATAATCAAGGTTTAAGTGGCCTAGAATTACAATATGATAAATATCTAACAGGAAGTGCAGGCTCTATTCAGTATTATAGTGATGCTAAAGGAAAACGTTTAAAAAAAGTAGAAAATTATGTTGAACCAACCAATGGAATAGATGTCGAATTAACCGTTTCTTATGATATTCAAAATACTATCGAAAGAGAACTAGAAAATGCCATGACAAAATATAAAGCTGATGGTGCTTGGGCAATCGCTATTAACCCCAAAACAGGAGAAATTTTAGGTATGGCTTCCCGTCCAGGATTTAATCCCAATTCTTATCAAGATTATTCTATTGAAGAAATTAATAGAAATTTAGCCATTTGGGCGAGTTATGAACCAGGAAGTACTTTCAAAATTGTAACCCTAGCTACCGCTTTAGAAGAAGGAAAAGTAGATTTAGAAAAAGATACTTTCTATGATGGCGGCTCTGTCAATGTTGATGGGGCAAGGATTAAATGTTGGAAACATGGTGGCCATGGCGCCCAGACTTTTTTGCAAGTAGTTCAAAATTCTTGTAATCTTCTGGTGAATACAGGAACACATTTAAGTTTATTGAGAACCCTTTAAA
>CAMBIR010000023.1 GCA_945867665.1 uncultured Bacillota bacterium
TTTTTTATCAAATTATAAATTAGAAAATATTAACATTTATTTTTGAATGTTCCCTTAAACAAGATAATTTTTACTGGATTTTTTTCATTTTCTTTCGATACTTATAAATTTCTTGACAAAGAGGTTCTTTTCTAGTACCTGTTCCTTTTATTTTTATGCTATCTAGACTGGTATAAATATTAGGTAACTTAATATGATATTTTTGACATTCTTCTTCGGTTAATTCTTTGAATGCTGGGCAAGGTAAGACGGTTCCGTCATACTTGATGTCTAATTTTTCTAAACCTGCATTACATTTATGAGTGTTTTTTCCTTGAAGAGGAATACCAATTCTAATTTTACCAGAATAGTTTGTAGCACCTTTTTCTAATAAAAGAAAAAATTCTTGCAACTCTTGTTTGGTTAATTGTAAACTTCTTTGATTTTGTTTTCCTCTTCCTTGAGGAAGAAAATTTAAAATACTAATGCTAGGAACTTTAATTAATTCTAATAATTCTAAAATATCGCTAATTTCTTGATAATTTGGTTTTAGTGGAATAAAATGAATATCAATATTTAGACCTGTGGCATAGGCGTTGAAGAGAGAGTCTAAGAAAGAGATGCGACTAATTTCTGGACGCTCCATAAGATAATTATCGGTTTTGCTCTCATATCCTTGATAATCAAAGACAATTTTGTCTAAACCAATTTGTTTCAGTTTTAATAATGTTTCTTTTGGTATCTTAGAAAATTTTGGCGGATTTAATAAGTTTTGGTAATATTTTTTGATTTTATCTTTTAAAAAAGTATTCTCTTTTTCAAATTTATCAATTTCTTCTAAATATTTTTTTTGTTCTTTTTTCCAATATTCTCTTTCTCCTCCTAAAAATTCTTGACGATAGACTACTCCACTGGTAAAGATAACCGTTCTTATTCCAAGACTTTTGGTATAAGATACCATTTTTAATAAATCTTTATGCAAAAATGGTTCTCCCCCAGAAAGAGATAACTCCTCTATCCCACCATTTTTTTGAAAATAATCAATTACTCTTTTAAAGTCTTCATAAGAAACAGAGTGTGTGCTATTAAGGCATGAATTAGAAGAACAAAACTTACAATGATTTAGGCACTTATCGATAATTTCAAAACATAAATCTTTAACCATTTCTGCTTCTCCTTACTATTTTTATATTTTTTCATTATGAGTTATTATTTTAAAATCTTTCATAATTATTTCCTTTTCATTACACAAATAGTTTCAATATGATAGGTACTCGGGAACAAATCGAAAAGTTTAATTTCTTCTAAGCGATAAAATTCTTTTAAATCATGAATATCTCTTGCTAGTGTTATGGGATTACATGATACATAAATAATTTTTTTGCTTTTTATTTTTAAAAGTCCGGATTTCGTCTTTTTATCTAGTCCACTTCTAGGTGGATCAACGATAATCGCGTCATAAGTATTTTCTACTTCTAATAAACTTCCAACATCCCCCTCACTCACCTTAATATTGTCTAGGTGATTTTTTTTAATGTTTTCTCTAGCATCTTTTACAGATGATGGATTTAATTCAATGCCGGTAATTTGCTTACTTGTTTTATTTACAAAAATGCCAATTGAGGCCATCCCACAGTATAGGTCAAGAATATTTTCATTGCCTTTTCCTAAGTATTTTTTTACTTGATTGTATAAATTGATGGTTTGTTCTTTATTTACTTGGAAGAAAGAATTTGGAGAAATATAATATTCTTTATCTTCTAAGACTTCTTTTAGTTTTTCTTCTCCATAAATAAGGGTGTTGTTTAAATAGATAGAAGAGGCGTAGTTTTTTAAAATACTGATTACGTCTTTTACATTTATTTTTCCTTTGATTTGAATCATTATCTTTTCTTGAAATTCTTTGATGATAATTTGTGTTACTTCTTTTAGATCGATAGTGTTTAGAATAGGAATGACTTGATTGATTTTTTCTTTTACTAAATAACACTTTTGAATAGGAACTAATTTTTTTGTTTGAATTTGGTATAGCCCTATTTTTCCTTGTTCTACTTGAAGCGTAATTTTATTTCGATAATTTAATTCATGAGAGGATGCCACAATATCGGGATTAATTTCTAAATTTGCGTACTTTTTAAAGATATCAATTACTTTACTTTTTTTATATTTTAATTGTTCTTGATACGATAATTCCATAATTTGACAGCCTCCACAAACGCTATAGTATGGACAGATGGCTTCTTTATAAAGTGTTCCTCTTTCTAGGTAAACATCAGGTAAGGCGGTATAATAGTTTTTTTTATTTTGTAAGTTTTTTATTCGAACTTTATCTTGGGGAATTGTCTTGGGGATAAAGACGATTTTGTTCTCTATCTTTCCAATTCCTTCTCCGGTGTGATTTAATCTAATAATTTCTATATTCATGGGATATCCTCCTAAAAATTCTTCATGATAGCCTATATTTTACATAAAATTAGTTGAGGGATACTATGAAGAATGTTATTAATTATTATTATAACTTAAACCCAGATAAAATCAATCATAATCGTGATTATTATTATTTTTATATGGACGGAGAATTATATTATTTTTTCGTTTATGATAGTAATATTTCTGATATTAAGGCAATTTTTAATTTGAATGTAGAGATGCGAAAAAAAGGAATTTTAATTAATGAAATCATTAATAATCGTGAGGGGAATATTATTACTTACTATAATCAAATACCCTATTTACTTACTAAAATTGTCATTAATATTAATAAAAGAATTACTTTAGCAGAAATTTATTATTTATCTAGTAAAACGATTCATTATGATGCTAGTTTGATGCGATCTAATTGGGCGAACTTATGGGCGAATAAAATTGATTATTTAGAATATCATCATGAGCAAAATTATCAAAAATATCCTATTTTGTCGGAGTGCTTTGACTATTTTGTTGGGCTATCGGAGAATGCGATTAGTTATTTGAATAAGGCTGTTTTTTATCAAAAACCAGAAAATACTGATATTGGTGTAATTTCTCATGATCGAATTTTGATTGAAGATAGTATCTACTGTCTTTATAATCCCCTAAATATTATCATTGACCATAAAGCGAGGGATATTGGAGAGTATATTAAGTTGTCTTTCTTTTTAGATAATTACCAAATATTTGATGAATTAGATGATTATTTTAAACATAATTATTTCTCGTTATATGGTATTCATTTATTAATCTCGAGAGTACTTTATCCTAGTTTTTATTTCGAGGTTTATGATAATGTAGTAAGTAAGCGTTGTAGTGAAGCAGAAGTATTGAAAATTACTTCTAGAATCGATGAATATGAACATTATTTGGCAGATATTTTTAAGTATTTTAAGAAGTTTTATCCCACACTAGAAGAAATTGAGTGGATAAAAAAAAGAGGCTCTAGTCCTCACTTACCACTTTAATGACTTCTGGCACTTCATTTAATAGAGCAGTTTCGATGCCTTCTTGAAGAGTCATCGTTGCCATTGGGCAATTAGAACAAGCACCTACTAATTTTACATAAACAACGCCATTTTCAAATCTTTTGAACAAAACATCGCCTCCATCATTTTGAAGGTATGGACGTAATTTTTCAATGACTTCTTTTATTTTTTTAATCACTTCTTCTTCATTTTTTTCTTTCATTTTTTCATCACCGTGATTATTATACGTTAATTTGTAAAAAAAAACAATTCGTTTTTTTAATATTTTATCCTTATGTAATTGTTTTAATTGGAATACTGATTTACTTTAGATGTTTTTTTAATTTTGTAACTTATCAATATTTTCACTAAGTAATTGTGATAGTGAGGTTAATTTATAGCCTTTTCCTTTAATATGATCAATAATAAGAGGAAGTTCCGCTATGACTTCTTGGGTATTTTTTAGAAGAATCATACTTCCACTAGTTAGGTGACTTTTTACTACTTTATAAGGTGTAGTGGTAGCGATGATATTAGGATTTATTGTGTATAAATTATTTTTATTGCACAATTCTAATACTTCTTTATCAAAATTCGTGCTTAGGCAGTAAGTGGCATTATGTTTGGTAATTCGACTGATTAGGTTATTAGAAAACAACAAAGTATCTGGAGCATACTTTCCTTCTTTACCATAACTATAAAACTCATAGTTTGTTTTTTCTTTTATTCGAGTAGAGTTATTGATTAGATAAGAATAATCAATAAAGAAGGAAGCGGTTGTTTCTTTGTTGGTTAAAATTTTATCTAATTGTTCTAAATAACGATTATTGTCTAAAACAAATAATAAACTGACCATATTTTTATTCGAATTCCCTAAAATAATATATTTATCTTGATGTTTTTCTAAGCGATTATCAGGGTCTATTTCTTCATATACGAAAAAGGATGGATTAAAAACACCTTGCTCTTTCATTTTTTTATAACTACTTTCAATGTTTACTTCTCTCCCCTGTAATCCTGGAATAATTGTATTTTTAACGATTGTTGCATCGACAGGATTTACTTTATAATCGGGAACGGATGATTTTATTTTTATCATAATCTCATCTTCTTCACGGATAACTTCAATTACTTTATCTGTATAAAAAAAACTAAAGCCTATTAACATAAGTAATCCTACTAATTTGATTATATTTTTCATAAACTTTCCACCTAATAAACTATATGAAAATAGATTTTATTTAGTATTTAAAATATGATGATTTTCATGAAAACTATAATAGCAATCCCTGCCTATAATAATATGGTCAATTAAAAAGATAGCATGTAATGTGCCTATTTCATTAATGTTTTTCGTAATTTGGATATCTTCTTTGCTGGGAGTTGGATCTCCAGAAGGGTGATTGTGCAAACAAATAATAAATGAAGCCGATAAAAGATAAGCATTTTTAAAAATTTCTCTAGGATGAGCGATTGAATAATTAATGCTACCAATAAACAATCTTTTTTTCTCTAGGTAATTCTTTTTATTATCTAAATAAAGGACGTAAAATTCTTCTTGCTTTTTTTCCAGAAAGAGATGGTGAAAATAACGAATAATGACCTCTGGGCTTGTACAATTTAGAACATCTACTAAAGGAACATTCTCTTCAATTCTTCTTGAAAGTTCTACTAAAGCTAAAATCTCAGTTGCTTTAACTTTGCCAATTCCTTCAATTTGAATTAATTGTGGATAGGTTATATTTTTTAAATTGCGAATTCCTCCACTTTTTATTAATAACTCTCCTGCTAAATCTTTTACTGATATTTTTTTCGTCCCTGTCTTTAGAAGAATCATTAATAGCTCTTCATTACTTAAGTTTTTTGCACCATAAAGGAATAATCTTTCTCGTGGTTTTTCTTCATCTGGTAATGTTTTAAAATTCATCTTTTCTCCCACCTTATTTCTACTTTTCTAAATTCCCCTCTAATTATATTATTCTAGATATTTTTTTAAAATCCTTCTTCATTTTCAAAAAAATGGAGAAAATTAGATAAAAAGAAAAAAACACTTCTTATTGATGTGCTTTTTAAGATTAAATTATTTTTAAAAGAAATTTTTTACATATATTTGTTCATTTGTTTCATCATTTGGTTTACTTGTTTTTGATTAGGGGTTCTTCCCATTGATGACATCATTGCTTTAATCATTTGTTCATTGATTGGTGGGTTTTGTTTTAAATATTTCATCATATACTTTCTCGCTAAGAAAAAGCCAATAATTCCCCCTACAATTAAACCAATTACTAAATATAATATATCTCTTAACATATTATCCCTCCATGAATCCATTTTACTAGAAAAATTGCAGTTTGTCTATTCTTTTACTAGTTCCTCTTCCTTTTTTCTTACATTTTCTAACCAAAAATAATCTTGATTTTCAAAATCGCAAACAAATAATTGATGATTGAATTTCCGAAGTGTTTCAAAAAAACTAGGATAGTTAATACTGCTTTTTAACTTTAAACAATAACTATTAACCATTAATTTGCTATATTCTTGATAATTAGAAATAGAATGAATATTGGCTTTATTGTTATAATAAACATCAAGATTGTGATTCATATTTAAGAAATTATTAATAAATAGTTTGTTGAAGTTATTCGTAATTGCTTCATAGTAATTATTAGATAGCATCATATCATGACGATTGGTATAATAAGTGTCTTCTAACATTTTATATAGTTTGTAAGGATATTTGTTATATACTTCATAAAAGAAATCATTGATATTATAAATATAAAATACTCGCATTTTCATCACCAAGTATAGTATAGTAAAATACTTTTAAATATTTTGTCGAATTTAAAATACTGATGAAGATTTTTCTTAAGTTAAAAATATTGATTGAGGATATTTACAATTTGGCTATTGTCATAACCTTCTCTTAAGAGTGTAGTATAAATTTTATTTCTTAATTTATAATTATCTAGTTTACGATTGGTTTTGATTTGTTTTTCAATTCGAGAAATAATTTTTTCTTGCATAACTTCCCTAGACATTAAATCGTGATATTTTTCAATAATTGAAGAAGAAATATTTAATTTTTTTAATTCATTGATGATTCGATATTCTCCCATATTAGTAAATCTTAATTTATCCCTAATAAAGCATTCTGTAAAATATTCATCATTTAAAAGGCCTTTTGTTAATAGTTTTTGAATAATTTTTTCTCTATCTTCCGCTACTACTTGCTTTTTCTTTAAGTAATCATCTATTTCTTTGGTTGCTCTAAGACGAATGCTTATATATTTTATGCAGGAATTATAATATTCTTGGATGTTTGTCTCTATTAGTACTTTTTGATATAAATAATTATCTAATTCCTTTTTTAGGAGAAGTTCATTTTCTAGAATTACATCATCATAGGTATCAATCACTTCCCCATTATCTAAATATAGTCGATATTTTAAAGTGCCAATTTTTTCATATTTTTCAATTTTCATTATTTAACCATTTGATCAAAAGTTACTTGACCAAAATTACCTTCTCTTAAATCTTTTAATACGATTGTTGCAACTTTTTCTGAATCTACTTCTCCTTTAGAGATGGCACCAATTTTCTTACCAATTTGTTCAAACATTTCAGTTATCTCTATTTGACTATCGAATTGATATCTTTTTTCGAGGGAGGTTGGGTAATATTTTTTTAGAGTTTCTAGAATATAAAAAGCAATTTGTTCTTTATTTAAAATTTCTTCTTTAATTGCTGTCATTGATGCTAAATTTAGAGCAATATTTTCTCCTTCTAATTTGGGCCATAATATCCCTGGAGTGTCTAGAAGCTCTAAGTCTTTATTGATACGAATCCATTCCAAATTCTTGGTAACTCCTGGTTTGTTTCCAACATTGGTGGCTTTTTTACCAACTAATCGATTAATCAGAGTACTTTTTCCAACATTGGGAATACCTAGGATTAAAATTCTAGTTCTTCTTGGTTTTAAGCCTTTGGCTTGTCTTTTTTGATTTAAGTCAAGGGAAAGTTCATTTATTTTATTTAAAATACTGTTTAAGTTTTTATCATGTAAAAGGTCTATTAGTAATACTTGATAGCCTTCTTTTTCATAAAAATGAACCCACTGATTTGTTTTTTCGCTGTCACATAAATCTTTTTTAGTCATAATTAGAATTTTTGGTTTATTTTTGGTTAAATCATCAACTTCCTTATTTTTAGAAGACATAGGAATTCTTGCATCTATGACTTCTAAGGCGATGTCTATTAAATTGATTTTTTCACTAATTTCTCTTTTGGTTTTGGCCATGTGACCGGGGTACCACGAAATGGGGACTTTTGAAAAACTTTTTTGACTATCATTATTTTTCTTTTCTGCTCTGATTTTTCTTTTTTGGTACATATCCATTTTAATCACGTATAATCTAATTATGTGATTTTTTCACATATATTAGAAACTCCTTTCTTTATAATTTGTATTATAACTATTGGGGTTATAATATCTAAACACTGTGGATTTGTACCTATTTTATTACAGCTTAGACTGGTTGGAAGTGACACTT
>CAMBIR010000024.1 GCA_945867665.1 uncultured Bacillota bacterium
CTTTTTCCTTAATTCATTTTTTTCTAACTTACACACTTTATTTTACACTCTCTCATATAATATCAATGAATAAAATTACTTATATATTGCATATTTACATTTTGGATAATTGGAACATCCAATAAAGTTACCGTATTTTCCAACCCTTTTTACTAATTGTCCACCACATTTTGGACATTTATTATGATCTTTATCTAATATATTTTTTCTAATATTTTTGATATGATTTCTTTTTATTTTTTTATCTGTTATGTTATTTTTTATGATTATTCCTACTATTTCCTCAACATTATCAATAACAATTTCTTGATAAGATAAGATTTTTTTTACGATACTCTTATACTCAACAACTTCACCATCTTGTTGAATTTTTAAAGTTACTTCACTTGGAATGCAAACAATATTATATATCTTTTCTTCTGGTAAATTTAATAATTCTGCTAAAGATTTTACATGACCATAATTTTGTCTGATTGGATTAGTATAATAATATTTCTTTTTTCCTAAATGACGAACCCAGTACTTATCATATTTTCCTCCAGTTATAAATCCATGGTACTGTTTAGTTTCTATGCAAAATATACCATATACTGATATGACAATATGATCAATCTGATGTGTGGTATCATTTGTTCTTATCCAAACATCATTTATAATTTTATAACGATTCTGTGGTAATTTTTTTAATGCCTTTTTTGTCCAATATTCCCCAAACCATCCTATAATTTGTGGTTTAAAAAAAATAGAAATTATTCCTAATATCAAAATAAAAATAATTAATGGATTGGTTAGATAATATTTAAATAAAATATTTATTAATTCACTCATTAATTTTCTCCTTTCTTAACTATATCTTTTTTAATTTCATCAATATTTAAGTTTTATAAGTTAGTCATTAATTAAAGTAAAAATAATAGAAAAATCATTAAGAAAGGGATAATACTTAATAAGTATTTTATTGAATGATTTAAAATTTTACTATTATTTATTTTTTGTTTTAGAATAGAGATAAATTAAATATCAATTATCCCTATTATTTTTAGTTTCATAGTTCCATATTCCTAATTTTCCTTTAGCAGAGATTGGTTCTTCTAAAACTTCAATCAATTCTAACTTCCAAGCGTACCTTCCTACTTCGTAGAGTCCATAATCGCTCTCGTTGGTTTCTGTTTTAATTTTTTGGATAAATTCTTCTGTCATATAAATACAATCCACTAAATTACATTTACATAAAATATATCCTTGCTTTAATTCACTTTTTAAATAAGGCATTGCTTTTTCCACATTTTCAGATTTACTCATTGCTTTACTGGCATGAATATAAATTTCTCCTCGGTAATTGGTTTTAAAGCTTCTTGTTTCATATATTTTTACCCCATCTTTAATTAAAGTAGCAAATGGCTCTTTTATCGATAAAACTTTCATTTTCTTTCTCACTTTCATGTCTTAATTATATCATGAAAAAAAGCAAATTTTTCTTTGATTTGCTTTATTATTTGTTTATTGCTTTTCCATTTACATATAAAGTATCTCCTTTGTTAGTTGTAATTTTACTATTACTTGATTTGAATGTGGCAACGCCTGTATCGGCATCTCTACTCATCAACTGATAAAGAAAGATATTTTTATAAGTGGTTGATTTCCCATTTAACTTATTGTTTGTATCCTCAATGGTTATGTTATCTAGGGTAACAGAGTTTTTTTCTAAGTATCTTGACTTAAACTAATAATAATCAATCTATTTTTAAGAAAAATAGCCATAATCTTTATGCAAACTTTTTCTTAATTTAACTTCTTTTTCTTTATTTTGTTGAATAATTTTTTTGGTTGTTTCAGTTGATGCTTTATTATAATTAAAGATACTAATGTAATGAAGAACGTAGGCATCTATTTTAGATAAATTATTATAATCCGAATTTTTTTCCTGAATATAATTTTTAATTTCTGATGAGGACAAGTTTTTTAGTTCAGCTAAAAGTATCTTTGCTTGGTTTAATTCTTTTTCATTCATTTTGCTTTCCATCAACTCTTCAATAGAATGATTTATCATATAGTGATATACCAAATCATGTTCAAGTTCTGTACATTCTTTGTTTTGGTATTTGAAAAATAATTCAGCCATTTTTACTTGTTCAAATTGTTCTTTATATTCCTTTAGTTCTTCTAGGGACATGTTTTCAATATTTTTATGAGAAGTACTTCTTTCATTTGGATAAAGTAGCTATTTTATCCATTCTTCTAAAGGAAAAATACAGCATCCATTTATTCCTTTAACTACATAAAGTAACTTTTTTTGATTTTGATTATTCAATTTCATCATGTATCCTCCAATCTATCGATATTATAGCATATTTTGAAAATATCTTAGTTTTTGATTGAAAAAATACTTAAAAATCTTTTTCTCAATAAAATTTATTTAACTAAGAGAAAAGTACTTATTAAGTATTTTATTCCTATACTATTTATATTTTTTCATAATTCTTAATGTATTAATTACCGTTAATAAAGTAACGCCAGTATCAGCGAATACTGCTAACCACATATTTGCCAATCCAAACACACTAAGAAGTAAAATAATTGTTTTTACCATAAGAGCAAAGATTAAATTTTCTTGAATAATTTTTTTGGTGTATTTTGAAATATCAATAGCAAGAGGAATTTTAGTTAAATCATCCTTCATTAGGACAATATCACTGGCTTCTATTGCTGAGTCACTGCCAACTCCTCCCATAGAAATTCCAATATCAGCTCTTTTTAAAACAGGGGCATCATTAATTCCGTCTCCCACAAAAATAGTGATTTTTCCTTCTTTACTAACTTGTTCGAAATGTTCAAATTTATCTGTTGGAAGCATTTCTGTATAAATTTCATCTATTGCAAGTTTTTTCCCAATTTCTTCTGATACTTCCTTTTTATCTCCAGTAAACATATAAGTTTTAATCCCGTAGGATTTTAGTTTTTTGATGACTTCTTCTGAATTTTCTTTAATTCCATCATCAATGGTAACAGACGCTACATGCTCTCCATCAATATTTAAGTGAAGCATTGCTTCTTCTTTGCAATTACAAAGTTTTTTATTGCCAATAAATATTTTTTTATTATCTAGAGTAAATTCAATTCCTTTTCCGGCATTTTCTTTAAAATCTAAGATATCTTTATTATCTACTTTTTCCTTTTTTAAGTTTAGAATAGATTTTGCAATTGGGTGATTAGAGAATGATTCTCCTTTTCTTAAAATATCAACAACCTCATCATAAGAATACTTATTTTTAAATTTATCCATAATTTCAATTGAAGATACTTTAAATGAACCATTGGTTAGGGTTCCTGTTTTATCAAAGATGATATGACTTACATTGCTTAAATTATCTAGATAATTGCTTCCTTTAATTAAAATTCCTTTCTTACTAGCAACCCCTATTCCTGTAAAATAAGATAAGGGTACAGAAATAGCAATTGCACAAGGACAAGAAATAACTAGAAAGGTAAGTCCTCGATAAATGCCTTCTTTTATAGGAAGATGAAAAATAAGTGGTAATAAAATCATAACTAGTATTGCTGTGATAATGACAAATGGCGTATAAATTTTACTAATTTTAGAAACTAATGTTTCTGTTTTGGTTTTTTTATCCGTAGCACTTTCTAGTAAGTTTAGGATTTTGGAAACTGTAGAGTCTGAAAACAATGATGTTGCCTTCATCTCAATAATATTCCCTAAGTTAATACTTCCGGATAGAATTTCCGTTCCTTCTTTGATAGATACTTCTTCGCTTTCACCTGTTAAGGCTGAGGTATCTAGTTTGCTTTCTCCTTTGGTAACAATTCCATCAACGGGAATTTTTTCTCCTTTCTTGACAATTAAGATATCATTTATTTTTACTTCTTCAACGGGAATTTTTTCGATTTCTTCTTTATTTTTTCTATTTACATAATCCTCTTTTATGTTTAATAATTTTTTTATTGAATTTCTAGAATTATTGATTGCTTTTTCTTCTAGTATTTTTCCAATTGTATATAAAGAAATAACCATCATTCCTTCTAATACTTCTCCAATACATAAAGCACCAATGCAAGATATTGTCATTAAGGCATTTTCATTTATTCCATTTCCTTTTCGTAATAGCTTTAAAGCATTTATACTCGTTCGATATAATAAAATAGTATAAGAAACTAGATAAAAAATCCATTTAATTATTTTAGGAAGTGGGATAAAGTAACCAATTAATCCAATAGATAAACCTATGATAAGGCTTGAAAGATGAAATTCTTTCTTATTATCTTCTTTAGTCTCCGTAATATAAGCCTCTGGCTCTACTTTTTGAATGAATTCATTTAATTCTTCTATACTGTAGTTTTTTTCTGATTCATAAGAAATTTTACAAGTATTAAAATTGACAATGACATGATTAAAATTATCATTTTTATTTAATGCTTCTTCTACTTCTCTAGCACAATCAGCACAGTCTAGGTTGTTGATATGATATTGATATTTACGCATAATCTTCTCCTTTCAATTTATGGTTAATATGTTCTAGTCCAATTTCATATAAACGACTGATATGTTCATCATCTAGGGTATAATAAACTTCCTTCCCACTTCTTCTAAATCGTATAATTCCTGTTTCTCTTAAGATGGCTAATTGATGAGAGATGGATGACTTTGTCATATTTAAAACATTAGCAATATCACAAACACACATCTCATGATGATCTAATATCCATAAAATTTTTGTTCTTGTACTATCCCCTAATATTTTGAAAAGTGTTGTTAAATTTTCTAATTCTTTTTCTTTTGGTTTATTTTTTAAAGCAATATTAACAGCATTTTGATGAATGATATTACAGTCACACATTAATTCTTTTCTTTCCATTCTTTCCTCCTTACTTAACTATATTTAGTATAGTTGAATAATTATTCAATTGTCAAGAGTTAAATAAAGGAAAAAATTCTCCTTCAGTATTTTAAGTAATAAAAAAAGTAGATTATTTCATCTACTTAAAGTACTTATTTTTCTTCATAGTTTAGTATAAAGTTTATTTTTTCATTTAATACAATACTAAACTCTTCTTCATCATCTATTGTATTACAGTAAAAATCTAGAAGATAAAACTCATTGTCTATTCGTTCTAAAAAACATTGATATGTTCCATAAATTAGAGAAATCCATCCTTTACTATCATTATATATAATATCTGTTACATACTTAGATATATCTTTTTTATCATTTATTTTTAATTCTTTAATCCACTTTTTATCATACACTAGTTCTAATTCTAATTCAAAATCATCTAATATAAAAGTAATATATGGTGCTTTACCTGACCTTTTTTTACCATTTTGTTTTACTTGATAATCTCCAAAAGATACTTGATATGAAAGTTTACTATATAGCTTGTTATTTAATTTAATCATATTGATGATATCTCCTTTGTTCTTTCTTTGTTATTATATAATAATTTATATGATTTAGTAAAGTTTTACTATTAAGAATGTTATCTATAAGTATTTTAATTCAAAAAAAGCAAACCACTAAGTTTACTTTACTTTCTTTAATTCATATACTTCATCTACCATTTCACATACTTCTTTAGAGTGTGTTACAATAATGATACACTTATTTTCTTCGTGAGCTAGTTTTTTAAAGATATCTAACGCGTTGTGCTAGTTAAAATTTAAGATTTTTGATATTTTTGTAGTGCCACCA
>CAMBIR010000025.1 GCA_945867665.1 uncultured Bacillota bacterium
TCGCAAAAGACTGAATGGATCGGGATACCGAATGATTCAGAAAGATGGAGTGGATATTGAAATGTTACCGGACGACTGGAAACGAACCGGGCACGCTGTTTAGACATGTGACTTTTTCGCTGAAAAAAGTCTTTTCTTGGGAGGTTTTATGTACTACGGAAATATAAAAGAAAAACGATATTGCAAACGGTAAATCCAGAACTTGTTGATAAGGAATGGTGCCATGCTGAAAATCTTTTATTAGGCGTAAATCCGGATAATATACTTGAATCATATTCAGGCAAAGTATGGTGGAAATGTCCAACCTGCGGAAGGAAATATATTATGACAGTCAAAGACCGTTTGATGAAAAAAAAGCGCGGGCATATTGCCTGTCAACAATGTAGAGGTAGAAGATGGATAAGGTCATTTAACATTTAATTGTGATAACTATCATAGAAGGTCTTTCTGAGGCCTTCTTTTTCAGTGACTTTTGTAGCTAATATCCTGTTAAATGATGATATACTATAATTAAATATTTAAAGGGGGTATTGATATATGGGTTTATTTAATTTGTTTAAAAAGAGTGGGAAGCAATTGCCTCCTATTCCAAACACAGAGAACAAGAGCGTTAAGGTAGAATTAGGACCAAATTTTGGTAGAGTAGTAGTTGATAAAAACGAAAGAAGTACAGAATATATTCCTGAGGAGGGGTTGACAATATTTCTTTGGTCTCAAAATGGAAAGGAAATAAAAAAAGATTCAGAATATCCGAGATATTTAACAACAAACTATGGTATTGGTTCTGCTAGTAAATTTCATAAAGAAGTTATTGAGGCTGGCTATCTAGAAAAGCCTACTTTTTTAGCTTGTCTTAATAAATATAAAGTGAATGAATTAAAAGAAATAGCAAAAGAATGGAATATTCCCGTAAAGGGGATTAAAAAAGATATCATTTTAGAGTTAAATGATTCAGCAAGTGATAATCAAAAACAATCTATTGTTGCAAATTCTAAAATTTATGGCTTATCACCAAAAGGAAGTGAGTATCTTAATGCTCACCAGGAATATGTTATTATTCACCAGCATCAGACTTGGAATATTACGAAACAAGCCTATGATGCTTGTGAAAAGAAGATGCCTTCAGCTTCAATGGGGGAGATATTTCTTGAAGCTGCCCTCATTCAAGCAAAGACTAATTTAAAAGAGAATTTAAGGATGAATTCTGTTTTATTTGAGTATAAAACTGTATATGAAGTTTGTAAGACATTTAATTTACCAGGAGGTAACAAATATTTGGTTGGCTATGCCTATTCACAATTAAATTGGGTTTGCTTGTTTGATTATTATTATCAAATGTTGAAATCAAAAGTGTATTCAAAAAAAGAATTATTAGAGGAGTATCAAGATAATTTATTTTTCACTCCTCATACCATAGGACTAATGCATGATATAGTTTCTTTTTGCGGAGATACTGATTTTGAAGAGCTTAATAACCTAAATTTTGCTTGGAAAATTTGCACGATTGATATGTTTTATCAAATTTTAAATGAAATCCAGAACAATGCTATATTTGATTCTGATAAGTGGAATGATATATTGAATAGAAGAGTGAAAGAATGTATAAAAAGGATATAGATATATTTAAATTTTTAAAAAAACAAGTAGAAAAAAAGAATGATAATCTTCCAAACATTTTGCCTAATATTCCTCGTGATAACACAGTACCTCCTGTAGTGCCACATATTCCAACTGTAACAAACGAAGATGATTCTACAATTTCAGCAACTAAAGAATTTGATTTAAACATCGAAAAAATTCTAGATTCATGGGAAGTGTACCATGCTGTACGTGAAGTAATAGCAAATGCTTTAGATGAACAGATTTTAACAAACACACCAGAAATAGCAATTAGACATTCATTTGATGGATGGTGGCATGTCATCGATTATGGAAGGGGGTTGAATTATCATCATTTAACTCAAAATGAAAACGAAGAAAAGCTTCAAAATGATTTTTTGATAGGACGATTTGGAGTGGGGCTAAAGGATGCTTTAGCAACTTTTTATAGACATGATGTTAAAGTTAAAATTTCATCCAAGTATGGAGTGATTACATTAACAGAAGCTAAAAAAGAAGGCTTTGAAGATATTATTACCTTGCATGCTGTAATAGAGCCTCCGCAGAACTCAAATATGGTCGGAACAGATTTTGCAATGTATGGCATTACAAAAAACGATATGGACAAAGCAAAAGGATTATTTTTAAAATTCAATAATGAAACTGTTTTAGAAAGAAATGAGTACGGAGACGTAATAGCCAAAGCTTCTGATATAAGCAATATTTATATAAACGGTATCAAAGTAGCTGAGGAACCTAACTTCTTATTTTCATACAATATTACATCTATAAACAAGCAGATAAAAAAAGCTTTGAATAGGGAAAGAACAAATGTAGGACGTACGGCATATACATCTAGAGTAAAAGATATATTAAAGTCCTGTAAACGAGAAAGTGTAATAGCTCCATTAATTGATGATTTACAATCGTATCAAAATGGTATGATGCATGATGAGCTTGGATGGAACGATGTGGCTTTATATGCCTCTATACAAATGCAACAAATAAACGATAAGGTGGTTTTTGTTAATTCTAATGAAGCTTTAAATAATTACAGCATTATTGATAGTATGAAAAAGGATGGTTATACTCCGATTTTGTTAAACGATAAAATTTTATATAAAATCAATGACTATAATAGGAATCTTGGCGATGATGCTGACAGATTAGTCACCTCATCAGTCTTTTTACAAAAACAGCAAGATAATTTTGTTCCGATAAAAATTGCCGGGTGGGCAATGACCCGTCAAGAAAAACTTGTTTATCAACAGACGAACAATATTTTAAATTTAATCGGAGGCAAGCCTAAAAATATAAGAAATATTTATATTGTAGATAAAATTTATGATTCTGATTCTGCGTATGAAACAGTTGGTTTATATAGGCCTGATTTGAATGAGATTTTAATTTGTAGAAGTCAATTGGCATCTTTAAGTGCGTACGCTGGAACTTTGCTTCATGAATGTATTCATGCTTCTAGTGGTTATGGAGATGTCAGCAGAGAATTTGAAATAGCTTTGACTGATACATTAGGAAAGTTAGCCAAGAAAATTCTATAGCTTTGAAAGCTGTAAGGATGAATTACTCATTAATGAATATGTGCTAAAATAAAAAAGATAATAAACAGAGGTGTTACAAATGTATTATGGAAATATAAAAAAGAATGATATTGCGAATGGGCAGGGAGTTCGTGTGACTTTGTTTGTATCAGGATGTACGAATCACTGTAAGAATTGTTTCCAACCTGAAACATGGAACTTTGATTATGGAAAACCTTATACAAAAACAACAGAGGATGAAATCATTGAAGCATTAAAGCCAAGCCACATTGCCGGCTTAACATTGCTTGGTGGCGAGCCTTTTGAACCAGAGAATCAAAGAGAACTAGTTAAACTACTTCGCCGTGTCCGTAAGGAACTACCTGATAAAAATATCTGGTCGTTTACAGGTTTTATCTTAGACCAGGACTTATTGGATGGCGGACGCAAACATTGCGAAGTGACAGATGAAATGCTTTCTTTATTAGATGTTCTTGTAGATGGCCCATTTAAAGAAGAAGAAAAAGACATCACTTTGGCGTTCCGTGGTTCAAGAAATCAAAGAGTCATCGACATGAAGAAGTCTTTGGAACAACAAGAAGTTGTGTTGTATTTGGAATAGGCATGTAAGAGCAGGAAATTTCCTGTTCTTTCGTATTATAGAACTAGAAGTTATTCAAGTAATAATTCTAGTTTTTTAT
>CAMBIR010000026.1 GCA_945867665.1 uncultured Bacillota bacterium
TATGATTATTATTACTCAATTTTTTTATAATTAGAAAGATAATTTGAGCGATAACTTACTATTTAGTGATTAGATTTAATTCACTAAAAATATCTTTTAAAGATATAAGGACATTTCTGTTATCAATCATAAATGAAAGAAAATCATTTTTCTTATCATTAGTATCTAGTCTATTCATTACTACTGAAATAACATCTGATTTTATATTTTGTCTATCTAATTCTTTTAATATTGAACAATCTAAGTTTGATAACATTACTACCCTCTCCCAACGGTAATAATTATATCATTTAATTTATTTTTTTACCATAATTCGGACAAAATTCATTCATCTTTATCTGGTCTTAAATATTTATTTTTCATATCAATAATAAACTCATCTCAGGTTAGGAAAAGTTAACTTAAGATCAGTCGACACTTGCTTCGTAAAAATTATTTCCATATTGTTTGTTCTCTGAAATAGTTGTTTCTAATTTAAATATTTCATGTAGTCTAAATTCATTAAATCATTACTCTGTTCTTCAATCTCTTTTAATAACTGTTCTTTTACTTTAAGAACAAGTTCATAATCTTTCTTAGTGATATCTTTACTTTTTAAGGCATCATTTAATTCTTCTTCATCAAGTATGTTTACCTTTCCATTCTTTTGAATAGTAATATCAAGATATAAATCAATAAAATATGGTACTTTTAGTTCTTTATCTATTCCACTTTCTTTGATAATATCGAAGTAATACTCAATTATTTCTTTTTTATCATTTAAAAATAAGCGTAGAGCATAATTTTTATTTTTAGGGACAATTTCTATAACGTAGTACCCATCGTCCATTGCAATAACATCATTTTGAATAATAAATTTTTTACTTAGTTTTATTAGTTTTTTGACAACAATATATTTATCTTCTTCATCTAAATAAAACTTAATTTGATACTTCTGGGCTTCCTTTAAATAAGTGCTACTTAAAATCTTCTTTTTCATTTAAAACACCTCTACTTAAAATTATAGCATGATTTGTATTCATGTGCTATAACATTCTACTTGAATGCTTCGGAACCAACTAGGCTTATTACTAATTACGTTGAAAAGAAATTTTTATTATACATAACCGTTTTTAAAGGGACAAAATAATGAATAAAAAAATGAATAAAATGTCATAAACGAAAATAAATTCATGACATTTTTTTGTAATTGTTTTCTTCATTCTTATTAAACTACTTCAAGTTACTTCTTTTTGTGATTTATTTTTTTCCCTTATTGAGGCTTCTCTTTTTCTTTAAAGAAAAATTTGGATAAGTACTTTTCATTTATAAACGATTGGGGTTAATGTCAATTTCTAGAGATACTTTACTATTTCCTTTATAGTGATTGTCTAGAGTAAGAAGGACTTGTTTTAAATTCGCGTCGTGTTGATATTTGATGATACATTGCTGATGGTAAATATTATCAATTCTAAAGACATTAGCCATAGCAGGACCTAGGACATAAGTGCTTTTACTTAAATGGCTTCTTAGGTATTCTCCTACTTTTTTGGCCTCACGGAAACTTAATTCATAGTCTTTGGTAGATATTTTAATTAATATAATATAGTAGTATGGACTATAATTAAGTTGTTTTCTAATTTTCATTTCTTCTTTATAAAAGGAAAGATAATCATGATGTTTGGCAAGTGTGATGCTATAATGGGTATTGTTATAAGTTTGGATAATTACTTCTCCTTTTTCCTCTCCTCTTCCAGCACGACCTGATACTTGGCAGAGAAGTTGGAATGTTCTTTCACTGCTTCTAAAGTCAGGAATATTTAGGCTAGCATCTGCATT
The DNA here is from genome assembly GCA_945867665.1 of uncultured Bacillota bacterium. Taxonomy (GTDB): domain Bacteria; phylum Bacillota_I; class Bacilli_A; order RF39; family UBA660; genus RUG11198. The sequence goes on from CAMBIR010000026.1 coordinate 1,819, forward strand.
CATCACGCCAACTAGGGTTACTTTGGGAAAGTCTAGTCCTTTTGCAATCATTTGAGTTCCTACTAAAATATCATATTTCCCGTTACCAAAGTCATCAATAATTTTTTGATGAGCTCCTTTTTTAGAAGTTGTATCCATATCCATTCTGACAATTCTAGCATTAGGATACATATGATGTAATTCTTCTTCTAATTTTTCCGTACCTAACCCAAAGTCTTTCATGTTATAACTGTGACATTTAGGACAGATACTTACTTTTTTTGTAGCGTATCCACAGTAATGGCATCGCAACATATTACTACTCTTATGATAAGTTAGACTAATGTCACAATTGGGGCATTTGATGACTTCTCCACAATCACCACAACTAGATATTGAGCTATATCCTCTTCTGTTTAAAAAAAGAATGATTTGTTCTTTTTTTAAAAGTTTTTCTTCTATCTTACGACTAAGTAGTTCCGAGAAGATAAAATTTTTCTTTTTTACCTCTTCTTTCATGTTTACAATATAAACCTGGGGTAATTTTCCTTTTCCCGCTCTTGTTTTTAAAGTAAGTAAGTCATAAACTTTTCTTCCTGCTCGAGCCATACTTTCTAATGATGGAGTAGCACTTCCTAATACGACAGGAGCCTGGTGGTATTTTCCTCTTAAAATTGCGACATCTCTAGCATGATACCTTGGGTGATTATCTTGCTTATATGTAGAAGAATGCTCTTCATCAATAATGATTACGCCGATGTTTTTTAAAGGAGCAAAAATAGCACTTCTAGCGCCAACTACAATATGAACTTCTCCGTTTGTTATTTTGCGGTATTCATCATATTTTTCTCCTTCACTTAAACCAGAATGTAAGATGGCAACATCACGACCAAATCTTAAGACAAATCTTTCGACAATTTGGGGAGTTAGACTAATTTCTGGGACAAGCATAATGGCTGTTTTATTAATTTTTAGCATTCCTTCGATAATATTCATATAAACTTCTGTCTTTCCTGCACCAGTTACTCCATAAAGAAGAAAAGTCTTGGCTTGATTTTTTGCACTTAATACCCTATTAACAGCATATTGTTGTTCTTGATTTAATGTAACGCGATGGTCTTGTTTGGTAGTTTGAAAAGCGTATCGATATTTTTCTTTTTGAACTAGGGTACAAATATTATTCTTAACTAATGTTTTGATTGAACTATCCTGTTTAGTGATGAGATATTCGCCACTTTCTAAAAGTTTCATTAAAATTTCTTTTTGCCTCTTAAAGCGACACTTTTCTAAATAGTTTTCTACTTCTGTTCTATTCCAATTTAAGACTAAATAAGTATCCATTTTTTTCTTAATTTCAGTTTTATTACTTGCTTTTAGGGCTTTGGGTAACATGGCTTGATAGATGGAAATTCTAGAGCATAAAAGTTGCTCACTTAAAACTTTCCCTAAATAAAGCATTTCTTCAGTTAATATAGGCTCTTCATCTACTAATGCCGTTATTTCTTTTAATTCATAATCTTCTTTTTCATGGGTAAGTTCTAAAACGAAACCTTCTAATTCTTGGTGGCCAAAAGGAACTTTTACTCTTGAACCAACTTTAATTTTTTTCATATCTTTTGGAATTTTATAGATAAACATTTTATCTACTGCTTTAGCGGTTATCTCCGTTATTACTTTTGCATACATTCTATCACCACCAATCTTACTTTTTTAGTATATAAGTTTTTCAATCAGGAAGTCAATAAAGTTTACTTATTTTTGTAAAATACTTAAAAAGAAAAAAGTTTTCGCTGTGTCCTAGTTTGTTAGGGGTGAAAAATTATAGTCAGAATAAACCTT
>CAMBIR010000027.1 GCA_945867665.1 uncultured Bacillota bacterium
ATGTGTACAGCAGCAACTTATAAAACGAAAGATTTTTATTTTGGAAGAACATTGGATTATGAATTTTCATATGGAGATGAAGTAACAATAACACCTAGAAACTTTGAATTTAAATTTAGAGAAGTAGATGACATTAAGAGTCATTATGCGATAATTGGAATGGCATTTGTTACTGAAGATTATCCATTATATTACGATGCAATAAACGAAAAAGGGTTAGCAATAGCAGGTTTAAATTTTGTTGGAAATGCTCATTATAAAGAAAAACAGGAAGGAAAAGATAATGTTGCTCAATTTGAAATGATACCATGGATTTTAAGCCAATGTTCAAATGTAAATGAAGCTAGAAATTTGATTGAAAAAATGAATGTGTTAAATACTCCATTTAATGATAAGTTACCATTAGCTAGCTTACATTGGATTATTTCCGATAGCACACAATCAATAACTGTAGAGTCTGTTATTGATGGAATAAAAATATATGATAATCCAGTAGGGGTATTAACTAATAATCCATCTTTTGATAAGCAAATGTTTGCCTTAAATAATTATATGTATTTATCACCTAAATCTCCAGAGAATAAATTTAGTAAAGAATTAGATCTAAGTTTATATAGTAGAGGAATGGGAGCAATAGGTCTACCAGGTGATTTATCATCGCAATCAAGATTCATAAGAGTAGCGTATACTAAATTAAATTCTTTTTCTAAAGAAGATGAAAAATCAAGTGTTAGTCAATTTTTTCACATTTTAGGTAGCGTTGATCAACAAAGAGGATGCTGTGATTTAGGTGATGATAAATTTGAAATAACAATTTATACATCTTGCTGTAATGTAAATAAGGGAATTTATTATTATACAACATATGATAATCATCAAATAACAGCAGTTGATATGCACAAAGAAAATTTAGAAAGTAATGTACTTATTCGTTATCCTTTGATAAAGGAAGAACAGATAAGAACTCAAAATTAATGTTTATTTATAAAGCAGATAAAAGTATTACATATAAAAATGAATTAGTATGAGGAGAAAAAATATGTGGATGGCAGTAAAAAGAGGAATTGTTGTAGCTATAGGTTTATTAATACAAATTCTATTAACATTATTTATATATTTAAAATTTGGGGAATTTATAAGTATTATTCAAGTAGTTTATGGTTTACTTAGTATTATAATTGTTTTAATGATTATCAAGTATAGTAAAAGATTAAGTAGCGATTTAATATGGATATTACTGATTATGCTTTTTCCATTAATTGGAACACTTCTATATATCATACTTAGTAATAATATGAAAAGAAGTAAAGTTTTAAAGAGTATTAATGAAAATATAGAAAACGGTCAAAAATACTTAATACAAGATGAATTTATAAAAAAAGAAATCGATAATAAAAATTTAGGACAATTAAAATATATAAGTGAATTTGCAGGATTTCCTGTAACGAAAAACAATGAGATAAACTATTATTCTCTTGGGGATGACGTCTATCCTGTTATGTTAGAAGAACTAAAAAAAGCCAAAAAATTTATTTTTATAGAATATTTCATTATTAATAATGGTACTATGTGGCAAGAAATTTTAGATATATTAAAAGAAAAAGCAAATTCAGGACTAGATGTAAGAGTATTATATGATGATATGGGTTCTTTTGCTATGCTACCTAGTAATTATCCAAAATTACTGGGAAAATATGGAATAAAATGTATGCAATTTAATAAATTATCGCCATTTGCAGGTATTATTATGAATAATAGAGATCATAGAAAAATGATGATAATTGATGGACATACTGCTTTTTCTGGTGGAATTAATATTTCAGATGAATATATAAATATAAATAGTAAATTAGGAGTATGGAAAGATAATGGAATTAGGATAAAAGGCGAAGCTGTTTGGAATTTTACTGTTATGTTTCTAGAAATGTGGAATTCATTTAAAAAAGAAGATAATGATTATAATAAATACAAATATAATTTTACTGAAAAGTATAAGGAAAATGGTTTCGTTGTACCTTATGGGGAAAGTCCATTAGATGATGTTATAACCGGCGAAGATATTTATCTAAATATTATCAATCAAGCGAAAAAGTATGTTTATATTTATACACCTTATTTAATTATTGATACAGATATGATAAATAGTTTAATCTTAGCTGCAAGAAGAGGAGTAGATGTCAGAATTATTGTTCCTGGAATACCAGATAAAAAAATTGTATATGATTTAACCTCTTCTTATTTTTATACATTAATTAAAGGTGGAGTAAAAATTTATACTTATACGAATGGTTTTGTACATAGCAAAGTATTTTTATCCGATGATGAAATAGCAACTGTAGGTACAATAAACTTAGATTATAGAAGTTTATATTTACATTTTGAATGTGGTATTTATATGAAGGATACAAATGTAATAAAAGATATCAAAAAAGATTTTGAGGATTCCTTTAAAGAATCACATAAAGTAGAAGAAAAAGAAGCAAAAAATGGTTTATTTAAAGGATTATGGCAAGCTATTTTAAGATTATTTGCTCCAATGATGTAAACGATATAATAAAATTAGATAAATAGAAAATTATAATTT
>CAMBIR010000028.1 GCA_945867665.1 uncultured Bacillota bacterium
TTTGAATTTAATTATTGGTTGGATTAATTATTTTAGAAAATTTTATGGTGTGGCTGAAAGACCTTCTAATTTCTTGGTAAGTTCAGAAGCACCATCTGAATATGAGAGAGTGCGACTTGAAGATAAAAGTATTTTTGTGGTTGATTTGTCTTCATTGCCAGATAATTTAATGGAAAAAGTGTCTATACCTGTATCACTTACAAATCCAACAGGCCAAAAGCTCTTTTCGTTTCTAAGATGTATAACGGATTCGAAAATATTTCAACAATATATCCCACTATCTGAGATATTGATTGAAAAGTACCATGTGCTAGAATCATATAGAAAGGTTTCTTTTGAAGATTTAATTCAAGTTCAACCTTTAGGTCATACTACTTTTATGAGTACGGAACTAGTATTTTATGATAAGGAATGGTATGAGCAAATTGCTGCGCTTATTGTTAATAATGTACAGGGAATAATAGATACGTTCCAAAGAGCTGGAGTAACTGCAATCCACTTGTTTGAAGATGACTTAAGCCAAAGTATTCCTTTAATAACAGAAGAGGATACCAATTTTCAGTTATATCTTAATAATGATTACGTAGAACTATTAAAACAAGTACAAGCATGTTCAGACACAGATGAAAAAATATACTATTATCATTTGGTGGGCAATTGTGATGCTGAACTTGAAAAAATCATTGAGATGGAGGCTTTTACCATTGCATCAGATGATTATATTGCAATCCTCCTTCATAAAATGCGTGTTCGTGTGGCCACAATAACACTATTTAATAGACAAGATTCCAAAACTAAGGAATTGGAACAACTATTTAATACTGTTCCTATAAAATACCATAGTGCAATAAATTATCTAAAAAAGCTTTTTGAGTCATCTGCAAAAAATATGTTAAAAATGAGTGAATTAGTCGAAAAACAAGAAGAAAGATATAAGTATAACAGTAATACTTGGTATTCTGGACATAGTTATACATATATATGGGATATCCAGGCATATGCTTACGATTATTATTTTTTCTTTAAAAAGAATTTCTTGCCATTCGACTATTTTGCAGAACCTAAAAATTATTTAATTTATTATTTAAAAGCAATAATGTGTTCATATTCTCCAATTGCTGCTGTTGAACCAGATACTGTGTTTATTCCAACAGACCGTAGGCATTATCCGATTAACGAAATTGATTTTGATATGTTCATAAAATATATAACACCAAAATCATTAAAAGCACTACTAGAGAAGTATTCAGTCCAGTTTTTAGAAATTGAAAATGAAATTGATATTATTCAAAAGTATAAAAATTTGTGTGCCAGTTTTGTAAGATTTAAACATAGAAAATGGATAGAGTATCTGTATAATTTTCATATTATTGTATGTTTGGTAGAACTGGATAACAATAGTAAGAAAGTGCTTATGAATATATTTACAAATATGTTCACAGAAGTAGTAAAGGACAGTCCAGGAATAGCCTCAGATTTGTTTGAAGGCTTAAATTATCTTGTGAATACTATGAAGGTTGAATATGCAAATGAGATAAAAGGGAATTTACTTGATACTATACTTTTGGAAGAGGTTTATCCGGTAATCGAAGAAAGACATAGCACGATGCTTTCAAGAGTGATAAAGAATCTTTCTTTATATGCTAAAGATGAAACAAAAAATCGTCTTATTACAAATATTGAATTAATAGAAGATAAAAGCAAAAAAATAAGAAGAATTGTTTTATTTCGACATATTTTACCGATAGAGAAATATAAAGGTTTTTTAAATAGCAATCTTGAGTTAATTCGTACTGAATTTCTCTTTGATTTGCTTATAGAAAAAATACTTCCTTATAGTGATACAGTAATCAATAGATTTATTGATACTATAAAAAATGAGGATAAAAGGCGTAAAGAAAAGCCGGGAATGCGTACTTATCCTGATTGGCTTACGACGTCTATTGAAGAATGTATTATTTTAAAACTAATTGGTTTTAATGTTGATTTGACTTTATTGAAACCGTATGAACATTATTCGGAGTATTTACAGTTTATGCTAAATCCTAATGATTATGATTACTCACACATAGATACTAGCAATTATATGTGGCAAAATCTTATTTACTCCCCATTATATAAAGATTATTTTATATCTCATAAAGATGAGTTGCTTTCAGAGAATTTGAAAAATCTTTTTGACATGGGTGTAGAAACAAGGGATCAGCAAAAAATAGTATATGGTTTGTTATTGAATGATGATGAGCTAAGAGGTTTTGCATAAAATGAAGAACCCAATTAATTTTGACAGGGAGCGGACCAAGTGCCGACTCCCTGCTTTATTTAAAGATTCTGTTTAATAATCCGGGTAATGATTCCTACTGCCACATTCCGTTCTTCATCTATATGAGTTACGACAAAAGAGACGTTGTCCTTCTTTCCAACGGTACGACTGTCATAGCAGGAGTGGGCAATGGCGTTGACTCCAATAGAGAGCCGGACAAATACGGTACCTTTGTGAATGTCTTCTACAG